>CAIVPZ010000149.1 GCA_903907955.1 uncultured Acetobacteraceae bacterium | reverse complement strand
TTATCAAGGCCAGCGACTTTGCGGCTTGCGTTGGCGGAAGGCGCTTCGCTTTTCCGCCCTACGCTTGCTGACAGCCGTTCGGATCGTAGGGCGGATAAGCGAAGCGCCATCCGCCAACGCAAGCGCCGCGGACAGGAACGCTCGCCGCAGGGCGCGCCCCCTGCCGCCACCGAGTGGCAACCGGGCTTGATGCCGCCGGTTTGAACGCTGGCACCACCGGGTCATTTATCAAGGCCAGCGACTTTGCGGCTTGCGTTGGCGGAAGGCGCTTCGCTTTTCCGCCCTACGCTTGCTTGTCGGAAAATTTTACAACCCTGAGATGCGGCAGAAGGGCCTGAATCCGATCCTGAGCGTCCTTGGTGCCGATCCGCCTGGGCCGAAGCGACCGCAGGGCGGAAGAGCGCACTGCCTTTCGCCGTTTCGGTTCCGGCGGGGCGGATGACGCTACGCTTATCCGCCCTACAGCTTGCTGCGCGCCGGTCCGGCGCGGCGCGGGTGTGTCGGGATTATTTACAACGGCTGCCGCTTCGCGACTGATGGCGGGCGAAAAAGTGTTTTATAACAAATCGTTAATTCCGTGGCACGGGCGTTGCATTGTCGCTAAGCGAGCTTGACGCAACGGCTCGGGTGACCCCGGGCGGCACAAAAGGACAGAGACCGATGAAACTCACCAAACTTCTTGCCGGCACGGCCCTTGCCCTGAGCTTTGCCAGCTCCGCCCATGCAACGGCTGTTGTTGATTTCGGTTTCAGCCTCATTTATGGTGGCTCCACCCAGATCAGCTACACCGGCAGTAACCTTCAGACCTCGACAGGTATCGATCTCGGCTCCCCAACCAGTTCAATTGTGACCAGCGTAGGTCCAGACACCACGGGCATGGTTGCCGGTAATACTACGGTCGCGCTCAGCCCGGCCAACGCCTCCTTCACCTACACCATTGGTGGCGGGTTCGGGAGCAGCCCGACTTTTACGAAGACTTACACGGTTGGGAGCGTTAATTATACCGCGACATTTACTAATCTCGAAGCCGTTAGCGCAGGAGATAACGCTCTCAGGCTTACCTGGGTCGGCCTCCTGAATTCGACCGATTCAATCTTTGTCAACACGCCCGATCAGTTGATCGGGACCGTTAACCAGGCCGGTGGCCCCGGCAGTACCGTGTCGGTTTCCTTCACGGAGACCAGCCGGGACGTGCCGACTGTTCCCGAGCCCGCCACCCTGGCGCTGCTGGGCGTTGGCTTGGCTGGTATTGGCTTCGTTCGCCGTCGCCGCGCCTGAGCCTGTCGGAAATATTATCAATGGCCGGGCGTGAACGCGCCCGGCCGCTGTGCGGCAAGCCAACAGGTGGAAAGGCGCAGCCCTTTCCACCTTCTTCGCTTTCCATGAACGACGGTGAGAAGGCGGGCTGCGCTGCACCTTTTCGTCGCCTGCGCCCGCTGTAAAGTTTTCCGACGCATCACCTGACCTTAGAAACGCTGCCGGGGCGCGCCGCGAACACGCTGTTGCCGCGTCATTCTGCCCGAATCGTGCCAATCCCAGGAAGGATTGACTCGTCATGGCCGGCGAAGGCCGGCCATCCACGGCTTTGGTGCCACACTGAAGTCGTGGATGCCCGGGACAAGCCCGGGCATGACGGGATGGGATGGGTGAAGCTGACGGCTGGTTGATATTGCAGCGGTCGATCGTCAGAAATTGTCGGAAAACTTTACAACTGCAGGTGGCATCGCCCCGTCGGCACCGGTCACGGGCCGGCCGGCGCCTCCTCCTGCATCGCCTGCTCGAACGTCCAGGGGCATTCGGCCGGGAAGGTGGAGAGGGTAAGGTCCGTCTCGATCGATGCTGTTCGGCGCGCGAGCGGGTAAGCGATCTTCATTACCTCGTCCAACCTGGCTTTGAGGCTGGGATTGTCGGCCAGATGGTTGGTGATCTCGTCGCGGGCATTGGCGATCGACAACCGCCATGAATTGCCGCGGCGGACCGGTTGATGCTGCCATTTCAGCAAATGCGCCAGCAGCACGCCGAGCCGGTTGGTCAGTTCGCGCTTTTCGCTGCGGCCCATGCTCTCGATTTCCTCGGCGATGTTGGCGATGTCGGCGGCCGACAGCGCGCCGGCGCGCAGCAGGGCGGCCTGCTGGTTGGCCCATGCATAAAAGTCGCGCTCATACAGGTCGCTCATGCGGTCTCCTCCTGCATCGCCTGCTCGCAGGTCCAGGGGCATTCGGCCGGGAAGGCATGTTCCGGCAGGCCGGTTTCGCGCTGCGCCGCCAGCAGCGCCTTGCTGTAGGCGTCGGCGAGGAGTTCCGGGAGGCGGGAGCGCAGGCTCGGGTTGTCGCCCAGCACCTCGGCGACCTCGCGGCGCTGCTCGCGAATGCTCAGCAGCCAGCTTCTGCCGCGCCGCGCGGGCTGATGCTCCCATTTCAGCAGGTGCAACAGCAGCACGGCGAGCCGGTTGATCAACTCGCGCTTTTCGCTGCGCCCCATGCTCTCGATTTCCTCGGCGATGTGGGCGATGTCGGCGGCCGACAGCGCGCCGGCCCGCAGCAGGGCGGCCTGCTGGTTGGCCCAGGCGTAGAAGTCGCGGTCGTACAGGTCGCTCATCCTGCCTCCTGTTCCGGTTGCCGGCGCTCCGCCCGGACCAGATTGTCCGGGGTTTCCCCGGCCAGCACCGCGTCGATGCCATCCAGCGCGAGATGCCCCATGGCGTCGCGGGTTTCCAGCGTCGCGCTGCCAAGGTGGGGCAGCAGTACCACGTTTTCCAGCGCGCGATACCCCGGATGCAGGGCCGGTTCGCCGTCGTAGACGTCCAGGCCGGCGCAGCGCACGTGGCCGGAGCGCAGGGCGGCGATCAGGGCGTCGTCGTCCACCAGGGTGCCGCGGGCGGCGTTGGCCACCACGGCACCGCGCGGCAGCAGGGCGATGCGGTCGGCGTTCAGCCATTTGCGGGTGGCGGCGCCGCCGGGGGCGTTCAGCGACAGCACCTCGCAGGCGGCCAGAAACGCGGCGTCGTTGTCGTGCCAGACGGCGCCGCATTCCAGTTCCGGCGGCAGGCGGGACTGGTTGCGGTAGTGCACCTGCATGCCGAAGGCGGCGGCCATGCGCGCGAGTTCGCGGCCGATGCGGCCCATGCCGAAGATGCCGAGGCGCTTGCCGCTGACCAGCGTGCCCATTAGCTGGGTGGGGCACCAGCCGGTCCAGTGGCCGGCGCGCACCAGGCGCTCGCCTTCGCCGGCGCGGCGGGCGGCGGCCAGGATGAGCAGGAAGGAAAGCTCCGCGGTCGCCACCGACAGCACGTCCGGCGTGTTGACCACCGGCAGGCGGCGTGCCCGGGCGGCGTCGAGGTCGATGTGGTCGGTGCCGACGCTGAAGGTGGCGAGCACGCGCAGGCCGGCGGGCAGGGCGGCAATGGTGGCGGCGTCCAGCCGGTCGGCCGGGCAGCAGAGCAGGGCGTCGGCGCCCTCGGCCAGCCGGAGCAGGTCGGCGGCGCTGCGCGGGGTGTCGCCGGGGTTCAGGCGGGCGTCGTAGCTGCTTGCGGCGCGCGCTTCGACGGCGGCGGGCAGGCGGCGGGTGACCAGCAGGACGGGCTTGTTCATGGGGGTGCAGTTTGGGCGCCGGCGGAATGGCGTCAAGCTGGTGGGCGGCGCGTGTTATTTCATCACATTCCTGCAGACCCGGAGTTGGCGATGCGACGTCGTGCCCTGCTGTTCTCGGCGGTTTCCGTGGTCGGCGCGCCGGCCGGCGCGGCGGCGCGGCTGCCGGTGGTGGCCTCGTTTTCCATCCTGGCCGACATGGCGCGCGAGGTCGGCGGCCCGGGCGTGGCGGTGCGCGCGCTGGTGCCGGCGGACAGCGATCCGCATGTGTATGAGCCGCGTCCGTCCGATCTGCAGGCGATCCGGGCGGCGGCGCTGGTGGTGACCAACGGGCTGGGGCTGGAGGGCTGGCTCGCCCGGCTGCTGCCGGCTTCCGGCACGACGGCGCCGGTGGTGGTGGCGGCGGCCGGGGTGGCGCCGCGGCGGCTGGGCGCGGGCGTCGATCCGCATGCCTGGCAGGACCCGCGCAACGGGGTTCTATATGTACATGCCATCGCCGAGGGGCTGGCCGGCGTCGCGCCGGGCGAGGCGGCGGCGATCCGGGCACGGGCGGCGGACTACGTGCGCCGCATCACCGAACTGGATGGCTGGATCGCGGCGCAGGTGGCGACGGTGCCGCCGGAGCGGCGGCGCATTCTGACCAGTCACGACGCCTTCGGGTATTTCGGCGCCCGCTACGGCATCGCGTTCATCGGCGTGCAGGGGCTCGACACCGCGGCCGAGCCGTCGGCCGCCGGCATCGCCGCGCTGGTGCGCCAGATCCGCGCGCTGGGGATCACGGCGGTGTTCGTCGAGACCATGACCAGCCCACGGCTCGCCCGGACGGTGGCGCGGGACAGCGGCGCGGTGCTGGGCGGGGAGGTGTATGCCGACGCGCTGTCGCCGCCGGGCGGGCCGGCGGACAGCTACCTCAGCATGTTCCGGCACAATGTCGGGTTGTTTGTGGCGGCGATGCGGGCGGGGTGACGGGTGCCTGGCACCGCGGGTCTGCTGCAACCCGGGCCGGGTGTTAGTGTCCGTCCGGAAAGCAGCCAAACGGAATCAGCGACTTATTCGACTATCGAATGCGGAACGACCGACAACGACGGCGCCTGTGGCTGAGGGGCCGAAAAGGCAGGGCGAGGCGGTCCGCAACTCGTTGAAAAGAAATGAGCACTTTCCGGACGGACTCTCAGGCCGCTTCTCCCTCCGCAGGCAGCATGAGCGCCGTCGCCCTTGAACCGGGGGCGGCGCTTTCCATATCCGGTATCGTTCAGGATGCCCAGATGGGGTCCTGGAGACTTCGCGACGGTCGGCCCGATATGGGCGGCCGGGTTGGCAACCTTGCTGCTGCAGGAGGTACTCCCATGAATGCTTTCGATTTTGCGCCGCTGTTCCGCACCGCCATCGGCTTTGACCGCCTGGCGCGTCTGATGGACACGGTTTCGGCCACCGCCGATGCGTCCTATCCCCCGTACAACATCGAGCGAACCGGTGACGACAGCTATTGCCTGACCATGGCCGTGGCCGGCTTCGGACCGGAGGACATCGAGCTTACGGTGAAGGACAACACCCTGCTCATCGCCGGTCGCGCCGGCAGCAATGATACCCGCAAGTCCGAGGTGCTCTACCGCGGTATCGCCGGCCGTGCCTTCGAGCGTCGCTTCGTGCTGGCCGACCATATCCTGGTCGAGGGCGCGGACCTGCTCAACGGCCTGCTGCACGTCAACCTCAGGCGCGTGGTGCCCGAGGCGCTGAAGCCGCGCCGCATCGCGGTGAATGCCGGCGCGCCGCAGATTGCGGCGGTTCCTGGCAACGGCACGGCGAGCAAGGCGGCCTGATCCGGCTGGGGCGTTGCCCCCGGACCCCGTTCCTTACGAATGGGGTCAAGGGCAGCGCCCCGGCTTTGCCTGCTCTTCACTTGCGAAAGAAGGCGTCCGCCGCGCTGCGGTGCGATGTCTTGCGGCCGATCTCCGCCTCCACCCGGGCGATTTCGGTCCGCAGTTCATCGATATAGTCCCGCAACTCGACCACCCCGAGCAGGTCGAGCGGCAGCGGGGTCAGCCGCCGGGGGCGCGGGCGCGGGGTGTCGTCTTCGTCGGTGATCATCGGATTCTCTCCTCGCTGATTGTGTCACGTGATCGTGGCGCGGCTTGACCGGGGCGGGAAGCGGGGTCCATATGCTCCACTTTCCCGCTGTCCCGGCAGGTTCCGCTGTTCCGGCAGGCTATGGTTCCCGGTGACGACCACCAGGAACCGTAGCCTGCCGTAGGCGTCCACAATCCGCCGCCGCCGAGACACCGTTCCTGAGACGCCGCACCTGAGACGCCAAGGTACCACGTTATGACCCTCCCTTTGATGCCCAAGGCAACGGCGGTCTGGCTGATCGAAAAGACCGCGCTGACCTTTACCCAGATCGCCGATTTCTGCGGCATGCACCCGCTGGAGGTGCAGGCCATCGCCGACGGCGAGGTGGCGCAGGGGATCGTCGGCTACGACCCGGTCGCCAACAGCCAGCTCACGGCCGATGAAATCCACCGCTGCGAGGCGAGTGCGGAGGCGCGGCTGCGGCTCGCCCACAGCACCATCCCGACGCCGAAGAAGCTGAAGGGCGCGCGCTATACCCCGGTGGCCAAGCGCAACGACCGGCCGGACGGCATCGCCTTCCTGCTGCGCAACTATCCGCAGCTCGGCGATGCGCAGATCGCCAAGCTGATGGGAACCACCAAGGAAACCATCCAGAAGGTGCGCGATCGTTCGCACTGGAACAGCCCGAACATCAAGCCGCGCGATCCGGTGATCCTGGGTCTGTGCAGCCAGACCGACCTGCATGTCATGGTGCAGCAGGCCAATGAGCGGCTGGCCCGCGAAGGCCATGCAGTGCCGCCACCGCCGCCGCCGGCCGAGGCCGAAGAGGCGGCATAGCAAGCGTGCCGTCGCCGCAGCGCTGATCTGCCAGCTCTGCCGGACAGAAGAAGAGCCCCGCCGCCGTTGGTACGGCGAGCCGGGGCTCTGCTTCATTGGATGCCAGTCCTTCGCATCAGGGGTGGCTCCCGAGGTTTTCCCAGGCAGCCTTCGCCCTCGGACGCCGGATGCACTCCAAAGGATGCTGCGCCAAAGCGTGGCGCCTCATCTCATTGTTGGGTCAGTTCGTCGTCCGCAGCCGCTCCATCTCCTCTTTAACGTGCAACTTCTCAATTTTCAGTTTCACCAGTGTCTCGGAATCGGGCATGGGGCGCTGGTCCTCGTCGGCGATACGCGCCTCGAGGCTGGCGTGGCGCATCTTCAGGCTCTCGAAACGGGACTGCAGGCTCATAGGGCCTCCTCTCGCGATGTGCCGTCTTCAATGACACGCGGCCGGAGCCAGGCTTTGCAAGCGGACCGTTTGCAAGCACCCCGGGGGCGCCGGCGCTGCGTGCAATGGAACGGTAACCCGGAATGGCTGGCATTTGCCAGCACACTCGACATGAAAGATGCGCAATGGTCGGTGCGTAGGCGGGGACTAAGCGGTGTGGTAACAGACCGGCATGCTGACAGACCGTGACTCCCTGCTGCGCAAGCTGCACGAACTGCGGAGCGAGCACCGCGACCTCGACACCGTGATCGCGCGGCTGTCCGAGCACGGTGCGATGGACCAACTCCAGTTGCAGCGGCTCAAGAAACGCAAGCTGCTGCTGAAGGACGAGATCTCCTGGCTCGAATCCAGGCTGATCCCGGACAGCATCGCCTGAGAGTTCGTGAATGAATGCCCGCGACGCTCCGATCCGGCCGAAAATGCCCAATGATATCAGCGGGCTTTCATTCACAAGTTCGATTGCTTCACAAGCTCTGAGCGGTGACATGGACACCTCGCCCCCCGCCGTGCTGGTCGGCATCATCATGGGCAGCCAGTCCGACTGGCCGACGCTGACCCATGCCGCCGAAACCCTGGACCGGCTGGGGGTGCCGCATGAAGTGCGGATCGTCTCGGCCCACCGCACACCGGACCGGTTGCGCGACTATGCGGTTTCGGCGCGCGGGCGGGGGCTGCGGGTGATCATCGCCGGGGCCGGCGGATCGGCCCATCTGCCCGGCATGTGCGCCGCCTGGACGCAGCTTCCGGTGCTTGGCGTGCCGATTGAAAGCCACGCCCTCAAGGGCATGGATTCGTTGCTGTCGATCGTGCAGATGCCGGCCGGCGTGCCGGTCGGCACGCTGGCCATCGGCCGCGCCGGGGCGGTCAACGCCGCCCTGCTGGCAGCCGCCATCCTGGCCACCGGCGACCCCGCACTGGCGACCCGGCTGGACGCGCTGCGCGCCGACCAGACGGCGGCCGTGGCCAACGAACCAACGGACCAGCCTCCGGAATGAGCACCGCCCTGCCGCCGAACAGCACCATCGGCATCGTCGGCGGTGGCCAGCTTGGCCGGATGTCGGCGCTGGCGGCGGCGCGGCTCGGCTATCGCTGCCATGTGCTGACGCCGGAGCGCGACAGCCCGGCCTCGCTGGTCTCGGCCGGCACCACGCTCGGCGCGTATGAGGACCCGGCGACCTTGCGCGCCTTCGCCGGCCGGGTCGATGTGATCACCTTCGAGTTCGAGAACATCAGCGCCGAGGGGCTGGACCTGCTGGCCTCGCTCCGGCCGGTGCGGCCGTCGCCCGCGGTGCTGCGCATCAGCCAGTACCGGCTGGCCGAGAAAAGCTTTCTCAACGGCATCGGCGTGCCGACGGCGCCCTGGGCGGCGGTGAACAGCCGGGCCGAGCTGGACGCGGCGGTGGCGCGGATCGGCCTGCCGGCGGTGCTCAAGACGGCGCGGCTGGGCTATGACGGCCGCGGCCAGGCGGTGCTGCGCCGGCCGGAGGAGGTCGCCGCCGCGTTCGATGCCTTGTTGCCCAGGCCATTGATCCTCGAAGGTTTCATCGATTTCGCCTGCGAGATCAGCGTGGTGGTGGCGCGCGGCGCGGATGGCGCGATGGCGGCCTTCGACACGGTGGAGAACGGCCACCGCGACCACATTCTCGACATCACCCACGCCCCCGCGCGCATTCCGGATCAGACCGCCGCTGCCGCGCAGGCGTTGGCGCGGCGGGTGGCGGAGGGGCTCGACCTCGTCGGTGTGCTGGCGGTGGAGATGTTCATCACCGCCGAGGGCAGGGTGCTGGCCAACGAGATCGCGCCACGGCCGCACAATTCCGGTCACTGGACCATCGACGCCTGCCCGGCGAGCCAGTTCGAGATGCATGTGCGCGCCGTCGCCGGGCTGCCGCTGCCGCCGGCGGCGCGGCATTCGGATGCGGTGATGAAGAACCTGGTGGGGCCGGCGGAAATGGCGCTCTGGCCGGCGATCGTCGCGACTCCGGGGCTGATTCCGCACCATTACGGCAAGACCGAGGCCCGGCCCGGCCGCAAGATGGGCCACGTGACCCGGCTGTTCCCGCGCGGTGGGCTGCCTGGCGCGTTCGGCATCGCCGCGGCGCTCGGTCCGCTGGCCCCGGCCGACGCTGCGTGATGGACGGAAGCTAAAGCGGCAGCCGCCCCCCGGCCAGCGCCGCCACCGAGCGGGCAAAGGCGTCGAGGTCCTGCCAGCGCGCCGCCTCCGCCACCTCGCCGAGCGCCAGTTCCCCGCCCGAGGCCAGCACCGCCGCTTCGATCATCAGGTTGTCGGAGAGGGCAAAATCCTCCAGCAGCATGCCCTCGGCATCGCGCCAGCCGTCGCTGGTGCGGCTGGCGGCGCCGCCGAGGAAGGCGTGGGTGCGTTCCCGGAACGGGCGGGCATCGTTCGACCAGCCGAACACCCGCAGGCCGAGGGCGCGCGCGAACCCCACCTCGAACACCGTGCCGGCATCCGCGCTGGGGCCGCGGAACGGGGTGAGGTTGGCGATCAGCGCCTGGCAGGAGCGGATATGCGCCTCGTTGCGCAGCGCGATGCGGCGCGCCTCGGCAAGCCGGGTCCAGGAGTCAGGCTCGCCGGCCAGGGCATCGAGCGGCGAGACGCCGTGCAGCCCGTACCGGGCGCACACTTCCTTCAGCGCTGCGGCGCGGGCGAACGGGTCGGGCAGGAACACGTCGGGGCCGGCGAGATAAACGCGCATGCGAGGCAAGCGTGCCTGAGCGCGCGAAGGAAGGCCAGGGGCTGATTTTCCGCCTACCTCTCCGAGAGTTCAATACCGGTTAACCA
The DNA here is from genome assembly GCA_903907955.1 of uncultured Acetobacteraceae bacterium. Classification (GTDB taxonomy): domain Bacteria; phylum Pseudomonadota; class Alphaproteobacteria; order Acetobacterales; family Acetobacteraceae; genus Rhodovastum. Next base: position 15,504 of record CAIVPZ010000149.1, on the reverse strand, counting down.
ATGAAAGAGTACAGTAATGTATCGCCGATCTGGAGGTGCAGGATGCGCCCGCAGCCACCGCCGTTTTCCCCGGTCTGCCCACCGCCGCAGGCCTGCAGCGAACGTCTGGGCCTGATGGTAGAGACCGCGGGCGAACTCGCCATCGAGATCGGCCTTGGCGACTCCCCCATCGTGGACCGCATGGTCGCCGACCTGCTGGCCGCGCTGCGCTTCGCGGTGCCCGACCTCGCCCGCGAGCGCGCCCGTGGCCGGACCATCACGCACATCATGTTCGACGACGTGGCCGACAAGCTCGAAGCCGCCACCAACCATCGCGGCTCCTGGCCGCGGCATGAGGGTGACCGTGCGCCGCTGCCGAACGAAACCCAGTTGCGCGCCCTGATCGCCCGGATGCGCCTGCTGGCGCGCAACGCTTGACAACGGCAGGACATCAGGCCGTCAGCGCCCGGCCGAATACCGCCGCATCGACATTGCCGCCGCTGATGACGGCGCTCACCACCTGGCCGTGGGCGTCGAACCGGCCGGCCAGCAGCGCCGCCAGCGCCACCGCGCCGCCCGGCTCCACCACCAGCTTCAGGTGCGCGAACGCAAAGGCGATCGCCGCCAGCACCTCCGCGTCGGTGACCGTCAGCCCGCCGGCCAGCCGGGGGCGGTTCACCTCGAAGGTGATCTGACCGGGCATTTTCGACAGCAGCGAATCGCACAGCGTGGAGCCGCCCGGCGCATTGGCCAGCCGTGTGCCACAGGCCAGCGAACGGGCGGTGTCGTCCCAGTCCGCTGGCTCCACCGCATACAGACGTGTGCCAGGCGAGGCGCCCTCGACCGCCAGCGCGCAACCCGCGATCAGTCCGCCGCCGCCGGTGCACACCAGCAGGGCATCCAGCGTCAGGCCCGCGGCCCTGGCATCCTCCACCAGTTCCAGCGCCAGCGTGCCCTGGCCGGCGATGATTTCGGCGTGGTCGAAGGGCGGCAGCAGCACCGCGCCGGTGCGCTCGGCATGGGCGCGGGCGATCGCCTCGCGGTCGTCCGTGACCCGGTCGTAGTGCCGGATATCGGCCCCCCAGGCGCGGGTGCTCTCGACCTTGATGCGCGGCGCGTCGGCCGGCATGAAAACGGTGGCGTGGATACCCAGCGCGGCAGCGGCGCAGGCGGTGGCCTGGCCATGGTTGCCGGAGGAATGCGTCACCACGCCGGCGCGGCGCTCGGCCGCCGACAATTGCAGCATGGCATTGGTGGCGCCGCGCAGCTTGAAGCTGCCGGTGCGTTGCAGCGGCTCGGCCTTGATCAGCACCACCCCGCCGCTGCGCTGGTCCAGCAGGCGGTGGCGCAGCATGGGGGTCCGCACGATGTGCGGCGCGATGCGGACCCGGGCGGCGGCGACGTCATCGTAGCTCGGCAGGCGCATGGCGACCTCCGCTTGTCTCCGCGGCCAATTATCTCCGCGGTTGGGGCATGAACACGATCGGCTCGTCGCCCTGCCGGCCAACGACACGATAGAGGCGGACGCTCTCGGCCACCATCCCGCGGCGCGTCCGCTCGACCAGGCCGGAAAGCTCCACCGGCGCGAAATCGCCGGCGGGCGGCGGGTCCGTCCGGCGCTCGCTGCGCACCAGCAGGCCTTTGCGGCCGTTCACGAAGCTGCCCGCGTCGGGCAGGTCGAACCAGCGCCAGCGCGCGTCCAGCGCCAGCACCGGGATGTCGGGCGGCAGCCACCAGGCCAGTTCGGCGGCCTGGCCGTAATTGTCGGCAACCACGTAGCCGGCGCCTTCCGCCCGGGCAGCCGCCGCCACACCGGCGGCCATGGAGTCCCAGCCGGCCAGACGCAGCAACGTGATGTCGAGCGCGCGGGGCAGGGGGAGTGGCGCCCAGATGCCCTGCACCCACACCAGCCCGGTCAGCAGTACCCCAAGCCCGACCGCCGGAGCACGCAGCCGAAGCCAGCCTCCGGCCAGCCCGGCGGCGGCGATCGCCGCCTGCGGATACAGCAGCGACGGCCAGTTGGCCTGCACCCGGTCGCCCAGCGCGTGCTGCACGAACACCAGCGAGGGGATCGCCAGCAAGGCGGCCAGCAGCGTCCAGCCGGGGTCGCGCTGTCGCGCCCGGCGCAGCGAGGTTGCAATACCGGCGCCGAACAGCACCGCCAGCAGTGGCGTGGCAAGGCCGATCTGCCCCCCCAGCAACTCGCCCAGGAACTGCAGCGCGCGTCCGGGCTGCCAGTCGCCCACCCGGCCGCCCTGGCGGACGAAACTCGCCCAGTCATGGGTGGCGTTCCAGGCCAGCACCGGGGCGAACACCACCAGCGCCGCCAGCACCGCGAGCCAGGGTGCCGGCCGGCGCAGCCAGGGGCGCAGCGACGGCACCGCCAGCAGCCAGACCAGCACCGCCGGGGCCAGCAGCACGGCGGTGTATTTGCTCGCCATCGCCAGCCCGGCCGCCACGCCCACCAGCCCCCACCAGCCTGCCCGCCCGGTGGCCAGCACCCGGCCCAGGCCGAACAGCGCAACCGTCCAGAAGAACAGCAGCGGCGTATCCGGCGTCATCATCACCGAGCCGGCGCCGAACAGCAGCGTGGCATTGGCCAGCACCGCGGCGGCCACACCGGCCCGGCGGCCGGGCAGCAGGTCCTCGGCGGTGCGCCAGAGCAGCACCGAGCCGACCGCAACCGCCAGCGGACCCAGCAGGCGCACACCCAGGGCGGTGTCGCCCAGCAACGCCGTGCCGGCGCGAATCCACAGGGCCACCATGGGAGGGTGGTCCAGATACCCGGGTGCCAGGGCGCGCGACCAGGTCCAGTAGTACACCTCGTCGGGGGCCAGCGGGGTCCAGCCGGCTACCGCCAGGCGGCACACGGTTACCAAAACAAGCAAGTAAGGCCAGGGCGCTGCCCTGGACCCGCCGTCGTGCGCAGCGCGCCGTTGCGGGAGTGGCCCCTTGGAACCCATTCCTTTCAGAGGGGGACGCCGGTCAGGTGCCGACTCGTCCTGATCGTCTGCAGGGTCTGGACGCGGCTGACATGGGGGGCGCCGGTCAGCTTCTGGGTCAGCACGTTCTCGTGCGCGGTGTCGCGCGCCACCAGCCTGAGCAGGAAATCGCCGCCGCCCCGGATCATGTGGCACTCCCTGACTTCCGGCCAGTCACCCACCATCTGCTCGAAGGCGGACAGCACCACCTCCTTCTGGCTCTCCAGGCCGACAATGGCGAAGAACGTGATCTCCCAGCCCAGCGTCTGCGGATTGGTGTCGGCATGGTAGCCGCGAATGATGCCGGCTTCCTCCAGGCGGCGCACCCGGCGCAGGCAAGGCGGGGCGGAAATGCCGGCCCGTTTGGCCAACTCCACATTGGTCATGCGGCCGTCATCCTGCAGCTCGGCCAGGATGCGACGGTCGATGCCGTCGAGAACGGGGGTCTCAAGAATTGGTTTCATCACTGGACGCTCTTCCCGGCGGACCCACGATCGGTCAACCCCCCTTGCGCCGTTGCCGAAGGGGGCAGATTCGCGAAATATAATTGCACAGACCCCTGGCGGCCGGGAGTGCTATCTATGGTTCCTTGTGCCGACACGTGCGGCGCCGATATGGTTGAGCCAAGAGAGTCGCGGATTCCCGATCCATGCCTGATACCCATCGCACCCGCGTCCTGATCGTCGGTGCCGGCCCTGCCGGCTACACGGCGGCGATCTATGCCGCCCGCGCCGGCCTGCAGCCTTTGCTGGTTGCCGGCCTGCAGCCCGGCGGGCAGTTGATGATCACCACGGAGGTGGAGAACTACCCCGGCTTTGCCGCGCCGGTGCAAGGCCCGTGGCTGATGGAGCAGATGCAGGCCCAGGCGGAGCATGTCGGTACCCGGATCATCCACGACCTGATCACGGAGGTGGATTTCAACGCCACGCCGTTCCGCCTGATCGGCGATTCGGGCGATACCTACCTGGCCGGCTCGGTGGTCATCGCCACCGGCGCGCAGGCGCGCTGGCTGGGACTCGAGTCGGAGCAGCGGCTTCAGGGCTTCGGCGTCTCCGCCTGCGCCACCTGCGACGGGTTTTTCTTCCGCGGCAAGCGCGTCGCGGTGATCGGCGGCGGCAACACCGCGGTCGAGGAGGCACTTTACCTTACCCACCACGCCGCCAGCGTGACGCTGATCCACCGGCGGGACTCGCTGCGGGCCGAGAAAATCCTGCAGCGCCGGCTGTTCACCAACCCGAAGGTATCGGTGGTGTGGGACAGCGTGGTGGAGGAGGTGCTGGCGGACGGCAAGCCGCCCGCGGTCTGCGGCGTGCGGCTGCGGCACGCCCACACCGGCGCGCTGAGCCGGCTTGACGTTGACGGCGTGTTCGTGGCGATCGGCCATACCCCGAACACTGCGATCTTCCGTGGCCAGGTTGAACTGGATGGCGATGGCTATGTACTGACGGTGCCGGGCACCACCCGCACCTCGGTGCCGGGGGTGTTCGCCGCCGGCGACGTGCAGGACAAGGTTTGGCGACAGGCCGTAACGGCGGCCGGAACCGGTTGCATGGCGGCGCTGGAGGCCGAAAAGTGGCTGACCGCGCATGGCGCCGAATCGGCGCTCGCGGCGGATTGAACGAACGGGCCTCCTGGATGCTGGGATCCGGGGGGCGGGACAAATGATCGGCCGGCAAAGACCGGACGGGCAGGGGTGGCTGAACGATGGACTGGGACAAGCTTCGCGTGTTCCACGCGGTGGCCGAAGCCGGCAGCTTCACGCATGCCGGTGACGTGCTGAACCTGAGCCAGTCGGCGGTGTCGCGGCAGATCTCGGCGCTTGAGGAAGCGCTGCAGGTGCCGCTGTTTCATCGGCACGCGCGCGGGCTGATTCTGACCGAGCAGGGCGAGAGCCTGAACCGGACGGTGCGCGAGGTGTTCGCCAAGCTGGCGATGACCGAGGCGCTGCTCACGGAAAGCAAGGAGAAACCGGCCGGCCGCCTGAAGGTGACCACCACCATGGGGTTCGGCTCCTCCTGGCTGGCGCCACGTCTGTACGCGTTCCTGGAACAGTACCCCGATGTGACGATGCAACTGCTGCTCGACGATACCGACCTCGACCTGGCCATGCGCGAGGCCGACGTGGCGATCCGCATGCACGCGCCCAAGCAGCCCGATCTGGTGCAGCGTCACCTGCTGTCGATGGAGTGGCATGTCTGTGCCAGCCCCGAATACCTCCGCCAGCACGGCACGCCGGCGCGCGCCGAGGACCTCGACGATCACCGGATCATCCTGTTCGGCAGCTACCGCCCGCCGGTCGAGGATGTGAACTGGCTGGCCGAGATCGGCCGCAAGTCCGGCTCGCTGCGGCGGGCGGTGCTGGAGGTGAACAGCCTGCAGGGCATGCTGATGGCGCTGAAATCGGGCCTGGGCCTGGCGGCGGTGCCCGACTACATGGCGGTGGAGACCGAGGGGTTGGTGCGCGTGCTGCCCGACATCAAGGCGCCGAAGGTGGACGTGTATTTCGTCTACCCCGAAGAATTGCGCAATTCCAAGCGCGTCGCGGTGTTCCGCGACTTCCTCCTCGCCCGCCTTGCTGAACGGCAGCACTGAAAGTTTGTGAATGAATGCCTGCGGCGCTCTGCTCTTGCCGGAAGCACGTGCTGACACCAGCGGGCGTTCATTCGCAAGTTTGATTGCTTCACGAGTTCTGAGCGGGCGGCATGCGAAGCAGGCATATCCGGTCCGGCAAATCGGGAGTGGTTCGGCGCCGCGCTGCACCATAGGTAATGGCGTATCGGATACGGTGCCGCCGCGGTTTTCGGGAGTGTTCCTGCGGTGGCTGCCAGAATTCCTGCCCCTCTGCGGGCGGGAAAAGGGGTTCATGACCCCTTCCTCCCAGACGTGAAGCCTCCCTGTACCCTTGCCCCGCCAGATCGCTGATCTGGCGGGGTTTCTTTCGTCAGGTGGGACGGCTGACCTTCAGGCCGGCGCACAGGTCCCGGACGGCTTCCTGGAAGGCCTCACTGTCTCGGGACGATTGATGTGGGAGGGCGGCAATTATCGGCCGGATCGAACTGGACGATGGCCAGATCACCCGACTTATGGTATCCATCGTCATATCGGATATGGATCGATCTCGCTGCGCTCGGATGCTGAAAGCGAAATCTGTACTCACGAAGGTGGCGTGATGATGGCGATTCTGAGCCGCGGTGCCGCAACGCTCATGCGCGACCGGACGGGGCTGCTGCTGTCCGCATTGGCCACGGCGATCGTCACGCTGCCTGTGTGGTTCGTGCGGTTTGCCCCACTGCACGATTTCCCGTTCCATGTTGCCCGGATGTTTATCCTGAATGACCTCGTGCATGGCGGCGCGTTCACGCGCTTCTACGAGGTGAATTCGTTGGTGATTCCAAACCTTGGAATGGATCTCGTCGTTCTGGCACTGGAGCAGGTTTTTTCCATCGAAACGGCGTGCCGCATCTTCATTGTTCTGATGATTTTTCTGATGATATCCGGAGCGGATTTCCTGCACCGGACGCTGTTCCGGACGAGCGGTCTTGCCGTGCCGATCGCGGCTCTGCTCGCCTACAACTCCATTTTTGTGCTCGGCTTCATGAACTACCTGCTCGGTGTCGCCCTCGTTCCGTGGGCCGCCGGGATCTTTATCCGGGTGCGGTCCTGGCCCGCGCTGCCGCGGCTGGCGCTTGGGCTGGTGTTGGGGCTGGTGCTTTTCTTCGCGCATCTGGTCGCGTTCGGCCTTTACGCCATCATCGTCGCCGGCCTGGAACTGCAGGCGGTATGGCCGATCCTGCGAACCGCGCCGCGTGCGGCGGCGGCGCGGCTTGCCTGGTCCGCCATGCCGTTCGTCGTGATCGTCGCGCTGTTCTTCCTGTTCTCGCCGACCGCCGGCGCGCCGACCGACCGGCCGCCGGGCAGCCAGTTCGATGGCAGCCTGGCCTGGATCGTGGGAACCCTGAAGTACAAGCTCTGGTTACTTCGCCGGTTCCTGGTCGGCGGCCAGAACCTCCTGCTGGATTACGCCACGGCGGGGCTGGCCATCGTGATCGCGGCGGTGCTGTTCATGGTGACCAGGGTGCGCATCGCCCGGCAGGCAATGCTCGCGCTCGGGCTGCTGTGTCTGGCGTTCCTGCTGGCGCCGAGTTTCCTGCTGAGCGCCACCTATCTGGACATGCGGCTACCGATTGCCATTGCCCTCGTGGCCGCGGGCTGCGTGCATTTCGCTGCCGGCACCGCGCGGATGCAGATGCGACTCATGGTCCTTCTGTTCGGCCTGGTCGTGCTGCGCTCGGCGGTGCTGACCCGGGACTGGATCGGATACGACGCCGTGCAACGGCAGTTCACCGACGCCTTTGCCTGCCTGCCGAGTGACAGCGTGCTGTTCGTGGCGCGGCCCCCAGGCACCGGGATGGGTCTGTGGTCAGGCTATTGGCAGCCGCCGATCAAGCAGATCGCTTCGCTGGCCAGCGTGACCCATGGTATCTTCGTACCGCAGACCGCCGCGAATCCCGCCCAGCAGTCAATCCGCTTGCGCCCGTACGTCGAGGAAATGTACGCATTCCAAAACAAACCCGGTCCGCTCCCGGTTGCCAATGTCGCCGCGCTGCATGCGACGATCGGGGCGATCCGCGCGCTGATGCAGCGTTCGGGCGCTGCCCCCACCCGCGGCGGCGCCTGGGTTGTCTATCTCATGCTGCTGGAGACTCGCGGGCTTGATGACCCGGTTGTCGAAGAGGCGCCCCGGGTCTTCCACAATGGCCTGTTCTCGATCTACCGATTGATCCCCGACGCGCAAGGTGGTGGTGCGGACGCATGCGCCATGTCGGCAACCGCCGAAGGTACTTCGTATGTTCGTTGATGCCCGTTCCATTCCCGACGGTACGGTCCTTGAGGCCGATCTCTGCATCGTGGGCGCCGGTGCTGCCGGGATTACCATTGCCCGCGCGTTCGTTGCCTCCGGGCTGCGCGTCGCGCTGGTGGAGGGCGGCGCGCAGGAGATCGAACAGGACTCCCAGGAACTCTATGCTGCCACCGAAATCGGGCAGCCTTATCCGGATCTGAGCGTATGCCGGCTGCGCTATTTTGGCGGTACCACGAACCACTGGGCGGGATGGTGCCTGCCGCTGGATGCGATCGATTTCGAAGCGCGCGAAGGGCTGCCGTATCGCGGCTGGCCGTTCGACAGGGCGCATCTCGATCCATGGTACCGGCGTGCGCATTCCGTCGTCCAGATCGGGCCGTACGACTATTCGCCGTCGGCATGGGGCATCCGGGAGCCGGCCATTCCGGCGCCGTTCAACGGTCCGCGTTTTGTTACCAAAGTCCTGCAGGCCAGCCCGCCGACGCGTTTTGGCCCGGTCTACGAGGCCGAACTGCGCGCCGCGCCGCGATTGACCGTCTACCTCCATGCGAATGCCCTCGGCTTCAGCACCGACGCGACCGGCCGGGAAGTGCAAACGCTGTCGATCGGCACGCTGTCCGGCCGCCGCTTGTCGCTGCGGGCGCGCGTGTTCGTGGCGGCGACCGGGGGGGTGGAGAATGCCCGGCTGCTGCTGCTGTCCGGCCGGCCCGACGGCAATGGCCTGGGCAACGCGCACGACCTTGTCGGCCGCTTCTTCATGTCGCACATGGAATTCGTCGGCGGCACGATCGCGGTGTCCGACCCTTACGCGTATTTCGACTTCTCATATGACTTCAACGCCACCACCGGGCGCAAGCGCCCGTTCGTGTCGTTCGTCGGGCCATCGCAGGAGGCCATGCGCGAACTGTTTCTTGTCAATGGGAGGTTCACCTGGGAGTATCACTTCGGCCAGGTGCTTGACACCATCAACGCATCGAGGCGGCTGATCGGCCGCGGCGGCCATGGGGATACCTTCGCCGATATCCTGACCGTGATCCGCGATCTCGACGGCCTGGCCGGCGTCGCCGCGCGCAAGGCGCTGTTTGGCCAGGGCTTGCCGGTGGAGTTCCTGAAGGTGCGGTGCCATCTCGAGCAGCTTCCCAATCCCGCCAGCCGGGTGACGCTGGGGGACGAGCGCGACCCGTTCGGGAATCGGCGCATCGTCATGGACTGGCGGCCGGCCGCGGCGGACAAGCGCAACAGCAACCGCCTGCTCCATCTGCTCGGGACGGAAGTCGGCCGCGCCGGGTTCGGGCGGCTGCGCTCTGCGCTGGCGGAAGACGACACCACCTGGCCCGACGACATGGTGGGCAATGCGCACCAGATGGGGACGACCCGCATGCATCGCGATCCGAAGCTTGGGGTGGTGGACGAGAACTGCCGGGTACATGACGTGGCCAATTTGTATGTCGCGGGCAGTTCGGTGTTCCCGACTTCCGGCGGTGGGAATCCAACGCTTACCATCGTCGCGCTGGCGCTGCGTTTGGCTGACCATCTCAAGGAGCGGCTGGCATGAGGCCGGGTGCGGGGCGTGCGCGCCGGAGAGTCGTCGCCGCCGGGCTGGCCAGCGTGGCGGTGCTCTGCGGCTGGGGGGGGGCTTGGCGGCAGACCGGCTCCGCCGGCAGTTTGCCGCGACGGCTGCTGAATGCGGTGCTGCCGAACCTGGCGAGCGCGCAGGCAATCGGGCACGTCTATCTGCGCGCCGGGCGCGCCGCGGAGGCATCCGTCGAACGGTTGATGCCGCTGATCTTCGCCGGGCAACCACCGGCGGCGACCAGCGCTGCGGCCTTCAGGACGTTCATCGCATGGCGCGTGCAGCGCGATTTCGCTGAGGGCGCGGTGGTCAGGGTGGATGGCTGGATGCTCTCGGTAACTGAGGCGCGGTTATGCGCCCTGGCGGCGGTCGCAGCAGGATAATTCCGGCGCGGCCGCGGCAGCCTCCCGCGGCGCCTTGCGCGGCAGGCCGGGCGGTTGCGCGTATCGGTGCCCTTGCCCGTTGCCGTCCCGACATGCTTCGTTACCCAGGATGAAATCGGGTCCGGGAAGAGCCCGCGCCGTTATCCTGCCTGTCCGCCATGCCGACCGTCGAAAGGTGCATCATGCCCGGCGCCCAGTGCGTCCTTACCCTGTCCTGCGTCAACCGGCGCGGGATCGTCTCCGGTGTCTCGACTTATCTGTACGAGCATGACTGCAATATTCTCGACGCCCAGCAGTTCGACGACACCGAGGCCGGCCGGTTCTTCATGCGGGTCTGTTTCGACGGCATTGCGCTGGAAGCGGTTGCCGCACTGCGCGCCGGCTTCGAGGAGATCGCCAACCGGTTCGGCATGGACTGGGCGCTGCGGCCGGTGGCGCAGAAGAAGCGGGTGATGATCCTGGTCTCCCGGTTCGACCACTGCCTGGCCGATCTGATGTACCGCTGGCGGATCGACGAGCTGCGGATGGAGATGGTCGGCATCGTCTCCAACCATCCGCGCGAGAGCTATGAGCATCTCGATCTGGATGGGGTGCCGTTCCACCACATGCCGGTCACAAGGCTGACCAAGCTGGAACAGGAGACGCAGCTCTGGCAGGTGATTCGCGAGGCGCATGCCGATGTGGTGGTGCTGGCGCGCTACATGCAAATCCTGTCGGACGGACTGACCGCCAAGCTCACCGGCCGCTGCATCAATATTCACCATTCATTCCTGCCCGGCTTCAAGGGCGCGCGTGCCTATCACCAGGCGCACGAGCGCGGGGTCAAGCTGATCGGGGCCACTGCGCACTATGTAACGTCGGACCTCGACGAGGGGCCGATCATCGAGCAGGACGTCGAGCGCATCAGCCACCGGGACACCCCGGAGGACCTGGTGCGCAAGGGGCGTGACATCGAACGGCGGGTGCTGGCGCGGGCGCTGCGCCACCATCTGGAGGACCGCGTGCTGCTGCACGGGCGCAAGACGGTGATTTTCACCGAGTAGCCCGCCAGCGTTGCCGCTTGAAAGCGACCCGGATCGTATCTGCCCAGGCTCTCGGCGGGGCCTGCGGAGCCGGTGCTCCGCCATGCTCCTTCCCCCCGATTGCCCCGAAACCGCGCCGTCGTCCGGGTGACGCGCACCGGCGGTTGTTCTATCCTGCGCCCGAGTCGCGGCTTGGCAGCAGGGAGGGACCGCATGACCGATCCCGCCAGCTTCCGCAAAGCCCGCGGCGCTTTCTTCACCCCGGCCACCATCACCGCCTACCTCGCGGGCTGGGCCATTCGCGCGCCCTCCGACCGGGTGTTCGAACCCTCCTGCGGCGAAGCGGGCTTCCTGCTCGCGGCCGGCGCGCGGCTGCGTGCGCTCGGCACGCCGGTGGAGCGGCTTGAGGCACAGTTGCAGGGGGTCGAGATCCACCCTGCCTCGGCCCGGCAGGCGGCGCGGCTGCTGGCCGGGCAGGGCATGCGCGCCGGTATCGAGGTGGGCGATTTCTTCGAGCGAGCGCCAGCGCCGGTCTTCGATGCCGTCATCGGCAATCCGCCCTATGTCCGCTACCAGAGCTTTTCCGGCGAGGCGCGCGCCCGGGCGCAACGGGCGGCGCTGGCCGCCGGGGTGCGGCTGACCGGGTTGTCCAGTTCCTGGGCGGCGTTCTGCATCCATGCCAGCCGGTTCCTTCGCCCGGAGGGGCGGCTCGCGCTGGTGCTGCCCGGCGAGTTGCTGACGGTGAACTACGCCGCCCAGGTGCGCCGCTTCCTGCTGCAGCGGTTTGCCCGGGTGCGGCTGGTGCTGTTCGATACAAGGGTTTTCGCGGGCGTGCTGGAGGACGTGGTGCTGCTGCTCGCCGAAGGGCAGGGCGGGGCGCCGTGCTTCGAGCTGTACCAGGCCGGCAGCCCGGACGCGCTGCCCGCTCCCGACGCGCCGGCCTGGACCGAGCACCACCCCGAGGACGGGCAGAAATGGACGCCGGCGCTGATCGCCGCCGACGCCTTCACCCTCTATCGCCATATCGCCGCCGGCCCCGGGTTCACGCCGCTGCTGGACTGGGGCGAGACCTGGCTGGGCGCGGTGACCGGCAACAACGCCTGGTTCAGCCTCGGCCGCGACGAAGCGGCGCGGCTGGGTCTGGCGAAGGACGACCTGCTGCGCATTTCCCCGCCCGGCTCGCGGCATCTGCAGGGGCTGGTGTTCGATCGCCGCGCCTGGGAGGGGCTGGTCGCCGCGGGCGCCGCCGGTTTCCTGTTCCATCCGGCCGATGGCAGCGACGCCGCGGTGTGCCGGCGGATCGATGCCGGGCGGCAGCGGCGGGTGCATACCGCCTATAAGTGCCGGGTGCGTTCGCCGTGGTGGCGGGTGCCGATGGGGGCGGTGCCCGACCTGCTGCTGACCTACATGGACCAGGACCGGCCGCGGCTGCTGACCAACGATGCCCGGGTGCACATTCTCAACTCGGTGTATGGCGTGACGTTGCGGCCCGGGCTGCTGCGGCTCGGGCGGGAGTTGCTGCCGCTGGCCTTTCTGAACAGTCTCTCGCTGCTGGGGGCGGAGATGGTGGGCCGCTCCTATGGCGGCGGCCTGCTCAAGCTGGAGCCACGAGAGGCGGATATGCTGCCGGTGCCCTCGCCGGCGACATTGCGGGCAGCGGCGCCGCTGCTGCGCGCGGCGCGGCCGGCGGTGGAGGAAGCGCTGCGGGCCGGCAACGCGGCGGGCGCGGTGGCGCAGGTGGATTGCATCCTGCTGACCGGCCAGCTCGGCCTGGACGACGGCGAGATTGCCGCGTTGCGGATGGCGCGCGCGCTGCTCAGCCAGCGCCGCCGGTCGCGCGGAAAACGTCGTGCCGAAGGCGCGCGGGACACGTGATGCTGGGGGTTGATGCCCTGCTGGCGGCGACGCTGGCCCGGCTCGGCGCCAAGCCGGCGGACGATGCCAACCAGGCCGCCAAGAAGCGCTACAGCGAGCGCGTATCGGAGGCGGTGGCGCTGGTGTTTGCCCAGGAACTGCGCGAGCGCGGCCTGCGCGGCACAAGGCCGCTCGGGCATGCCACCGAGGAAGGCAGCGGCGCGGAACGGCGCATGGCGGGCGGCATCGGTGCCAAGAAGGTGGACGTCACCTGGGCGACCGAGGAATCCGGGCTGCTGCTGGGCATTTCGGTCAAGTCGATCAATTTCCGTGATCCGCGCACCGGCAACTTTCAGAAGAACCTGACCAACCGCCGCGGCGACATGCTGATGGAGGCGGTGACGCTGCACCGGCGGTTTCCGTATGCGGTGCTGGCCGGGTTTTTCTTCCTCGATGCCGGGGCTGAGACCGACAGCACGCAGAACCGCGACGGCAGCGCCAGGCGACGCTCGACGTTCCTGAACGCGCATGCGCGGATGAAGCTGTTCACCGGCCGTGACGACCCGGCCGGGCGCGACGAGCAATACGAGCGCATGTATGTCCTGTTGCTCGATACGGCACCAGGGCAGATCGGGGTGCGGGCCACCGAGGTTGGTCGTCCCGATGTGCCGGTACCGCTGTCGGCGGCGTTCGACACGCTGATCACCCTGGTCGCCGAGCGCAACCCGGACTTTTATGAGGCGTTGGACGGACGGATTGTAACCGCCTCCTGATCATATTCCAGTGCTCGGTTCCTGATTGCGCATGGCCACCCCGCAGCGGAAGGCGCCGCTATTCCGATCCTTCGTACCAGCTCCGCCCGTCGCGCTCGATCAGCGCGATTGCCGCGGATGGCCCCCAGGTGCCGGAGGTGTACGGCTTCGGCCGGTCGGCGCTGGCCGCCCAGGCCTGGAGGATCGGGTCAATCCAGCTCCAGGCGGCTTCCACCTCGTCACGCCGCATGAACAGCGTCTGGTTGCCGCGCACCACGTCCATCAGCAGGCGCTCGTAGGCGTCCGGATTGGGCACCCCGAAGGCCCGGGCGAAACTCATGTCCAACGGCACGTGGCGCAGCCGCATGCCACCCGGGCCAGGGTCCTTGATGTTGAGCCACAGCTTGACGCCTTCGTCCGGCTGCAGGCGGATCACCAGGCGGTCGGCCTCGATCGGGCCGGCGCTGGCGTCGAACACCGAGAACGGGATGGGGCGGAACTGGGCGACGATTTCCGACTCGCGGCTGGCCAGGCGCTTGCCGGTGCGCAGGTAGAACGGCACCCCGGCCCAGCGCCAGTTGGCGATCTCGGCTTTCAGCGCCACGAAGGTTTCGGTGCGGCTGGTGGGGTCGCCGAGTTCGTCCAGATAGCCGGGCACCGGGCCGCCATGCGAGGCGCCGGCGCGGTACTGGCCGCGCACGGTGCGCTCGGCCACGCTGGCTTCGGTGATCGGCACCAGCGATTTCAGCACCTTCAGCTTCTCGTCGCGCACCGCATCGGCGGCCAGCGAGCCGGGCGGCTCCATCGCCACCAGACACAGCAGTTGCAGCATGTGGTTCTGCACCATGTCGCGCAGCGCGCCGGCGGTGTCGTAATAGCCGGCGCGGCCCTCCACCCCCAGCGTCTCGGCCACCGTGATCTGCACGTGGTCGATCAGGGCGGCCCGCCACAGCGGCTCGAACAGGGCGTTGGCGAAGCGCAGCGCCATCAGGTTCTGCACCGTCTCCTTGCCGAGGTAATGATCGATCCGATAGACGCGATCCTCGGTGAAGTGCTGGCCCACCGCGTCGTTGACCGCGCGGGCCGAGGCCAGGCTTTTGCCGATCGGCTTTTCCACCACCACGCGGGCGCCGTTGCGTGACAGGCCGGCGCGGCCGAGCCGGTCGCAGATCGGCCCGAACAGTTCGGGGGCGGTGGCGAGATAGAAAACCCGCACCCGGCCGGGCCGCTCGGCCAGCCGTTCCGCCAGCACCGGCCAGCCGGCATCGTCGCCGGCATCGGCGGCGGTGTAGCTGAGCCGGCCGAGGAAGCGGGTGAGCGTGTCGGCATCGAGGTCGGCGTCGGGGCCGCACACCGCCTGGCGGGCCAGCGCGCGGAACGCGTCGTCGGACAGCCGGCGGCGGGAAACGCCGAGGATGCGGGCATCATCGAGGATCTGCCCGGCGGCGTCGCGATGATACAGAGCGGGCAGCAGCTTGCGCTGGGCCAGATCGCCGGTGGCGCCGAAGACGACGAGGTCGAACGGGTCAACCGGAATCACCCGCGTGGTCATGCCCGCTCCGCTTGCTGCTGTGCGATCAGGTGGCGTCGCCCGGCGGCGCCGGCAGGTCGATCCCGGGCATACAGGGCGGTGAGCGGCAGGCTGGTGCCGATCTCCGGCATGGCCAGCGTGTCGGCCGGGCCGAGCAGGCGGCCGAGCCAGCCGCCGGTCATCGCCACCGGGGCGAACCCGTCGAATTCCCGGCGCAGTTCCTGCCGTTCCTCCCAGGCGAGGAACGCCGCCGGCGTCATCGGTTGGTGCAGCTTCGCGCTCATGGCCGGCAGGATAGCATGGACGGGGCGGCGGGCCATTCGGTCACGTGGGCGGCTAGCGGTTCTCAATGCGGTTGAGTCGCATTGGCGCCCGGTGGCGTCCTCCCTCGGGGCATGGCGGTGAGTCCGGATTGCCACAGTGTCGGCGAAACGGCACGCGGCATCGGATTCGACGTATCGAAACGGGGGTCGAGTCTCACTCATCCCCTCATTTCGTTTCCGAGAGTGAACCGCAAAACAGCCCGCTTTGCGCCAGCATTTCGGCGAACCTCTGCATCAGCGGCAGA
>CAIVPZ010000148.1 GCA_903907955.1 uncultured Acetobacteraceae bacterium | reverse complement strand
GACGGCCGGACAGCTTGGAACCGGATACGGATGGGGTGCTCATCGATCATGACCCCACTATAGGTAGCGGCGGCTGCGTTGAGAATCGCTCCAGCGCACCCCAACGGCCCCCGATTCGCCTATTTCTGGGCGTCGCCTTAGCCGCCGCAGCAAAGTGAGTGTCACTCTTGCGCGGGAGGGGTTCCGCGCGGCCATCGCTTGCGACCAACGCGCGTCGGAGCAGTCGGCGTCCGCGGCAGCAGGCGGCGGGCTGCCAACGACCGACCTTGATGTCGTGTTTCAACAGAACATCGCGCGGTTACGGCGGGTCCGGGATTTCTGACCGGATCGCATCGCAGCATCCCCTGATCCTGTCGCGGTAGTCGTCCGGGAGTGGAGCGTAAGGTGTTCCGGACGCCGCTTCAGCCATCAAGTCGAGAATGAAGATGACCGTTTCTGCTTTTAGCGACCCGCTCTTCACCAAAGCCCTGGTCAGCAATGCCAGATATTGGACGGCGAAGACTGCTCGGGGGCACGAGCGAAGCTGTTCTGTGGCGAGCGGCGGGTCTGCGGGCATCGTCTTCCTCATCGGGTCTGTTGCGGGGCCGATGATGGAGCAGGCGGGAGGAGTCGGTCACGGCTTCTTCCGCCACGCCGCCACGGAAAGGGCCTGAGCCATGCCCCCCGCCGCCGCCGCGCAGCTTGATCTGTTGGCCTGGACGCCGCCGGAGACGGTGGCGCGGTTTGAGGACCGGGTGGTGCGCGCCAGCACCATCGCCGGGCAGATCAGCGGGATTTTGCGCGGATGGTATCGAGATCGACCCGTTCGTTTTGAGCATCGGCCGCCACTACGGCATCAACCGTGCCCGCCGTGGCGCGGTGATGCGAGCGCCGGAAAGCGTGGCGCAGACCGATTTCGGCTGGGCGCCGGCATGCTGCGGAATGCGCCTGACCGCCGGCTGAGCGGGCGCTGATATCCCCTTCAGCGGGGAGATATGGCCACCTGATTGACCCGCCCCGGCGCGGGTAGCCTGACCTCCTCATTGAACCGCGCGAAAGCGCCGGATCACCCAGGAGCGGGCATGAACAACCTCCTATTCGTCATCGCGTATCTCGCTGCCCGGTTGCAGGAGCCGGGCACATGGGCATCGATCGCCGCCGGCGAAGCGGCGGTCGGCGTCTATGTGCCGCCCGGCACCTGGCAGGCTGTTGTTGGCGTCGGCACCGGGCTGGCGGTGCTGGCCGGCATCCTGCTGAAGGAGCGCGGCGGCGCCGCATGGCCGCCCTCGCCCGCCCAGGCGCAGCGCAATGCCGGCATCGGGGGGGCGTAGCGATGCACATCACCCGCCGAAATCTGCTGTCCAGCGCTGCGCCGTTCGGCTGCGCCCTGGCCCTGGCCGGCTGCGGCACGCTGAGCGAGCAGCAGGCCGGGCAACTGCAACGCCTGATCAGCGGCGCGCAGGGCATCGAAACCAGCCTGTCCAGCAACGTGCCGCTGCTGCTGGGGGTGGTGCATCTGTCGGCCGGCGATGTGGCCAACGTGCGCGCCGCGCTGGCCGCGCTGGTGGTGGCCACCAACGCGCTGGCGCAGGTGCCGACGCTGGCGGCCGGCGTGGCTTATGTGCAGGCGATCGAGACGGCGCTGAACACCATCGTTGCCGTCGCCGCCGGCATCCCGCTGATCCCCGAGCCGTATCACACCGCCCTGGTGGTCGCCGCGCTGGCGCTGCCGGCGCTGGAGGCGCTGGTGGACCTGGCGGTGCAGCAGGGCACCGCGCTGTATGCGACGATCCAGGCGCGGCGGGTGACCGCCGCCGCCGTGGCGCCGTGAGCGGGGCGATGATGCTGCGCGGCGTGCCGGGCGTCCTGGCGCTGCTGGCGGTCGCGACGGGACCGGCGATGGCGCAGGTGGCGCCGGCGGGCGGCTATACCACGAGTAATATACAGTCATTCACCAGTAGCGGCACCTGGACCAGGCCGGCGAACATTACCGTCTGCACGGCCTGGCTGGTCAGCGGCGGCGGATCGGGCGGCGGCGGCGGCACAATCGCGGCGGGGCAGAGCGGCAGCGGCGGGGCAAGCGGGGCAAGCGGGGCGTTCAAAATCATCGGGCCGACGCCGTCAGCCGGGCTGCCATCGTCGGCGTCGGTCACGGTCGGCGCGGGAGGGGCGCAGGTGGCGGCCGGCGCGAACGGCACCATCGGCGGGGATACGTCTATTGCCTGGGGTTTCGCTGGGCCATTCCAGAGTTCGTATCATGGCGGCGGCGGCGGCTACGGCGCGCAATCGGCCGCATCCGGCGGCGGCGGGTCGGCGTCCGCCAACGCGGGCGGCACCAGCGGGGCAGGGGCGTCGGTGGGCGCCAGCGGGAATTTCGGGTCTGGCGGGGTTGCCGGCGGGTCGGGCGGCGGCGGGGCGACCGGGCCGAATTTCGGCTTCGGCATGGCCGGGTCCGGCGGCGGCGCGACCGGCACGGCCTATGGCGGCAACGCCACATCCATCGGTCCCAGCTCGGGCGGATCGGGCGGCGGCCTGACAACCGGGACCCAGCAGGCCGGCGCGTCCGGGGGCATCGTGTTTGATCTGGGCGGCGGGAGTGCCGGGTCGGCCGGAGGCGGCGCAGGAGGCGCCGGTTACGACAACGCGGCCTGGCCGGTCGGGCGGCTGGCCAGTGGTGGCGGTGGCGGCGGCGGCAATGCCAGCGGGGTCGGCGGCGCGGGCGGCGCGGGCGGCACCCCCGGCGGCGGCGGCGGCGGCGCGGGCGCCGGCGCGGGCGCCAATCCCTTCAATGTGGCCGCGCCGGCGGCGGCGACGCCGACCACGCTCCAGAATATTTCCACCATGATCCATGACCGGGTCCGCCCGGAAAGCTGGGATCCGGCGCTGGGCACCTCGATTGAAGAACGCGCCGGCAAACTGGTGGTTATGCAAAGG
This sequence comes from uncultured Acetobacteraceae bacterium, assembly GCA_903907955.1. Lineage (GTDB taxonomy): Bacteria > Pseudomonadota > Alphaproteobacteria > Acetobacterales > Acetobacteraceae > Rhodovastum. The sequence continues at coordinate 304 of CAIVPZ010000148.1, read as the reverse complement.
CCTGACGTGCACGACTTGATTGAACAGTTGCTTTCCAACTTCCGCGCCACCCAAAAAATGATGGTCAACATCGAGTCGCTGTTCCTGCAACTGCGGGAAGCCTACCTGGAAGACATCGGCGTCGAGATACAGGGCTTGGACCCCAATGCCTTGATGGGTGATTTTGGCGATATCACGCGCTTGGGGCCGTTTAGCCAGCCGCGGACCCCCGGCAACTTCGATGGTTCTGCGCCGCATAATGTGTACTGGCCAGGCGTGGTTGTCCAGCCCATTAATACTTTAGGCGGCACGATGGGCTCGGTGG
>CAIVPZ010000147.1 GCA_903907955.1 uncultured Acetobacteraceae bacterium | reverse complement strand
GCGGCGGCCACCGCGGCGCTGGCCGCCGGCGCCGGGCTGATCATCGGCCCGCTGACCGGCCCCGAGACCGCCGCGGTGGCGCCGGTGGCGCGGCCGGCCGGCGTGGCCGTGCTCGCCTTCACCAACGATCCCGCGCAGGCACAACCCGGAGTCTGGACGCTCGGCATCACCCCGGTGCAGCAGGTCCGCCGCCTGGTCGGCGCTGCCGCGGCGCGCAACAAGGGCCATTTCGCCGCCGCCCTGCCGGGCACGCCGTTCGGCCAGTCAATGGCGAACGCGCTCACCCAGGCGATCTCGGCCGCCGGCGGGCCGAGCCCCGACATCCGTTTCTACGAAGGCTCGAACGAGGGCATCTCCAGCACCATCCGCGACCTCTCCGGCTATGCCGCCCGGCGCGGGCCGCTGGAGGCGCGGCGCAAGGCGGCGCTGGCGCAGCACACCGCCGAGGGGCGGCGCGAGGCAGCCAGTCTTTCGCGCGAGGGGGTTCCGCCGCCGCCGTTCGATTCGCTGCTGCTGGCCGAAACCGGCGAGCGGCTGGCCTGGCTGACCAGCTTCCTGGGCTATTACGACATCGATTCGCCCACCGTGCAGGTGATGGGGCCGGCGCTGTGGGCGGCGCCGGGCGCGCGCAGCGGGGCGGAGCTGAACGGCGCCTGGTACGCCGCCCCCGACCCGTCCACCCGCGGCAGCTTCGAGAGCGCCTACACGACGAAATACGGCACCTCGCCACCCGGCCTGGCCGATTTCGCCTTCGATGCCGCGGCGATCGCCGGGGTGCTGACGCGGGAGGGCAATTTCTCCTTCGCCGCGCTGTGCCGTCCGGAAGGGTTCGCCGGCGTCGACGGATTGCTGGTCCTGCAACCCGACGGCACGGTGCGCCGCGGCCTGGCGCTGTTCCAGATCGACCGCGGCGGGCCAACCGTGATCGAGCCGGCGCCGGCCTCGATCACCGCGCCCGGCATCTGACGGCAGACGGCGATGCGCGCCGGGGTGTTGCTCGGCGCCGCGATGGCGATCGCCGCCGTTCCGGCGGCGGCGCTGTTGCTGCTGCTGGCCACCGGCACCGCCCAGAGCGGGCCGGTTCTGATCGCCCTGACCGCGACGCTGCTGGCCGCGCTCGGTCTCGGCGGGGTGTTCGCCCGCGACGTTTTCCTGCTCGACGAAACGCTGCGCCACGCCGCCCTGGCGAACACGACGGCGCTGGCGCAGGCCGCCGCCGCCCCGGGCATCGCCCCCATGGAGCGCATCGGGCTGGCGATCGAGCGGCTGGCCCGCAGCCTGGCCGCCCGCGCCGCCGAAGTCGGCCGTCTGCTGCGCGCCAACGAGGCGATTGTGGAGAGCCTGCCGGACCCGCTGCTGGTGCTCGGCGACGACCGCAAGCCACGCCGCGCCAACGCCGCCGCGCGTGCCGCCTTCGGCGCCGACATGCCGGCGGTGCTGCGCCACCCCGACATGCGCGCCGCCATCGACCGGGCCTTCGCCACCGGCACGCGCCAGACCGCCGAACTCAGCGTGCCGGTGCCGGTGCCGCGCGAAGTGCAGGCCACCGTCATGCTGATGGAGCCGCCGCTGTCCGACGGCGCCCGCGCCATCGTCGTGCTGTCGGACCGCACCCGCGAGCGCGCGCTGGAGCGCATGCGCGCCGACTTCATCGCCAATGCCAGCCATGAACTGCGCACGCCGCTGGCCAGCCTGATCGGCTTCATCGAGACCCTGCAGGGCCCCGCCGCCGACGACCCGCCGGCGCAGCGCCGCTTCCTCATCATCATGGCCGAGCAGGCCGCCCGGATGAACCGGCTCATCGACGACCTGCTCAGCCTGTCGCGCATCGAGATGAACGAACACCAGCCGCCGCTGACCCGGGTGAACCTCGGCGCCCTGGCCGCCCGGGTGGTGGCCGGGTTCGAGCCGGCGGCGGCGGCGCGCCGCGTGGCGCTGGAGCTGAAGGCGGCGCCCGGGCTGCCGCCGGCGGTGGCCGATTCCGACCAGGTGGCGCAGGTGCTGCAGAACCTGATCGACAATGCGCTGAAATACGGACGCCAGGGCGGGCGGGTACAGGTCGGGCTGGCGCAGGCCCAGTCGGGCGGGCGCTGGCCGGCCCGGCCAGGCGTGCTGGTGACCGTGACCGATGACGGTCCGGGCATTCCCAAGGCGCACGTGCCGCGCCTGACCGAGCGGTTCTACCGGGTCGATGCCGGGCGGTCCCGCCGCGCCGGCGGCACCGGGCTGGGGCTTGCCATCGTCAAGCACATCGTCAACCGCCACCGCGGGGCGCTGGCGATCGACAGCGATGAGGGCGCCGGCGCGGTGTTCTCGGTCTGGCTGCCGGCCGCGCAGGAATAGGTTTGCTCCCGGCGTGGGGGTGTCGGCGGCGGGTGGCGGACCGATATGCTGGGCAAACCGAGCATCCGGACCCGCCATGACCGACACCACGCCCGCCGAGACAAGCCGCCTCGACTACCGCCCACCCGCTTTCCTGGTCGATACCGTCGATCTGCGCTTCGAGCTCGACCCCGACGCCACCCTGGTGCGGTCGCGGCTGGCGCTGCGGCGCAACAAGGCGCATGGCGACCCCGCCGCGCCGCTGCACCTGGACGGCGAGGCGCTGACCCTGCTGGCGCTGCGGCTGGACGACGAGCCACTGGGGGCCAACCAGTACACGCTGGAGCGGGACGGTTGTCTGACCATCCCCAACCTGCCCGATAGCTGTTTTCTCGAGGTCGAAACCCGCATCGCCCCCGCCGCCAACACCGAACTGTCCGGGCTGTACATCTCCGGTGGCGCCTATTTCACCCAGTGCGAGGCCGAGGGCTTCCGCCGCATCACCTTCTTCCCCGACCGTCCCGACGTGATGGCGCGCTACACCACCACCGTGGTGGCCGACGCCGCCCTGCCGGTGCTGCTGTCGAACGGCAATCCCGGCGCGACCGGCACGCTGGCGGACGGCCGGCATTTCGCCACCTGGACCGATCCGCACCCGAAGCCGTGCTATCTGTTCGCGCTGGTCGCCGGCGATCTGGTCGCGGTGCGCGACCGCTTCGTCACCCGCTCCGGCCGCGACGTGGCGCTCGCCATCTGGGTGCGGCGCGGCGACGAGGGAAGCTGCGCGCACGCCATGCTGTCGCTCCAACACAGCATGGCATGGGACGAGCGCGTGTTCGGCCTTGAATACGACCTCGACATGTTCAACATCGCCGCCGTGTCGGACTTCAACATGGGGGCGATGGAGAACAAGGGGCTGAACGTTTTCAATACCAAATACGTGCTCGCCCGGCCGGAAACCGCCACCGATGCCGATTACGAGGGCATCGAGCGGGTGATCGCGCATGAGTATTTCCACAACTGGACCGGCAACCGGGTCACCTGCCGCGACTGGTTCCAGTTGTCGCTGAAGGAAGGGCTGACCGTCTTCCGCGACCAGATGTTCGGCGCCGACATGGGCAGCCCGGCGGTTAAACGCATCGCCGATGTGCGCCGGCTGCGCGCCGCCCAGTTCCCCGAGGATGACGGGCCGCTCGCCCATCCGGTGCGGCCGGACAGCTACATCGCCATCGACAACTTCTATACGCCGACCGTGTATGAAAAAGGCGCCGAGATCTGCCGCATGCTCCATCGCATGCTGGGTCCCGACCGGTTCCGCCGCGGCATGGACTGCTACTTCGCCCGGCACGACAACCAGGCCGTCACCATCGAGGATTTCGTCGCCGCCCTGGGTGCGGGCGGCGGGGTCGATCTGTCGCCGTTCCTGGCCTGGTATGCCCAGGCCGGCACGCCGGAGCTGACGGCGTCGGACGAGTACGACGCCGGCACACGGCGTTTTGTCCTCACCCTGCGCCAGGCCACCAGGGCCACGCCGGGGCAGCCGGACAAGCGGCCGGTGCCGATCCCGGTGGCGATGGGACTGCTCGGGCAGGACGGCGGCGAACTGCCGACCCGCCTGCACGGCGAGGCGGCGGCCAGCCCGGGCACCCGCGTGCTGCTGCTGGATCAGACGGAACAGCGCTTCGTGTTCGAGGATGTGCCGGCCCCGCCGGTGCCCTCGCTGCTGCGCGGCTTCTCGGCGCCGGTGAAGCTCGCCGGCCTCAGCCGCGAGCGGCTGCGCTTCCTGGCCACCCACGACACCGACTCCTTCGTGCGCTGGGAGTCCGGCCAGCGCTATGCCACCGCGCTGCTGCTGGACATGGTGGCGGGGTTGCACGCGGGCGCGCCGCTGGCCATGGACGCGGGGCTGGCGGCGGCGCAGGCGGCGCTGCTGGCCGGGGCGGATGCCGACCGGCAGTTCGCCGCCGAGGCGCTGGCGCTGCCGTCGGAGGCGTTCGTCGCCGACCAGATGGCGGTGGCCGATCCGGACGCCATCCATGCAGCCCGGACCTTCCTGCGCAGTGAACTCGGCCGGAGTCTGGCGCCGGCGCTGCGCGCCACATACGAACGGCTGGCTGTCCCCGGCGATGCCAGGATCGACCCGGAGGCGATCGGGCGGCGGGCGCTGCGCAATGCCTGCCTCGCCACCCTCGCCGCCGCCGGCGCCGAGGGGATGGCGCTGGCGCGGGTGCAGTTCGAGACCGCCGCCAACATGACCGATTCGCTCGCCGCGCTGACGGTGCTGGCGGCCAGCGACGGGGCGGACCGGGATGCCGCGCTGGCGGCTTTCCATGCACGCTGGCGGCATGACGACCTGGTGCTGGACAAGTGGTTCGCCATCCAGGCCAGCTCGCCGCGGCCGCAGACGGTGCAGGAAGTGCAGGCGCTGTCCCGCCACCCGGATTTCGACCTGCGCAACCCCAACCGGGTGCGCGCCCTGGTCGGCGCCTTCTCGACCGGCAACCAGGTGCGCTTCCACGACGCTTCGGGGGCCGGCTACCGGTTCCTGGCCGACACGGTGATCACGCTCGATCCGCTGAACGGGCAGACCGCGTCGCGGCTGGCCGGGCCGCTGGGGACATGGCGACGGCAGAATGCCGGGCGGCAGGCACTGATGCGCGCCGAACTGGAGCGTATCCTGGCGGCGCCCGGGTTGAGCCGGCTCACCGGCGAGAAGGTTTCCAAGGCGCTGGCGTAACGAACGGTTGTGGTGACGAAGATTTGCTCGTCTCCCCCTCGCAAATGACCCCAAAAGGGGCCATAGTTCTTCGACGGCGCTTTTCCATCGGGCTGCTCGTGCCATGCGCGCTGTCGCATTCGACGCTCCCCCAGCGAGAAGTAATCCGGCCCGCATCGTGCGGGCCGCCGGTCATCGGAGTGAGACGAATGGCTTCAGGCACTGTTAAGTGGTTCAACGCGCAGAAGGGCTATGGCTTCATCCAGCCGGATGACGGCTCGAAGGACGTGTTCGTGCACATCTCGGCGGTCGAAAAGGCCGGCCTCGGCCGGCTGAACGAAGGCCAGAAGGTGAAGTACGAGCTGCAGCGCGGGCAGCAAGGCAAGATGTCGGCCGAAAACCTGCAGGCCGGCTGATCCTGTAGTGACTGCGCCGGCCGGGTTTCCGGCCGGCGCAGGACGACGGCGCCGCCAGCCGGCGGCGCCGGCTCCTGCCGGAGAACGACATGCAGCGTCACAAATTCATGGTCGGCCAGGAAGTCAGCTTCCTGCCGAGTTCAATTGATTTCAACGTGCCGCGCGGCACCTACCGCATTGTCCGCCAGTTGCCGCTGGAAGCCGCCGGCTACCAGTACCGGGTGAAGAACGTAAGCGACGGGCATGAGCGAATCATCCGGGAAAGCCAGCTCGCCGCGGGCGCCAGCCCCTGGACGCCGCCGCCGATCGCCAAGGCACGCCGCTAACAGGCCCGCAAGGGTCTGCCGGACCGCCCGGCCCTGCTGCCCTGTCGCGGGGCACATAATAGTGGAGGCTCATACTGGATTCCAGGGTGGTGGAGATCCGCGTGTTTTCAGCAGGTTGTAGACACTTGCGCCTGCCGCACGGCGCACCTTGCGGCCACCCCCGTGCCGTGCGGGCGCAACCCGCCGAAAAATCCCATGCTGCACTGCCTGGCCTGGCGCGCTAACAGATTGATTTTGCGCCGTTTCCCACCACCCTGGAATCCAGTATGAGCCATAGTGGAATGCATGGCAGGCTTGCCGTCGCAGCAAGGTCGCCGAAGCCGTGTGCCGGTACCTTATGCCGTCCGCCGAATGCCAGTCCCCCGAGAGATTCACCCTGCATCCCGTCATGCCAGGGCATCCACGTCTTTCGGGCCGCACCGAAGTCGTGGGGAGCTTTCCCCGGACTGGTATTGGATGACAGAGGTACCCTGATGACACAGACCCGTGCGCACTTCCCGAACTACAGCCGCGCCGAGCGCGGGCTCGACAACGCGGTGCATCTGATCGGCGTGCCCGCGGGCGTGATCGCCGCCGCGTGGCTGCTGGCGGAGGTCTGCCGCAACTCCGACAGCGGACGGCTGATCGCCTCCATGTCGGTCTATGCGGTCGGGTTGATCGGCATGCTGGGCGCGTCCGCCGCCTATCACCTCACCCGGCCGGGCCGGGCCAAGGAATTGCTGCGGCGCGCCGACCACGCGATGATCTTCGTGATGATCGCCGGCAGCTACACCCCGTTCGCGCTGAACGTGCTGCTGCCGCCCGGTGGCGTGGTGCTGTGCGCCATCGTGTGGGCGCTGGCGGCGATCGGGATCACGCTGAAGCTGGTCTACCCGCGCCGCTTCGAGGGGCTGTCGCTGGCCTTGTACCTCGGCATGGGCTGGGCGATGGTGTTCATGATCGAGCCGCTGATCGAGCGGCTGCCCGGCGATTCGCTGAGCCTGCTGCTGGGCGGCGGAATAGTGTATTCGCTGGGGGCGCTGGTCTATACGCAGCGCCGGCTCAAGTTCCACACCGCTGCCTGGCATGCGATGGTACTGGTTGCGGCGGGCCTGCACGTCAGCGCGCTGCATGCCGCCTTCCTGGCCGCCGCCTGATCGTGCCGGGCTGAACTGGCTGCCGCACCGAATTGGCCGGGTCCGAGTCGATCCGGGGTTGTGAGCGGGAAGCAACGCTGTCATTTTTGCGTCAGCGTTGCGTGACCCATACGGTCGGCAACCCGCCCCGAAGGAATTGCATCCTTGTTCGACCGGAGTCTGCCCGTGGTCACGGGCGATTCGGCTGCCCGCCCCGTCCATGCCATCCGGCCGGCGGGACTGGCGCCTTTGCTCGCCGCGCTGCCGCAGCAACAGGCTGCCTGGCTGCACGCCGCCGGGTTCGCCGCCCGCGCCCAGGAACTGCTGCTGCTGCCCGGCGAGGGCGGGGTGGCCGGCGCGGTGCTGGGCCTGGGCGCCGACCGTTCGCCCTGCGCGTTCGGCGGCCTGGCCAACAAGCTGCCGGCCGAGGGGACATGGCGACTCGCGCCGGGCGACTTCGACGCCGCCGGCGCCACGCTCGGCTTTCTGCTCGGCGCCTACCGCTACGACCGGCTGAAGGCGGCGCGGCGGGCGCCGGCCACGCTGGCGGTGCCCGGCCCGGAACAATCCCATGCGCGCGCCGTTGCCGAGGCCGCTGCGGTGTGGATGGTGCGCGACCTGGTGAACACGCCGGCGAACCTGCTCGGCCCCTCCGAACTGGCCGATGCCGCCGTGGCGCTCGGCAGGCGCCATGGCGCTGCGCCGATTCGCATCGAGGGCGAGGCGCTGTCGGTCGCCTACCCGGCCATTGCGGCGGTCGGCCGCGGCTCCGAGCGCGCGCCGGTGGTGGCCGGCTTCACCTGGCGCGGCAGCGCGGCGACCGACTCGAGTCCGCTGGTATCGCTGTGCGGCAAGGGGGTCTGCTTCGATACCGGCGGGTATGACATCAAGCCCTCCGCCGGCATGCTGCGCATGAAAAAAGACATGGCAGGTGCCGCCAATGTGCTGGGCATCGCCCGCCTGCTGATGGAAGCGGACCTGCCGATTCGCCTGGCGGTGCGCCTGGGCTGCGTCGAGAACAGCGTGTCCGGCCGGGCGATGCGGCCGCTCGACGTGGTGCGGACGCGGCGCGGCCTGACGGTGGAGATCGGCAATACCGATGCCGAAGGCAGGCTGGTGCTGTGCGACCTGCTGGCCGAGGCGTCGGACGAGCGCCCCGACCTGCTGCTGGACTGCGCCACCCTGACCGGGGCCGCGCGGGTGGCGCTGGGCCCGGACCTGCCGGCCCTGTTCGCCACCGACGAGGACTGGGCCGGGCGCCTGCTGCAGGAAGGAATGGCGCAGCACGACCCGATGTGGCGGCTGCCATTGTGGGACGGCTATGATACCTGGCTCGACAGCCCGGTGGCCGATCTCAACAACATATCGTCAAAACCTTTCGCCGGCGCGATCGTTGCTGCATTATTCTTACGTCGTTTCGTGGCGCCTGGAACCCCTTGGGTTCATCTCGACATTTACGCATGGAACGACAGCACCCGTCCCGGACGACCCGAAGGCGGCGAGGCGCAAACCATACGTGCGGTGCGTTCTGCTATCGAATGTCAACTTATCGTAAGGCACACCGACAAAAACGTACCGGTAACGTGATCGGGATTTCCTTACAACGATTCGCGGGCGTATCCTGATCCATACCGAACGCGTGCGCGATTGCTGGGCAGGCAAGCGGCGGTGGGTTATCGGGCCGCAAAGCGGCCAACAACAAGGCGGCGGCGATCCGCCCGGGAAAGTGAAAGGGTAAATTCATGGCTACTTCGCCATCCGCCGACCAGTTGGTCGGCATTCTGCGGGACACAGTTGTGGCGCTCGTCCGGCGCGACGGACCGGACCTGTCGGCCCGCCAGTTGGGCGTCTTCCTGACCTGCTACCTGCAGGACGGGGCGCACACGGTGCGCGGCCTGGCAGCCGACCTGAACGTCTCCAAGCCGGCGATCACCCGGGCGCTCGACCGGTTGGGCGAGCTCGACCTGGCCCGCCGCAAGGTGGACCCGATGGACCGGCGCAGCGTGCTGGTGCAGCGGACGCTCAAGGGCACGGCCTTCCTGCGCGACCTGCGCGGCATCATGACCGAGGCCGCCACCGCCGCGAAGAAGTCCGGCGGCAGCGAAACGAGCGCGTCGTCGCGCAAGGTTGCCAACGGCTGAGGGAAGTCCAGGGGCTTTGCCCCTGGTCCCCCTTCGGCGGTCCTTACAGCCGCGCCTACTGCACGGCCTGATCCGGCGACGAACAGAGATCGACCTCCGTCTTCTCGCTCGACTTGCCGCCTTCGAAGGTCACCCGCAGGTCGAACACGCATTTTCCGCCCGGCGGCAGGTCGATACGGCGGTCACCGCCGGCGGGGATGGGGCCGGTCCGCAGGCCGTTGGTGCGCCACTTGTCGGTGCCCTGGGCACGCGCGCTGATCGACGTGATGGGCGCGGTGCCGCGGTTGAGCAGGCGGAATGATTTCGCCGCAGGCGGTGCGGTTGCGCCCATGACGACGTCCTCGCTCTGGCAGGCATTCAGGCCGCGCTTCTCCTCGAAGTGGCCATCGGCGAACAGCGCCCGCAGGTCGTAGACGCATTTGCCGTCCGCCCGCAGGCGGATCGGCGCCTTGCCGCCCGGCGCCAGGCTGCGGCCCTCCAGCAGATCGCGCCCCCATTTGGTGGCCGCCCCCTCCGGCGTGGCATAGAACTCCTTGATCGCCGAGGCGTTGCGGTTGACCAGGTTGAACGACGGGTTGGGCGCCGCGGCCGGCTGCGCGAACGCCGCACCGGGGAGCAGGAAACACATGACAAGCAGGCTGTTACGCAGGGTGGACATTCCGGCCTCCGTTTGAGGTGAACTGAGAGGGGGGGGCGCGGCCCGCCTCACCAGCGGCCGATCCCGGCCCGGCGGGCACGCGCCGCAACAAATATGGTCCAGGCCAGTTGCGGCACCAGCAGGGCGAACGGCCACAGCGGCTTGAGCCACGAGGGGGCAGCGATGAAGCCCAGGCAGGCCAGCCCGCCCAGCGCCGCGAAACCCCAATGCGCCTCCGCCACCCGGCGCGCGTCCATGCCGGACCGCTGGGCCACCTGATACAGGTGGCCGCGATGCGCCTGGGCCAGCCGCTCACCGGCCAGCGCCCGGCGGACCAGGGTGAATGCCACATCGTAAAGCACACCGGAGAGCAGCATCGGCACCAGCAGAAACGACAGCTCCACCTTGTCGAAACGGCTCGCCGCCACGCCCAGCACGGCAAGCACGAAGCCGCAGAACTGGCTGCCGACGTCGCCCATGAAAATCCGCGCGCGCGGAAAATTGAACGGCAGGAAGCCGGCGATGCCGGCGGCCAGCAGCAGGGCGGCGAAATAGACGAACCAGCCGCCCTGCACCGCGGCGATCACCGCCAGGAAGACGCTGGCCACCAGGGCGGTGCCGGCAGCCAGTCCGTTCAGCCCGTCGATGAAGTTCATCGCGTTGGTGGCGAACAGAATCCAGCCGACGGTGATCGCCCCGCCGGCCAGCCAGCCGACATCCACCGGGCCGATCCCCGGAACGCGGAACATCTCGATGAACAGCCCGCTGCCCACCGCGGCGAGCGCCGCCGCCACCTGGGCGGCCAGCTTCACGGTGAACGGCCAGTCGCGCAGGTCGTCGATGAAGCCGACCACGGCGATGGCGATCGAGGCCAGGATGACGGCGCGGAAATACGGGTCGGCGAGCCGGGCGAACGAGGCGAAGCCGTACAGCACGGCAATGCCCACCAGGAACCCGACCACGATCCCCATCCCGCCGCCGCGCGGCATCGGCACCGCGTGGGCGGAGCGGTGGTTGGGCAGGTCCATCACCCGGGCGTTGATCATGGCGCGCACCACCAGCGCGGAGACCAGGGCGATGCCGGCGGCGAAGGCGAGATGGCGGAGGATTGCGGCGAGGGTCATGCCGCGACCGTGTAGCCGGGCCGCCCCGCGCCGGGAAACCCCGGACTGCGCCGCGGGCACGATGACCCGCCGCGGCCGATGCGTTATGACCCCGTCATGGCCGCACGATCCGCTTTCATCCGAATCGCCCTGAACGTCGGGGTGGACGCTCTGCTGGCGGGCGCGGCGGTGCCGCTCGCGCGCTGGCTGGCGAATCCGCAGGCCGATCCGGTCGGCCCGCTCTGGACCATCGCCTGGGGGGCGGCGGCGCTGCTGCTGGCCGGGCTGCCGTTCCGGCTGTCCACCCAGTACTGGCGGTTCGCCGGCGCCGGCGACCTGCTGGGGGTTGCCGCGGCATCGATCGCGGCGGCGGCCATCTTCCCGGTGGCGCTGCACGAAGCGCACCTGCCCTTCCCCAGCCCCGCCTTCCCCGCCCTGCACGCGCTGGTGCTGATGGTGCTGCTGGCGGTGCCGCGCATCGCCTATCGGCTCATGCAGGAAAACCATTTGCCGCCGGACGGACAGGCGGCGCAGCCGGTGCTGCTGGTGGGCGCCGGCGAGGCCTCCGACCTGTTCATCCGCGCGCTCGCCGCCGACCGGCGCACGCCGTACCGGGTGATCGGGCTGCTTTCGCCGGGCCGCGCGCAGACCGGGCGGCGCATCGGCGGCCTGCCCATCCTCGGCAGCGTCGCCGACGCCGCCGAGATCCTGGCCGGGCTGCGCGCCGCCGGCGGGCTGCCGGGCGTGCTGGTGGTCACCGAGGCCGATCTCGCCGGCGAGCAGCTTGCCGCGCTCATGGAAGTGGCCGACCGCGAAGGCATCCGCGTCGCCCGCGCGCCGCGGCTGACCACGCTCGGCGCCGCGGCCGGCACGGAGCTGGAATTGCGGCCGGTCGCCATCGAGGACCTGCTGAACCGCCCGCAGGTGCCGCTCGACCGCGAGGGCATGGCGCGGCTGGTGCAGGGGCGGCGGGTGCTGGTCACCGGCGCCGGCGGCACCATCGGCAGCGAACTCGCCCGCCAGGTGGCCGCCCTCGGCCCGGCGCTGCTGGTGCTGCTGGACAACGGCGAGTTCGCGCTGTGGCAGATCGACATCGAGCTGGCCGACAGCCACCCCGCCCTGCCCCGCCGCAGCGTGCTGGCCGATGTCCGCGACGAGCCGCGGCTGCGCCGGCTGATGGAGGAGATTCGCCCCGACCTGGTGTTCCACGCCGCGGCGCTGAAGCATGTGCCGATGGTCGAGGCCAACCCGCTGGAGGGCGTGCTCACCAATGCCGCCGGCACCCGCCATGTGGCCGACGCGGCGCGCGCCGCCGGGGTGCGCGCCATGGTGCTGATCTCCACCGACAAGGCGGTCAACCCGTCCTCGCTGATGGGTGCGTCGAAGCGGCTGGCGGAGAAATACTGCCAGGGGCTCGACATCGCCGCGCGCGGACCGGCCGGCGGCATGCGCTGCATCACCGTGCGGTTCGGCAACGTACTGGGCAGCACCGGCAGCGTGGTGCCGTTGTTCCAGCGCCAGCTCGCCCGCGGCGGACCGCTGACCGTGACCCACCCCGACATGCGGCGGTACTTCATGACCGTGCGCGAGGCGGTCGGGCTGGTGCTGCAAGCCAGCGTGGTGGGCAGCGGCGACACCGCGCTGCGCGAGGACGGTGGCATCTTCGTGCTCGACATGGGCGAGCCGGTGAAGATCGTCGACCTCGCCCGCCAGATGATCCGGCTCGCCGGGCTGCGCCCCGAGACGGATGTGGAGATTCGTTTCACCGGCCTGCGGCCGGGGGAAAAACTGTTCGAGGAACTGTTCCACGGCCGCGAGCCGCCGACACCCACCGGCCATCCGGGCCTGCTGATGGCCAGCCCCCGCACCGCCGACCCGGCCATCGTCGGCCGCGCCATCGACGAGATCGCCGGCGCCTGCCGGGGCGGCAATGAGCGGCTGGCGCTCGCCCTGCTGGGCCGCATCGTGCCCGAGTTCCAGCACAACCCGGACGGCCGCGTCACCGGCGAGGACCGCGCCGACCCCGCCCGCGCCGACCCCGCCCGCGCATGAGGGTTTCGTCCATGAGGGTTTCACCATGACCGCGCCGGTGCCGTTTCTCGACCTCAAGGCGCAGCAGGCGCGCATTGCCGCCGATCTGCGGCCGCGGCTGGAGGCGGTGCTGGCGCATTGCCAGTTCATCCTCGGCCCGGAGGTGGCGGAGCTGGAGACGAAGCTGGCGGCGTTCTGCGGCGCCGCGCACTGCGTCACCGTCTCCTCGGGCACGGATGCGTTGCAGATCGCGCTGATGGCCGAGGGGATCGGCCGCGGCGATGCGGTGTTCCTGCCCGCCTTCACCTACACCGCGACCGCCGAGGTGCCGCTGCTGCTGGGGGCGACGCCGGTGTTCGTCGATGTCGATCCCCGCACCTTCCAGATCGATCCGGCACAGCTGGCGGCCCGGGTGGCGGAAGTGCGGCTGGCCGGGCGGCTGCGTCCGCGCGCGGTGATCGGCGTCGATCTGTTCGGCCAGCCGGCCGACTGGCCGGCGCTGCGGGCGATCGCCGCGGCCCAGGGCCTGTTCACCCTGGACGACTGCGCGCAAAGTTTCGGCGCCTCGGCGCACGGCGCGCGGCTGGGCCGGGCGGCGGACGCCACCGCCACCAGTTTCTTTCCCTCCAAGCCGCTCGGCGCCTATGGCGACGGCGGCGCGCTGTTCACCGAGAGCGCCGGGCGGGCGGCGCTGTACCGCTCGCTGCGCACGCACGGCGAGGGCACCACCCGCTACGAAGTGCTGCGCACCGGCATGAACGGCCGGCTGGACACGCTGCAGGCGGCGGTGCTGCTGAGCAAGCTCGCCGTGTTCGAGGCGGAGCTGGCGGCAAGGGAGCGCATCGCCGCGGTCTATGATGCACGGCTGGCGCAGGCGGTGACCGTGCCGGCGCGGGTGGCGGACAGCACCAGCGCCTGGGCGATCTATGCCATCCTGCTGCCCGATGCCGCGGCCCGGGATCGCCTGCAGGCCGGGCTGCGGGAAGCCGGGGTGCCGACCGCGATCTACTACCCCCGGCCGTTGCACGCCCAGCCGGCATATGCCGCCGCGCATGACGGGGCGGCGCTGCCGGTTGCCGAGAACCTGGCCACCCGCATCCTGGCGCTGCCGATCCATCCGGACCTGACGGAGGCGGATGTGGACCGCATCTGCGCGGCGGTGTGCGCGAACGCCTGACCGCCACGCGGCCGGCGGAGCCGCCGCCGGCGACAGTGCAGCGGAGCCGCCGCCGGCGACAGTGCAACAGCTTGATAAAGCCCCCGGTTGCAGGCATCACTTGCGCATGCCGAACTATCCCGATGTTGCCAACATCGACCTGCTCAACCGCATTCCGCTCGATGCCCGGGTCATTCTCGAGATCGGCTGCGGCAGCGGCGCGCTCGGTGCCGAGTACAAGCGGCGCAACCCGGCCTGCCGCTATCTCGGCATCGAGCCGGACCAGGACGCCGCGCGGATTGCCGTCGGGCGCCTGGACGAAACCGCCACCGGCGATGTCGAGCGCGAGCCGTTGCCGTTCGGCCCGGGGCCGTTCGACTGCATCATCTACGGCGACTCGCTGGAGCACATGCGCGACCCCTGGGCATTGCTGCGCCGGCATGCCGGCGCGCTGGCCGGGGACGGCCTGGTGCTGATCTGCATGCCGAACGCCGAGCACTGGAGCTTTGCCGAACGGCTGCTGCGCGGCACCTTCGACTACGAACCGGCGGGCCTGTTCGACCGCACCCATCTGCGCTGGTTCACCGCGGAAAACACCCATCGCGCGCTCACCGCCGCCGGACTGGTGCCGCTGGACGTCGCGCCGCGCATCTTCGATCGCGACGCCGGCGACGCCTTCGTGCAGGCGATGGAACCGGCGCTGGCGGCGCTCGGCATCGACCGCGATGCCTACCGCACCCGCGCCCTGCCGCTCCAGCATGTCTGGCGCGCCGCCCGGCGAACCCCGACGCCGCTGCTCCTGCGCTCGACCATGCTCGACCATGTCGGCGGGGTGAGCCATGTGCGGGTGGTGCAGCCGATGCGGGCGATGGCGACCCATCCGGGCGTCACCGCCGAAGTGGTGCCGGCCGGCGAGACCGCGGTTCCGGCGGCACAGGACGACACGGCGCGGCTGTTCATCTTCCACCGCCCGGTGCTGGCCGGCGCGCACGGGCTGGCGCAGGTGCGGGCACTGATCGCGCGCGGCTGGCTGGTGCTGTGCGAGTTCGACGACCATCCCGGCTTCCTGCCGGCGATGCAGCGCGAGGATGTCAACAGTTTCCGCGCCGTGCATGCGGTGCAGACCTCGACCGGGCCGCTGGCGACGGTGCTGCGGCAGTTCAACCCGGAGGTGGCGGCGTTCCCCAACGCCATCGTGCACCTGCCGGAGCCGCGCAACTACGCCGACCCTGGCCGGCTGACCCTGTTCTTCGCCGGGCTGAACCGCGAGGAGGAATGGCCGCCCTTGCTCGGGGCGCTGAACGCCGCGGCGGCGCTGGCCGGGGACCGGCTGCTGTTCCGCATCGTCGCCGATGCCGGACTGTTCGAGGCGCTGCAGACGCCGCACAAAAGCTTCGTGCCGATGTGCGACTACGAAACCTACCAGGACCTGCTGGCGGGCAGCGAAATCTCGTTCATGCCGTTGCGCGACAACCCGTTCAACCGCTGCAAGTCGGACCTGAAGTTCATCGAGGCGGCGGCCCACCGGGTGACCACGCTGGCCAGCCCGGTGGTTTATGCCGACAGTGTGGTGGACGGGCGGACCGGCCTGCTGTTCCGCGATGCGGACGAGCTGCAGAAGAAGCTGCTGCACCTGCTCGCCAACCCCGCGCAGGGCCGCGCGATCGCCGACGCGGCGCGGGCCATGGTGGCGCGGGAACGCATGCTGGCGCGCCAGGTGCCGCCGCGGCTGGCCTGGTACCGCTCCCTCTGGGCGCGCCGCGAGGAGCTGAATCGGGCGTTGCTGGAACGCATGCCGGAACTGGCCCGGGCGCCGGCCGATGCCGCGGCGACGCTGCCGGCGGGCACGCCGTTGCTGGTGCCCCCGGGGTAAGGAAACGGGGTCCAGGGCAGCGCCCTGGCCTTGCTTCCCTCTTGCCTTTCGCCCCACCACACCCAACCATTCCTCTCATGTCGCGAATCGCACAGGGCGATCTGCCGGCGCGGGTGCGGGCCGTGCTCGGCCCCACCAACACGGGCAAGACCCATCTGGCCATCGAGCGTCTGCTCGGGCACGCCTCCGGAATCATCGGTTTTCCGCTTCGCCTGCTCGCCCGGGAAAACTACGACCGCATGGTCGCCCGCAAGGGCGCGCGCCACGTCGCGCTGATCACCGGCGAGGAAAAGATCATCCCGCCCGATGCGCGCTGGTTCTCCTGCACCACCGAGGCGATGCCGCTCGACCGGGCGGTCGAGTTCGTCGCGGTGGACGAAATCCAGCTCTGCGCCGACCCGGACCGCGGCCACGTGTTCACCGACCGGCTGCTGCACGCGCGCGGCCTGGTCGAGACCATGTTCCTCGGCGCCGAGACCATCCGCCCGCTGTTGCAGCTTCTGGTGCCGCAGGCGGAGGTGGAAACCCGGCCGCGGCTGTCGCAGTTGCTGCATGCCGGGCCGGCGAAACTCGCCCGGGTGCCGCCGCGCACCGCCGTGGTGGCGTTCAGCGCCGCCGAGGTCTACGCCATCGCCGAGCTGATCCGCCGCCGCCGCGGCGGCTGCGCGGTGGTGATGGGGCGGCTTTCGCCGCGCACCCGCAATGCCCAGGTGGCGCTGTACCAGGCCAAGGAAGTCGATTTCCTGGTGGCGACCGATGCCATCGGCATGGGCCTGAACATGGATGTCGACCATGTCGCCTTCGCCCGGCTGGGCAAGTTCGACGGCCACCGGCCGCGCGCGCTGAACGCACCGGAACTGGCGCAGATCGCCGGGCGGGCCGGCCGGGGCATGCGCGACGGCACCTTCGGCACCACGGCGGACTGCCCGCCGATGCCGCCGGAACTCGCCGAGGCGGTGCAGACGCACAGTTTCGAGCGGCTGGACCAGCTGTGCTGGCGCAACAGCGCGCTGGATTTCACCCATGTGGACACGCTGCTGGCCACCCTGCAGGCGCCGCCCCCCCGGCCGGGGCTGGTCCGCGGCAACGACGCCACCGACCTGCAGACGCTGGCCGCCCTCGCCCGCGAGCCGGAGACGCGCGCGCTGGCAAGTGGCCGGACCCGGGTGCGGCTGCTGTGGGAAGCCTGCCAGATCCCGGATTTCCGCAAGCTGGCCGAGGACAGCCACGTGCGCCTGTGCGGCCGCGTGTTCGGCCATGTGGTGCGCGACGGGCGGCTGCCGGCCGACTGGATGGCCGGGCAGATCGCCGCGCTCAACCGCACCGACGGCGACATCGACACGCTGATGCAGCGGCTCGCCGGCGTGCGGGTGTGGTCCTACATCGCCGCCCGCACCGACTGGGTGGCGGACCCGCTGCACTGGCAGGGCCGTGCCCGCGAGGTCGAGGACCGGCTGTCGGACGTGCTGCACGAACGCCTGACCACCCGCTTCGTCGACCGCCGCGCCGCCCTGCTGATGCGCCGGCTGGACGCGGATGACGGGGAGCCCCTGCTGTCGGCGGTCACCCGGCGCGGCGAGGTGGTGGTGGAAGGCCACCCGGTCGGCCATGTCGAAGGCTTCGGCTTCGTGCCCGACCCGATGAGCGAGGGCGAGCAGCGGCGGATGGTGCTGCGGGCGGCGCGCCGGGCGTTGCGCGGGGAAATGCCGCTGCGGGTGAGCCGGCTGGAAGCCGAGCCGGATGCCGCTTTCGCCTGGCTGGAGGATAACCGCATCGCCTGGGCCGGCGTGCCGGTGGCGCGACTGCTGCCCGGAACAAGCGCCCTGCGCCCGCTGGTCGATGTGCTGGACAGCGAGTTCCTCGACGGGGCGGCACGCGAGCGGGTGCGGGCACGGCTGCAGCGGTTTGCCGATGCGCAGGTGCGCGCGGCGCTGGCGCCGCTGATCGCGGCGGTTTCCGCCGCCGATGCCGAGGGCGCCCTGCGCGGGCCGCTGCATCGCCTGGCCGAGGGGCTGGGCGTGGTGCCGGGCGCGACCGAGGACGACATCGCGCCGGCCCTGCGCGGACGGCTGAAGACGCTGGGCGTGCAGGCAGGGCGCCACGGGTTGTTCCTGCCGGCGCTGCTGAAGCCGCGCGCCGCGCCGATGCGGGCGCTGCTCTGGGCGCTGTGCCGCGACGTGCCGGCGCCCGCGCTGCCGGCACCGGGGCAGGTGTCGATCGCCCCGCCGGCGGACTGGCCGGCCGGATTTGCCGCGGCGATGGGGTGGGTGGCCGCCGGCCCGGTGCTGCTGCGGCTGGACGTGGCCGAACGGATCGCCGCCGAGCTGGCCTTCGCCGCCCGCGCCCGGCCGGCGGTGGTGCCCGCCGACCTGGCGTCGCGCCTGGCGGTCCGGCCCGGACTGGTGGCGGAGGTGCTGCGCGGCCTCGGCTTCCGTCTGATCCCGGCCGGGGTGCTGGCGGATGCGCAGTTCGGGCCGCCGATGCCGGCGATGGCGACGCCGCTGCGCCGCCGCCGGCCGGCTGCCCCGCCGCCGAAGCGCCGCGCGTTGCCCGCCGACCACCCGTTCGCCGCCCTGGCGGCGCTGCGTGGCTGATGCCGGCCGGGCCGGCCGAGGACCGCGACTGGCAACGGCTGGACCAGTGGCTGTGGTGCGCCCGGTTCATGAAGGCGCGGGCGGACTGTGCCCGGCTGGTCGGCGCTGGGATGCTGCGGATCAACCGCCAGCCGACCGACAAGCCGCATGCGCGGCTGCGGGTGGGCGACGTGATCACCCTGCCGCTGCGGGGTCGCGTGCTGGTGCTGGAGGTGCTGGCACTGGCGGTGCGGCGCGGCCCTGCAAGCGAAGCACGGCTGCTCTACCGTGAGACCGGGCAGCCGAACGATCCCCCAGGGCCGACGGACCCTTGCGGCAGCAGCGAAACGGCGGCATATCGCCCGGCAGAACCGATCCCGCCCGGGCACCTTCCGCCCGGGCCCATTCCGACGAGGAGTCCGCGATGACCTACGTGGTCACCGAAAACTGCATCCGCTGCAAATACATGGACTGCGTCGAAGTGTGCCCGGTGGACTGCTTCTATGTCGGCGAGAACATGCTGGCGATCAACCCGGACGAGTGCATCGACTGCGGGGTATGCGAGCCGGAATGCCCGGCGGAAGCGATCGTTCCCGACAGCGACGACCGCGCCGCCGCCTGGGCGGAAGTGAACCGCACCTACGCGGCGCTGTGGCCCAACATCACCCGCAAGGGCGAGCCGCCGGCTGACGCGGACGCCTGGAAGGACAAGCCGGACAAGGCGGCGCTGTTCTCGGCGGAGCCGGGCACGCCCTGAGAGTTTGTGGATGAATGCCCGCGGCACTCGGTTCTTGCCGGGAACGCTCAATGATATCAGCGGGCTTTCATTCGCAAGTTCGATTGCTTTACAAGTTCTGAGGCGACATCGCGCGCCCTGCGTCTCACCGCGCAGGGCGGCGCAACAAGGGCCGGGATGGCGACGGAAGCGCTGATGCCAAGCGGTCCTGATATGCGGAAAATGTGACGGCTGCGCGAACGGGCCGGCTTGCGCCCCTATGATCGCCAACCCATATCAGTTATGATGTGACGGTGGGCGTGTCAGGGCCGCGCCTGGATTTTCCCGCCCGCGCGGGGAACCAGGGCGATGGTTTCGCCGCCCACACGGCAACCCCGCGGCATCCGAGGCGGCGGCAGGGTCGTCAGGCCGAGCGGCGATCCTTGTCCCGTCGAAGACGCCGCGGGCAACCGTTTAGGTTTCTGGAGCCATGAGGTTCGCAATGAAGGCGTCCGCAACCAGCGAGCGCAACGACGTGACCCTGCCCTCCGGAGTCCAACGCCAACCGGCGACGCGAACCGACAGCAGGCCAGACGATACCGAAATGAACGAAGCCGCCGTGCCGAAGAACGACAAGTCAAACCCGTCCGGCGGTGCCAGGGCCACCCCGGCGAAGCCCGAGGCGACCGACGCCACGGTCAGGAAGGCGGCGTCGCCGAAGCCGGACGCCGCGAAAACGCCGTCGCCGCCGGGGAGCGTAAGGGCAGCCGCACGGGAAAAGGCCCCGAAGCCGCCCGCCACCGATCCCGCCGCCCCCGCGGCGGACACCACCATGGCCCCAGAAGAACGCGCCGACCCGCCGGAGGCACCCACGCAGGTGCAGGCCGCCGAAGCGCCCGAACCGAAAGCACCGGACATTCATCCCGAGGAAACGCCGACGATCCAGGATAACAGCCTGCCTTCAGCCGAACCGGCCGAGGTCAAACCCCAGGATGCGAAGATACAGGACGTGAAGCCCGGCGAAACGAGGACCGGTGAGCACAGGCCGATGAACGGGATGCCAGGCGCCCGTCCCATGATGCCCGTCCGCCTCGCCGCCAAGGAAGAGAACTTTGTGGAAGGCGACTTCGTCGTCTATCCGACGCACGGAGTTGGCAAGGTCGAGAAGATCGCCGTCGAGGACATCGCCGGCCATCGCCTGGAACTTATCCACATCACCTTCGAAGAAAACCGCATGACCCTGCGGGTGCCGGTCGCCAAGGCCCGCACCGCCGGGCTGCGCAAGCTGGCCACCCAGGCGAAGTTCGACGAAGCCCTGGCGGTGCTGCGCGGACGCGCCCGCATCAAGCGCACCATGTGGTCGCGCCGGGCACAGGAATATGAGGCGAAGATCAACTCCGGCGACCCGATCGCCATCGCCGAAGTGGTGCGCGACCTGCACCGCAACGCCGGCCAGCCGGACCAGAGCTTCTCCGAGCGGCAGATCTACGAATCCGCCCTGGACCGTCTGGCGGCGGAACTGGCGGCGCTCGACGCCACCGACAAGGTAACGGCGGCGGCGAAGCTGGCACATTTCCTGAAAGCGGCCTGAGCGCCGCCCGCACCCGGCACCCTGGCGTACAGGAAAAGGGCTCCAGCCCGCGCGGGCTGGAGCCCTTTCTTTGTGCCGGGATTACTCGCCGGTGCGGTTGCCCAGCAGCGACAGCAGCATCTGGAACAGGTTGATGAAGTTCAGATACAGCCCAAGCGCGTCATACACGCTGCGCTTGGCGGCCTCGTTCGGGCCATAGGCATAGGCGAATTCCACGAACTCGGCCTTGATCCGCTGGGTGTCGTAGGCGGTGAGGCCGGTGAACACCAGCACGCCGATGATGCTGATGGCGAACTGCAGGCCGGCGCTGCCCAGGAAGATGTTCACCACACTGGCCAGGACGATGCCGAACAGCCCCATGATCAGGAAGCTGCCCAGCTTGGTCAGGTCGGTGCGGGTCACGTAGCCCCAGATGCTCATCGCCGCGAACGTTCCGGCGGTGATGAAGAACACCCGGGCGACGCTCTCGCCGGTGTAGATGCGCAGCAGGTTCGCCATGCTGGCGCCCATCGCCAGGCAGAACGTCCAGTAGAGCGCCTGCACCGCGGTGGTGGAGAGCCGGTTGACGCCGAAGCTCAGCACCAGGACGAAGGCCAGCGGCGCGAACACGCTGATCCAGGCCAGCACGCCGGGCACATGCACCATCCGCCCGCTGGGCGTCATCGTCAGCGGGTAGAACAGGTCGTACAAGGGCAACGACGGGCTGACGATGGCAAACGCCACGATGCCGGTCAGCACCAGCCCGGACGCCATCCAGTTGTAGACCCGCAGCATGTAGGCGCGCAGGCCCGCGTCCAGTACCGCTGCCGTCTCGGCTGCGCGGGTTGCGCCCGTGTAGGTCCGATAGTCGGGACTGAAAGCCATGGTCTGTGTTTTCCTCGATGGTGGGGGAGGTCGTGGCGTTACATTTCGGCATAGGCGGGCCGCCGATCAAGCGAATTCGGCGTAACCTTTCACCTATTCATTGCGCAGCAACGGAGCCGCCCGGGCACGCAACGCCGCCGCGGTGCCAACATAGCCGAAAGCCAGCATCAGCGCCACGCAGCCCGCGATCGTAACGGCCACGCGCCCCGGCAGAAACGACCAGTCGGAGCCCATCACCTGGCGCACCACCGCCCAGGACGCCGCCGTACCGACGGCCGCCGCCAGCAGCCCGGCGGCCGCGCCGAGGATGCCGAACTCGACCAGCCACGCGGCGCGAATCTGCCCCCGCGTGGCCCCCAGGCTCTTCAGGATCACCGCCTCGCGGATGCGCCGGCGCTGCCCGGCCGCCACCGCCCCGGCCAGCACCAGCGCGCCGGCGGCCAGCGTCACCGAGGCGGTGGCCCCCAGCGCCGCGCCGATCCGGCCCAGCAGCGCGCCGACGGTGGCCAGCACGTCGGCCACCCGGATGCCGGAGACGTTCGGCAAGGCATCCGTCACCGCCCGCAGCAGCGCCGCCTGCGCGGCGGGGTCGGCGCGCACCGTCGCGATGAAGGTGTGCGGCGCCCGTTCCAGCAGCCCCGGACTGGCAATGAGGGTGAAATTGATGCCGAGCGACCGCCAGGCGATGTCGCGCAGGCTGGCCACCCGGACGTCGATGTCGCGCCCCAGCACGTTCAGCCGCATGCTGTCGCCCACCCGCACGCCCCAGCCGCGCGCCAGCGTGGCATCGAACGACACCAGCGGCGGGCCGGCATAGTCCGCCGGCCACCAGGACCCGGCCACCAGCCGGGTGCCCTCGGGCATGGCGTGGGCATAGGTCAGGCCGCGGTCGCCGCGCAGCGCCCAGGTGGTGTCCGGCGTCGCCGCCACCAGCTCGGCCGGCACCCCGTTCACCGACACCACGCGGGTGCGCAGGCTGGGCACCTCGCGCAGGTCGCGCACCCCCGGCAGGCCGCCGACGATGCGGCGGAACGCCTCCATCTGGTCGTTCTGGATGTCGATGAAGAAGAAGCTGGGCGCGTCCCGCGGCAACTGCTCCATGATCTGGCGGCGGATATTGCCCTCGATCAGGGCGACCGCCGTCAGGGTGGACAGGCCGAGCCCGACCGAGACCAGCATCAGCGGCGTCGGCGCGCCGGGGCGGTGCAGGTTGGCCAGGCCAAGCCGCGCCCAGGGCCACGCCGGCACCGGCAGCCAGGCGGCCAGCCGCATCAGCGCCCAGCCGCCGCCGCGGAACAGCAGCAGCGTGGCCGCGGCGGCGGCGCAAAAGAAAGTCGCGAACAGGCGCTGCTCGGCGGTCGCCACGGTCAGCGCCACCAGCGCCAGCGCCGCCGCCACATTGGCGGCGATCAGCCAAACGGGCGCGCGCGTCGAGTCCGGAAGCAGCGCGTCGCGGAACAGCGCGCCGCCGGGGATGCGCATCGTCCGCCCCAGCGGCCGGAGTGAAAATGCCGCCGCGGTGAGCAGCCCGTACGCGGCGGCCAGCAGCAGCGGCCACAGGAACGGCCCGGTTTCCGGCACCACCGGCAGCACCCCGGCCAGCGCCGTCACCGCCAGCACGGGCAGCGCCGCCCCGGCGACCAGGCCGGCCGCCACCCCCAGCGCCGCCAGCGCCATCACCTGCACCAGGCACACCGCGAACACCAGACGCGGCGCCGCCCCCAGGCAGCGCAGCGTGGCGATGCTGCGCGCCCGCGCCAGCACCCAGGCATGCACCCCATTGGCAACCCCGATACCCCCCACCAGCAGGCTGGTCAGGCCGACCAGGGTCATGAACAGGCTGGTGCGCTCGATGAACTGGGTCACCCCCGGCGCTGCCCCCAGCGCATCGCGAATCCGCCAGCCGGTGTTCGGAAACGCCGTCCGCAGCGCCGCGATGGTCGCCGCCACGTCGGCCCCCGGCGGCAGCAGCGCCCGCAGCGCATGCTCGGCGATCGCCCCCGGCGCCAGCAACCCGGTATGCTGCAGGTCGGCCAGCCCGATCACCACCCGCGGCCCGAAGATCGAGGGGCTGGACACCCGGTCCGGCTCATCGGCCAGCACCGCCCGCACGGTGAACACGGCGCCGCCCAGCCGCACCGCCTCGCCCGGCGCCACCCCCAGCCGGTCCAGCACCAGCTTCTCCGCCACCAGCCCGCCGGCCAGCGCCGGCTGCACCGGCCCGGGCGGGTCGAGCACCGCCGTGCCCAGCAACGGCCAGGCGCCGTCCACCGCCTTCAGCTCCACCAGCATGCGCGCGCCGGACGGTGCCACCAGCATCGAGCGCATGGTGACCGCCTCCGACACCTGCGCGCCGCGCCCGCGCAGCCAGGCGCGCAGCGCATCTGGCAAGGGTTCCGCCCCGCTCTGCACCGACAGGTCGCCGCCGAGAATGCGCGCGCCATCGCGCGCCAGGCCGCGCTCGATTCCCTCGCGCAGGCTGCCGACGGCGGCGATCGCCGCCACCCCGAGCGCCAGACAGGCCAGCACGATGCGCAATCCGCGCACCCCGCCGCGCAGTTCGCGCCGCGCCAGCCGCAGGACGAGGCTCATGGACAGGTTCCCCTCCGCACCGGGCGATGAAGATACCAAGATAATGTGTCTGGTCTTGCTTCCACCACCCGGGCGAATGACGCATGTCAAGCCGCGCGCCGCCAGCCGGCCCGGGGGTGCGACCAGGGGTGCGAAATGAAGACCGGAATTCTCGAGGCGATCGGCGAGGCGGACCTGCGGCGGGCGGCGGCGGTGAACGCGGCGCTGGCGGCTAATGACCGGGCCAAGTTCCTGTTCAGCCTGCTGCAGATGGCGGCCAGTCGGGCGGCGCATCCCGACCAGCCCGCCGCCGATCTGCGGCGCGAGCGGCTGGCCTGCGGCCTCGGCGATGAATCGCTCGACGAGGTGGTGCCGGGGGCACGGGCGCACGGCGCCTGGGTCATGATCCCGCATGCGCCTGCCGTGCTGGCGCGCCTCGCGCGCGAGGTGCAGCTGATGGCGGCACCGGTGGAAGGTGGCGGCTTCGACCAGCGGCTGGCGGCGCTGCTGGCGGCGCTGCCGGCAGTCGGGGACGAACTGGTCGATCCCGCCGCAATCGCGGCGATGACGCGGGCGGCACCCGCCGGCGAGGACAGCCTGCACCAGCTGGTCATGGACCTGCACAAGGCGCTGAACCGGCTGCAAACGGCGCTGGCCCGTGAAGCCCTGGACGGCGCCGCAGTCTATGGCCTGGCGGAGGATGACCGGCCGCTGGTGCGCGCCTTCATGGCCGGGCTGAACCGCACCGCACCGCTGAAATTCGACCATCCGGGGCTCGCCACCACGGCAACGCGGGCCGGCGAACGGCTGGTGATCCAGAACGACATCGGCACCACCGATGCGCATGTCATCGTACTGCATGTCGAGGGGCTGGCGGCGCAGCTCACCTACACCGATGTGCATCCGGAGCGGCTGCGGTTCCTGCAGGGGATGCTGGCGCGGTTTCCGGTGTCCTGGGGGGCCGCACAGATCCGCATGGCGGCCGGGCTGGCCGAGGGGGCGCCGTTCCACCTGGCCATCGGCCGGCTGGAGGCGGCGGACGAGGCGGAGCTGCGCGACTATCTGGCGTTCCTCGGCTCGCGGCTGGTGTTCCTGATCGACTGGAACCGCGCCCGCAAGGCGCTGCGCGGCTTCCTGCGCGCGCCCGACCGGCTGGCGGTGCTGCACTGGGCGGCCGAGCAGGAGTTCGGGCATCGCGGCTTCCTGGAGCTGGGCGGCGAGCGGCTGATCAACCACGCCATCGAGTCGGCCGCCGGCGGGGCGATGCATTTCGGCGACCGGCTGTGCGACGTGCTGGGCGACGCGGCGGCCGCCGAGCTGGTGCGCTTCGTGCTGCGCACGGCCAGCGAGGGGCTGCGCGCGCGGCAGTCGCAGGGGCTGATCCGCGATCGCGTGTGCGCCGAGCTGCGGACGCATTTCTCCAACGAGGGGCGCCGGCTGCTCGGCATGGCCGCGGACCATGCCGGGCTGGTGTTCGAGATCGCCACCCTGGTGCGCGACGGCATCGCTGCCGCGGCGGCGGGCGAAGGCGGGATGAGCCGCCGGGCGCGCCGGGCGCGGGCGTTCGAGCACGATGCCGACCAGGTCGTGATCGAGGTGCATGAGGCGGTGCGGCGCCGGCCCGACCATGACGTCATGCTGCGGCTGATCGAGGCGGCGGACGATGCCGCCGACCAGTTGGAGGAAGCGGCCTTCCTGCTCGATCTGCTTGCCGAAAGCGGCGCCCGCGGCCTGCCGCTGGACCGGATGGGCACGCTCGCCGACCTGCTGGTGGAAGGCACGCAGGAATGGATCAAGGTGCTCGGCCATGCCTGCGTGCTCGGGACCGATGCCGGCGGCGGCACGGCGCACGAGGACGCCGACGATTTCCTGGTGGCGGTGGACCGCGTGCAGGCGCTGGAGCACGCGGCGGACGATGCCGAGCGCGGCCTGCGCTACGAGGCGGTGCAGCAAGCCCAGGATTTCCGCCAGTTGCACCTGTATGCCGAGGTCGGGCGGGCGCTGGAGGAGGCCGCCGACGCGCTGAATCGCGCCTGCCTGATCACCCGCGACGTCGTGCTCGGCAGCTGATAGTTTGAAAAGGAATGCCCGCAAGCCGCCGAACGAAGGGAACATTCTCAATGATCGCAGCTGGCGTTCTTTTTCAGGTTCGATTGTTTTTCAGGCTCTGAGCCGTGGGCTTTCCGGTTCACCTCATCGGCGCCGGGGCGGGGCTGCCGCCGGGGGGCAGCGAGGCGCTCGGGGCCAAGGCTTTCAACCTCGCCCGCATGGCCGATGCCGGCCTGCCGGTGCCGCCCGCCTTCGTGCTGCCGACCTGCTGGTGCCGGGCGCTGCACACCGGAGAAGCGGACGCGGCGGCCGTGGCAACGGCACTGGACCAGGGCATCGCCCGGCTGGAGGCGGCCACCCGGCTGGGCTTCGGCAGTGCGCGCCGGCCGTTGCTGGTATCGGTGCGCTCCGGCGCCGCGGCGTCCATGCCCGGCATGCTGGAGACGGTGCTGGATGTCGGGCTGAACACCGCCGGCGTCGAGGGTCTGCTGCGGCTGACCGGCAATCCGCGCCTGGCCTGGGACAGTTACCGCCGGCTGCTGCAGGGCTATGCCGAGGTGGTCGAGGGTCTGCCCGTTGCCCCCTTCGACGAGGTGCTGGCGACAGCGCTTGCCGGCACCGGGGTGGACAGCGAGCGCGAGCTCGACCACCGGGCGTTGCGCGGGGTGGCCATGGCCATGCTGGAGCGGTTCCAGGCGCTGGCCGGCCGGCCCTTCCCGGCCGCGCCGCGGGCGCAGTTGCTGGCGGCGGCGCTGGCGGTGTTCCGCTCCTGGGAGGCACCGAAAGCGGCGACCTACCGCCGCCTGCGCGGGCTGGATGGCGATGCCGGCACGGCGGTGACCGTGCAGGCGATGGTGTTCGGCAATGCCGGCGGCACCTCGGGTGCCGGGGTGGGGTTCACGCGCGATCCGGCGTCCGGTGAGCGCGGGCTTTATGTGGATTTCGTCTTCAACGGCCAGGGCGAGGATGTGGTGGCCGGACGGCGCGCGACCGATGGCGGGGCGCGGCTGGCCCGCATGCTGCCCGGCGTGCACGCGCAACTGGAGGCGATGTGCCGCACCCTGGAGGGGCTGTTCAGCGACGCGCAGGATTTCGAGTTCACCGTCCAATCCGGTGTGCTCTGGCTGCTGCAGACCCGCAGCGCCAAGCGCACGCCCTGGGCGGCGTTGCGCATCGCCGTGGACATGGTGGAGGAAGGGCTGCTGTCGCCCGCCGAGGCGCGCCCGCTGCTCGACGGCATCGACCTGGCCGCCGTGGTGCGCACCCGCTTCACCGATCCCGGCCCGGTGCTGGCGCGGGCGCAGGTAGCCGGCGTCGGCGTGGCGAGCGGGCGCATCGCGCTCGACAGTGCAGCGGCGGCGCGGCTGGCGGCGGCCGGCCCGGTGATCCTGGTGCGCCAGGAAACCGTGACCGAGGACATCGCCGGCATGGCCGCTGCCGCCGGCATCCTCACCGCGACCGGCGGGCGCACCAGCCATGCCGCCGTGGTGGCGCGCCAGCTTGGCCGCGTGTGCCTGGTGGCCTGCCCGGAACTGGCGATCGACCTGACGCACCGCACCTGCCGCATCGGCGGGCAGATTTTCGCCGAGGGCGAGCAGATTTCGCTCGACGGCAACGAGGGTACCGTACACGCCGGACTGCAGATGGCGGTGGCTGAATCGCCTGCGCGCGAACTGGCGGCGGTCGCGGGCTGGAATCGCACTTGACGCGGCTGATGGTTGGCGTTTCACCAGGCGATCGAACCCGCTCGGCATTGCGGAGGTCGGCGTGGCAGTGAAGCGCGTGGCGGTGGCGGTCCTGGCGCTGGCGGCGGCCACCGGCGTCGTCTGGATGGCGGTGCAACGGGTCAGCGCGGTTCCGCCGCCCGGCACCCTCTACGGCAATGTCGAAATCCGTCAGGTGGATCTCGCCTTCAATGCCGCGGGACGGGTTGCCGGCATGGCCCGCCGTGAGGGCGACCCGGTGCACACCGGCGACGCGCTGGCCGATCTGGATGACGTCAGCTATCGCAACAACCATGAGCTGGCGGTGGCGCGGCGCGATCAGGCGCGCGCCAATCTCGCCCTGCTGCTGGCCGGCACGCGGGCGGAGCGGATCGATCAGGCGCGGGCCAGGGTCGCCTCGGCGGAGGCGAACCTGGCGCATGCCCAGGCGCTGTTCAGCCGGCAGGAAGATCTGGTCAGGCGCAATGTCGCCTCGCACCAGAACTTCGAGGATGCCCGGCTGGGGCTGGAATCCGGGCGGGCGCAGCTCGCCCGGCTGCGCGCCACCCTGGCCGAGGCGATCGCCGGGCCGCGCGCCGAGGAAATCGCGGCCGCCCACAGCGCGCTGCGCGCCAGCGAGGCCGAGGTGGCGGTCGCCGCCGAGATGCTGGCGCGCACCCATCTGCTGGCCCCCGCTGACGGCATTGTGATGACCCGGGTGATCGAGCCGGGTACCGTGGTACTGCCCTCCGAGCCGGTCTATTCGCTGGCGATCGCCGGCGAGGTCTGGGTGCGCGCCTTCGTGCCCGAGCCGCTGCTCGGCCTCGCCGCCACCGGCCGCGACGTGCAGGTGCGCACCGATGGCGGGCGCGAATACGCCGGCAGGATCGGCTATGTCTCGCCGGTGGCCGAGTTTACCCCCAAGACGGTGGAGACGCCGGAGCTGCGCACCCAGCTGGTCTATCGCCTGCGCATCCGCATCGAGGCGCCGGATGACGGTTTGCGTCAGGGCATGCCGGTGACGATCACGCTGGGCCTGTAGGTGCTGGCCGAGGTCGCCGGCCTGCGCCACGTGTTTCCCGGGGCACGCGGCATGGCGCCGGTGGTGGCGCTGGACGGCGTGTCGGCCACGGTGGCGCCGGGCATGATCACCGGCGTGGTGGGGCCGGACGGGGCGGGCAAGACCACCCTGCTGCGCCTGCTGGCCGGGCTGCTGCGGCCGAGCGCGGGGCGGGTGACGGTGCTCGGCCACGACATGGCCACCGACGCGCAGGCCGCCCACGACGTCATCGGCTACATGCCGCAGCGTTTTGGCCTTTATGAAGACCTGTCGGTTGCCGAGAATTTTTCGCTTTTCGCCGATTTGCATGCCTTGCCGGCGCCGGTGCGGGGCGAACGCATTCCCCGGCTGCTCGCCTTCACCGGCCTGGCGCCGTTCACCGGGCGGCTGGCCGGGCAGCTTTCCGGCGGCATGAAGCAGAAGCTCGGGCTGGCCTGCGCCCTGCTGGCCCGGCCACGGCTGCTGCTGCTGGACGAGCCATCGGTGGGCGTCGATCCGGCCTCGCGGCGGGAATTATGGGCGATGGTGACGGCCATGCTGGCGGAGGGTCGCGCCGAAGGCATGGGGGTGGTGTGGGCCACCGCCTATCTGGACGAGGCCGAGCGCTGCGGCCACGTGCTGCTGCTGCACGAGGGCCGCATGCTGGCCGGCGCGCCGCCGGGCGATTTCCTCACCCGGCTGCACGGCAGGGTGTTTTCGCTGGCGGTGCCGGCGGCCGGCCGCCGTGCCGCCGGGCGGCTGGCGGCGGCGGCGGCTTCGGTGCTCGATGTGGCGATGGCGGGCGATTCGCTGCGGCTGGTGCTGCGGCCGGGCGCCGCACCGCCGGATGCCCGCGCGCTGGGCGGCACCACGCTGACCCCGGTCGAACCCCGCTTCGAGGACGGCTTCGTGGACCGGCTTGCCGCCGCGCCGGCGATGGCACCGGCGGAGCCGGC
This sequence comes from uncultured Acetobacteraceae bacterium, assembly GCA_903907955.1. GTDB lineage: Bacteria > Pseudomonadota > Alphaproteobacteria > Acetobacterales > Acetobacteraceae > Rhodovastum. The sequence goes on along the minus strand of CAIVPZ010000147.1, from coordinate 13,375 downwards.
GCGGCTGGTCGGCGGCGACGCCACGGCGATCGAGGTGCACAACCTGGTCCGCCGGTTCGGCGCCTTCACGGCGGTGGACCAGGTGAGCTTTTCGGTCGCGCGCGGCGAGATATTCGGGCTGCTCGGTCCGAACGGCGCGGGCAAGTCCACCACCTTCCGCATGCTGTGCGGATTGCTGCACCCGTCCGGCGGGTCGGCCCGGGTGGCCGGGCAGGATCTGCTGCGCGCGCCGGCGGCGGCCAGGGCGCGCATCGGCTACATGGCGCAGCGGTTTTCGCTCTACGGCGAACTGACGGTGGCCGAAAATCTTGGCTTCTTCGCCCGGGTCTACGGCCTGCGCCGGACCGCGCAGAACGCGGCGATCGCCGATGCGCTGGCGCAGTTCGACCTCGGCGCGGTGCGCGACAGCGTGGCGGCCTCGCTGCCGCACGGCGTCCGGCAGCGGCTGGCGCTGGCGGCGGCCTTGCTGCACCGCCCCGACATCCTGTTCCTTGATGAGCCGACCTCCGGCGTCGATCCGCTGGCGCGGCGGAGTTTCTGGGCGCGCATCGGCGCGCTGGCCGACGCGGGGGTAACGGTGCTGGTGACCAGCCACTTCCTGGACGAGGCGGAATATTGCGACCGGCTCTGCATCATCAGCGCCGGCCGGGTGATCGCCACCGACACCCCGGCCGGCCTGCGCGCCCGGGTGCGCACCCCGGCGCTGCCGGCGCCGACGCTGGAAGACGCATTCATCCATCTGGTGGCGGAGTCGCGGCGATGAGGCAGGCGCTCATGCGGTTGCGCGGCCTGCTGCGCAAGGAAATCCTCCAGGTCCTGCGCGATCCCTCCATGCTGCTCAGCGCCTTCCTGCTGCCGGTGGTGCTGCTGCTGGAGAACAGCTGCGGCATGTCGCTGGATGCGCGGCACATGCGCCTGGCCGTGGTGATCCAGGCGCCGGCCGAGCAAACGCGCGGGATCATCGAGGCCATCGCCGCCTCGCCCTATCTCACGCCGGTGCAGGCGGCGAGCGCGGCCGAAGGCGAACGCCTGCTGACGCGCGGCGAGGTGCGCGGCATGCTGGTGCTGCGCGAGGATTTCGCCGCGCGGCTGATGCATCCCGCGCGCTGGCCGGCCCAGGCCCAGCTGATCGCCGCCGGCACCGACCCGAACACCGCGCGCATCCTGGAAGGCTACGTGAAGGGCGCGCTGCTGGCCTGGGTGGATGGCCACGCGCAGGAAAAGCGCGTGCTGCCGGTGGGCGGCATCGCGCTGGAACACCGCTACTGGTTCAACCCGGAGCTTCGCTCGGCCGATTTCATCGTGCCCGGCATGCTCGGATACGTGATGTCCATGGTCGGCACCCTGCTGACCGCGCTGGTGGTGTCGCGTGAGTGGGAGCGCGGCACGATGGAAAGCATGCTGGCCTCGCCGGCGCGCATGGGCGAGCTGATCGCCGCCCGCCTGCTCTGTTATTTCGTCCTCGGCATGCTGGGCATGGCGGTGTCGGTGCTGATCGCCATCCTGGTGTTCGGTGTGCCGTTCCGGGGCAGCCTGCTGGCGCTCAGCGCCGCGGCGGCGCTGTTCCTGGTGTTTGCGCTGTCGCTCGGCCTGTTCATCTCGGCACTGGCACGCAACCAGTTCGTGGCCGCCCAGACGGCCTACGTGGCCACCGTGCTGCCGGCGCTGGTGATGTCCGGCATGCTGTTCGACATCGCGTCCATGCCGCCCTGGCTGCAGGCGCTGACCTATGTCTTCCCGGTGCGCTACCTGGTGTCGATCCTGCAGACGCTGTTCGCCGCCGGCACGGTTTGGCCGCTGATTCTGCCGAATCTGGCGGCGCTCGGCCTGTCCGCCCTGGTCGCGGTCGGGGCGACGGTGGCCGTGACGCACCGGCGGCTGGATTGAACCGGCGGCTGGACCGAGAGTTTGTGAATGAATGCCCGCGACGCGCCGATCCTGCCAGAAAGCTCAATGATATCAGCGGGCGCTCATTCGCAGGTTCGATTGCTTCACAAGCTCTGAAGGGGGCGCGGGCGATGTGGCGACGGGTGCTGGCGCTGGTGCTGAAGGAACTGACCTCCATCTGGAACGACCCCAAGACGCGCGCCGTGCTGCTGGTGCCGCCGCTGGTGCAGGTGCTGATCGTCGCCTACGCCGCCACTTACGAGGTCAGGAACGTCCCGCTCGGCATCTGGAACGAGGACAACGGCGTCGTCGCCGCCGAGCTGGTGCGCCGCTTCGCCGCCTCGCCGGCGTTCCGCGTGGCGGCGGTGCCCGACCACCCCGAAGCGGCGGCGGCGTTGCTGAATGCCAAGGATGTGGCCGCGGTGCTGCACGTGCCGCAGAACTTCTCCGCCCGTGTGCTGGCCCGCCAGGCGACCAGCGTGCAGCTGCTGCTCGACGCCCGACGTTCCAACACCGCCATGCTGATCAACGGCTACGCCACGACCATCGTTCAGGGCTTCGCGCTGGAGCAGTACGGGCTGGGTCCACAGCAACTGGCGCTGGAAGTACGCGACTGGTTCAATCCGGCACTCGACCCGCAATGGTTCACCCTGCCCGGGCTGGTGGCATTGCTGTCGCTGCTGGTCGCGATCCTGGTCTCCTCGCTGTCGCTGGCCCGCGAGCGCGAACTCGGCACCTTCGAGCAGTTGCTGGTAACCCCGCTGCGGCCGCTGGAGATCCTGCTCGGCAAGGGAATCCCGGCGGCGGTCGTGGGTATCCTGGAGGCGCATTTCGTGATCGCCGCGGCGCTGCTGTGGTTCCGCCTGCCGTTTACCGGCAGCGTGCTGCTGCTGGAGGCGGCGTTGCTGGTCTACATGCTGGCAGCCGTCGGGGTGGGACTGGTGATCTCCTCGTTCGCCCGCACCCAGCAGCAGGCAGTCCTGGGCGTGTTGCTCTATGCCTCGCCCGCTATCGTGCTGTCCGGCTTCGTCACCCCGGTGGAAAACATACCGCCGGCAATGGCGTGGCTGAGCCCGGCCGACCCAGTGCGCTGGATGATCGTGGTGGCGCGCGGCGTGTTCCTGCAGGACATGCCGGTTGCGGTGGCGCTGCAGGCAATCTGGCCGATGGCGCTGATCGCGGCAGCGCTGCTGGCGCTGGCGGCGGTGAGCGTGCGGCGGGCGGTGGCGTGATACCGGGCCGGGCAGCGAACGGACGGCGGCGCCATCAGGCGGCGACGAGGCTTCTGTGATGACAGCAAACGGCGATCGGCTCCGGCGAGTACAGCAACGCCATGTACCATTGCGTCAGGTGCTGCCGCACCACCGGAGCGAAGCGTGCCTCCAGCGTCGCCAGCGCCGCCGCATGGCTCATCGCCGCGGGATCGAAGGGCGGCTGGAACACGGTGCGGAACCGCGCCCCCACCAGCCGCAGCGAGTACAGCGGCACGATCAACGCCCCGGTTTCGCGGGCCAGGCGGACAAGCTTGTCCGCCCCGCTGCCGTGCGGGGGCAGGCTGCCGAAACCGGGAAAGCGGCACAGCCCGTCACGATCGTGGCCATCCGCCGCCAGCAACAGCCCGTTCCTGGGATTGGCAAGAAACTCGAGCGCGGCGCGCCAGATGCCCGGCCCGGTTTGCAGCAGCCTGCCCGGCAGGCGGTCACGTGCCGCTTTGCCGATGCGGGCCCGTGTCCGGCTCTGCGGCACGTTCCACACCGCCATGCCGCGCCAGGGATAGCGCAACGCCATCTGCATGGGGGGAATATCCCAGTGGCCGAGATGCACGAAGGCGACGATCGTTGGCCGCGGCCCCGCCATCGCATCGTCCAGATGCTCGATCCCTTCGATCGGCGCCCGTCCCTCGGCGAGGATATGGTCGAGCGCGGCATATTCGGCAAAGGTGCGGCCGATGTTCCGCCAGAGCGCCTCCAGTTCGCGCTCCATCGCCGCGGGATCAGCGGCAAGTTCAGGCCGCAGCCGGGCGAACAGCGCCGCTGCGCGGGCATCCTGCGCCGCCTCATTGCGCCGGCCGAGCGGCAGCGCCAGCGCGGACCCGGCACGCGAGCACAACCCGACCGGCATCACCCTGATCAGGTGGTAGACGGCGAGTTCAAGCAGTTCATTCGCCTTCATGGCACGTCCCAACATACCGGCCGCACCGGCAGCCCAACGCCAGGACGCAGAAAAACGCGGCAGACCGGGCACCCACCCAGACTGCCCAGCCGCCAGCGGAAATGTTGCGCCAGCCCAGCTGTCATTTCCCGGCGACCGGCTTTGCTGCCGTGTTCAAGGCAGCCTAGCCAATGCTGCTTTCGTGCTGCAACGCAAGATCGTCTGCAACCACTTGAGTTCCCGAAGATGTTATAGGGGCGGATGGAACTCTGGATTCCCATCACCGTCGCCGCCGCGTTGTTGCAGACCTGGCGAACGGCGCTGCAACAGAAGCTGCGCGACAAGCTGTCGGTGAACGCCGCCGGGTTTGTCCGCTACCTCTATGCCCTGCCCACCGGCGTGCTGCTGGTGGCCGGCTTCCACGCCGCCGCCGGCCTCGCGCTGCCGGTGCCCACCCCGCGCTTCCTGCTGCTGTGCGCCACCGGCGGGCTGCTGCAGATCGTCGGCACCAACCTGCTCATCATGGCCTTCGGCTATCGCAGCTTCGTGGTCGGCTCCGCCTACGCCAAGACCGAGGCGGTGCAGGGCGCCATTCTCGCCTTCCTCCTGCTGCACGAGGCGCTGACACCGCTGGCCGTGCTGGGCATCGCGGTGGGCGTCGGCGGCGTGCTCGTGCTCTCGCTCGGTGGCCGTGGCCTGCGCGCGCGCGACCTGCTGCGCGCCACCATCCAGCCGGCCGCGCTGTGCGGGCTGGGGACCGGAGCCGCCTTCGCGCTGACCACCATCTGCGTCAAGGAAGCCAACCGCGCGCTCGGCACCGGCGGCGGCCTGGAGGCGATCATCCGCCAGGCGGTGTTCGTGCTGCTGGTGACCAACCTGCTGCAGACGTTGATGCAGGGCGGCTACCTGGCCCTGCGCGAGCCCGCCCAGTTGCGCGCCGCCTGCCGCACCTGGCGCAGTTCCGCCTGGGTGGGCACGCTGTCAGCCTGCGGCTCGGCCGGCTGGTTCACCGCCTTTGCCCTCGCGCCGGTGGCCCTGGTGCGCTCGCTCGGGCAGGTCGAGATGGTGTTCACGCTGATCTTCTCGCGCTTCTACCTGAAGGAGACGCTGCGCCGCGCCGACGTGACCGGGCTGGGTCTGGTTGTCGCAGGCGTGATCCTGATCCTCTGGGGGCGGTAGTGCGCAACCGCCCGCGGAAGCCTATTGGTGGCGCGAAACAACGCAGAGGAACTTCCCGATGAGCGATCTAGCAGGCGGCGATCCCTGGCCCGGCCGCCGGTCGGCGCTGGCACGCAGCTGGTGGGCACTGGTGATCCGCGGCCTGATCGCGGTGGCATTCGGCCTGGTCGCCCTGGTGGCCCCCACCGTGGCAGTCGCCACGCTGGTGCTGGTGTTCGGCGCCTATGCCCTGGTTGACGGTGTGTTCGCCATCATTGCCGCCCTGTTCGCCCTGACCCGGAACGATCGCTGGGGGCCGCTGCTGCTGGAGGGCGTGATCGGCGTCGCCGCCGGCATTGGCGCCTGGGCGTTCCCGGTCCTGGCCATCGAGGTGTTCATCACCCTGCTCGCGGTCTGGGCGGTGATCACCGGCGGGCTGATGCTGGCGGCAGCTTTCCAGTTGGATACCGGGCACGGCAACTGGATGCTGGGGCTGGGCGGACTGGTCTCGATCCTCTGGGGCGTGCTGCTGTGGGACCATCCGAACCTCGGCGCCTGGGTGCTGACGATCTGGTTCGGCGCCTACGCGTTGCTGTTCGGCAGCGCGCTGATCGCGTTCGGGCTGCGGCTTCGCCAGCGGCGCCGCGGCGCCTGAGGCTGTCGGGGCTTTGATGGAGGGATAAGCAAGGCCAGGGCGCTGCCCTGGACCCGCAAGGGGGCAGTGGCCCCCTTGACCCCATTCCTCAAGCAATCGTTGGGGTCAGTGGCTCATGAGCACCGGAATGATCATGTGGGCCAGGATGAAGCGCGTTCCGGACGCCCGGCCGAACCCCGTCACCCCTTCGTGCCCGAAGGCGCCCATCACCAGCAGGTCGGCACCGGAATCGGCGGCATGCGACAGGATCATGTCCATCGTGCCGACCTCGTTGGGGGCGATGACGTCATAGCTCGCCTCGATGCCGTTCCGCCGCAGGCGCTCAACGATGTTGACCCGCGGCAGGTCGGTCTGCGGATGATCCTGCCGCAGGTGCAGCCCGAACACCCGCACCTCGGCCGCCGCTGCCAGCAACGGCATGGCATCGCGCACCGCGCGCGCCGCCTCCCGGCTGCCGTTCCAGGCCACCATGATGCTGCGGCCGGCGCCGGCGAAGCTGCCGGCAAACGGCACCAGCAGCACCGGGCCGCCGGACTGGCGCACGATCTCCTCGTTCAGCCCCGGCGGCAGGATGTCGCGGTCCTGCTCGGGATCGAACTGGCCAAGCACCGTCAGGTCACTGTAGCGGCTGCAGATGGCCAGATCGCGGATGATGCAGTCCGGGTCGCCGAACGGCAGGGTCAGCCAGGCGCAGTCCAGCCCCTGCCCGGCGCAGGCCTGCCGGAAAACCGCTTCCGCGCTGGATGATAGCTCGGCCAGCCGGGTGCTGGCGCGACGGGCGATGATGCCGCGCTCATCCGGATCGATGCGGGCGAACATGCCGGTCAGCCGGCCGCCGCGCCCGGCGGCCAGACGGATCGCCAGCCCGAGCCGCGCCGCCGCCCGTTCCGAACCGTCGAGATGGACGAAAATGTCAGGGTACATCGATCACCTGCCCTCGACAGCCGCGTGAGACATGAAGTCGCCACCCTGCATATCATGAATGGCGCGGGCAATGTCGCGGGCAATGTCGCGGGCAATGTCGATCGACTTGCCGGCGGTGTCCGGCTAGCCCAGCACCCGCCCCATCACCTCCGCCAGCCGCTCATAGTCGGAAAACGCGTTGTAGGCCTGCACCGACAGCCGCAGCCAGATCGCGCCGCCCAGCGCATGCGCCGGCGCGTCGCAGCGCGCCGCCAGCAGGCGCGCCCAGGATGAGATCGGTCATGGCGCCTTCCCACGCTCCGCCAGGCTGGCGCGGCCTCAGAGCTTGAAAAACAATCGAACTTGAAAAAGAACGCCCGCTGACATCATTGAGTTTTCCGTCATCCTTCGGCGGCTTACGGGCATTCTTTTTCAAACTCTCAGGCCGGCACGAAGCAACCATCGGGCTGGCGCACCGCCAGCACGCCGCTGCACACGTCGAAATGCGCGCCGTGCAGGCGCAGCCGCCCGTCCGCCACCCGCTCGGCGATCCAGGGGAAGGTCATGATGTTTTCCAGCGACACCGCGATGCCGGCATGTTCGCCCGCCAGTTGCGGGTCGGCCGGGGCGCAGGCCAGCACCCGCTCCCGCGCCCGCGCCGCGGTGGCGATCCAGGGCGCAAAAAAGTCGCCGAGCTTGGTCGGCGCCCCCTCCAGCAGGGCACGGATGCCGCCGCACTGCCCGTGTCCGAGCACGATGAGGTGACGCACCTGCAGCCACAGCACACCGAATTCCAGCGCGGCACTGGTGCCGTGGCACGAACCATTGGGCGCGTAGGGGGGCACCAGATTGGCGACGTTGCGGACGACAAAGATTTCGCCCGGCTCGGCATCAAAGATCATCGCCGGGTCCACCCGGCTGTCGGCGCAGGCGATCACCATCAGCTGCGGGCGCTGCCCGCGCGTCGCCAGATGCTCGAACAGCCGCCGGCGTTCAGGCCAGGCGGTGGCGCGGAAGCGGCGATAGCCGTCGATCAGGTCGTCCATGCGGCGCATCCAACCGAAGCGGGGGAGGGCTGGAAAGGGCCGGACGTTTTTCCCTTCGTCTCAGTCCAGGGAAGGATTGGGAGAACTGGAGGGCCTCAGAAGCCCTCGCGTTCCAGCCGCTTGCGCTCCATCTTGCGGGCGCGACGGACAGCCTCGGCGGCCTCGCGGGCGCGGCGCTCCGACGGCTTCTCGTAGTGGCGGCGCAGCTTCATTTCCCGGAAAATGCCTTCGCGCTGCATCTTCTTCTTGAGCGCCTTGAGCGCCTGGTCGACATTGTTGTCGCGAACGAGAACCTGCACTTGGCCGCCTACTCCTGTTGCCGAAGCGCCCCGCCCATCGGGGAGCATTAACGCGGCCGGGACAACTGCCCCGACCGGGAGGCGGGCGCTATAACACGGTCGCCCCCCCTCGCCAACGCGCATCTGCACCCAATCTGAGGTCGGTCCCGCACCCGGCGGAGGAGCCTGCCGCATGGCCATCCTGAAGATCGCCCGCATGGGCCACCCCATCCTGCTGCAGCGTGCGGCGCCGGTGGCCGACCCGACCGCGCCGGAAATCCGCCGTCTCGTGCAGGACATGTTCGAAACCATGGAGGACGCGCCCGGCGCCGGGCTGGCGGCGCCGCAGGTGCACGCGCCGCTGCGGCTGTTCGTTTTCCGGGTCGGCGAGGGCCGCACCAGCGACGATCCGGACGACCGGCCGGTCGGTAACACTGTGGTGATCAACCCCGAGATCGAGCCGGTGGGCGACGATGTGCGGCTACGCTGGGAGGGCTGCCTGTCGCTGCCCGGCCTGCGCGCCGTGGTGGGGCGCCACTGGCGCATCCGCTATCGCGGCGTGGACACCGACGGCGCGCCGGTGGGCGGCGAGGTCTGCGGCTTTCATGCCGGCGTGGTGCAGCACGAGTACGACCATCTGGACGGGATTCTCTACCCCATGCGCATGACCGATTTCCGGCTGTTCGGCTTCAATGAGGAACTGTCGCGCGCCGAAGCGCTGGCGGCCGGGGAACGGCCATGACCGCCCCGCCGGAACGCTCGCCCGAACGCGACGCGGCGCTGCTGGCGATGCTGCCGCATGTGGCCGCGCTCGGCTGGACCCGGGCGGCGCTGCGGCGCGGGCTGCGCGATACCGGCGCCGACCCGCTGGACGCGGAATTGCTGTTCCCGGGCGGCACGGCGGCGCTGGTCGAGGCCTGGACCGACCTGGAGGACCGCCGGATGCAGGCCGCCATGGCGGCGCGCGACCTCGCCGGCCTGCGGCTGGCCGAACGGGTGCGGCTGGCGGTGGCGCTGCGGCTGGAAGCGGCCCGCCCGTACCGCACCGCGGTGCGCCGGGCGGTGGCGGTGCTGGCGCTGCCGGGCAACGCCGGGCTGGCGACGCGGACGCTGGCCCGCACCGTCGATGCCATCTGGCACGCCGCCGGCGACCTCTCCGCCGATTTTGCCTGGTACACCAAGCGGTTCATTCTCGGTGCCATCTACGCCGCCACGCTGCTGTTCTGGCTGCGCGACGACAGCGGCGATGATTCGGCAACGCTGGCGTTTCTTGATCGGCGGCTGGCGGATCATGCGCGGTTTCATAAGGCACAGCTTCGGTGCGGGGAGCGGCTGTCGCGCTGGTTGCCTGGGGAAGCGGCGGGGTAGGTAAGTTAAGGCCAGGGCCCTGCCCTGGACCCCATTCCTACAGCGCGCCTTGATCTGCTAAATTGCGGGTCCGCAACCACAGGGGCGCGCATGCCACGGGTTCGCATCACCCACACCACCGAATATCGCTATGTCCACCCGGTGCGGCTCACCACCCACCGGCTGATGCTGCGCCCGCGCGACTCGCACGACCTGCGGCTGCTGAACGCAACGCTGGGCATCACCCCGCCGGCGGCGAGCACCCGCTGGGCGCATGACGTGTTCGGCAATTCGGTGTGCAAGCTCGACTGGGGCGACGGGACCCTGGCGAACACTCTGCGCCTGGTCTCCACCCTGGACCTGGAGCATTTCCCGGCGGCGATCGACCTGCCGCAGGATTCGCTCGATCCGGTGGCCGCCACCTATCCGTTCAGCTACGCCGCCGAGGAGTTCCCCGATCTCGCCCGCCTGCTGGAGCGCCACCACCCCGACCCCCACCGGCAGGTGGATGCCTGGGCGCGGCGCTTCCTGCGGCGCGGCGTGCAGACACAGACGCTGGACCTGCTGGCGAGCATGACCCGGGCCATCAAATCCGATTTCTACTACGCCGCACGCGAGGCCGAGGGCACCAACCCGCCGGTGGATACGCTGGAAACCGGCCGCGGCGCCTGCCGCGATTTCGCCCTGCTGATGATGGAGGCCTGCCGCTCGCTCGGCCTCGCGGCACGGTTCGTCAGCGGCTACCTGTACGACGAGGCGCTGGTGGACGGCGCCGGCCCGGTGGTGGGCGGCGGCACCACGCACGCCTGGTGCGCGATCTACCTGCCCGGCGCCGGCTGGGTGGAATTCGACCCCACCAACGGGGTGGTGAGCGGGCGCAACCTGATCCGCGTCTGCATGGCGCGCACGCCGGAGCAGGCGGTGCCGGTCGCCGGCGGCTTCATCGGCGGCACCTGCGACTACATCGGCATGACGGTGGATGTGCGGGTCGCGGTGGGCCAGGCGGCGGCGGATGAGGCGCAGACGGGCGGGTGTTGAGGGCGGGCGGGAGAGAGTGGCCCCCTCCGAGCAGGCCAGCATGCGCCGCCCGCCGGCTTGCTGGACCAGACGGTTGCAGGCGCACCGACAGCATCCCGCTGACAAGGCGACGGAGGAAAAGCGCAACCCCGGCCGCTGCCCGCCTAGAGCGCTTTCAGGCTGACCGTAAACGGTCAGCGCGCTCCAGCTCTTTGTTTTGGCGAGCAACTTTATCGGCCGGCTGTCGCCGGTCTGGCCGATGCTGCTCTAACTGGTGAACAGCGACCACCTTCCTCCCAGCAGCACGGCCAGGGCGATCAATCCGTTTGTCGTCATGTGGGCGATCACCGCATCCGCCAATCTGCCGCGGCGATACAGCGCCCCGGCGAAGGCCATGCCGGCCAGGGTGCCAGCGAGCCACTGCGTATGCAGCAGGCCGAAGGCCAGCGATGTCACGACAAAGGACAGCCAGGTAAACCGGGGAACCCGGGCCGGCTCCAGCTCGTTTCCCGCCAGCCGCCGCAGCAGGTAGCCGCGAAAGGCCAGCTCCTCTGCCAGGGGAACGACAATGACCGATCCGACAATGCGGAACGCCAGCCAGGTTACCGATTCCCATGCCGGGAGCATTGCCAGCGTCTGGCCCAGCCCGCTCTCCCGATCGGCGGGTTGCAGCACGATCCACATCGGAAACACAGCGACACCGATCGCCACCGCCTGCCAGGAAGGCCGCCAGTCCCAGCGCAGATAGACATGCCGGAAACACCACAGCGCGATCGTTGTGCTGACAACCCGCACCGGATACAGCCAGTCGAACCCGGCTGACAGCGCCGAGGTCAGCATCAGGCTTCCCATCAGCACCAGCAGTGGCATCAGCAACGCCGGTGCGAGCGGGTTGGCTTCGCCGGCGACGGCACCCGGCGCGGCGATGGCGAACAGCCGCAGGCGGCGCATGACCAGGACCAGCCCGATGGCGACGGCAACGAACGCTATCCACCCAGCCTGGGAGTGGAAGCCGTCGAGAGCCACTTCGGGGGACACCGACGTGCCGATCGCGATCAACAGCGCGATCCGCACGACGTTGGCCAGCCAGATGGCCAGGACGCCGATGGGAAACAACAGGAATGCCTGGGGGAAGCGGATCTCGCCGCGAAACAGCCACAGGTAACCCGCGAGGAACACCACAATCAGGGAGATGCCCTCGTAGCCGGAACATCCGGGCGCAATGCGAACGGCAAACGTGCTGGTTCCCAGTAGATGTTCCTGGGCATCGAACCGGATCCCGGAATAATGCATCCCCAGCAATCCATGGGCGAGCCAGAAGGTTCCCGCGGCGAGGGGCTTCCACAATTGCTGGGTCAGCCATCCGCCGAGCACGGCCAGCGTGCCGGCGAGCATGGCCGCGACGACGGCCGCTCGTTCCTGACGCAGCAGCCCGAACCAGAAACCGGCGGGCGCCAGTGCGCCAAGCCAGGCGACAAAGCTGGTACAGCCAAGCACCGCCCAGAAAACGAGCAGTCCGCCCGGCAGATGTCTGCGGGCTTCGGCTTCGGCAAGAAGCGCCAGGTTGGCCCAGCAAAAGGCGCCGAAAGCCGCCAAGTGGACAAGGAGCCAGCCCTCCCACCGGTATCCTGTGGAAGCGATCCGGATGTCCATTGCAATGGCGTTGCGGCGAGGCGCCACCATCAGAAGCAGGGCGCCAATTGACGCGAAAGCAATGCTCAGGAACATCGGCCAATCGTCGGCCACCCTCGTGCCGGCCGACAAGGAAACGGCAAGAAACTGCATCGAGAGGCCGGCCGCCTCGGCGATGAAAAGCAATCCCATCAGCACGCAGCGCGCCAAGCCACGCCAGCCGTCAGATGATGCTTGGGCTGGCGTGGACATGACCCATCAGCGTCGCGGACACGTTACCGGCCGGGGGTGCACCGCCATCAGCCGAACCGATGCCGGGGCATTGCGGAACTTCAGGCGGCCGTTCCACGGGGGAAGCGCCTGCGGCGCTCAGCCAGCAAAGCCAAGGTGCCCAGCAGAAGCGCCACGGCCCCCGTACCAGCGGCCGAGTCGATTTCAGGAACGTCAGAGGCCACCTGATATGTATCGACGACCTGCCCGTTAGCGGCCCTGACAGTTTGATAAACTGTCTGATAGCCATTGTTCTCGACCAATGGATTCCACGCACTAGACGTGTAGCCGTCGGGCACCGCCAGGTCAGCCGGATTATCAGACGAGATGAAGGTAATTATATCTTGGGTTTGTCCCTGCACGCCATGGATCAGGAAAATATCGCTAAGCCATAAGGATTGTTTGACGTAATATCAATAGGGTTTGACATAATATTATACTGAAGAGTATTTGCCGCCCACGGCACGCCAGAGTCATATGTAAAAGTTAATATCTCTTTCGTGCTGACAGGATCTGTAGTATTACTGTAATTGGTAATGCTTCCGCCATTCCCGGTGATAATAGTTCCATCAATGGAGAGCACAAGTAAATCGCTTGGTTCAATATCATTAATCTGAATGTTGGCAGCCCGAGATCCTGGTGCGGCGCCGCCAATGACAGCGAACGCCGCAGCGATGATGGCTGCGGATATTGTGTAACGCCTGACAAACATTGGTGGACCTCCTGCTTTCCAAGGCAACACGTGCCTGTTGTTTACACCCCAGATCGTTGTTCCGTCATCGACAATGATTCGCCACTGACCAGCGACGGAACCACTACGGTAAAAAGCATGCAAAGACTGCACCATCTCAACAAACACGAAAAAAATCAAACTGTTACAGGCTTGGGTGGTAACCGGGGCAAAACCACGGGCGACGCGGCATTTGCCGCTTGCCCCGACGCGGTCGAGTACGATTCCCTCTGGCCATGTCACCACCCAAAGCCCCCTCCGATCTGTCGCGCGCCGAGCTGGAAGCCGAGGTCGCGGCGCT
>CAIVPZ010000146.1 GCA_903907955.1 uncultured Acetobacteraceae bacterium | reverse complement strand
GGGGCAAAACCCCGGGCGAACACAGAACGGAAGCGGGTCAATCCGGGTTCGACGGCCAAAAAATGGCGGATTTCTGCGGCGGCCGTTCCGCAGGCGGACGCATGCTGCACCTGCTTACCCGGGGTTTTGCCCCGGTTACCCGCCGCCCCGATGGCGGGCTGGAATGCTTGGCGCCGCGCTGGCGGAACCCGGCCAGCGGGCAATGGCTGCCGGGCGTCGTGCTGCCGGCCGAACTGCAAGAGGCGCTGGCGGGCGAGGTGCTGGCCGAGGCGATGCGCATGTGAAACGGCTACCCTCAGTTGAACTGAGGGTGCCAAGATCAACGGATTAGCGCCGGACAGAATAGCTCAGGGCTGAAGGGGGCGGAACCGTGCCAGCCCAGAGCGCACGTTTTGGCAATTCGATAGGAAAATCAGGTCCGCGAAATGTCTCAGGGCTGAGGGGGCGGAATCCGCGTGGGGGGATCGTCCACGCCCGCAAGCGTTTGACCCGGCATACCTTCCGGCCATACTGGAGTCTGAGGTGCAAAAATGAACGTAATACCGCTGCCTGTTGCGCCATCCGTTGAGATTATTGAACCGTCTTGGGCCGAGTACGTCGGGCCGGGCGAACCGGAACGCGCCAGCGAACTGTGGCGGCTGGTCACTACGGAAATGCGCGACGCGGGCACACTGTCGCCAGCGAACGGCCACGCCATCCGACGGCTTGTCGCGGCCTATCTCGCGTGGGAGAGGGCGCACGCCGAGATTGCTTTGCATCCGGTGTTGAAAGCCAAGCGGACCGGCACGCCGGCGCATTCGGCGTGGCACACTGTCGCACGCGATGCCGACGCGGCGGCGCAGCAGTTGGAGGCGCGCCTGGGCATATGCCCGCGGTCCCGCGCCAAGGTTGCGCCGGCGCAGCGCCGGCGCACGGCCAGCAAGCCGGCCGACCGTTACCTCGGCCGATAGGCTACTGCAGCAGGTCGCGCGCCAGAGACGCCGCGAGCGGCCCGGCGAGGCGGTGCATCGGCTCGGCCGTGCAGGTCAGCAGGACGCGCGCCTTGCCCTGCAAGCTGGGCTTGTCGAGGGCGGGCAGGTCTATCAGCGCGCCAACGGCGGCGGCGTGGCGATCAAGCGCGGTTGCCATGCGGACTCGGCGCCATCCGGCCAGCGTACCGCAGCGGCGTGCTGCTCGGCGATGGCCAGGGCCTCCGCGTGCGCTTCGACGGCAGCGCGGGCCAGGGATTCAAGGTTCATTGGTCATGCTCCGGTTTGTTGCATGCCGATCCTGGGCAAGCTGCGCGCGGCGGGCAAGCCGGAATGTAATCAATCCGGCTACACGCATGTAGCCGGTGTGGCTACAAGTGGATAAACCCGGAGTAATTCAGCGCAGGTTCCGCATAACGTAGCCGATAAGGCTACAATTACTTGCAAGCATACCTACTATGCGAAGTTGTTACTTGATTACTTGTCGTGACGATCCGGCCGTTGCGGTATGCTGGCGCGCGAAACCGAAGGAATCCGCTATGTCTCTCCGCAGCATCCTTGCCCGCCGCGAGGCAATCCGCGTCGAAATGCGGCAGCTTCACGACGCCGCCAACGGTGGCGACCTGGCCGGCGAGGCGCGCACCCGCTGGGATGCGCTGGCGGCCGAGGCCGAGCAGTTGAACGCCGCCGAGACGCGGCAGGCGGCCCTTGACGACCTCGACCGGCGGGCCGCGGGAACGCCGCTGACCGGCACCGGCGACGGCCGGTTCGATGACCTGGCCGGGCAGGTGACCGCCCTCGACGTGATTCGTTCGCAGATGGGCGCCACGGACGCCGCCGCCGGCCGGGCGCGCGAGGTGTCGGCCGAGCTTGAGCGGCGCAGCGGCCGGCGGGCCGAGGGGCTGCTGTTCTCCCTGGGTGCAAGCGGTGCGCCGATCGAACGCCGCGTGTTCAGCACGACGAATCCCGGCGGCGGCCCGGGCAGCAACCTGATTCAGACCACGGTGTCGCCGAACCTGATCGACCGACTCCGCGAACGGGTTTTGGTGCGCCAACTCGGCGCAACCGTGCTCGGCGGCCTGGTCGGCAACCTGGCGATTCCGCGCCTCAAGGCGTCGGCGACTGCAAGCTGGGTGGCGGAGTCCGGCGCCATTTCGGCCAGCGATCCGCAGACGGAGCAGGTGAGCCTGTCGCCGAAGCATGTCGGCGGAATCGTCGAGTTGTCGCGGAACATGATCCAGCAGCCGAGCCTCGACGTTGCCCGCATGGTCGAAGATGACCTGGCGAAGCTGATTGCTGTTGCGCTCGACCAAGCGGCGATCACCGGCGGCGGCAGCAACCAGCCCAGCGGCATCCTCGCGGCCGGCAGCGGCATCACCGTGACCTACGGCGGCACGAACGGCCTGGCGCCGTCCTGGGCAAATATCATCGCCCTGATTGGCGCGGTGGACACTGCCAACGCCCTGAATGGCTCGCTGGCGTTCCTGACCAACGCCAAGGTGGTGAAGGCGAACCGGACCACGCTCAAGACGACGGTGGACGTGTCTTCCAACTTCATTCAGACCGATGCCGCCACGCTGGCCGGCTATCCCCTCGGCTCGACCCAGAACGTTCCTTCGAACCTGACCCGCGGCAGCGGCACGAACCTGTCGGCGCTGATCTTCGGCGACTGGTCGCAACTGATCCTGGGTTTCTGGTCGGAACTGGACATTCTGGTGAACCCGTACGAATCGACCGCGTATTCGAAGGGCAACGTGCAGGTGCGCGCGATGGCAACGGCCGATGTCAAGCTGCGGCAGCCGCTTGCGTTCGCTGCGCTGCCCGACATCATCGCACCGTGAACCCGTCGCGCGGGCCGAACGGGGTGGAGTTGCGCGCAGCCGTCGAGTTGCGCGCCGCTGCCGGCCGAAGGCTTGAAGGCTACGCCGCGGTGTTCAACCGCGAGGCGCAGATCGGCAGCTTTCGCGAGGTGGTGCGGCCCGGCGCGTTCCGGGCGGCCCTGCTCAACCCGGCGGCCGATGTGCTGCTGCTCGCCGATCACGACCCGACTCGGGTGCTGGCGCGCACAAGCGCCGGCAACCTGCGTCTGGCCGAGGATGGGCACGGGCTGCATTTCGAGGCGACTCTGCCCGACACGACTGCGGCCCGGGATGCGCACGCGCTCGTTGAAAGCCGCACGGCCGGGGGCATGTCCTTTGGGTTCCGCCCCGTCGAGGAACGCTGGCCGACGAAGGACCGCCGCGAGTTGCTGGCGGTGCAGCTGATCGAGTGCAGCGTGGTGTCCGCCTTCCCGGCCTACAGCGGCACCAGCGTGGCGGCCCGCGCGCGCCACCTGGCTGGACTGCCCGCCGGCGCCCGGCGGCTGGTGCTGGCGACGCTATGAGCGGCCTGCGAGAACGCATCGCCCGGTGGATCGCGCCGGGCGAGACGCGGGCCGGCTGGGGATATTCCGGGCCGCTCCCGTCGTTCACGTTGGGCGGCGCCGGAACCGTGCCGGTGCAACCGTTCGCGGCGCAAAATCTCAGCACCGTGGTTGCATGCGTTGACGCGATCGGCCAGGGCCTCGGATCGCTGCCGGCGCGGGTGTTCCTGCAAGCGGATGACGGCAGAACCGAAGCAAACGCGCATCCTGTCGCGCGCCTGGTGCGCCGGCCAAACAGATATCAAAGCTGGCCGGACTGGTGCCAGTGGAGCATTGCCCAGCTACTATTGTGGGGCAACAGCCTTTCACTTGTCGAATACGACGCCGCGGGCCGCCCGACTTCCCTGTCGCCGATAGAATGGCGGCGCGTGGCCAGCGTGGCGTTGCTGCCGTCCGGCCGGCTGCAATTCCAGATCACCGGCCGGAACGGCGAGCCGGTGAGAACCTATTTTGATGACGAATTGTTCCATCTTCGCGACTACTCCGACGACGGCATCCTGGGCAGATCGCGCCTGAGCCGTGCGCCGGATGTGCTGGGCGCGGCAATCGGGCTGCAAACCTACAGTGCCGCGATCTGGGCAAATTCCGCCACCCCGTCCGGTATTCTGGAATTGCCGCCCAACATTTCGCCCGAAGGCGTGAAGCGCCTTGAGGCGTTCCACAGCCAAAAGTATCAGGGTGCAGACAACGCCAAGAGGATTATGTATGTCGATAAAGACACCAAATTCACGCCATTGTCCATAAGCCCGGAGGACGCCGAAGTCCTGGCAAGCCGGAAATTCTCGGTTGAGGAAATCTGCCGGCTGTTCAATGTTCCGCCTCCTATCGTGCAGGACTATTCCCACAATACGTTCACGAACAGCGCGCAGGCGTCCCTTTGGTTCGCCAGCAACACGCTTGCACCGATTGCCCGCAAGATCGAGGCGGAGTTTGCCCGGTCAGTATTCTCCGACCCGACCGGCCGGTATCACCTTGAGATAGACTTGTCCGGCATGGTGCGGGGCGATTACCTGACCCGCTGGCAGGCGAACGTGGCGGCCGTGGGTGCGGGCATCCTGACCGTTGACGAAGTCCGCGAGCAGGAAGGCTACGGGCCGTTGCCGGCCGGACCTGCTGCACCTGGGCAGATTGACGCCGAGCCGCCCGGCGAACCGGGCGACATCGCCGAGTAGCCATTTCGGCTACATTACGTTTCTGCTTGACGTGCTGGGTTGCCCGCGCCAGAATGGCTCACGAAAGCCATTCTACGCGAGGGCGACATGGGCGGCCGATTCGATGCGCCGATTGGGATAGACGACCCGCATTTCGGCACGGCCGAAGTCTGCGCTCTTTCGGGTGTGGGCTGGAAAGCCATTAAGAATTGGGAGGATCGCGGCATTATTCCGAATATTCCGCGGAACGATAGCCGCCGGAAGAAATTCTCTCTTCGCGATGCGCTCCGCTTCGCTGCAATGAATGGCCTTGTTGAGCGGGCAGGAATGCCGGTGCAGGACGCCGCCGGGGCTGCTCAGGTGTTCGTGAGAGAGATCACGGCCAGGCTGCCGCGCGACGCTGGCGGCCGGTTGCTCCTCGACCTGCAAGCCATTCCGCCCGACCTGCTGCTGATCCTGGCCAGGGTGGACGGCGAAATGCATGTCGGGCTGGTCACGGCCAGCCATGCCGGCGAAATGTGGGGACAGCATGCCGACGTGGTGGTTACGCTGCCGATCGCCGCGACGGTGGCGCGCGTGGCGGGCCGGCTGATTGAATTGGCGTCCGCCAATGGCTGATGTGGTGGAACTGCCCGCCCTGCACGACGAAGCCGCGGCGGCGCGCAAGCTGCGCGTGTCGGTTTACACGATGCAGCGTATCCGCAAGCGTGGAGAGATCGGCTTCACTGTCATCGGCGGGCGCGCCCGCTACACCGATGCGCATCTGTCCGCATACCTGGCCCGCCAAGAGGTGATGCCGTGCCCCGTCGCCAATCCGAACGCCCCGGCCAGCTTGCCGGCTATTGGCTCAGCAAGCGGCCCGGCAGCCCCATGTGGCACCGGACGTGGTGGGACTCCGCAACCCGACAGACTCGCCGAGCATCACTCGGCACTGACGATCTTGCAGCCGCGGAGCGCGCGCTCGCCGAGTGGATCACCCAAGAAGTCGCCACCAGCCGCGCGGACCCGCGCGACGTTACGCTCGGCCGGGTGTTCGCCCGCTACCACCACCAGCACGGCCAGCACACCGTCGGCGCAGGATCGCAGCGAATCAGCCTTGCCATGATCCTCCGGGCGGTGCCGGAGGGAATGACGGCTGGCGAATTCACCTTGGATGCCCAACACCAGGCCGTGCGCGCGCTCGCCGCGGAGGGGTACGCGCCGGGCACCATCAAGCGTGCCTTCGGCGCGGCCAAGGCGGCGGTGAACTGGGCCTGGAACAATGGCGAGTTGGCGCGGCCGGTCCCCTTCCTCCGGCTGCCCGAAGGCGCCGGCCGCGAGCGCGTGCTGTCCATCGCCGAGTTGGCCAGGCTGTGGGATGCCGACATGCCCGACCATGTGCGGGTGTTCGTCGCGCTGGCCATCGGCACCGCCGGCCGCCCCGAGGCGCTGCTGCAGCTTACCCGGTTCCAGTGCGACCTCGACCGCGGGGTAATCAACCTCAACCCGCCGGGCCGGGTGCAGACCAAGAAGCGCCGGCCTGTCCTGCCGATGCCGGCATGGCTGCGGCCGTGGATAGCGGCGGCCGAGGGGCCGGTTGTCGCCTACCGGGGCAAGCCGGTGCGGAAGATCGCGGGCGCCTTCCAGACCATGCGGGACGCCGCCGGCTTCGGGCCGGACGTGACCGCCTACACGATTCGGCACAGCATCGCGACGGAGCTTTTTGCCCGGGGTGTGCCCGAGATGGAGATTTCCGCGATAATGGGGCACGGCATGCCCAACATGCGAACAACAGGGAGATACGTCCATGTAGCGCCGGAGCGCCTGGCCAGTGCCCGCAGGGGCCTGGATGAGATCGGAATCGACATCGAACGGGCGGCAACCCGTCCGATGTCACCTACTACGGTGCGTGCCAGCCGCGTAGCAGTTCCTCACTTGCCGGGTGCCATCCCGGCCTGCAAGCCATTGAAAACTGGAGCGGGCGAAGGGATTCGAACCCTCGACCCCAACCTTGGCAAGGTTGTGCTCTACCCCTGAGCTACGCCCGCGCTCCATCGTCCGTATCGCGGAGGCGCGCCTTCTATGCGGGTTCAGCGGGGATTGCAAGGGGGTCCCGCCTGCCGCCCCGCCGGCCAGGTCACGCGCCGCCTTGCCCCCGCCGCCGAATTCGGCAACTGCTGCGCCGCCGGCCGGGTTGTGCCCGGCGCCGGCTGAGCCATCTAGTCGTAATCGACACCGGATCAAGGCGAGGACGCCCCACCATGGACCTCATCATCGGGCAGAAACAGGCCGGCGCCGCCGCGGGTGGCGCCGACGCCATGATCGTCGACGGCGATCAGAAGACCTTCATGCAGGACGTCGTCGACGCCTCCCGCAGCGTCCCCGTGCTGGTGGATTTCTGGGCAACCTGGTGTGGCCCCTGCAAGCAGCTCACGCCGGCGCTGGAAAAGGTCACCCGGGCCGCCGGCGGGCGCATCAAGCTGGTCAAGATCGACATCGACAAGAATCGCGGCCTGGTCCAGCAACTCGTCCAGCTCGGCCTGCCGCTGCAGTCGGTTCCCACCGTCGCCGCCTTCTGGCAGGGCCAGATCGCCGACCTGTTCACCGGCATGCAGCCGGACTCCGAGATCAAGCGCTTCGTCGAGGGGCTGCTGAAGATCGCCGGCGGCGCCATGCCGGCCGCCGACCTGCTCGCCGAGGCGAAGGCGGCGATGGAGCAGGGCCACCACCAGGAAGCCGCCGAACTGTTCTCCGCCCTGCTGCACGAGGAGCCGGAGAACCCCGAGGCCTGGGGCGGGCTGATCCGCGCCCTGCTGGCGTTCGGCCAGGAAGAACAGGCCAACCAGGCGCTCGCCGAAGTGCCGGCCAAAATCGCCGACCATGCCGAGGTGTCCGGCGCCCGCGCCGCCCTCGCGCTCGCCGTGGAGGGCCGCAAGGCGCGCGACCAGCTCGCCACCTTCCAGCAGCTTCTGGCCGCCGACCCGGCCGACCACCAGGCCCGCTACGACCTCGCAACCGCGCTGAACGCCAGCGACCGCCGCGAGGAAGCCGCCGACGCGCTGCTGGACATCATCCGCCGCGCCCGCGGCTGGAACGAGGACGCGGCGCGGCTGCAACTGCTGAAATTCTTCGAAGCCTGGGGCTTCGACGACCCCGCCACCGTGGCGGCCCGGCGCAAGCTTTCCACCATCCTGTTCAGCTGATGCCGGATTGACATGGGGCACCTGCACCCGCGGCCGGAAGACCTGCCGGAGACCTTCCCGGTTTTCCCGCTGACAGGGGCGCTGCTGCTGCCACACGGGCGGCTGCCGCTCAACATCTTCGAGGCGCGCTACCTTGCCTTGACCGAGGACGCGCTGGCGGCCGGCCGGCTGTTCGGCATGATCCAGCCCGACCCCCAGGCGCCAGCGGTCGCCACCGGCCCGGCGCTGTACCGGTTCGGCTGCCTCGGCCGCGTGTCCTCGTTCAGCGAAACCGAGGACGGGCGTTTCCTGGTTACCCTCACCGGCATCATCCGCTTCGCGGTAACCGGGGAGGCCCCGCTGCGGCACGGCTACCGCCGGGTGCGCGCCGATTTCGCCCGGTTTGCCGCCGATCTCGACCCGGAAGCCGCGATGGGCGGTTGCGATCGTCCCGCCCTGCTGGCATCGCTGCGCGCCTATTTCGCCCATCGCGGCATCGAGGCGAACTGGGAAGCCATCGACAGCATGGCCGACGACACCCTGGTCACCACGCTCTGCATGGCCTGCCCGTTCGAACCGGCCGAGAAGCAGGCGCTGCTGGAAGCGCCCACGCCGCAGGACCGCGCCACGGCACTGGCAGCCCTGCTCGAGATGGACATCCACGCTTCCGGGACGGACGCCGCGCCGGCCCGTTCCCGGGCAAGCTGACGCGCCGGCGCAGGAGATACCAAGCCCATGCCCGAAACCACCGCTTCGACCGCCGAGCCACCGGTGCACGCGCCGGTCGATCCGCGCCTGCTGGAAATCCTGGTCTGCCCGGTAACCAAGCAGAAGCTGCACTACGACCGGGTCCACAACGAGCTGGTCAGCCGCGCCGCCGGCCTGGCCTATCCGATCCGCGACGGCATCCCGATCATGCTGCCCGACGAAGCCCGTCCGCTGGATGAGGGCTGAGGCGCGTCCGCCGATGCCAACCCCCACCGAAATCCGCCTCGTCCGCGCCGACAAGAGTCTGGAGGTGGATTTCGACGACGGCAGCCGGTTCTCCTACCCGGCCGAGTTGCTGCGGGTGGAAAGCCCGAGCGCCGAGGTGCAGGGCCACCACCCGGACGAACGCAAAACCGTGGCCGGCCGCCGGCATGTCGGCATCGTCTCGGTCGAACCGGTGGGCAACTATGCCGTGCGGCTGAGCTTCGACGACGGCCACAACACCGGCATCTACGCCTGGGACTATCTGCATCGCCTCGGCCGCGAGCAGGCGGCGCGCTGGCAGGACTACCTGCACGCGCTCGCCGTCCGGGGCCTCAGCCGCGACCCCTGACGATCGCCGACGCCGGCCGGCCGTTCAGGGAGCCGGCATCAGGGGGCCAGCACGCGCAGCGCCGTCACCCCCGCCGCCAGCACCGCCAGCAGGTCGGCCAGGGCCAGTGCCACGCAGCCTTCGGTGGGCGCGTAATCCGCCCGCGCGACATGGAAAAATATCGCCGATCCGCGCCCGCGCACCACCGGTGCGTCGTTCCAGCCCAGCACGCCCACCACGTCGTACAGCCCGTCGCGCCGCCAGAGTTCCTCGTGCCGGGCCGGGTGCGGCAGCCGGACCTGGCGGTTGTAGTCGGCGTGCCCTGGATCGTCGCACCAGCCGTCCTGCTCGCCGATCGGCTCGCGGGCCACCGCGGCGCGCGGAATCGGCACCCGGTCGGCGCGGTAGAGCACCCGGCGCAGCGGCAGCAGGCCGGCCGGGGTGGCGCCGTCGCCTTCCTCCTTGAATTCCCGCACGCCGCCGCGCCCAAGCGCGCAGCGCCAGGCCAGGCCGCGCAGTTCCAGCAGCCCCTGCGGGTGCACGATCGCCTCGCTCATCCGATTCCCTCGCACGCCACCGGATCAGCCCAGCAGGTGGCCGAACCGTGCCGCCTTGGTGGCCAGGTAATGGTCGTTCACCCCGTTCGGGGCGAAGGCATGGCTTTCCCGGCGCAGCACCTCCACGCCGCAGGCGGCCAATGCGGCCACCTTGTCCGGGTTGTTGGTCAGCAGCCGCAGCCGCCGCACCCCCAGCGCCTCCAGCATGGTGGCGGCAACCATGAAGTTGCGCTCGTCCGCCCCCCAGCCGAGCGCGCGGTTGGCGTCCAGCGTATCCAGTCCGCGATCCTGCAGGGTATAGGCGCGCAGCTTGTTCACCAGGCCGATGCCGCGCCCCTCCTGTGCCAGATACAGCAGCACCCCGGCGCCCTCCTCGGCCATGCGCCGGATGGCGCCGCGCAACTGCGCGCCGCAGTCGCAGCGCAGGCTGCCCAGCAGGTCGCCGGTGAAGCACTCGGAATGCAGCCGCACCAGCGGCGCGTCGGCCGCCTCCGGCCGTCCGACCAGGATCGCCAGTTGCTCCACCCCGGCATCCGGCGCGCGGAAAGCGACGATGCGCGCATCCGGCGCGCCGTCCATCGGCACCTGCGCCTCGGCCACCCGGGTCAGGTTGGCCACCATGTCGCGCGGATAGGCCAGCACGTCGGCCGCCGCCACCGCCTGCAGATGCAACTCGGCGGCGCGCGCCGCGGCATCGGCGCGCAACGGGGCGGCCAGCACCGCCGGCAGCAGCCGTGCCAGCTTGGCCAGCGCCAGCGCCGCCGCCGTCGCCTCCTGCTGCCAATCGGACGCCAGCACCGGCTCGGCCGGCAGCATCTGCTCGGCGGTCGGATCGGCCAGGCCGCGCAGGAATTCCGGCTCGAACAGCGCCTCCGGCAGGCGCAGCGCCAGCGCCGGCAGCGCCGGCACCACCGGCCGGTGCAGCACCGCGGCCGCCCGCGCCGGCGCCAGCAGCAGCACCGGCGCCCCCTCGGCCACGTGCCGAAGCTCGGCCAGCCCCCGCGTTCCGGTGGTCTCGGCGCTCAGCAGCACCAGGTCCTGCGCCGCCCGCATCAGCACCGGGGTGCCACGCCGCAGATCGGCCTGCGCCCGGTGCACGGCGCGCAGGCGCAGCACCGCGGGATCGGCAACCGCGGACAGGCCGGACTCGGCTGCCACCGCCCGGCTGTCGCCTGGGGGCTGGGATCGCAACGGCGGAGAGGTCATGCACTTCCCGGATAACGCTATCGGCCAGGCTGGTCGACGCTTGTCGCGACAATGCAGATGCGCCGCCGTCGATCCGCGTGCACGCCTGCAGGCTTCCGGTTATACAGGCACATGGTGCCATCCGTCCGGCCGCTTCTCACGATAATGTGCCCCGGGTGCGAACCGACAAGACCGCAATCGAATTGTTGACGTTGCCAAACCGTGGAATGATCGGCGACAGTTGCAATTGCATGCGACCGGACGGTGTCCAGCCGGCGGGCGACTGGGTGGGGAGCTGGCCCCGCTCCGCATCACGTTAGGGACTCTGAGGAATACCAGATGATGACGGGCGAGCGGCCCATTCTGATCGTCGACGACGACGCGGCCCTGCGGGAGACGCTCGCGGAGCAACTGGCGGTCGACGGCGAGTTCACGGCTACCGGTGCAGCGACCGCCGGCGAAGCGGAAGCGAAGATCAACGCGCGCGACTCCAGGTTCGACGCGCTCATCCTCGACGTCAGCCTGCCGGACGGCGACGGGCGCGACCTGTGCGCGCGGCTGCGCCGCAACGGCATCAAGGTGCCGATCATCATACTCACCGGCTCCGACGAGGAAGCCGATGTGGTGCGCGGCCTCGATTCCGGCGCCAACGACTACATCGCCAAGCCGTTCCGCCTGGCCGAGCTGCTGGCCCGCCTGCGCGCCCAGCTGCGTATCTTCGAGAACAGCGAGGACGCGGTTTTCACCATCGGCCCCTATACGTTCCGGCCGGCGGCGAAGCTGCTGCAGGACCCGGCGAAGAACCGCCGCATCCGCCTTACCGAGAAGGAAGCCGCCATCCTCAAGTTCCTCTACCGCGCCGGCAGCAGGCCGGTGGCGCGGCAGGTGCTGCTGAACGAGGTATGGGGCTACAACTCGGCGGTGACCACCCACACGCTGGAAACCCACATCTATCGTCTGCGCCAGAAGATCGAGCCCGACCCCGCCAACGCCCGCCTGCTGGTCACCGAGGGCGGCGGCTACCGCCTGGACCCGGAGGGCATCAAGCCGCTCGCTGCCTGACGCAATGGGGTCCAGGGGGCCACGTCAGACTTCCAGCTCCACCTGCACCGGCACATGGTCGCTGGGCTGCGTCCAGTCCCGGGCATCCGTCAGGATGCTGTGGGTGCGCAGCCCGTCCCGGAGGTCGCGGCTGACCCAGACATGGTCGAGTCGCCGCCCCCGATCGGAGGCGCGCCAGTCCCGGTTGCGGTACGACCACCACGTATAGAGCTTCCGTTCCTCCGGCACGAAATGCCGCACCGCGTCATGGAAGCCCTGCCGCAGCCAGCCCGTCAGCCCTTCGGTTTCCGGCGGCGTATGGCTGACCACGCCGAGCAGTTGCTTGTGGCTCCACACGTCGTGTTCCAGCGGCGCGATGTTCAGGTCGCCCACCAGCACGGTCCGCGCCAGCGCGGTGCGCGCGGCGAACCAGGTGGTTGCCTCTGCCACGAAGTCGAGCTTGTGGGCGAATTTCGGGTTTGCCGCCCGGTCCGGCACGTCGCCGCCGGCCGGCACGTAGAAATTATGCAGCTCCACCGGCCCGCTGCGCATGTCCAGCGCCACCGCGATGTGCCGGCAGTCGCCCCTGCCGCACCAGTCCGGCGCGATATCCAGCGTCCGTAACGGAATCCGCGACAGGATCGCCACCCCGTTATAGCCCTTCATCCCCCGCCACGCGGCGAACGGATAGCCGAGTTCGGCCGGCGCGGCGGTGGGGAACAGCGCGTCCGGAACCTTGGTTTCCTGCAGGCAGATCACGTCCGGCCGCAGCGCCGCGCTCAGCAGCGGCAGCAGCTTCAGGCGCAGCCGCAGCGAGTTGATGTTCCAGGTGGCGACCCGCAGGTGTTCGGTCATGGTCAGACGATGCGCGTGCGCACGGTGCCGCCGCCGTCCACCACGCCCTCCAGCAGGTCGCCGCGCTGCACCGCCGCCACCCCTTCCGGCGTGCCGGTGAAGATCAGGTCGCCGGGGGCCAGCCGGACCAGCCCGGACAGGAACGAAATGGTCTCGGCGACGCTCCAGATCAGCGTCGAAAGGTCGGCTTCCTGCCGGATCGCGCCATTCACCGCCAGGGCGATCCGCCCGCGTGTCGGGTCGGGAAAGCGGGCGGCCGGGATGATATCGCCGATCGGCGCGGAATGGTCGAACCCCTTGGCCATGTCCCAGGGCTTGCCTTCCTGCTTCGCGGCGTTCTGCAGGTCGCGCCGGGTCATGTCGAGCCCGGCGGCATAGCCCCACACATGGCCCAGCGCGTCCGCCACGGCGATGCCGGCCCCGCCCACACCCAGCGCCACCACCAGCTCCATCTCGTGGTGCAGCAGGCTGGTCGCCGGCGGATACGGCATGTCGGCGCCGCCCGTCAGCACCGCGTCGGCCGGCTTGGTAAAGAAGAACGGCGGCTCGCGGTCGGGGTCGCTGCCCATTTCGCGCGCATGTCCGGCATAGTTGCGTCCCACACAGAATATCCGCCGCACCGGAAACCGCCCGCCGCCGGCGACGGGCACGCATGCAACGGGCGGTGGCGTGATAACGAACTCGGGCATGCGGGGCGCATCCTGCCTGGGGGTGAGTTCCGATGAACCTCGCGAAAAAAACCCTGTCGTCAAGCCGCTGCCGGGGGCTTAATGACGATCAACCCGCGCCGGACGTGCGGGGACAAAGTCCGGGAGGGTGCCCCGCGTGATCCAGGCCAACCAGTCCAAGTCGCTCTATATCCAGGTGCTGATCGCCATCCTCATCGGCGTCGCCCTGGGTCATTATTACCCCGCGCTCGGCGAGCAGATGAACCCGCTCGCCGTCGGCTTCGTCAAGCTGGTGAAGATGGTCATCGCGCCGATCATCTTCGTCACCGTCGTGGTCGGCATCGGCAAGCTCAACGACACCGCCGAGGTCGGCCGCATCGGCCTGAAGGCGATCATCTATTTCGAGATCCTGACCACGCTGGCCATGCTGATCGGCCTGATCGTCGGCCACGTGGTGCAGCCGGGCACCGGCCTGAACGCCGACCCGGCCACCCTCGATGCCAAGGCGATCTCCCAGTACACCAGCAACGCCGCGCACCAGACGGTAACCGATTTCCTGCTCGCCATCATCCCGGATTCGGTGGTGGGCGCCTTCGCCAAGGGCGACATCCTGCCGGTGCTGTTCTTCGCCGTGCTGTTCGGCCTCGCGCTGGCCAAGCTGGGCGAGCGCGGCCGGACCTTGCTGCACGTGCTGGACGAGGCCGGCGCCGGGCTGTTCGGCGTCATC
Source organism: uncultured Acetobacteraceae bacterium (assembly GCA_903907955.1). Lineage (GTDB taxonomy): Bacteria > Pseudomonadota > Alphaproteobacteria > Acetobacterales > Acetobacteraceae > Rhodovastum. The sequence continues at coordinate 28,777 of CAIVPZ010000146.1, read as the reverse complement.
AACCTGATCATGCGGGTGGCCCCGATCGGCGCCTTCGGAGCGATGGCCTTCACCGTCGGCAAATACGGCGCCGGCTCGCTGGTGCAGCTCGGCTACCTGATGTTCTGCTTCTACCTCACCTGCGTGCTGTTCATCGCCATCGGCATGGGGCTGATGGTGCGCATCACCGGCCTGCGGCTGTGGCCGCTGCTGCGCTACATCAAGGAGGAGTTCTTCATCGTCCTCGGCACCAGCAGCTCGGAAGCGGCGCTGCCCAGCCTGATGGCGAAGCTGGAGAACCTGGGCTGCAACCGTCCGCTGGTCGGGCTGGTGGTGCCGCTGGGCTATGCCTTCAATCTCGACGGCACCTCGATCTACTTCACCATGGCGATCACCTTCATCGCCCAGGCGCTCAACATCCCGCTGTCGTGGGGCGACTACATCCTCATCCTGGGGGTGCTGCTGCTCACCTCGAAGGGCGCCGCGGCGGTCACCGGCGGCGGCTTCATCACCCTGGCCGCCACCCTGGCGACGCTGAACGGCAAGGTGCCGGTCACCGGCATCGTGCTGGTGCTGGCGATCGACCGCTTCATGAGCGAGGCCCGCGCCATCACCAACCTGTTCGGCAACACGGTGGCCACGGTGTTCGTGGCCTGGTGGGAGAACCAGATCGACATGGACCGCGCCCGCGCGGTGCTGGCGGGGAAGGCCATCCCGACTTCGCGGGAGTTGCCGCGGGTGGCGTGAAGGAAGGCCAGGGGCTCTGGCCCTGGACCCCGCAAGGCCCTTATGTAATGGGTTCCAAGGGGCCACTGCCCCTTGGCGGGTCCAGGGCAGCGCCCTGGCCTTCCTTCGCCGCCCCATCGGCAAGCCCCAGCACCGCCTCCGCCCGTTCGAACTCCATCACCTCCACCCCGCGCAGTGCCCGCCCGACCGCGCGGCTGCGCACCTGGGTGCGCTGGATGCTGTTGCTCATCTCCTCGGCCTTGCGCGCCAGCTGGTCCAGCGCCCCGCCCAGCAGGCCCCATTCCGACTTCACCGCCGCCAGCGTCTCGCCGATCGCGCCCGCCTTCTGTTCCAGCGCCAGCGTCAGGTGGCCCAGCCGGATCATCTGCAGCAGCGCCGGCAGCAGCGCCGGCCCCACCACATGCACCCCGTGCTCGCGGCGCACGCCTTCGAGCAGCCCGGGCAGCCGCGCCGCCTCGGCGAACAGCCCTTCGGTAGGCAGATACATCACCGCATGGTCCACCGTGCGCGGCGGGCGGACGTAGCGGGCGATGCGCTTGGCCTGCTCGCGGATCGCCCGTTCCAGCCCGCGCCGCGCCTCGGTCTCGGCCGGGCGATCGCCGGCCTCGATGGCGATCACCAGCCGGTCGTAATCCTCGGCCGGGAACTTGGCGTCGATCGGCAGCCAGACCGGCACGGTGGATTCGCGCAGCGGCATGCGCAGGGCGAATTCCACCACCTCGCCGGCATCGCCGACCCGAAGATTGGCCTCGTAGGCGCCGGGCGGCAGCACGTCGTCCAGCACCTGGCGCAGTTGCGCCTCGCCCCAGCCGCCGCGCGCCTTCACATTGGCGAACAGCCGCCGGATGCTGCCGATCTCCCCGGCGAGGCCCTGCACCTGGCCGATCGACTGCTGCACCTGGGCGAACTGGTCGGCCACCCGCTGGAAGCTTTCGCCGACGCGCTTCTCCAGCGCCGTCTGCAACTGTTCGTCCACCGCCCGGCGCATCTGTTCCAGCTTGCCGTCATTGCCGACGCGGATTTCCTCCAGCTTGGCTTCCACCCGGATGCGCAGCCGCTCCTGCTCCTCGCCCAGCTTGCCGCCCAGTTCGCCCAGCCGCTCGCCGATCGCCTCGCGCAGCGCCACGGTGGCGGCGGTGGCGTCCTGCAGCTGCGCGAAGGCGGTCGCCAGCGCTTCCCGCGTCGCCTCGGCGATCTCCCAGCGCAGCGCGTGATCCAGCCCGGTCATGGTGCGACGCAGGCTCTCGCCGTCCTCGCGCACCCGCCGGTCGATCAGCTCCACCTGGGCGGCCAGCCGCAGCAGCGCGCCGCGCTGGGCGGAGGCGATGGCGGCGGCGGTCACCAGCAGCAGCGCCACCGCGGCGACGAAGATACCGGCCGCCAGCAGCCCGCCGGCTTCGAAGGAATCGATCACGCCGCTTCAGCCAGGTCAGACAGTACCAGCGTATGCACAACGCCGGCGGGCAGCCGGGCCGCCAGTGCCTGCACATGCGGATGATGGGTCAACACGATCACCTGCACATGGGCGGACAGGTCCAGCAACGCCCGCAGCGCCGCCAGGGCACGCGCATCGTCGAAGGTCTGCAGCACGTCGTCGGCGATGAACGGCAGGGGCGGATTCGTCCGCACATAGGCTTCCAGGGCGGCGATCCGCAGCGCCAGGAACAGCTGATCGCGCGTGCCCTCGGATAACGCATCCACCTGCTTGCAGGCCGTCCCGTCCGCCTCCAGCGCCACCAGCACCCGATCGGTGCCGTCATCCTGCACCGCGACGCCCGCATGCACGCCGCAGGTCAGGTCACGAAACACCGCACCGATGCGCGCGACGGCCTGCGACCCGGCCTCGTCGCGTCCCGCCTCCAGCCCGGCGCGCAGCAGGCTGGCGGCGGCGTGCAGCACCAGCGCCTCCTCGGTGTGGCGGGCGAGCGTGGCCAGCGCCGCCTCGCGCCGCGCCGCGGCGTCCTGCGCATCCTCGCCCTCGCCTGCCCGGTCACGCGCCTCGGCGGCGCTGCGCGCGTCCGCCGCGGCCGCTTCCATCAGCGGCCCAAGCTCACGCTGGCGGGCCTCGAGACGCGCCATTTCCGCATCGTCGTCCTCGCGGCACCGCCCCGCCACCAGCGCCTCAAGCACCGCTTCCGATCGTCCGCCACCCTGCCCGAGAATATGTCTCCGCGCCTCGGCCAGATCCGCCTCCGCCGCGGCGACGCGGGCGACCTGGCGAAGCTGGGCCTCGGCCGCCGCGTCATCGTCGGCCCGCAGCGCCATGCGCAGTGCCGCCAGCGCCCCCGCCGCCTCGGTTGCCGCCGCAAGCTGTGCCGCCGCCGCGTCGCGCGCCCTGGCGTAGCGCTCGGTGAGCGCCTGCTGGCGGGCCGCCTCCGCCTGTTGCGCCTTCAGCATGCCGCGGAGTTGCGCCGCCGCGTCCTGCGGCGGCAGCGCGGCGAGCGCCGGCGCCGCGCGGGCACACAGCGCCGCCATGCGGCTGGCGAACCCGTCCACCGCCGCCTGCATGGTCCGCACCCGCGCGCCGTCACTCACCGCGGCGGCCTCCTGCCGGCGCAGCTCGTCCACCAGGGCCAGCGCCGCCCCGGTCGTCTCGGGCGGCTCGCCTGCCGGGCGGGCAAGGCCAGACACCATGGCCCGCCAGGTTTCCAGCCACGCCGCCAGTTCCGCCCGCTTGCGCACGGCCGCCGCATCCCGCTCCGCTGCCGTGCGCTCGGCCTCGCGCAGTTCCTTCAGCGCCGCCTTGCGCTCACGCGCAGCTTCCCGCGCCGCTTCGACACGTGTCTCGGCGCGTTCCAGCAGCGCCGGCACCTCGCCGTCCGCGTCCAGCGCCAGCGCAAGCCTCTGCCGCGCCGTCGCCAGCGCCGCCTCGGCCGCCGCTTCCTCCTCCGTCGCCCGGTCGAGATCGACCGCCCTGTCCAGCGCCGCCTCGCGCCGCGCCAGCAACGCGCGCAACGCCGCCGGCAGCGCCTCGTCGCCGCCGCCCGCCTGCTCTGCCAGCACCGCCAGCCGCCCGCGCGCCGCATCCAGCGCTGCCGCCGAGCCGGCGCGGGCCGCCTCGGCCGCGTCGGCGAGCGCCACGAGGCCGGCGATTTCCCGATCCAGCGCCTCTGCCCGCGCCGCCTCGCCGGCGTGGCGCAGCAACGCGTCGGCGACGGCGTCGGCGTGCCGGAACGCGCGCTCGACGGACAGGAAATCCTGGCCGCCGGCCGCGACCCTGTCCCACAGCGAGTCGCGCAAGGCCCGTGCCGCCGCCAGCGCCCCGGCCGCCGGCAGGGCGGCGTCCCGGCGCAGCGTTTCCAGGGCACGCCGCTTGCCGGCAAGCTCGCCCGCCAGCCGCTGGCATTCGCGCAGTGCGTCGCGATGCGCCGTCTCGGCTGCCCCGAGTTCCGCCTCGCGGGCCGTCAGCACCGCTTCGGGCGGCGCCCCGGTCGCCGCCAACGCCGCGCGCGTCGCCATCCGTTCCGGCAGTCGTGCCAGTGCGCGCGCCAGTTCCGCCGCGGCATCGAGCCGGGTCCGCCGCAGTGTCTCCAGCCGCGCGAGCAGACCGGCGCCCCGCACCTCCTGCACCAGCGCTGCCAGCGCTGCCGGGTCCGCCGCCTCGGGCAGTGCCGCCAGCTCGGCCCGCGCCCGTTCCAGTTGCGCCTGCGCCGCGATCGCCTCAGTGTCGGCGGTCTCCACCGACCCGCGCAGCCCGGCGAGCCCGGCGATCCGATCCCTTGCCGCCCGCACGGCGGGCGCCGGGGGCACGGCCACGGCAGCATCCCAGCCCAGATCGCTGCGCAGCCGCGCCGCTGCGGCCGTGGCCTGGCGCGCCTTTTCCGCCACTTCGGGCAGGTCGCGGGTGGCGTTGCGCGCCGTCACCGCGTCCTGCAACACCGCCTCGATGGCCTCCGCCGCCGCCAACATCGTGGTGTCGGGCATCTGTTCCGCCACTGCCGCCTTGGCCTCGGCAGCGTGGCGCGCGTTCTCGGCGGCGGCGGCGGCGGTGCGCGACGCTTCTTCCACGGCCCGTCGCCAGCGCGCCTCGAACCCCGGTTCGAGGCGCGGCACGTCGGCGGCCTCCGCCAGCACGGCGAGCGCCGCGTCGCGCCGCGCCAGCCAGGGCCGCACGGCGCACAACGCGGTCGCCCGAACCAGTTCGGCGTCCACCGCCATCCGCTCCTCGCGCAGCGCGGCAAGCTGGCGGTCGGCTTCCGCGGCCCGTTTTTCCATGGCCAGCCAGGCATCAGGCCGCAACGCCGTCTGTGCCAGGCTGCGCCCCGCTTCGCGGGCCTGCTCGGCTGCGCCCCAAAGCGGTTTTGCGGTCTGGCGCAGGTCGGCGCGGCCGATCGCATCACGATCGCGGACCAGCGCCTCCAGCAGCCTCTGCACATGGCCGAGACCGCCGCTGCCGGCCAGCAGCATGTGCCCGAGCCGCCCGGAGGAGCGGCTGAGCAGCGCCCCGCCTTCACGCAGCCCGTGGCTGTCCAGCGCGAACAGATCACGGAAAAGCCGCGCATCCGCCCCGCCGAACAGCCGGCGCAGGTCCTCCTGCGGAATCGGCGCGGCCCCGTCCGAGAGCGTGTTGCCCTGGCCCTTGCGCCGCACCAACAGCCGCGTGCCGCCGTCGGGCAGCCGCACCCGCGCGGTCAGCCGCAGCCGTGACGCGGGGTGGGCAAAAGTCATCGGACTCTGGTGCGCAAGGTCGAACAGCAGGTCGCCGAACGCCGTGCGCAGCACGGATTTTCCGGCGCCGTTCGGGGCAACCAGCAGGTTGATCCGCCCCGGCAGCGTATCGAAGACAAGCTCCTGGCGCAGGAACGGGCCGTAGCAGTCGAGCGCGAGCAATTCGAGCCGCATTCAGCCCTCCGCCAGTCGCGCCAGCAGCAGATCGCGCGCCCGCGCCAGCACCTGCGCCGGATCGTGCAGTGGATGGTCGGGGGGCAGCACCCCGGGCGGCAACCTTTCCAGCAGCTTTTCCAGCAGTTGCGACGGCCAGTTGCCGAGCAGGTCGTCGGGCGGGGTTTGAGCAAGCGCCTCGATGCGCCGCGCCAAAGCACCGAGCGAATCGCAGCGATCCTCCAGCGGCGGGCGCACCTGGCGGGTGTTCAGTTCGACGCCCTCAATCCAAAGCAGCGGAGAAAGCTGCCGCGCCTCGTTCAGGATTTTTTCCTTCAGCGCCGCCGCAGCCAGCACGCCTTGCAGCGCAGTCGAACCTTCCAAACTCATCCGAACCGCCAGCCCGCGCCCCCCGGCCGCGTCCAGCGCCGCTTCCAGGACGGGTTGCACCCGCGCCAGCAGGGCCTCTTCGGTCGCGCAGCCGGTCACGTCGGCGGCCACCCGGGACCAGCGGAAATCGTCCACCGTGCGGTGCTCCGCGGCGACTACCCGCCCCTCGCTCACGGTTACCAGCGTGGCCCCCTTCGGCCCCGGTTCGTTGATGTGCCGCCCCTGCAGATTGCCGGGAAAGACGATCCAAGGATTGGTGCTGACCACCTCGCGGGCGTGGATGTGGCCGAGCGCCCAGTAGTCATAGCCGAACGATTCCAGTTCTGCGCGGGTGCACGGGGCGTAGCGCGGGTGCGGGCCACCCACCTGCTCGAGACAGGTATGCAGCATACCTATGTTCACCCGCCCCGCCAGGGCGCGCGGGTAACCGCGCACCAGGTTCTCGCTCACCGCCTGCTCGGCAAAACTCTGGCCGTGCACGGCAAGGCCCAGCTCCGGCAGTTCCACCGTCTCGGGCCTGCGGTGATCGAGCACCCGCAAGCCTTCGGGCAGCCGCAAGGAGCGGGTGATTCGGTTCTGCGCGTCGTGGTTGCCGCGCACCGCGATCACCTTCTTGCCGGCCCGGGTCAGCTGCGCCATCTGGGCGGCGAAGAACAGGCCGGTGCCGTAATCCGGCCAGTCGCCGTCGTAGATGTCGCCGGCGATCAGCAGGAAGGCCACGTCCTCGGCCAACGCCAGCTGGACGAGCTTGCCCAGCGCGCGCCGCGTGGCGCCGCGGATAAGTTCCGCCGGCGCGCCCGGGTCGGCCTCCAGCCCGCGCAACGGGCTGTCGAGGTGGATGTCGGCCGCATGCAGGAACCGGATGGTCAAATGCGCTCCTCTCGCCAACGTCGCCAGCCGGCGGCGCGCAGGTCACACGCCGGGCAGCTTGCGCAGCCATAGCCCCAATCGTGCCGATTCGCGCGGTCGCCGCGATAGCAGCTATGCGTATGCTCGACGATCAGCTCGAGCAGGGGCGCGCCGCCCAGGTCTTCGGCGAGTTGCCAGGTGGCCGCCTTGTCCACCCACATCAGCGGCGTCTCGACCACGAAGCGGCGCTGCATGCCCAGGTTGAGCGCCACCTGCATCGCCTTGAGCGTGTCGTCGCGGCAGTCCGGGTAGCCGGAATAGTCGGTCTCGCACATGCCGGCGACGATGCGGCGCAGGCCGCGGCGATAGGCCACCGCCGCCGCATAGGCCAGGAAAACGAGGTTGCGGCCGGGCACGAAGGTGCTCGGCAGCCCCTCCGCCGTCATGCGGATTTCGGCATCCGAGGTCAGCGCCGTGGCGCCGATGCCGGCCAGCGAGGCGCCGAGGTCAACCATGTGGTCCGGCCCGAGCCGTCCGCCCCAGTCCGCCAGCGCGGCCAGTCCCTGCCGCACCGGCTCGCGGCAGGCCAGCTCGACGGCATGGCGCTGGCCATAGGCGAAACCGACGGTCTCGACGCGGGCGAACCGCGCCAGCGCCCAGGCCAGGCAGGTGGCGGAGTCCTGGCCGCCGGAGAACAGCACCAGCGCCTGATCGGTATCGGACATCACAATCCTCGCATCCCGTGAATGTGGCTTCGTCGCATGGCCGCCGCCGCCTATGATGGAAACATGAGTCTCGATTTCGACGACGACGAAATAAACCGCTACGCCCGCCACATCCTGCTGGCCGAGGTCGGCGGCACCGGCCAGGCCAGGCTGCGGGCGGCGAGCGTGCTGGTGGTCGGCGCCGGCGGGCTGGGCAGCCCGCTTCTACTCTACCTCGCGGCCGCCGGGGTGGGGCGCATCGGCGTGATCGACGGCGATGTGGTGGAACTGTCCAACCTGCAGCGCCAGATCGCCCATACCACCGACCGGATCGGCACGGCGAAGGTGGAGTCCGCGGCGCTGGCGGCGCGCGCCATCAATCCGAAGGTGCAGCTGGTTCTCCATCGCGGGCGGCTCACGCCGGCGAACGCGCTGGAACTGGTCGCCGGTTATGACATCGTTTGCGACGGCACCGACAATTTCGCCGCCCGGTTCCTGGTCGCCGATGCCTGCGTGCTGGCGCGGCGCACCCTGGTTTCGGCGGCGGTGCTGCGCTTCGAGGGCCAGCTTTCGGTGTTCCGGCCGCATGCCGGCGGCCCGTGCTACCGGTGCCTCCATCCCGAGCCGCCGCCGCCCGGACTGGTGGCGGGTTGTGCCGAGGCCGGGGTGCTGGGCGTGGTCACCGGGGTGATGGGCACGCTGCAGGCAACCGAGGTGCTGAAGGAAATCCTGGGCATCGGCGAGAGCCTCGCCGGCCGGCTGCTGATCTGGGACGCGCTGGCCACCCGCTTCCGCAACGTGCGCCTGCATCCCGATCCGGCCTGCACCGCCTGCGGCCTGAACGCCACGCTGCACGACCTGTCCGCCCACGCCGCCACGGAGGGATCAACCTGTGTCAACTGAACCTGCTGCCGCCGCACCGCTCGGCATCCTGCTGATCTCCGGCACTCACGAGCATGCCCATTACGCATTTGTTCTCGCCGCCGCCGCGGCGGCGCTGGGGCGGCGCGTGGTGCTGTTCGCCACCGGCGCCGGCTGCCTGGCGCTGTGCACGGACTGGTCGGGATTGCAGGAGGCCGGCCGCGACGCGGGCATCCGGGCGCGCGGGGTCGCCGGCATCGGTGAGCTGCGGGAGTCGGCGGCCGAACTCGGGGTCCGGCTGATTGCCTGTGAGGCCGGGCTGCGGATCGATGCCCTCGACCCCGCGCTGCTGCTGCCGGGGGTCGAGGTGGCCGGGGTGGCGAGCTTCCTGGAGGCTGCCGCCGGCGGGCAGATCATATCCCTCTGAAAGTTTGTGAATGAATGCCCGCGACGTTCCGATGCAGCCGGCAACGCTCAATGATATCAGCGGGCTTTCATGCGCAGGTTCGATTGCTTCACAAGCTCTGAGCTTCCCGCTTGACCCGGCGCGGCTCCGGTTGGCACGGATGCGGCCATGAACGCCCTGTCCATCATGTTGACCGTTTTGCTGGCGGTGCTGCTCGGAACGCCGGCGGCCACGGGGCAGACGCCGGCGCAGTCCGGGTCGGCCAGCCAGCCGGCGGCTGGCGAGCGGGCGAAGCCGCATCCGGCGCCGGCCCAAAGCACCCATGCCCAAGGCACCCATGCCCAAGGATCGGGCGGCCAGGGCACGCCGGCCGGCAAAGCCCCGTCCGCGCCGGTGGTGACCGCCTCCCCCAACGCGCATGCCCTGAAGCCGGCCCCGGCCAGGCAGGGCGCCGCCGCCAGGTCGGCCGAACCGGCCGAGCCAGCCAGGGCCGCTGCCGTGGCGGAGCCGCCGAAGGGGACCGCGGCGGAACCCCAGAAGGGCGCCACGGCGGAGCCGCCGAAGGGCGGCATGACCGGCCTGCCGCTGCCGCGCTGGGCCAGCCTGAAATCCGACGAGGTCAACCTGCGCAAGGGCCCCGGCACCCGCTATCCGATCGAATGGGTCTACCGTCGGCATGACCTGCCGGTGCAGATCGAGCGCGAGTACGAGGTCTGGCGGCTGGTGGAGGACCAGGACGGGGTGAAGGGCTGGGTGCACCAGGCCAACCTCACCGGCCGGCGCAGTTTCGTGGTGAAGGGCAGCGAGCGGACTCTGCGCCGCGCGGCCTCGGAGGATTCCGCGGTGGTGGCGCGGTTGCACCCGGGCGTGGTGGGCCGCCTGCGCGCCTGCGAGGCGCATGCCGCCTGGTGCGAGGTGCAGGTGGGCGACTATCGCGGCTGGCTGAAGCGCGACGACATTTTCGGCGTCTACCCCGGCGAGGCCGTGAACTGACGCCAGAGGCAGGATCAGTGCAGGCTGCCACGATCGGCGGCGATTACGGCGGCATCACGACCTGAACGGCAACCGCGATCCAGGACGCGGAACGGCTGCGGAAGGGTGACACCCGGCCTGGCCCCCCGGAGCTTGTGAAGCAATCGCACCTGCGAATGAACGCCCGCTGATATCGTTGAGCATTTCCGGCCAGACCGGAGCGTCGCGGCCATTCATTCACAAGCTCTCAGCATCCGGATCAGCGTGTTCCGGCCTTTCAGGTGATGCTGCACGGCGATCAGGGCGTGGCCGCACGCCAGCAGCACCAGCAGCGTCGCCAAGGCAACATGAACCTCCCGCAGCACGCCGAACCACACCGGGTTGGTGCCGACCAGATGGGGCACCGGGATCACCCCCAGGAACAGCGTCGGAATCTTCGCGGGGGCTGTGGCGGCGGTCAGGTAGCCCGCCAGCGGGGTCAGCAGCAGCAAGCTGAACAGGGCGGCATGCACCGCCACGGCGGCGCGCCGTTGCCACGCCGGAAGGCCCGCGTCCCAGGCGGGGCGGCCCCGCCGCCAGTGCAGCGCCAGTTGCGCAAGCACAAGCACGAACACCGTGAGGCCAAGCGTCTTGTGCAACTGGTAAAGCACGAATTTCAGCAGGAGTTCCCGGAAGGGCAGCGCGGTCATGATGAGGCCCACCGGGACGGCAAGCAGAACCAGCGCCGCCATGGTCCAGTGCAGGACCCGCTGCGGCCGGCTCCAGCCGGCGGCCGTTTCATTCGCCATGCGGTTGGACACCGACCGTCAGGCGGATGCGGATGGCGAGCCGTACCGTATCAGAGACCATGATCTGGTCGGCAACCATGCCGAAGGCGGACCGTTTGATATCGCCGGTGACCACGAAGTCGGCGACTTCGAGCTGCCGTTCCTGGTCAAAATGGCGGTCCTTCACGACGGCATCGAGGTCCTGCGGCATGGCGACGCCGCGAATGCGCAGCAGGCCATGAATGACGAAATGGGTCGGCGAGAGCACCTGGATCGATGTGCTGACGAAGTGTTCCGCCGGAAAATGAGCGGTATCGAAGTAGGCATCCGACCGCAGCAGATCGGCTTGGTCCTGGAGCGGCATGGCGACAGCGCCGGCGTCGATGGTGACGTCGATATGCGTGCGCTCCGGGGCCTCGGTATCGAGCAGCAGTTCGCCTTCGAAGCGCGGAAACAGGCCCTCGGTGGTGAACAGGCCGAGCGAGCCGACCGAAAAACTGATCACGCCGTAGCGCTGGTCGATCCGGTAGAGCGACGCGGCCACGGCCGGCAGCGCCGTCATCAGCCAGACCACCACGCCAATACCGAAGGCCGGCCGCAACCATTCCCTCCGTTGCCGTGTGCGCATCAGGCTCCTCCCTCCAACGGCAAACTCCGCCGGTCGGGGCTGTATCTGGGTATTTTGCGCCGGCCTAACAGGTTGCCGCCGGGTACGGACCATGCGGCCGACCCATGGGCACCAAGGCTCCGAGCCGGAATAACGGCTTCAGCCGTCGGGCGGTCCTGGACGGATGGTGTCGTTCCACGCGCTGTGAAGGGCGTCGGAGGCCGAGGTGGGAGCCGTATGCGGGGATGCCGCTCATACGGTTCTGTGCGGGGGGCGCCCAGTTGCCGGCGTCCCTGCCGCGATTATTCTTGAGGACACCACACGACTAAAATATGATTAAACTACAATCGTGCGTTCCGGGCAGGAAAGCTGAAAACGATGCCAGGCGACGACACCGCGCGCAAGGGCACCCCCACGTCTGAGCAGCAACGTCGCGGCTATGAACGCGCCGTGCTGGCCGAAATCCAGATGCTGATCCAGTTCGTCGCCGCCAGCAGCGACCGGACATTGACCGATCTCAAGGTTCGCGACCCCGGCGACCCGCAGAAGACTCTCGATTTCGGCGAGGTCGTGTCGCGGCTCGAAGCCATCGCGGTCAGCCTCGACGCCGAATCGCCCGCCAGGCTGGAGCCGAGCGACGCGGCGCTGCTGCAGTTTGCGCGCGATGCGCTGACCCGTCTTGCCAGCCCCGCCTCGGGCATCACCGTCGCCTACACCGCTCTGGTCACCGGCAACCGCCGCGGGCCGGGCGTGCTGTCACGCGCGACGCTGGCCGAACAGGCGTATCCGGGGCTGGTGTCGATCGCGCGGTTGCACCGGCGGCTGCAATGGTTGTTTCTGTTCCTGGCGTTTCTGGTGACCGTGGTTGCGGTGGGCGAGTCGGCCCATGTGGCGCTGGGCAGGAACCTGCTGCAGACCCTGGCCGAACTGCGCACCCAGCAGGCCGGCATCGCCGCGGAGAAGCTCAAGCTGGAATCCAGCCTTGACCGGGCAGGCGACAATGATGTCAGCCTGGAAATGCTGGTCGACAAGGACAGGGTCCGGCTGCGGGCGTTCGCCGTGTGCGACCGGGCGCAGGCGGCGGCGTGGTATCTCGAGCACGCGACTCCGCCGGTGCCGATCCCGACGGGGCGGCCTGCCGGCGAGTGCGGCAAGCGGCCGCAATGCGCGCCCGGGCCGCTGGAACTGGGGTTCTCGCCGGTTGTCCGCGACCTGTGCGGCCGTGACTCCGTGCTGGCGAAAAACTTTGAAATCGTGCACCTGGCGCTGCGGACATACCATGCCAACTGGCCGGAGATGGCTGGCCCGGTGTTCAACAAGATTTCGAACGTTGTTTGCATGGCGCTGAACTGCGGCGAAGACCACTCCTACGTTCCGCAGGCGAACAATGATGTTGAAATTGTTGTGGCTCCGGTTTTGCTGGTATGGGGCAATTATATATTGCCAACGATTTTTGGCTTGCTTGGCGCGTTCATATACGTGATTTTGGAGTACTACAGAAAGATATGCAAAGACGAACTCAGCCCGCGCGACACGTCGCTGGGCTGGGTTCGCTTTGTGCTCGGTGCCGTCACCGGCTCCTGCATCGGCCTGTTCGCCTCGTCCTCCGCCCCGGCGGCGGCCGGCGGGCCGGCCAACCTGAGCGCGGCGCTGACGCTGTCGGCCTCGGGGATCGCCTTCCTCGCCGGGTTCGGCGTGGAGGGCGTGGTCAGCCTGTTGCAGAACCTGGTCAAGCGCGTGTTCGCGACCGATCAGGCAAAATCCTGAACGGCGGCGGCCGCCGGTCGATTGCAATGGCGTAACAGGCGGCGGTCGCTGCGTTTTCCTGCCGCGGACGGCGCCGTTCCATGCCAAATGACCGCGCGAGGAAGCGCCCGTCCACCGCCATGGCGTCCTGCCCCCAGGCTGGACCGAACCTTGCATGGAACCGGGTGCGCGGCGAAGATTCGACCGGAGGCGGAACCCGAATGGACGATATCCCGATCGCGGAAGCGGCGGCGACCGACCAACCCGCACGGCCGCGCGTCGAGGCGCTGGCGGCGGAATTGCTGGCGAAGATCGCGCGGGCGCAGCGGGCCTCCGACGAGGACCCGTTCGGCAACCCGGTGCTCTCGGTCGCGCTGGGAATCGCCCGCCGCATGGATAATGGGCAATTGGACGACGCGGCGCTGTGGGCGGTGGTGCGCCACCTGCGCGACGCCGCCTTCGCCGACCGCGCCCGCCGGCTGGCCGCCTATGTCGGCGGCACCGGGCGGGCGGACAACGAGGCGGCGCTGATCCGCGTCGCCGGCGTGGTGCTGCGGCCCGACCCGTCGGACAGCCCGGTGCGCTGGGCGGAGTTCCGCGACGCGGTGGAGCGCCCCCGCTACGCCGCGGTGTTCACCGCCCACCCCACCTTCGCCCTGCCGGCCGAGGTGGCGGCGGCGCTGGCGGCGATGGCGTGCGGCGCGCCGGTGGAATCCTTCGCCTCGCACCGGCCGCAGCGCATCACCCTGGAGGAGGAGTTCGCCCAGGCGAGCGCCGCCATCGCCCGCGGGCGGGATGCGCTGGACCAGTTCAACGCGGCCCTGCTGGCGGCGGCGCGCGGCTCCTGGCCGGACCGCTGGACCGAGCTGCGGCCCCGGCCCCTGATCATGAGCAGCTGGGTCGGCTACGACACCGACGGGCGGACCGATATCATCTGGCTGGATATCCTGCGGTTGCGCGTGCGCATGAAGCGGCTGCAGCTGGAACGGCTGGCCGGGCAGCTCGACGGCCTGAAGCTGGCCGCCCCGATCGGCGCGCGCATCGCCACGGCGCTGGCCGCGGTGACGGCGCAGGAGGCGGCCTGCCCGTTGCAGCCGCACCCGCCGGCGGTGGCGGCCTTCGCCCGCGCGCTGGTGGGCACCGCCGAGCAGGCGCTGCACACACCCGAACCGCTGCTGGCGCTGTTTGCCCCGGCGATCGCCGCCGCCACCGGCGAGGAGCAACTGCGCCTGTGCACCGCCCGCGCCGGGCTGGTCGCGCACGGGCTGTCGCTGGCGCACACCCATGTGCGGCTGAACGCGGCGCAGGTGCACAATGTGGTGCGCCAGCGCCTGGGCATCGCCGACTCGCCGGAGGACCCGGCGCGCCGGCGCGCCCTGCTGAGCGCGATCAACGCGGCCCTGGAGTCGGTGCAGCCGGTGCCGGTGGATTTCGGTGCGCTGAGTGCCGAGCAGGCCTCGGCGGCGCGGCTGATGATGACGGTGGCGCAGATCGTCAAGCATATCGACGGCTCGGTGCCGGTGCGCTTCCTGATCGCCGAGACCGAGACCGGCTACACGCTGCTGGCGGCACTGTGGCTGGCCCGGCTGTTCGGCATTGCCGACCAGGTCGAGATCAGCCCGCTGTTCGAGACCGCCGAGGCGCTGGGACGCGGTGCCGAGGTGCTGGACGAGGCGCTGCGCAGCCCGCACTGGCGCGACTACCTGCAACGCACCGGCCGGCTGGCGCTGCAGTTCGGCTATTCCGATTCCGGCCGCTATGTGGGCCAGACCGCCGCCACCTACCTGATCGAGCGGCTGCGCCTGAAGATCGCGGCGACGCTGGAGCGCCACGGCGTCACCGGCGTCGAGGTGATCCTGTTCGACACCCATGGCGAGAGCGTCGGGCGCGGCGCGCACCCGCGCTCACTGTCCGACCGGCTGCGCTACCTCTCGCCCACCTACAGCCGGCGGGCGCTGAACCGCGCCTCGCTGCCGGTGCGCGAGGAGAGCGCCTTTCAGGGCGGCGACGGCTATCTGCTGTTCGGCACGGCGGAGCTGGCGCTGGCCAGTGTCGCGCGGATCGCCGAGCACGCCTTCCACGCCGCCGCCGGGCCGCTCGAGGACCCGATCTACGATGACCCCGACTTCGCGTCGGATTTCTTCGCCACGGTGCGGGTCAGCATGGAGGGGCTGGTCGGCGATGCCGGTTATGGCGCGCTGCTGGGCGCGTTCGGGCCGGCGCTGCTGGACTCGACCGGCTCGCGCCCGCCGGCGCGGCAGGCCGACGGCATGGGCACCGCGACGATGATCCGCCACCCGCGCGAGCTGCGAGCCATTCCGAACAACGCCATCCTCCAGCAACTCGGCTGGATGGCGAACACGCTGCAGGGGCTGGGGGTCGCGGCCGGGCGGCATCCGGAGACCTTCCCCGAAATGCTGCGCAGCAGCCGGCGGTTCCGCCGTGCGCTCGACCTGGCGGCGCATGCGCTGGCGCATTCCGATCTGGATGTGCTGCGCGCCGTGGTGGGCACGCTCGATCCCGGCACCTGGCTCGATCGCGCCGCCCACACCGCGCGGCCCGGCCGGCGGCAGGCGCTGGTGCTGGTGGCGCATGCGCTGGAGCGGCTGGATCTGTGGGCGGTGGTGCAGTCGATGTTCCGCCGCGTGCAGGCCGACCATCTGGCACTGCGCGCCGCCTGGCCGGAAGCGCCGGCGATGGGCGGGCGGGAGATGCTGCTGCACGCGCTGCGGCTGGCGCTGATCCAGCGCATCTGGCTGCTGGCCACCCGCATTCCGGAGTTCTCGCCGCGCCACGGGCTGACCCGGCGCGACCTGGAAGCGGCGGTGATGCGGCTGGAGATTCCGGCGGCGCTGAAGCTGCTGGCGGAGATATTTCCCGAGGCGCCGGACGATTCGGAGGAATGCGACTACGGCGAGCCGGCGGGGCCGCGAGCCTCGCAGGCCTATGCCAGGGAACATGCGCAGGTGTTCGAGCCGATGCGGCGACAGTTTGACCTGGTGCGGGAGATCGCGACGGCGGTGACGCATGAGGTGGGGGCGTTTGGGTGAAGGAAGCAAGGCCAGGGCTCCGCCCTGGACCCCGCTACTTTCAGGGGTTTGTTTGAGATGGGGGTGAGGAGATGTTGATACATCTCCTCACCCCCATCTCAAACAAACCCTTAAAAAGCAATGGGTTCCAAGGGGCGACTGCCCCTTGGCGTGGTCCAGGGGCAGCGCCCCTGGCCTTGCTTACTTGGTCCGCCGCAGCAGCAGCCGCACCGCGCCGGGATTCCCCGCATGCGGATGCGTCGCCGCCAGCACGATGGGCCGCAGGCTCGGTTGGTTCAGCCAGAGCGGCAGTTCGCGGCGCAGCACGCCGCCGGTTTCCCCCGCACCGCGCCCGGTGATGACCTCGACGCAGCGCACGCCGTCGGTCTGCGCGGCGTGCAGGAACGCGTGCACGGCATGGAAGGCCCGCTGGGCGGTGCGGCCGTGCAGGTCCAGCGTGCGCGCGGGCGCCAGCTTGCCGGACCGGAAACGGGTCCAGGTGGCGCTGTCCAGCCCGCCGGGCGGGGCGCCGATGGAAAGCGGTGGCGGCGGAAGATGGGCCGGCAGTGCGCCGTTGCGGCCGGGCGCCGGCGGCGGTGCCGGGCGGTTTGACGGTGGTTCGGGTGGCGGGGCGGTGTCCGGCAAAGCCGGTGCGGCGCGCCCAGGCAGCGGCCGGACCAGACGCGCATAGGCGGACCAGTCGTTGCGGTCCTGCTCGGTCAGGGCATTCCGGCGGCGGGAGAACACCGCCTATCCGGAAGTTGCAGGCAGAGCGGGACGATTCCTCACCAGCAGGCTCCTCGATCGAAAATGGCAACGCGTAGGCATATGGTATCGTCGCCCCGGCGATTTACCCGGCCGTTGCGGTTACTCCACAGCGGGCGGGTCGTCGTCGATCAGCACCACATGCAGCCGGCGCGGGCCATGCGCGCCGAGTTCCAGGGTAAACTCGATATCGGCCGAGCGCGACGGGCCGGTGACCAGCATGACATTGCGCGGCATGAACCCGCCGGTCCGGTCGTCCCGCCATTCGGCGCGCAGCAGGTCCCAGGCATCCTCCAGGGCGCCCCGGATGCGGCTGGCGCGCAGCACGACGATGGCGGTGTCGGCCAGCAGGTTCAGCGTGGTGGGGCGGTCCGGCGTGCCGGGCAGCATCAGCGTGCCGGTCTCGGCGACCGCGGCGTAGCCGTGCTGCACGCTGACCAGGTCGGTCGGCGCGGCGCGGCCCTCGCGGATGCGCAGCAGCGGGCTGGCCGGCCAGGGGATCGCCCGCAGCTCCGGATGCGGCGCCATGACGAAGGACGAGGGCAGATTCTGCGCCGCGAGGTAGCCGGCGATCGCGGCCGGCACCGCCGCCGCGGCCGGCACCCGGGCGACCGTACCGAATTCCTTTTCGACGTTGCGCAGGAACAGCGCCACCTGTTGCGGCCGGGGCAACCGGCTGCGGGCCGGGATCAGGTGACGGGGATGCGCGTGCAGCCGCGCCTGCAGGCCGATGGCAAGGTCGCGCGGCACCGCGCCGCGGCCCAGGCTGCGCCGGATGGCGCCGAGGATCGCTTCCCTGGACATCAGATCGGTCCCGCGCGCCGTGCGCGCGCATAACGGGCGAAGAAGGTATCGCCTTCGGGTGCCGGCAGGTCGCGCCCGCCGGTCCAGCCGCCGGCAAGCGGCAAGGACGACAATCGGCCACGCCTGCGGCCAAGCCTGGCCAGCCCCCAGGCAGCCGCCCGGGTCAGCAGCCGGTAGGCCATCGGCCGCCGTGCGAACCAGCCCCACACGCCCAGCCCGGCCCGGGTGGTGAGGGAGGGGAGGTGGCGTTCGAATTCGCGTTCGCGCCAGTGGCGCATCAGGTCGGGCAGCGGGATCTTCACCGGGCAGACACTTTCGCACTTGCCGCAGAAGGTGCTGGCATTCGGCAGGTGCCCGGCCTGGTCCACGCCGATCAGCGACGGCGTCAGCACCGCGCCCATCGGCCCCGGATAGACCCAGCCGTAGGAATGCCCGCCGACGGTGAAATAGACCGGGCAATGGTTCAGGCAGGCGGCGCAGCGGATGCAGCGCAGCATCGGCTGGAACGGGCTGCCCAGCATGTTCGAGCGGCCGTTGTCGATCAGCACCACATGGTATTCGTCCGGCCCGTCCAGCTCGCCGGGGCGGCGGGTGCCGGTAGAGAAGGTGGTGTAGACCGACATGTCCTGCCCGCTGGCCGAGCGCGCCAGCAGGCGCAGCAGGGTGCAGGCATCCTCCAGCGTCGGCACCACCTTCTCGAGGCTGGCCAGCACGATATGCACCCGCGGCAGGGTCTGGGTGAGGTCGCCGTTGCCCTCGTTGGTGACGATGACGCTGCTGCCGGTCTCGGCGATGAGGAAGTTGGCGCCGGTGATGCCCACATCGGCGGCGAGGAACCGCGCCCGCAGTTCCGCGCGCGCCTCGGCCAGGAGATCGCGCCGGTCGGCGAAAACGCGGTCGGGCGGCAGATCGGTGTGGGAAGCGCGGAAGCTTTGCTCCCAGTCCTCCCGGTTGAGGTGGAAGGCGGGGGCGATGATGTGGCTGGGCGGTTCCTTCCGCAGTTGCAGGATGTATTCGCCGAGATCGGTCTCGACCGGGGTGATGCCGTGCTGCTCGAGGTGCTCGTTGATTGCGAGCTCCTCGGAAATCATCGATTTCCCCTTGGTGACGGTGCGGGCGCCGACCCGCTGGCAGATCGCCAGCACGGCGGCGCGGGCGTCGTCGGGGGTGCTGCACCAGTGCACCTGGCCGCCGGAACGCTCGACCTTGTCGGCCCAGCTTTCCAGGTAGAAGTCGAGATTGGCCAGCGTGTGGTCTTTGATGTCGCGGGCGATGTCGCGCAACTGCTCGAACTCGGGAAGCTGGGCGACGGCGGCGGCGCGGCGGGTGGGAAAGGCAGGGCGGGTGAAGACGAGCGCCTTCTGCAGGCGGGCATCGGCCAGCGCCTGGGTGGCGTTTTCCTTGAACGCGGTGCTGGTGGCGCGCATGGTCGGTCTCCGCTGCGGGATGCCACTGTAGCAAGAAATTATGGGGCCGCCCTGGCCAATCCCAGCCGCGCCGCCACCCGCGCGAAATCCGCCGCATTCGGATGCTGCGCGCTGGCCGGCGTGCCCATGCCGGACCGCACCAGCTGGCAGGTGCGCATCCCCGCGGTGGCCGCCGCATCCAGCTCCGCCTCGATATCGGAGAGGTAGGCGACCTCCGCCGGCGGCAGGCCCATGCCGATCGCCAGACGGGAAAAACTGTCCGGTTCGCGCTTGCTGCCAACGCCGGTGTCGAAGAAGCCGCTGAACAGGCGGGACAGGTCGCCGGCCGCGGAATGGCCGAAGATCAGCCGCTGCGCCTCGGCGGAACCGTGCGAGAAACCGTACAGCCGCAACCCGGCGGCCGACCAGCGGCGCAGCACCGGCGGCACGTCGGGATAGACGGCGCCGGCCAGCCCGCCCTCGCCATAGCCGTCGCGCCAGACCATGCCCTGCAGCGCCGTCAGCGGGGCGATTCGGGTGTCCCGCGCCAGCCAGTGCAGCAGGGTCTGCAGCTCGGGCTGTCCTGGCACCAAGCGACGCACCTCGGCCAGGTGTCCGGCCACCTCCGGCTCGTCCGCATGCGCCAGCAGGAAGCCGGCAAGCCGCTCGCGCACGAATGGCACCAGCACGTCGCGGATGAAGCTGGGTGGAGTGGTCGTGCCCTCGATGCTGGTCACGACGGCGACGAGCGGGAGCATGTCAACGCCCCGCAACCGATCGCGTGCCGCGGCGGATCGGACCGCCCGCCCGTCGGGCCAGCGTCCGCGGCCGGATCAGGCCTTCTGCGTGGTGTGGGTCGGGCTGCTGCCGGCGGTGACGCCGGGCGGCGGGATCGAGCTGGCGGGCTTCTCGGCGGTGGCCTCCATCGAGGCATCGTCGCCGTCCGCCATGTTCTTCTTGAACGCCTTGATGCCCTTGGCGAAGTCGCCCATCAGCGTGCTGACCTTGCCGCTGCCGAACAGCAGCAGCACAACCATCAGAACGACCAGCCAATGCCAGATGCTGAAGCTACCCATGCGCGTCCTCCGGTCGGGGCACCGCCCCATCGTCACGACATGGCCTGCCGGCGGCCCGGATGCAAGCGATGTGTCGCTTTCTGCTAGCCCGGATGGACGGGAAAGGCCAGCGACCTTCGCCGGCCCGCGCGCCCGTCATTCCGCGTTCAGCGCCAGCCGGGCGGCCGGGCGCGCGGCGTCGCGCAGCGCCGCATGGCTGGCCGGCGCCGGCGGCAGGATGAAGCCGTAGGCCGGGTAGGTGTGGCCGCCCATGGCATTGGCCGGCGGCCACCACATCCGCACCTCGGTCCAGTCGTTGCCCGGCGACACATCGACCGCGAGCTGGTCCTCGGTGAGTTCGTCGGGCACCCAGTTGGCCTGGATCACCAGCATCCGCCGCGGCGCCAGCAGGCGCGAAACCACGGCGACATGACCGTAGGCGAGGCGCTCGCCACGGCGCAGCACCAGCACGGCGCCGACCTCCGGCCGCGCCGCGCGGTCATACCGGCCGGCCGCCGCGCTCCACCAGCTGTCGGCCGCGCCGTACAGGGCGATGCCGGACAGCGCGCGGGCGAACGGGGCGCAGTTGAGGCCCGGCTGGCGGCTGGCGGCGGCGAGGTTTGGCCCGGTGTCAAAGCCGCTCGAAGCGCAGGCCGAGACGCTCCCTGCCAGCAGCAGGGTGAGCAGGCGAAAGCTGCTTGCAGACAGGACCATGCGTGGCATCGTGCATCCGGAATATGAACCAACCCGGGCAACCGGCGCAATCCTCTCCGGGGCAGCCCGGCATGGCGGCGCAAAGAATTCCGCCGCAACCGCACCGGATTAACCAGACAGTGACCACCGGCGCGCAGGATGTCGTCCGAGGCCAGATCGGCTTCGGACTTCCTCCCCTTCCGCGGCGCTCCGTTCACAACCGGACCCGCGGGCACTTCGGGCGGCACGATCCTCGTGCCGCCCGCTTTTTTGTTCGCTGCCTGTTTGTCCGCGCGCCACTTTTCTTCCCGCCGGCCCGTCTGGCCGGCCTGGATGGCGCCCGGCATTTCTGCTCAGCGCCTGAAAAGCAATCGAACCTGGAAAAGTACGCCCGCTGACATCATTGAGGGTTCCGTGATCGTCCGGCGGCCTGCGGGCATTCTTTTTCCAACTCTCAGCAGATCGTGGATTTGGAATTGCTGGTCCGGCTCCGCCGCCGCTGCCCGCGCCGTCACGAACGCGAAATGGGGCTTGAAGCGGCGGCGCCAGCCGAGAACAATGGCCGTTCACAGTTGCGGAAGGCCTTTGCCATGGTCGACATCTCCGCACAGGCGTTGAACGGATCAACCCGGGTGCCGGCGCCGGCCTTCGCCGCGCTGGACCTGGGAACCAACAACTGCAGGCTGCTGGTCGGCACGCCGGCCGGCGACGGGTTTCGCGTGGTGGACAGCTTCAGCCGCATCGTCCGGCTGGGCGAAGGGCTGCATCACACCGGCCGGTTGAGCCAGGATGGCATGGAACGCGCCATGGTCGCCCTGCATGGCTGCGCCGCCCGCCTGGTGCGCCGCCACGTGCACGCCGTCCGCGCCATTGCCACCGAAGCCTGCCGGCGCGCCGCCAATGGCCGCGAGTTCCTCGCCCGGGTGCGGGCGGAAACCGGGCTGACCATCGACGTCATCTCCAGCCGTGAGGAAGCCGAACTGGCCCTGGAAAGCTGCGCGCCGCTGCTGCGCAGGGGGGGGCGGCGGGCGCTGCTGTTCGACATCGGCGGCGGATCCACCGAGCTCGCCTGGGTCCGCCTGACCCCGCACGGGCGGCCGGAACTGATCGGCTATGTGTCGCTGCCGGTGGGGGTGGTGACCCTCGCGGAGCATTTCGGCAGCCATGGCGAGGACGCGATTGGGTTCGCGGCCATGCGCGACGACGTGATCGACCGCCTGCGGCCGTTCGAGTCGGTGCATTGCATCGGTCAGGAGATCCGCCACGGCGGGGTGCATCTGCTCGGCACCTCCGGCACCGTCACCACGCTGGCCGGCATCGCGCTGGACCTGCCGCGCTACAGCCGTCCGGCGGTGGATGGCGCCGTGCTGACCCATGCCGACGCCCAGGCGGCGATGCAGAGCCTGCGCGCCCTGGGACGGGCGGGGCTGGCCGAACACCCCTGCATCGGGCCTGAGCGGTCGGATTTCGTGCTGCCGGGCTGCGCCATCTTCGCCGCCATCCACACGCTCTGGCCGGCCCCCGAAATCATGGTAGCCGATCGCGGGCTGCGGGAGGGTATGCTGCTGCGCATGATCCGAGCCAACCGCACCCGCACCCCGCACCCCCCATGGTCCAGACCGGCCGCCCACGCCCAGGCGGAGGCCTGAGCATGGCGGCCAAGGGCGGCAAGACGCCGCCATCGCCAGGCAGGGGCGCCCAGCGCAGTCTCACCGTCCGGCTGCGCACCGCCGACAAACGCAGCCCGGCCTCGCAACGCTGGCTGAAGCGCCAGCTCAACGACCCCTACGTGGTCGCCGCCAGGACGCAGGGCTGGCGGTCGCGCGCCGCCTTCAAGCTGATCGAACTGGACGATCGCTACCACCTGATCCGCAAGGGCGCCCGCGTGCTCGACCTCGGCGCCGCCCCCGGCGGCTGGAGCCAGGTTGCGGTGCAGCGCGGCGCCGGGCAGGTGCTGGGCCTTGATCTGCTGCCGATCGAACCGGTGTCGGGCGCGACCTTCCTGGTCGGCGATTTCCACGCCGACGATATGCCGGCGCAGTTGCAGGCGCTGCTGGGCGGGCCGGCCGATCTCGTGCTGTCCGACATGGCCCCCAACACCACCGGCCACGCCGCCACCGACCACATTCGCATCCTGGCACTGGCCGAGCTGGCGCTGGATTTCGCCTGCCAGGTGCTCGTCCCGGGCGGCGCCTTTGTGGCCAAGGTGTTCCAGGGTGGCGCGGAGCGGCAATTGCTGGAGCCGATGAAACTCCGCTTCGCCACGGTCCGCCACGCCAAGCCGGCCGCCAGCCGCAAGGAGAGCAGCGAGCTTTACGTGGTGGCGACCGGGTTTCGCGGCTGACGGCAGGCATGCAAGGCCAGGGGTCTCGCCCCCTTCCCGAACCGCGCCGCCGGTGGTCAAAGGGCGGCCAAGAACAATCCAGGAGCACGCAGGATGGCACCCACCGGTGAAGCGACCGGGTTGCCTGGGGGCACCAACTCACGCATCGTCGCGGCCTATCGCCAGCGCACCCCGCGCTCCGGCGAACTTGCCTGCCAGGCCGCGGCGCTGCTTCCCAGCGGCATCGCCCACGACGCCCGCCATCTAGACCCCTACAGCCCCTACATCGCGCGCGCCGCCGGGCCGCATAAGTGGGACGTGGACGGCAACCGCTACATCGACTTCTTCGGCGGCCACGGCGCACTGATCCTCGGCCACTGCCACCCCAGGGTCACCGCGGCGGTCACCGCGGCGGTGGCCGAGGGATCGCAGTTCGGTGCCAACCACCCGGGCGAGATCGGCTGGGCACGCGCCATCCAGCGCCTGGTGCCCGCGGCCGAGCGGGTGCGCTTCACCTCCTCGGGCACCGAGGCCACCCTGATGGCGGTGCGGCTGGCGCGCGCCTTCACCGGACGCGACACCCTGCTGCGGTTCAAAGGCCATTTCCACGGCTGGCAGGACCACATGACGCACGGCTACGCCAACCACTTCGACGGCACGCCGACACCGGGCGTGCTGGCCGGGGTGGCGGAGAAGGCCATTCTCCTCCCGCCCAACGACCTGGGCGCGGTGGCCGCCACGCTGCGTGACCGCCGCGACATCTGCGCCATCATCCTGGAGCCGACCGGCTCGTCGTTCGGCCAGGTGCCGGTGGAGCCGGAATTCCTGCACGGGCTGCGCGCACTGACCGAACAGCACGGCGTGCTGCTGATCTTCGATGAAGTCATCACCGGTTTCCGCACCTCGCGCGGCGGTGCCCAGGGGGCGTTCGGCATCCGGCCGGACCTGTCCAGCTTCGCCAAGATCGTCGCCGGCGGCCTGCCGGGGGCGGCGGTGGCGGGCCGCAAGGACATCCTCGACCTGCTCGATTTCGCGGCGACCGCAGCCGCCGGGCGGGAGAAAATCTACCATCCCGGCACGTTCAACGCGAACCCGATCTCCGCCGCGGCGGGCATCGCCTGCCTCACCGAACTCGCCGAGACCGACGCCAACGAGGTCGCCGCCGCCCGGGCCGGCGAACTGCGGGCCGGGCTGAATGCGGTGCTGACGGCGGAACAGCTGCCCTGGGCCGCCTATGGCACCAGCTCCGGTTTTCACCTGTTCACCAATCCGAAGCAGCGGGCCGGCATCCGGCCGGACAGCTTCGATCCGCACGCCTGCGCCATCGAGGAGCTGAAGGGCGGCGACCCGGTGCTGGTCCGCCGCCTGCGGCTGGCGCTGCTGGTGAACGGGGTCGATCCCAACCCGCGGCTCGGCGGCTTCACCTCCACCACCCATACCGGCGCCGATATCGCCGACACGGTCGCCGCCTACCGCGAGGCGATCCGCATGCTGCGGGCGGAGAACGAATTGCCGGCCTGATCCGGTGGCGGGAAGGGAAACGGGATGACCGGCGAAGCCCCGGACTTCCCGCCCGCCACCGGCATGGCGGCAATGATCCGCGCGAAGACCATCTCGCCGGTGACGGCCACCGCGGCCATCAGCCGCGCGGCGTTCGGGCAGGCGATTCCGTGGGCGGAAAAGCGGCCGTCGCTGGCGGCATAAGGGCTGGCGCGGCCGGTTGACGCTGTTACCTTGCGGCAGACCAACGGAAACGCCCGACATGCCCGAAGCAATTGCATTCCGTTCCACCGGCGGCCTGCGCAGGCCCGTTGCCGGATTGCGGTCGCTCTAGGGGCGGCGGGGATGGCGCCGCAGCCTCGCTCGCCGGCCGGCCGCCCCAACGGGCTGCTGCGCGGCCGGTCGTTCTCCAATACCGCCGGGGCGCTGTTCGCGCTCGATGCGCTGCTGAGCGCGCCGGCCTGGATGCTGGCGGCGGCGTGGCTCGAAACCGGGGCACAGGCGCCGGAACGGCGGGGCTTCGAGGTTAACGCGCTGGCGGCGTTCGGCTGCTGGCTGCTGTTCCTGTACGCGCTCGGGCTGTACCGGCGCGATGCCATGCTGGCGTTGCGGCGCTCGATCGCCCGTACCCCGCTGGTGGCGGGGCTGGCCGCGGTTGCCGCCTGGGTGGTGGCCGGAGCGGTGTGCCTGGCCTTCCGCATTCCCTGCCCGCCCGGCACCGCCTGGAAGGCGGGCTTGTTCGCCGTGTCGGTGGTCTGTTTCGTGCTGTGCGCCACCGCGGCGCGCCTGGGCTTCGCCGTGCTGATCGAGACCGGAGCATTCCGCCGCCGCCTGCTGGTGGTGGGCGCCGGCCAGCGCGCGCGCGACCTGATCGACCGGATTCGCGCCGAGAGCAGCAGCTTCCAGGACGAAGTGATCTTCGTGCACCATCCGGTGCTGGGCGAGCGTGTGCGCCTGGACGATGACCGGCCGGGCCGCACCCTGGTGCTCGATGCGCCGGAGTTCGATATCCTTGGCATCGCCCACCGCCACGACGTGCACCAGATCGTCATCGCCCCGGACGAACGCCGCGGCATGAAGCTGGAGAACCTGCTGGAGTGCAAGAAGGCGGGATTCCCGATCGTGCAGTATCTCAGCTTCATCGAGCGCGAAACCCGGCGGATCGACCTTGCCCATATCGAGCTGGGCTGGGTGCTGTATTCGGACGGCTTCACCTTCACCCTGATCGACCGCGTTCTCAAGCGTGCCTTCGACCTGGTGACCAGCCTGGTCATTCTTGTGCTGACCGCGCCTTTCCTGGCGGTGGCCATGGCGGCGATCCGGCTGGAAGGGCACGGCCCGGTGCTGTACCGGCAGGAACGGATAACCCGCGACGGACGGGTATTCGAGGTGTTCAAGCTGCGCACCATGCGGGTGGACGCCGAGGCCGGCGGCGCGGTGTGGGCGGGGGAGCAGGATTCGCGGGTGACCAGGGTGGGCCGATTCCTGCGGCGCAGCCGGATCGACGAGTTGCCGCAACTGTTCAATGTGCTGCGCGGCGACATGTCGATCGTCGGCCCGCGCCCGGAGCGACCGGTTTTCGTCGCCGCGCTTACCCGCGAGATTCCGCTGTACAACGAGCGCCACATGGTGAAGGCGGGGCTGACCGGTTGGGCGCAGGTGAACTATCCGTACGGCGCCTCGGTGGAGGATGCCCGCAACAAGCTCAGTTATGATCTGTACTACGTGAAGAATTTTTCGGTTCTGCTGGATGTGCTTATTCTGGCCCAGACCATTCGGGTGGTGTTCTGGCCGGGCGGCGTGCGTTAGGGTGCTTGGTTTGGTGGCAACTTTATGAGCCGGTTGCCGGCGGTGTCGGGCCAGCGACTTTGCCGGATGGCGGGAATCGGCCCAGGCACGAACCCGCTTCGCGGAAGGACAAACCTGCTTCGGTCTTTTTTTCTCTTGGAGAGTCACCCTTCGGCGCAAGCCGAAGACCAGGTGACCATCCAGCCGGTTTCACCGCCCATCAGCCCGCTGCGCCGGCGCATGCGCGAAGACGGTGGCGGCGGAACCGCCGGCAGCGCATGCCACGTCGTGGGTCGTGATTTTTTTCGTAATTGACAGAAATTATAAGTGCTTTCAGATTTTCTGCTCTGGAAATTGGCCCCATCAAATTCCCCACTTTGACTCAGAGGGCAACTGGTGCTTCGACCCTGCAAGCGCTTTCAGCAAGGGTTCATCACGGTGCATACGGCCACGCAACATGGCCAGCCATCATCGACGTCCGGCGAATCACGGGCAATTCCACGGCCCGTGATGCGGTTGGCGCGATTGCCGTGCT
Organism: uncultured Acetobacteraceae bacterium; assembly: GCA_903907955.1. GTDB lineage: Bacteria > Pseudomonadota > Alphaproteobacteria > Acetobacterales > Acetobacteraceae > Rhodovastum. The sequence continues at coordinate 2,030 of CAIVPZ010000146.1, read as the reverse complement.
GGAGCGGAGGCTGACTGACTCCATGGCAGGCCTGAAGCGCCGTCCTGGACGGTACGAGCGGTGGGGCCTGTCGCTGCCTGGCCTCGTCCTGTCCTGGGTCGCCTTCGCCGCCCCGCTGCCGGACGGGCCGCCGCTGGTGGTCGATCCGTCGCTCAGCCTTGTGGCGCGCGGCAACGTCCTGCTCGCCGCCCGCGACGGCGCCCCGATCCCGCCCGGCTGGGCCATCGGCCGCGATGGCCGCCCCACCACCGACCCCGCGCGGATCGTCGGCCGGGACGCCTTCGATGCCCACATGGCCGGCCGGGCGGAACCCGCCGACCGGATCACCCCGTCGGCCGCCGTGCTTGCCGAACTGGCCGCCCTGGGGGCTCGGTTCGGCCTTCCCTTTCCGACAGGAGCCGAGCGGGATGAATGCTGACCCCGCGCCCCCGCTGTTGCGGGTCGAGGGCGTGACCCTGCAATACCGCACCAACGCCGAACTGGTCACCGCGACCTGGCGGGTCGATGTCGAGGCCCGTCGCGGCGAGCGGGTGGTGCTGCTCGGCCCCTCGGGCTGCGGCAAGTCAACCCTGCTGAAATGCGTCGGCGGCTTCATCGCGCCGGTCGAGGGGCGGGTCACCCTGAACGGCCACCCGGTCACCCGGCCCGGCCCCGACCGGATGATGGTGTTCCAGGAATTCGACCAGTTGCTGCCGTGGAAGACGGTGCGCGGCAACATCGAGTTCCCGTTGCGCCAGGCCAGGCGCGACCTGGCGGACGCGACGGTGCGCGAACGGGCGCAGCGGCTGATCGACAAGGTCGGCCTCGCGCGGTTCGCCGACCATTACCCGCACCATTTGTCGGGCGGCATGAAACAGCGGGTGGCGATCGCCCGGGCGATGGCGATGGAGCCGGACATCCTGTTGATGGACGAACCATTCGCCTCGCTCGACGCGCTGACCCGGCGGCGGTCGAGGCGGCGGTGGCGGCGGCAATCCGCCCGCTTGCCCGTCCCGCCGGCGACCTCTATCGGCTGCGCGCGCGCCTGCTCGACCTGATGTGGGACCAGGTGGGGATCGTCCGCGACGCCGCCGGCCTCGCCGGGGCGCTGGCCGAACTGGAGGAGATCGGCGCCGGGATCGAGGCGACCGGAGTCGGCGGTGAACCCCTTTATAACCCGACCTGGCAGGACCGGCTGAACCTGGGCAACCAGGTGCTGGTGGCCCGCGCCATCGCCACCGCCGCCCTGGCCCGCACCGACTCGCGCGGCGCTCATTACCGCGCCGACGATCCCGCAGCGGGACCGCTGGACCAGACCACCCATACCGTGGTCCGGCTGGAGAGTGGCCGGCCGGCGGTCGGCCTGTGCCCGGTCGCCTTCCCGCTGCTGCGCCCGCCGCCCGCCGGGCGCATCGGCGGTGCGGCATGATCGCCCTGGCCGACATCGAGCGGACCGCGGTGGCGCTGATGCGCCGCACCGCCATCGACCTGCCCGATGATGTGCGCGCCGGCATCGGCCGCATGGCCGAGGCACCACCGAGCCGCTGCCGCGCTTCGTGCTGGCAGCGCTGGCGGAGAACTGGCGGGCGGCGGAGCAGGACCGCCGGCCGATCTGCGCCGACACCGGCCTGCCGCGCTGGTACGTCAAGGCGGGCAACGAAGCGGCCATCGAAGGCGGCTTCGTCGGGCTGGCGCGGGCGTTGCGCCGCGCCACCGCCAGCGCCACCGCCGACATACCGCTGCGGCCCAACCGGGTGCATCCGCTCACCCGCCGCGATTCCGGCGACAATGTCGGCGTGCTGGCGCCGGAGATCGGCTTCGAGCCGGCGGGCGACTGGCTCGACCTGATCGCCGTGCACAAGGGCGGGCTGTTCGGCAGTGACTGGCGGATGCTGTTCCCCGGCGACGGCCGCGACGGCATCAAGCGGTTCTTCCTCGACTGCCTGCTGCAGTCGGGACGGCGGGGGCTGGCCTGCCAGCCGGCGATCTTCGGCATCGGCATCGGCGGCTCGAAGGACACCTGCATGGCGATCGGCAAGCAGGCCGCCTGC
>CAIVPZ010000145.1 GCA_903907955.1 uncultured Acetobacteraceae bacterium | reverse complement strand
CTACCAGCGAGCCGCCAAGCCATTCAAGTGGGCATTCACGCGTCGGGACCTTCATGCGCTCATCGCCAAGCTCAAGTCTCATAACGCTTCCCCACGTAAACCCGGGCCAGGAAATACGTCACCGTAATTGCGAATCGGGGTACTTAGGCCAGCATCCGGCTGCGATCCGCCGCCGCCGATCTGGCGGGAGAGTGCGGTGCATGACCGGCGTGCTGGCGGTTGATCCCGGCAAGACCACCCGCCGTGTCGCGCTCTGGACTGAGACGGGGCGGTTCGATGCGAAGACCAGCACGCCAAGGCCGGCTCAAGTCAAAGACGCCGTTTCCCGCATCTTGGCAGACGATCACAATCGCGGGGAGGCCCACCGAATTCAGGCGGATTTTTCGACGCACAACGGACCGCACGAGGCCTCCGTCCTGATCGAAACGGTTGCCAAGACCGGTCAACCGGTCCTGCGTGCCGACATCCTGATGGGGGCAGCACGCCATAGAACGGACAGGATCTACACGTATCCCGAACATGCCCCTTCGCCGCCGCCGGCAGCGTCTGCCCCATCCTGAACCATCGGCAACCGGATTTCAAACACCGCGCCGGCGTCCTCGTTGCCGGCGGTGATCGTGCCATGCATTTCGACGATGGTGCCGAACACGAGACCGAGGCCGAGCCCTGTCCCCTTGCCGGGGGGCTTGGTGGTGAAGAACGGTTCGAACACCCGGGAAAGCACCTGCGGCGGGATGCCGCCTGCACGGTCGGCGACGCGCAGCACGACCTTTCCCTCCTGCACGTTCGCCGTCACCGTCACGACGCGCGCGACCTCCGGCGGCGCCGCCTCATAGGCATCCAAAGCGTTGGAGATCAGGTTGATCAACACCTGCTCCATCGGAATCGGCGATCCCCTGACCTCGGGCAAGTCCTCAGGCACGTCCTTGACGACCTGACACCCGCGCAGCTTGTGGCTGAGGATTTCGAGCGCGGACTCCAGCACTGTGTGCCAGGAAACCGGACCCATCTCAGCGTGTTCGTTGCGGGCAAACACGCGCATGTGGTCGATCAGCCTGGCAGCGCGGTGCGCTGCCTTGACGATCCTCTTGAGCTTGCTGACAACGGCGCCGAGCTCCGCTGGTTCCCGGCCAAGCAACGTCTCAGCGCTCTCGGCCGCAAAACTGATTGCGGCCAGGGGTTGATTCAATTCGTGCGCCATCCCGGTCGCCATCTCGCCCAACGTCAGCAGCGTCGTGACCTGCTGGCGGCGCAATTGCTGTTCCTTTTCCTGCGTCACCTCGGAGACGTAGCCGACCACGTCCACTGCGTCGCCGCTCCGGCCAGTGACGCGCACGGCGTTGCGGACCCAGCATGTCGTGCCGTCGGTCGCCGCCAGCGGGATGTCGTCGCTCCGCGCGCTGTTTTCCGCAACCGAGCGTATCGCCACCAGGCCGTCCGGCGTGCCCAGGATCGTGCCGAGCGTCGCAGGGTTGCCGTCGGCACCGGCAATGGCGTTGGTGACACGGGCGGCATCACCGAATACGTGCAGCACCTCGACACCCGCCGCATGCACGCGCGCCCGGTAAAGCACGCCGGGGCCAAGCTGCGCGGCGGCGCGCAGGTTTTCTTCCGCGGTGGCGCGGGCGGCTTCGGCGGCCCGTAACTGCGCGCGGTCTTGCTCCAGCCTGATCGCGAAACCGATCTCCTCGCTCAGTTGCTCGAACAGGCCAAGTTCTTCCGGCCCAAACGCATCCGGTTCCGAGGCATAGATGATCAATATGCCGACGACCCGGTCGTCGGCCCGGCATGGCACGGTGAGGCTTGACCGGATTCCAAACCGTCTGGCCCGTTCGCGCCACAGCGCGTGCATCGGGTCGATACGGGAATCGCGCATGACGTGCGGCCTGCCCTCGCGGAGGGCCGTCCCGGCCGGCCCCCGCCCTTCCGGGACATGGGCCGACCAACTGAGGTTCAGCCCTTCAAGGTACCCGACCGCGCTGCCCACGCCGCCGATGAGCCGGATCGGCAGACCGGGCGATGACTCGGGCAAGCCGAGACAGGCCAGGACGTAGACGGGATCCTCAACGATGCTCTCGCACACCCGCGTCACCAGCTCGTTCAGGGTGTCGGACCGGATCAGCGCGAACAGCGACCGCGAGTAGGCCGCCAGCGCCCGGTTCAGCCGTCGCAGTTCCGCCTCGGCGGCCCGCCGCGCCTCGTCGGCTGCGTGCTCGGCCGTGGCATCCGCGAGGAAACCGACGATTTCGGCACCGCCATCCGGGCGTAGGAGCCGGCGCATCGTGTCGCGCAGCCAGACCTCCCGGCCTCGCACGCGGAACAGGTATTCGGCCACAGCCACCCCGGCCGGCCCCGCCTTTTCCAATGCGGCCTGCCGCGTGGCCCGGACATCGATTGCCGCCAGACCCGGCATGAAGCCCGGCCGTGACGCCTCCTCGACCGAAACGCCCAGGAGGTGGGTCACGCTCTCCGAGACGAAGGCGGGCTTGAACGCCTCCCCGGGGTCCGCAGTGAGTTGATAGAACACGCCGGGGATGACTTGCAGGATGCGCTCGGTACGCGCCCGCGCATCGGCGAGCGCGGCGTCGCGCATGTGCGCCTCGGTTATGTCCCGCACCGAGGTGATGAGACGTACCCGGGACGGCTCGGCCGGATTGGGGGAGAGGACGCTGCTTGCCGTGAACAAGACCAGGGCGCCGTCGGATCGGAGCGCGCGATAGGTCACCCGATCGAGCTTCTGCCCGAGCAGCGCGGCCTGCTTGCGTTCCGCCAACCGCGCCTGATCGGCCGGGACGACGAGTGTCGCAAAATCGCGGCCCGCGAGTTGCCCCGCGGGCACGCCGAAGATCATCCCGGCCGGGCGGTTGGCATAGGCGATGCGGATGTCGCCTTCGCTGAGGCCGTCGAACACCAGCACGCCGTCGGCCATGTCGTCGATCACGTCCCGGAACCAGGCCTCGCTCTCCGCGAGGCTGGCGGCGCGCGCCGCATTCACGGCGGAGCGGCGCAGCACCAGCAACGCGAACCCGCCAATGATCGCGATTCCCACGATCGCGCCTTCGAGGAACAGGGTCCAGCGCCACAGCGTCTGGCGCACCGCCGCGAGTGCTTCCATCTGCGCCACCCGCGACAGACTCACATGCAGCGTGAGTGGCGCGCCGGGGATAGGTCGTGACGCCTCGGTGCGCGACAGGTCGTCCAGCCGACCTGGACCGGCGGAGAGCGTGGCGGTTTCAGACGCTTCCCGCCCGCCGGCCGGCGCGGTGCCGAGATTCGTCATGTCGCTCCGCATCAGCACGGCGCCGTCGTCGCGCAGCAGCGTGACGGTATCGTCGGGGGCCAGCCCGATATCATGGCACAGCCGTGCCAGCATGCCGGCACGCAACGCCACCGCCGTGATCGCGCGCACCCGCCCGGTGGGGTCGCGCATGGCACGGGCGAAGTGCACGGACCACTCCCCGCTGGTCCGCCCCATCACCGGCCGCCCGAACATGGACTCGAGGGCGGGATTGGCCACGAGCGTCGTGAAATACTCGCGGTCGCTTCGGTCGGTTGGCGACGGGGTCCAGTCGAGATTGCTCCACAATAGCGCGCCGGAGGCCCCGACCGCGAATACCTGCGCCACGTCCGGGCCGCCATGGCCCGCCGCCGGGTCCAGATACGGGCGGAGCGCTGCCTCGGCATTGGCGTTGCCGGACAGGCGCGCCTCCGTCACCAGCCGCGCCATGCCTTGCATGACGTCGGCCTGCAGCAACGTCGCGGCGATCGTGTCGCGCAACTGCGACGCCATGGCGTTGGTGCGTTCGGCGGCGCGGCCGGCGACCAGGGCCTCGTTGTCGCGTCGGATCTCGTGGTAACGCCAGCCCACCAGGGTCACCAGCGCGACCGTGACCACAACCAGCAGCACGACCGTGGCCGAGTTGTGCGAGGATAGCCGGGCGAGCGCGCCCATGTGCCACGGCTCGCCGACCGGCGTGCCTTGTGGCGGCGCGGCAAACGTCGGGCGATCCGGCTCCGCGCTCATCGCGCTGCCCCATCGGTGTGCTGCCGCGGCAGCACGATGCTGGCGGTGGTGCCCACACCGGGCGCGGACTCGATCTCCAGCCGCCCGCCCAGCCGTTCCGCCATGCGGATCGCCAGCGGCAGGCCGAGGCCCATGCCGCCACCGCGCCGCGTGAGCGACATGTCGAGCTGGCGGAACGGTAGCTTCGCCAGTTTCACCTCCGCCGCCGTCATGCCGCGTCCGCCGTCGCGGACGATAAAGGCAACGCTGTCCGGCGCCACCGCGCGCGCCGCCAGATCGATCCGCCCGCCGGGTTCGGTCGCGGCGAGCGCGTTCGCAACCAACCGCGCGAGCGCGCCGACCAGATGCGGTTGGTCGGTCTCAACCTCGCCGGTGGCGGGCTCCACCAGCGCCAGCGTTACCCCGGCCTCCCTTGTCGCCGCCCGGAATCGCGCCTGCAGCAGGGCGAGCATTCTCTCCGGCAGAACCTGCTGCCAGTCGAACGCCTGCGCGTTCGGCGGGGCAAGCAACTCGATCAGGTCGTCGGAGATCTCCTGCAGCCGTGCCCCGGCCCGTTGCACGCCCCGCAGGTAGGCGTTGAGCGTCGCGCGCGGGATCGACCGCTGCGACAGCAGGATATCGGGCAACGCCACGATCGGGATCAGCGGCGTGCGCAACTCGTGCGACAGGATATGGGCAAGTTCCAGCGGCGTTTCGCTGTTCGGCCCGAATGGCGTTTCCATCCGTGCGAAGCGTGCCTGCAAAGCTGCGTAGTCGGCGCGCAGCCGCTCCAGCTCCGCCATCCGCGCCGCATGGGCCTGTCGGCGCGCGAGCGCCTGGGCGTGGGCGCGCCGCAGCACGGGGAGGATCTGATCGAGCACCATCGGCTTGCGCAGGAAGTCGAACGCGCCGGCCCGCACCGCCTCCATGGCGTCTTCAATGGTGCCGTGCCCTGTCATCAGCACGACCTCGATGGCATCGCTATCGCCGCGTGCCCGCAGGATGCGGTTGGCCAGGTCCAGGCCGTCGAGGCCCGGCATCCGGATGTCGGTGAGCGCGACGGTGATGGCAGGCTGGCCGGCAAGCACGGCGAGTGCTTCGACGCCGCCGCCGGCCATGCTGACGGTCACCCCGTTCAAGGTCAGCAAGTCCTCCAGTTCCTCCAGCAGGAAGCGTTCGTCATCGACGAGGAGGATCTGCAGCGGCGGCTTCGTATCGCTCATGTTCGTTCCCGATAGCTTTCGGAAAGGGCTCGGCATGGTTAGCCCGAGATTCTTTCCGGGTGAACGGCATGGCCAGCCGCATTGACTGGAACTCGAACACGGCGCCGGCTGTTTGCCAACGGAAAATGGGCCAAGGGCGAATGCAACAGCCCCTTATTGGAATCGCGCGGCGACCAACCTCGCAGGTTTTCCGTTCCATCGTCCTGCCTCTGAAAGTTCGACCATGCCCGCCAGGGATCGTGTTCGGGCAGGTGCTGGCGCAGGAAGTCGAGCGCTTCGCGTTCCCACGCGAAGGACGACTGGCTGACGGCGGTCCACCTGGGGGGGCTTGATGGAACGCAGCGCTTCGCAAACAAATCCCTTGCCCGATCATGGCATTGGCAGGTTCCGATATCACCTGGCCCGGGTTCACCTACCGAATACGGGCATTCCGATCAGGACAGGATGCAGGAATATCATCGCGCCATAGGCCACGGTTCCAGCGCCAAGAGCGATCGCGTCGGCGCGGGTGAACGAGGCGACCCGGGACGCGCCCATATCGCCGCGCCGCTTGACGGCAATGCGGTCGAAGATGGCCCAGGCAAGGAACGAGCCGAACAGCAGCATCCCGCCCGCGTCACCGTTGGCGAGCAGATGCGCCAGCGCCCAGATCTTGAGGGCAACCAGCATCGGATGGCGCAGCCAGCCCCTGATCCGGCCGGGTGCAGGGTTCATGCTCGCCAGCGCCACGAAGGCGAACCACATCAGAACCAGGGTCAGATGGCCGGCCCATGCCGGAGGCGTCCAGATTTGGATCAACCCGTCCGCGCGGTAGAGCGAGAAACCCCAGACAATGAGGCCAAAGCCGATGAGGGAGACCAGCGAATGGATGCCTTTGTACGCCGCGGCGCCGAACCACGCGATCAACGCCAACCGCGTCGTGCGGAACGTGGTGAAGCTGTGCGCGCCGAGAAAGATGATAATTCCAGCAATGAGAACCGGCATGTTCTTTCCCCCTGATCCTGCCGGAACTGACATAGCGCCTTACGTGACGAACTGCACCCGGCGATCGGTGAAGCCCACTCTGGCAAACGTCAGCGGCAGCGACTGAAAACAAACGACACCACCGCCCCGGCGATCATGGTCAGCGAGAAGGACGCCGGCGTGATCCGCGGCCGGGCGTGACGCCGTTCAGGCGGCAGTGGATTGCAGCGTCGGCGTGACGCGCGCCGAGTCATAGCCCTGCGCAACGGCGACCGCCATTGCCTGGTCATAGTCGACGGGGTCGAGGCGCGGCGTGCGCGACATCAGCCACAACCGTCGCCGGCTTGGCGTGCCGACCAGCGACCAGCGGTATTCGGGATCGAGCCCCACTATCCAGTGATCGCCGCGCACCACGTAGTAGAACGTCAGTAGCAGCTTCGACCCGCCCGGGTTTATCGGCCGCGCCGTTCCCTTCACCTCGGTGCGCCGCATGCCTGCCGTGGCATTGTAGGATACGGTCTGCACGCCAATCAGGCCGTCCGGTCGCTTCGTATAGGTCGCGCTGACGTCAACGCAGCGCCGCCCGAACCCGTCCGCTTCCAGGTTGGGCAGCCTTGCCACCTCAAACCAGGTTCCGAGGTAACGATCGAGGTCGACCTTCGCAACCGTCGCCGGCGGATGGCCGGAGGCAGCAAAGCAACGCAGGACGGCATTGCGCGCCGCCAGAAAGATGTTTGTGATCATCCGTAGCCATGTGGGCCGGCAAGACAAAGACGCAACCATCATCCAAGGCGGGCCGGAATTCCTCACTTCCGTAAAGCGTTATCCGTCAGGCGACCGACAGGACGCCGCCAGCAGCCAACGCCGGCATCACCGCCGTGGGCACCGGATGCAGCACCGCCGTCCCTCCCTTACCCCGCCAGCAGGTTCAGATCCTTCAGGTCCTGCTGGCGTTGTCTGGCACGGCGCTGGTAGCTCGCCTGGGTCTTGGTGCACACCAGAGGGTACGGCCGTCCACGCTGGTCGGTTGCCGTGTCGACGTCGCTGCCGGCCTTGCGGATGGTGTCCGCGACGTGGCCGCGCAGGGCCTCGGCAGCCTTGAACACCCAGCTCTTCCGCGCCGGATCGTCGAGAAAGCCGGCCAGGTCCTGGCAATGCGCGCAGCGGCAGGGCAGCGTGCTGTCCCGCCGCCAGTCCGCCGGTGGCGCCAGCGGCAGCGCCACCCGCGCCCGCAGATGCGCGACCACCGCGGTGCGCAGTTGCGCGCCCGCCGGCGTGTCGAGGCGGTTGCCGGCCTCGGCCAGTTGGCGCAGCGCCGGCACCAGGATGGCATCCAGGCCATAGGGCACCGGCCAGGCCAGGATATGCGCCGCGGCGTGCCCGGCCAGCGCTGCATCGATGGCGTCGAGGCCGGTGAGCAGATCGACGACGAACCCCGGTTTCACCGTTGGCACGCGCGCCGGCCAGGCCGGGTTCGCCGGATTGCGCACCGGCTCGCCCGGCAGGGTGGCCACCAGCCGGGAAGCGGCGATCGTCAGCGCCACCCGGCGTTGTTTCGGCCAGGTGGTTCCCAGCCGGGCCAGCAGACCGGCACAGGCGGCGGGCAAGTTGGCGGCGGTGCCGGTGACGATGGAATCGGCCATTGCGCGGCGCGCGCCGGCGGCAGGCAATCAAGCGCGGCGGCGATGGCGGCGTTGTCGGCGCCGGCGTAACGGCCGGCGGCGGTGACATCGCGGAGGAACCGCTCGATCGCCGCGGCATCGCCCAGCCGGGCCAGCAGCGTCAGCATCCGCGCGGCCTCGCCTGGCTCCCTGCCGGACGACGGCTCCTCTTGCTTGTGATAGCCGCCACGCGGCCAGCTTGCGATCATGTGGCCGGCCAGATCATGCGCCTCGGCCGCGAGCGCCGGACGGGCGTCTGGGGCGCTCGCCGCCCAGCTTCCGGCCAGTGCGTCGAGATACGGCAGGGGCGCCCGCAAGCCGCCCTGGCTCAGCACCCCGAAGCGGCGGTCGGCCGGCCAGAGCACCAGCGCCGCCCGTCGGTAGGTGCGCTCGAACGACGATCCCTCGTTGCCGGTCGGGCCGTGGAAATGCACTTCGTCCGGGGCGAGGTCCTCCAGCGCGCCCGGCGGGACGAATTCGTCGTCCTCGGTCGGGATTTCCCCGGATATCCGCGGGCCGTCGTCGCCGCCGCGCCACTTCGCCAGCGTCACGCTGCGGTCGCACACCTCGCCGACCTCGAAATCGTCGTCATCGTCGTCGTGCCGGCGCCAGGAGCCGGCGTATTCGGCGATGCCGCTTTCCTCGATGGTCAGCAGCGCCAGATGCACGTCGCAGCCGGCCGGCGCCGCTGCCGCCCGCACCACGCCGGCCACCGCCGCATCGACGCCCTTGAGGGTTGGAAAGTCCAACTCGGCCGGGGTGTAGGCATGTTCCAGCAGGTAGATCAGCTTGGCCGGGGTGCCGTTCGGGCGCGTCCCGCCAGGCTTGCAGCAGCGCGGTCATCCGGGCCTGTTCGCGCATCAGGTTGTAGACCAGGGTGAGGCGGCTGCCCTCGGTGAGCGGCAGGACTTCGTGCATGCAATCGGCATAGAAGGCGGCGAAGCCCAACTCGGCCGGGTCGTCCCGGTGCAGGTCGAGTTGGACGCGGCGCTCCTGGTGACGGGTCACCAGTTCGCCGCCGGCGAACAGCGACGGCAGCACGATCACCAGCGTGCCGAACATGCCATGCAGTTTCTCGGTGTCGCGGTGGCCGAGAAAGAAGCCGCCCGCCTCATACGGCAGCAGCTTGTTGAGCGACGCGGTGATCGGGGCCTCCACCCCAAGGCCGTCAGCGACCCGGGCGAGGATGCCCTCCAGCGTGGCCGCCCATCCCTTGCCGCCCAGGCGCACCTGCTCTGCCCCGATCTGCCAACTGCGCCGTACCGCCGGGTCGAGGACCGTTGCTTCGCCGCGGCCGTACGGTGTCGGTTCCGCCACCCCCGAGAGTTGCGCCGCCTGCACCGGCAGCAATGGCAGCGCCACCGGGCCGACGCCCTCGACCTGGAGCGAGGGCGCGCGCAACTTGGCGGTGCCGGAGACGAAGAAATCCCCGGGGCGGCGCACGCCGGCCAGAATGGCGGCAAGATCGGCGGCCAGTGATGACATGCGGCGACGGCTCCCGGGATGGATCATCGGTCGGCGATGGTAGGGGGTGGCTGCCGTACCCGCCAGCGTCGGGAGGGCGATGGCTGGGACTGGAGGGTGTCGCTGCAACGGCAGGGTTCACCAGGCGCGTCCTGGGTCCGGTGGCGCCTCTGCGGCACCGGACGTCAGCATCACCCGGAGAACGCCACCGTCTCGCGGATGTGCCGTCGCTGCACCACCTCGGCGGCGATGAAGGCACCGAGATCGGCGCGGCTCACCATCGACCGGCCAGTCTTCCCCGCAGTGCTGGCGACCCAATGCCCGGCCGCCGGCCGGTCCGTCAGCCCGACCGGCAATCCAGTCCGGACGCCTTCACCAAGCGTTCCTGGCGCTCCTTGTCGGCCATCACCGCGCGCATGAACAGGCGGAACACGACCCGGAACAGCAGCGGTGCCGCGGTGCGCGTGTCGCCAACGCCAAAGGAGGTGACGCAGACGAGCCGGACCACCCCGGCCGGCGGGCGGTTTGCGGGCGCGATGCGGCGGCACCAGTGCCGACATAACCGAGGCCCGAGTTTGACAGTGCTTTCCGAACGATCTTTCCCCGTCAGTATGTTACAGGTGCGCGGAGGGGTCTTAGCACTACGCCGCAGCGGTGGCGGCGGAACGATCAGGCGGCGGCTGCGGCGTACGGGTGGGATTGGCGTCGCGGATGTTGGGCGGCAGTGCCACGCCGACCGCCTGGAACGCCTTGCCGGCTACGCCGGTCACCGGCGTGCGCAGGATGAACCGCTTGCCGTCCTGCTCGGCCTCGATCTCCTGCAACCGGTCGAGGTCGGCGAGCAGCTCGCGCCATTCGGGCTTCAGCCGTGCGGCGGCGAGCCGGTCCTCCAGTTCCTTGCGCACCACCAGCGCCAGAAAGGTGCAGAACACGTGACCGCGGATGGCCTCGTCGGTCTGGTGATAGATCGGCCGTGTCTCCAGCAGGGCTTTATGTGAGCGGAACATTTTCTCCACCACGAGGAGATCGCGGTAGCGGAGCATCGCGTCCAGCGGATGCAGCCGGGTGTTGGTGCGTAGTATATAGAGTCCATCGAAGCGGGCTTCGTCGGCGATGCGCTCCTCATCGATCGTGAAGTGCTGCTGTTCGGACGTTTTCAGGTAGCGGCGATAGGCGCTGTTGCCGACAAGCGGCTTGTCGCCCTGCTTCAGCTTGGCGCGCAACGTGGTCAGCACCGCCTCGCGGGTGCGGGCGGCCTGCGCCGCCTCGACCAGGTTGCGGCAGACGATATAGCGGCGGTCGTCGACTTTCACTTCCTTGGCCTGCAGGTCGGCATCAGGTCGGCCCTTGTGCGGGATTACCAGCGGCACGCTCGGTGCCGGATCGGCCATGACGATCTCACGCACTTCCTTGGAACTGCGCTCGCGCACACCGAGGATGTACTCGAGACCGCGCTGCTCCAGGGCGGCGATGGTGGCGGCGCTGATCATGCCGCGATCGGCGACAACGCAGACGTGACCGATGCCGAAGCGAGCGCGCAGGCGGTCGATCACCGGAATCAGCGTGGTCACGTCAGCAGTGTTGCCGGGCCACATCGCCGAGCAGACCGGCCGACCGTGCTGATCGACGATGATGGCGACGATCATCTGGTTCAGGT
>CAIVPZ010000144.1 GCA_903907955.1 uncultured Acetobacteraceae bacterium | reverse complement strand
GGTGCTCAGCGTCGGCGCCGAAATCGACAGCACCCCGAGGCCCGACGCGATCGTCCCCGGCACGCTCAGCGAGCCGCCATCCACCACCTTGTAGCCGGTCGCCGCGCCGCCGCTGCCCAGCACCGCGAAGCTGTTCGCCGCACCGCTCAGATCCACCGAACCGCTGGTCGCGGTCGCCGTCAGCGTGCCGGCGGAGATCACGCCGGCAGGGGCCTGGCTGACGCTGGCGGCGATCAGGCCCACCGTCTGGCCGGCGGCAACCAGGCTGCCGGTGCCGGTGATACCGAGCGTGCCGAGGGTGTTGACGGTAACGCCGCCGCTGCCGCTGTTGGTAACCGCGCCAGCGATCTTAACGCCGCCGGTGCCGTAATCCGTCAGCGCGATACCGCCGCTGCCGCTGTTGGTGACCGCGGCATTGATGGCGATGCCGCCGGTGCCCGTCGTCAGGACAGAGGTCAGCGCGATGCCGCCGCCGGCGCTCAGCGAAGCGCCCACCGTGAGCGAGCCGCTCACCTGGGATGTGGCCGCCTGCAGCACCAGACTGCCGGTGACGTTGATCGCAGCGCTCACCGTAAGGTTGCGACCGGCCTGCATCGTCAGGTCCGTCACGCCGGTGCCGCTTATCGGGCTGGCGACGACGATATCGGTGCCGGCCTGCAACAGAACACTCCCGGTGAGCCCGCGCGGATCGAGTGTCGCCTGATCGCCCAGCAAGGTGTCGCTCGCGGTCAGCGTGCCCAGAGTAACGACCGTGCCACCGGCCTCGATGGTCAGGTTGGCCGGATCGATCAGGATCGCCCCCGGCTGCCCGAGCGGCGCCCGCACGTCCACCGAGCCGGTCAGCCGATAGCTGCCGTCCCCCGACACCTCGATGAACCCGCCATTGCCGCCCTGCGGACCGCCGCGTGCGCTGAGCGTGCCGGCCATGACCGTGCTGTTGCTGCTCAGCACGGTGATGGTGCCGCCGTTGCCCTTGCGGGTGGCGTTCGCCTGCACCACCGCGCCCCGCGCCACCGTCACCGAGGCCGCCTTGGGGGCACTTGTCAGCGACGGCCCGGCGGCGGCGCGCGCCAGCGTGGTGCCGAGCGCCACCGTGCCACCGCGGCTTCTGCCGGAGACGTCGATCTTGGCCGTGGAGGCCACCGTCACGCCGCCATCGGCCAGCGCCTGCACGGCGCCGCCGGTGGCGCCGGTGGCGGTGATGTCGCCCTCGATCACCAGCGACCCGCCGATGCCGCCCAGCACGATGGTGCCGCCGCGGCCGCGCCCGCCATCGGCCGAGATCGTGCCGCCCGCGGTCACCAGGTTGGTCACGATCCCGTCGGCCGCCGCCGCGGTCAGCGTAACCGAGCCGCCCTGCGCCAGGATGGTGCCGGTGTTGGTCACCAGCGCCGTCACCTTCCGACCATCGGCGCCGACCGGCACCTGCGTGACCTGGCCGGTCACGTCGATCGCCAGCAGCCCGTCGCCATAAAGGTCAACCGTCGCGGTGGTGGCGCCGGCCAGCACCACCGTGCCCATGCGGGCGTTGATGACGCCATGGTTCGCCACCGCCGGCGCCACCAGCGCCGCCAGCCCGCTCTGCTTGACGGTGATGGTGCCGTTGTTGACCACCATCGCGTTGGGACTGCCCGGGATGGAGAAGTTGGTCTTCCCGGCCATGAAGCCCTTGTTGGTGGTGTCGGCTGCCGACACCACCAGCGAATTGACGTCGACCTGGCTGCCCCGGTCGAACACCACGCCGGAGCCGTTGACCAGAATGACATTGCCGTTGGCGACGATGTGGCCGGCGATCTCCGAAGGGTCCCCGCCGACCACCCGGTTCAGCGTGACGGAGCTGCTGCTGGGCTGCACGAAATCCACGGTCTGGGCCGAGCCGACATTGAAGCTCTGCCAGTTCACCGCGGCGCGCTGGCTCGCCTGCTGCACCGTGGTGACCGTGGCGGTCTGGCTGATGCTGGCCTGTCCCGCCACCACCAGGCCGACCTGCGGCCGGGCGTTGGGCGAAAGCTGGGCCTGCGCCGGAAAGGCAAGCACCACCAGCACCGCCGCCTGCAGCGCGGTGCTGCCCAGCAACGATGCGCGGCTGCGGCGCAGAGTGCCCACCGCCACGGCGCTCCTGCTGCCGCGGCTGCCCGCCATCCTGCGTGCTGTTGCCATCCCGCCTCCTCCGGCCCGGCGCTCCGGACCCTGTCTGGTCACTCAGTCGTTCGGTGCTCAGTCAATAGGAAGACCACCCGGCGCTGCTTCTAGAAACGTACCAGCGCCCCGAAGTAGAAAGCGTCCACCGGAAGCCTGGAGGTGCCGACGCCATCAGGATTCAGCGTAAACCGCCGCACGCCTTCCAGATCGATCTCGAGATACTGCGTCATCGAGATACGCAGCCCGAGACCGGCAGACCTCAGGGTCATGTTCGGGTCGGCCCTTACGTTTTGCCAGGTCTGGCCATAATCGTAGAACAGGTAATACTGGGTTCCGATGTCGATCTGGTTCCCAAATACCGTCACGTTGTGACTTGTGGTCAGCTGCAACTCGGCGGTCAGCGCCACCCCGCTGTCGCCGCTGACCTCGCCCGAATAATAGCCACGGGTATAACGGCTGCCGCCGAGGAAGAACTTCTCGACCGGCGGCAGCACGTCCGCGCTGCCCTGTCCCGCCGCCAGCGCGAGCAGCGACACCGAGGCACCGGACCATGGCGCGAACAGCGTCTGGTTGCGGCTGATTTCGCCCACGACCTTGGTGAAATCGGCCTTTGCCCCCACCCGCGCCGGGGTCGCCGTCTCGATGGTGGCGCCGAGCGAGGCCAATCCCCGCGAGAGCCGCACCGATACCCCGTTCACCGCCGGACGGGTCTCGCCGGCCACCAGATCCTGCAGCGCGTAATCGGCACCGGCCCGCAGCACGCGCAACGAGTCCTTGCTGGCCACCGCCGCCGGCGTTCCCGGAAACTGGGTGGTGACCTCCGAATCCAACGCGTCGAGGTTGGCGACCAGGTTGAGGGTCTGCTGGCGGGCGCGGATCAGCGGATAGGACACCTGCAGACCGGCGATCGTGGTATCGCCATTGTAGCCCACCTGGTTCAGGAAGCCGGACGGCGTGGTGTTGCCGGCGCCGGCATACAGACGCACCTTCAGCCCGGAGGCGCCGACGAACACCTCGGTGGAAGCCTGGCCGAAAATCTGCGTGCTGTTGGCGCTGTGGAACAGGTTGAGCGTCGTGCGCTCGCCCAGGCTGGTGAAGCTGTTGAGATCGAGGATGGCCAGCCCCTCCGCGGGACCGGTCAGCTTGTAGGCGCGGTTGTCAACGCTCAGCACGCCGGAGTACGCCGTGCGCCGCACGCTGGCGATCAGGGTGAGCGCGCCCGGTTCGGTATCGGACGGCCGCAGCACGGCCTGCAGCCCGACCCCGGGCACATCCTGCGCCAGCAGCAGCCAGCGCTCGAGCGAGGCGGCATCGATCGGCCGGCTCTCGGTCAGGCGCTGCAGGAAGCGCAGCACCTGCGTGCCGGCCGGGCCGATATCGCCGTCCAGCTTGACCTCGGCGATGCGGCCCTCGAACACCACGAAGCGCAGCAGGCCCTTGGCGTTGCGGGTCGCCTGCACGACCACCAGCGGATAGCCGTCGTCGCGGTATTTCCGCACCAGCGCCAGCCGGCCGGCCTCGACCTGCCTCAACGACACCGCCGGCCCGACCAGCCCCGCCACCAGCGGATCGATCTCGGCCGTCGGATAGACGGTCACCCCCTCGACGGCGACGTCAGTGACTGCAACCGGCTGTTCGGGCGCAGTATTGATGAGCGGCCCGGTCGGCAGACCCTGCAGGCCCGGCTCCACCCGCGGCGTCTCGGGAGGGGCCATGCGCGGAATCGGCGAAACCTGGAGCGCGCCAGCCGATGGAAGGCCCTGGGCGAATGCCGGGGCCGCGGCCGGAAACAGCAGGGCAAGAACGCAACAAATGCGCCAGTGCTGCTCTTTGTCAAGCCGGCGCAACGACGCCTTGCGGTCACCCAGCACGTTCCGCCCCTTCATTACGAATTCACTATATGTATGATACCGGCCATTGGGTTTGGCTAACGAGGTTTTCAGCAAATGGCAACCTTGGAGTCCCGAAACATGCGCCCCGTCCGGGGCAACCGCGCTCGCCGTGCCACGCGGCAACGCAAGCGCCGGCAGCATGCAGTGTGGCTGCCCGCGCCCACAACATCCAAGTCCGGTAGCCGAGGCTTTCTGATCCGGTGGTGTCGGAAGGCGACCCCGACAGCCCCGATACCAGTCGAAAATGGCGGAACGATCGCGTGCAAGAAAGATTCATATAAGATCCAGGAAGAATTTCCTCGGCTGGTCCTTACCAGACGCGACCATGAAGAAAGCAATCAATCTTTCCGCGGCCATTTATAACGCAAAAATACAGCGCATGCCGCGGAGCGAACCACCGACCGTCCAACCCGGCAAGCCCGGCAGCGATGCGGCGGCGTTCGAGGCCTTGCGTGCATAGTTGCTGCAAACACAAACAGGATCGATTGCAAAACATTTTCCAGCGCCATCGATACGCCTGCATGCGGCGCGGGACCATCGCGTTCATGCCGACCGTCGCCGGGATCAAGGCTTCAGCCCGGAACCCGCAGCCCCGCCAGCCAGCCAGCCGCCCCGATGCCGCCCAGCGCCAGCAAAGCGAGCGCCGCGGCAGGGGCCAGGCCGGCGCGGCCGCCGGCAAAGGCCACGGTATAGCCGGCCTTGAGCAGGTTGTTCGACGAGGTCGCGATGAGGATGGCGACGATCCCGACGCCGGTCGGCATGTCCCCGGTGGCGTGCTCGGCGAGGCTCAGCACGAACGGATCGATATCGGATACGCCGACGATCGCCGCCAGCAGGTAGATGCCGGTCGCCCCGTACTGCGACCGGGCCCAGGCCGAAACCATCGAGATCAGCACGAACAGGACGGCGAAAACCAGCGCCGCGCCAAGTTCCAGCGGATTGGACGCGGCACCGGCCGACCTGCCATGTCCGGCCCGCGCCCCGTTGATCGCCAGGGTGATCCAGTGCCACAGCCCCGCCATCGCCAGCCCCGCCGCCGACAGCCCCAGCAGCGCCGGCGCAAGGCCGAGCGCGAGCGCCCGGTTGAACACCGCGATGATGATCAGCAGCCGCAGATACATCACCGACGTCGCCAGCATGATGCCGGTCTGCCCCTGCCGCAGCGCCGACGGCTCGGCGCCAATCTGGCGGGCCAGCACCACCGTGGTGGCGGTGGACGAATAGAACCCGCCCAGCAAGGCCACCCACAGCCCGGCACCGGCCGGCGCCACATGGCGCTGCAGCAGGTAGCTCGCGTAGGAAACGGTGCAGACCGCCAGCACCGCCAGCCAGACCTGGTGCGGCGTGATATCGGTCAGCGCGGTCAGCGGCTGGTCCGGCAGCAGCGGCAGGACCAGCCCGGTCAGGACCAGGAACTTCCCGGCCGTGATGATCTCCGCCCCCTCGATGTGCCGCGCGAAACCGTGCAGCTTCTCGCGCGCGGTCAGCAGCAGCACCCCGGACACCGTGGCGCCGACGGCAACCCAGGGCGGCTGGGCGAGCGCCACCGGCCCGATGAGATAGGCCAGCACGCTGCACAGCGGCACCATCAGCCCGACATTGGGCCGCCCCTCCGCGTCGGTCTCGCCGAGATGGTTCCAGTAGTAGCAGGCGAGCCAGAGGCCCAGCACCAGCAACCCGACGCTGAGCGGCAGCAGGCGGGCCGGCTCCAGCCGGTACAGCAGGGCGCCGACCAGTGCCAGCATCGGGAAGGTGCGAACCCCGCCGGGTCGCGTCTGCTTCGCGCTGGCGTAGAACTCCTCGAAAGCCAGACCAAAAAAGAATCCCAGCCCCAGCAGCAACAGAAACCGTGCAACGGGGGTGTCGAAGGTCATCGCGGCGATGATGCGGCGGGGCACATGGCGATCATCGTTGCACCGCGGCCCACCGCGAGGCAAGCAGCCCCTCCCCTGCCCGCAGGGCTAGAGCAACTTTGCCGGCCGGCTTTCGCCAGTCTGGCCGGCGTTGCTCTAAGTCGGGCCGCTGCTTGCGGCGGCCGGCGCATCGCGCTCTGATGGGCGAAACGACCGATGGAGAAGTTTCGTGCACCTGCAACCAGCCAGCGCCCCACGGCGCCGCCGGGGACGATCCGGCGGTCTGCTGGCGGCGATTTTGCTCTGCCTCGCGGCGGCTGCCTGCGCCGGCCCGGTCGATACCGTCATGGCGCCCCCCGATCCCAACAACACGCTGGCCAGGCCGCCCGAGAGCACAACCATCGGTTTCTGCGCCAGCCTTACGCGGGCGGAGCGCGCCACCAATCATCTCTGCGGCGCACCCTAAGGGCCTGAGAGTTTGAAAAAGAATGCCCGCAAGCCGCCGAACGAAGAAAAAGCGCAAGGATGGCAGCGGGCATTCTTTTTCAAGTTCGATTGTTTTCCAGGCTCTGAGCGGGTGATCGACATCGCTGCCATCAAGGCTCGCTTCGAGTCGCTTGCGCCGGTTCCGGACGAGAGCGGGCGCCGTGATGTTCAGCGCGCGGGTTCGGCAACCGGGCGGCGGCGGCAAGCCAGCGATCAGGACGCAGCCTGGGCTTTTGGCTGCCTTGAACGCGTTGGCGGAACCGTCGATCCGCGGCGATCCCGGGGCCGCCCAGCGGTGGGTGGGCAAGAGCCATCTGCCCGCCGCGCTGGCGGAACGGGGCTTCACCGCCGGTCAGAAATCGGTCTTGGCACGCTCGATCAGCAGCGTGAGGCCTTCGTCCGTCCAGGTCACATGCGCCGCGTCCAGACCGACCGGTTCCGAGCGGCACAGGGCGCCGGCGAAGCCGATCCGGAACAGCGCCCGGTCGCGCGCACCGGCAAACCGCGCACCGGCAAACGTGGTCCGTGACGTGCTCCTCCCACGCAACCCCAGGTTCAACCGCGACCGGTAAAGTTGACAATGCCCCGCTATGGGCATCAAGGCCAAGCAGGAGTATACTGTTTCCAAATGACGATCGAATCATGCGCCAAGCCATTACAGGAATATTATTTGCTTTATTTGCGAGGCATCATGCCGACAGAATCAGCCAGGCTGCCGGTTCGCTCCCAACGAGAACCGGTTCTGATCGACCTCGCCCTGCAGGGTGGCGGCAATCCGCTCAACAAGGTGCTTGCGGAGAGCGTGGACTTCGCCCGACTTTCGCAGCCACCGATCAAGCTCTTCATTACCGCCACGAACCTCCGGACCGGCCGCGGCCGCGTTTTCCGCAACGCCGGACTCAGAGCTTGAAAAACAATCGCGTCGGCCTGCCTGCCGAGCCTGTTCCAGGCGGTCGAGATCGATGGCGAGGCGTATCGGGACGGCGGCTATGCCGGCAACCCGACGATCACCCCGCTGGTGCACGAATGCGCGTCGGACGATACGATCCTGGTCCAGATCAACCCGGTGGAGCGCCGGGGCACGCCCCGCACGGCGCGCGACCGGTCTGCCAGATTCAAGAAAAACTCTGCGTCCGTTCTGTGACGCAACCCAGGCACACGCCGCGTCGATTGGAATGCTGCGTATAGCGTTGGGATTTTGGGGCATTGCCAAGTTTGCCGGAGTATGCCATGCTCAATAATGTGGCTGCTGCACATGTTATGGCGCCGCAATAACGTAGCACTCGTTTGGCTGAGCATTCACTTAACTGGACAGCAGACGGAGACAAGCTCATGGCAACAAACGCGCGGACACTTGCCATTATCCCCGCAACCATCGGTGCTTTGTTGGTCTTATCATCAGCCAGTTATGCACAGATGGCAACGACGCTGGAACAGGCCGAACTCGCCGGGCTCAGCCCGGAGAAGCGGGCCGAGGTTCAGGCTCGCGCCGTCAATGGCAACACGGTAACCGAGGTGCTTCAGACCATTCTCCTGAACAGCATCAAGCTTAAGCACCCGGCAAGCCGGATTGTCGCTCTGGACTTCGGACGCGGGATCGCAGTGGTCGATTTGGTCGATGGCAAGACGGGCGTCGTTCACTTCGATACCACCACCCTCGCGATCAGAGACTGAGGCGCAGCCACGCCCGGCCGGCTCGCGAAGGCGGCAGCGCCGCCGCAGGACAGTCGCCGTGGTCACGTGACGTGAGAGTTCGACAGTGCCTTTCACGTCAGGGTGACGACAGAACGGATCGCTTGCTGACCATCCACGCCCGGCCCGTTTTGCGGCGCCGGGCGCGGATGACCGGTGTTGCGCCGCATCAACGCGGCAGCCGGCAAGGGCACCTGCATTGATCGGAAGTCGTTTGCGTCTGAAAACACTGTCATAATCGGAGGGAGATGCGGAAATGTTGTTTCCTGAGGGCTTTACTTTTCGGAATTTTCTTGTCGATGGCTTCGCAGTTTTTATTTTCATTGCGTGGTTATGGCTGCTGATAACGGTTCTGGGCGACCTGTTCAGGCGCAGCGATGTGTCCGGTATTGCCAAGACGATCTGGATTATCATGCTGGTTATCGTTCCGTATTTTGGCGTATTTGCGTACGTCATCTCGCAAAGCCGGGGCATGGCCGAGCGGAACGAGGAACGGGCACAGCGATCTCGCAATGAGCTTCGTCACTACCTCGGCGTCAGCGTCGCCGACGAGATCGAGAAACTCGATCGGCTCAAGGGGGCAGGTGCCATCTCCGGCCAGGAGTACGAGCGTTTGCGGGCCAGGGCGGTGCAGTAGCCGAGGCTTCCCCGGCGCCACTGCGCGACCGCCGGTTGTGTTGCACGTTTCTGGGAAAAAGGGGCGAGCGTCGTGAAGACGAACGCGAGTACGGGCAAGACTGGCGGGCCTCGGGGTATCGACCGATTGCCGGTTCTGGCTCACGGGTTTTTTGCCTGGATCGCGTGTGCGGCCCTGCTTTTCGGCACGTGGCCGGAACAAATGCTGGCGCAGGCCGGGGCCGCGCCAGCCGCCGCTGCGACCACCGCGCCGGACAGTCAGGACGACGCCGGCGCGACCCTCTTCACAATCGAGCAGCTCGACGCGCTGCTGGCGCCGATCGCGCTCTATCCCGACCAATTGCTGACACAGATCCTGATCGCGTCGACCAATCCGCTGCAGGTTGTCGAGGCGGCGCGGTGGGTGGAGGATCCGGCGAACAGGGCCCTGAGCGGCGAGGCGCTGGAAAGGGCGCTGCGGGCGGTGACGTGGGACCCGTCGGTGAAGTCGCTGGTACCGTTCCCCCAGGTGCTGGCGATGATGAACAGCATGCTCGATTGGCTCGGCCAGCTCGGCTATGCGATGGTCGTCCAGCAAGCTGACGTGTGGGACTCGGTGCAGCGCCTGCGCTGGCAGGCGCAGGCCGCGGGCACGCTGAAGACCACCGAGCAACAGGTGGTTTCGACTCTGGCAGTTCCGGATGCGTCGGTCACGTCGCCCCGGCAGCAGAACATCATCATCCAGCCGGCCAACCCGCAGGTGGTGTTTGTGCCGCAATACGACCCGAGGACGGTGTTCGGCACCTGGCCGTATACCGCCTACCCGCCGGTGTTTTTGCCGCCGCCGCCGGGCTATGTCGTCGGCTCGGCACTTATGACCGGGCTTGCGTTCGGCGCCGGCGTCGCCATCACTGCCGGGTTGTGGGGCTGGGCAACCCCGCGCTGGGGCGGCTGGGGCCGCAGCTACACCAGCATCAACGTCAACCATTTCAACACCATCAACGTCAACCGCCCACCGATCCGAAACCCGACCTGGCGGCCTGGCGGACCCGGGTTCCGCCCACCCGGCGGCGGGCGACCGCCATCGGGGCCGGTCGGCCGGCCGGGGCGGCCGGACGGCTTCCCGCCGAACGCAATCGGGCGGCCGGGGGTTTCCGTGCCTGGAGGCACAGTGCGCCCACCGCCGGGCATGGGACCTGGCGGTAACCGTCCACCGATCAACCCAGGCAACCGGCCCGGCGGCGGCAACCTTGGCCAGGGCAACCGGCCGGGTGGTGGCGGTGCCAATGTCGGCCCGGGCAACCGGCCGGGTGGTGGCGGTGCCAATGTCGGCCCGGGCAACCGGCCGGGTGGCGGCGGCGCCAATGTCGGCCCGGGCAACCGGCCGGGTGGCGGCGGCGCCAATGTCGGCCCGGGCAACCGGCCGGGTGGCGGCGGTGCCAATGTCGGCCCGGGCAACCGGCCGGGTGGCGGCGGTGCCAATGTCGGCCAGGGCAACCGGCCGGGCGGTGGCGGCGCCAATGTCGGCCAGGGCAACCGGCCGGGCGGTGGCGGCGCCAGCCCCCCGACACGACCCGCGGCCAGACCTGGCGCTGGCGGACGTTCACCCCCTGCACTTAACGGCATGGGCGACGGTCGGAGCGCCGGCCAGTTCGGCAATCGTGGCGCGCAGAGCCGACAAGCGGCCCCCCAGCGCGGCGGCGGGCGCGGCGGCGGCGCGGCCGCGGGATCGAGGGGCGGCGGCGGCGGCGGCGGGGCGG
>CAIVPZ010000143.1 GCA_903907955.1 uncultured Acetobacteraceae bacterium | reverse complement strand
CCCCGATGTCTTGATGAGCGCGTCCAGCGCGTCGGCCGCGGCCTCGGGATCGCGATAGATGGTCCGCATAGCCCATTTCCGGCCATCGGCTTCGCGCAGTACCGCCGGGTCCTGGTTGGCGACGCGGGCCAGATCCTCGGGTGACGTGCCGCGCCCCAAGCTGTCCCGCCCCTGCCCGGTCGGATCACGCCACGCCGGCAGCAACGCCGCCGGCGCCCGTTCGTCCTCCGATGGACTGCGGGCCGCGGCTTGGCGCGGCGCGTCCGCCGCCGGCTTTTCATCCGCGGCGTTCAACCGCTGCCGTGCGGCCAGCCGCTCGCGCACCTTCGCCTGCAACCTGTCCTCGCCCCGCGCTTCCCGCGGCGCCTTCGCGAGGGCCTTCCAGTAGGCCGCGGCAGGATCGGCCTGGCGCTGCGCCGGCTCGGCGCGTGCGGCCGGTGCCGGAGCCACCTCCGGCTTTTCACCCGCGGCGTTCGACCTCTGCCGCGCGGCCAGCGCCTCGCGCACCATCGCGCGCAACCTGTCCACGTCCGGCGCTTCCTGCCGCTTGGTGCGTTCTGCGTTCCGGGAAACCGCGGCAGCCTCGGCCTGGCGCTCCGCCCGCAGCTTCGACGCCTCCTCCGGCGTAGCCCAGGCAACGGAAGCCGCGCGCACCTCGCCCCGCCCCATCTGCCGGGCAAGCTGCGGGGCGTCGCGCGCCGTCTCGCGCGCGACAAAGACCTGTGCGCTCTCCCGCTGCCGGGTCAGCGCGACATAGCTCGCCGCTGCCCGCCAGTGCTCGGTGTGATAGAGATACGTCCGGTCCAGGGTCTTCCCCTGCCCCTTGTAGATCGTCCCCGCATAGCCGTGCCGGAACCCCTCGAACTCGTCGGCCGACCAGGCCACCTCCCGCCCTGCCCCGCCGGAAGCATCCAGCCGCGCGGTGATCTGTCCGGTGCCGGCATCGAGGCCGGTGATCGTGCCGGCGTTGCCGTTGTAGATGTGCCGCCGCTTGTCCGTGTCGGTGAACTGCACCCGGTCGCCGACCGCGAACGCCGCCGGCCCGTGCTTGGTGTCCAGTTCCACATCCGCGCCGGTCAGCTCGCCGCGGGCGCGGCGCACTTGGCGCAGTTCGGCATTCAGCGTGTCGACGTCGCGGTTGGTGTAGGCAAAAACGAACCGGCTCGCCCACGGCCGTTCCTCCGCATCGCGCGTCCAGGCCGCGACAAGCGCGCCGCGGGCTTCCTCCTGCCTGTCGGTCCAGGTGATCGCCCCGGCCCGGTCGAACGCGCCCACAGCTTCCGCGAAGCGTCCCTCGGCCAGGTCGCGCGCCGCCTGCCGCTGCCAGTCCACCTTTTGCCGCGTCACCTCGGTGATTTCGGCGGCGCCGTGTCGCTGCCGCATCTCTGAAAACAGCCCGCCGCGCTCGATGCTGGCAAGCTGCCGGTCATCGCCGGCGAGAATGAGCTTGGCGCCGGCATGGCGCGCGGCGGCCAGAAGCTCGCCGGTGACGCCGGTGTCCAGCATCGCCGCCTCGTCCACCTCCACGACGGTGTTGCGGTCCCAGCGCGTCCGCTCGTTCTTCAGCCTGAACAGCGCCGAGTGAACCGTGCCGGCCT
>CAIVPZ010000142.1 GCA_903907955.1 uncultured Acetobacteraceae bacterium | reverse complement strand
GGCGCGGCGACCGGCTACAAGGTGGTGGATGGCGGCTCGCTGAGCGTGCCGGGGACGATCGCGTCGGGCCTCGGGGTGCTGTCGATTTCGGCGCCGACGCTGAGCACCAGCGGGTCGCTGTCGGCGCCGGTGGTGCGGCTGCAGATTGATGCCCTCTCGCTCACGGGCAGCATCCTGGCTGGCTCCGGCGTGGTTGCCATCATGCCGAACAGCACCAACGGAACGATCTACCTGCAGAACGCCGCTGGCGTCGGCGGCACCGGCACGCTGGTGCTGTCCGGTACGGAACTGGCGAACGGCGTGCAGGCCGGGGCCTTGCTGCTGGGCAGCCGCGACGGCATCACCGCCACCAACACCGGCAGCATCATCGTCAACGGCACTCTGTTCGCTCCCGGCGTGCTCGGCCTGTTCAGTCTGGGCAGGATAAGCGAAGATCCGACGAACGGCGCCATCAAGGCCGTATCGCTGATCGGCAAGGCTGGCACCGGCATCGTGCTCGCCTCCTCCCTTAATGCCATCGGCACGCTGGGTCTGGCCGCGCCGCTCGATATCAACGGCGCCCATTCTGTTACCGGCCTGACCGCCTTGGCCGGCATTACGCTGACCAACAGCACCGACCTGACGGTGGTCGGCCTGGTGAATGGCACCAGCGGCGGGACCACCATCGATACCGCGACGAACCCACTGACGGTGGCCTCCGGCGGCACGGTGCAGGGCAGCGGCGCGGTAAGGCTGAATGCCGGCGCGCTGGTGCTGGACGGGCTGGTGACGGATGGCGGCGGCGGCGGTGGCAGCGGCACGGTGACGTTGAACGCGATCCTGGGCGGGATCAGCGAGACCGGCGCGCTGGTGGCGGGCACGCTGACCGGCAGCGCCGGCGGGGCGGTGACGCTGACCTCGGCGAACAACAGGATCGGCCGGCTGGACGCATTCACGGCGGCCGGGTTCAGGTTGAACGATGGCCACGACCTGACGGTGGTCGGCGTGGTGAATGGCACCAGCGGCAATGTCTCGCTGGAAGCCAGCAACACCATCGCGCTTGTCAGTGGCGTGTCGATCGGGGCAGGCGGCGATGTCGTGCTGGCCACCGATAGCATAACGGGCGGCGGTGCGCCGGCGATCCAGCTCAGCGGCGGCACGCTCAGCAGTGGCGGCAACGTCTATCTGTTGTCTGGTCCCGGTGGTTCGGTCAGCGTCGGCGCGACGGGCAAGGCACAGGCCGGCGGCACTCTTTCCATCCAGACAGACACGCTGACGGTGATGAACGGTGCGACGCTCGCCGGCCCCACCATCCAGCTGGCCCCGGGCACCACAGGGACCACGGTCAGCCTGGGCGCCGGCGCGGCGACGGGGCTGGCGATTGACGCAACCGTGCTTGGGGTACTGCACGGTTTCACCACGCTGTCGATCGGCGCCGCTTCCGCGCCGTCCGGGACCACCACGGCGGGCAGCATCGCCGTGGTGGGAGCAGTGAATATCGGAGCGGCCACGCTGGCCCTGTTCGGCACGGGCGACATCACCGGTCTGGGCCCGATCACCGCCAACAAGCTGACGGCGACCGCGACCACCGGCTCGGTGGATCTGAGCGGTGCGGCGAACAGCTTCGCGGTGCTGGGCAGCGGCAGCGCGGCGACCGGCTACAAGGTGGTGGATGGCGGCTCGCTGAGCGTGCCGGGGACGATCGTGTCGGGTCTCGGGGTGCTGTCGATCTCGGCGCCGACGCTGAGCACCAGCGGGTCGCTGTCGGCGCCGGTGGTGCAGTTGACCGCCAGTGCGGACACGCTGACGCTGGGCGGGCACATCGCCGGCGGCACGTCGCTGACCTTGCTGGGCAGCATCGACATCGCCGGCGCGGGGGCGGTGCTGAGCGGCGGCACGCTGACGGCGACGGCGACCAGCGGCTCGGTGGATCTGGGCAACGCGGCGAACAGCTTCGCGGTGCTGGGCAGCGGCAGCGCGGCGACCGGCTACAAGGTGGTGGATGGCGGCTCGCTGAGCGTGCCGGGGACGATCGCGTCGGCCAGCGGGGTGCTGTCGATCTCGGCGCCGACGCTGAGCACCAGCGGGTCGCTGTCGGCACCGGTGGTCGATCTGACCGCCAGCGTGGGTATGCTGACGGTGGCCGCCGGCGGCACGGTGGCGGGCGGCTCAGCGGTGGCGATGAGCGGCAACGGGATCGCCCTGGCCGGCATGCTGACCAGCAACGGCACGGTGACACTGGTTTCCGGCGGCGCGATCGACGAGGCCAGCAGCGGCGCGATCTCCGCCGACATCCTGACCGGCGGCGCCGGCGGGGCTGCGACGCTGACCGGGACCAACCTGGTTGCCAATCTCGGCAGCTTCTCGGCGCTCGGGTTTACCTTCACCGACGGCCGCGACCTGACAGTGACGGGCAACGTGAACGGCGCTGCCCTGGCGGTGCTGACGCTGCCGGCGGCGAACAAGCTGACGGTGGCCTCCGGCGGCACGGTGCAGGGCACCTCGGTGACGCTGACCGCCGGCGCGCTGTCGCTGGCCGGGCTGGTGGCGGACCCCAGCGGCGGCACGGTAACGCTGACCGCGATCACGGGCGGGATCACCGAAACCGGCACGCTGGTGGCGGACACGCTGACCGGTTCGGCGGTGGGCGCGGTGGATTTGTCGGGTGCACAGGTGAACCTGCAATCCTACACGACGGTGAACCAGGTCGGCACGCTGGGCGTCTTCAACGTCACCGGCACGGACTCCAGGTTCGTGCTGTACGACAGCACCAGCCTGTTGGTGGGCGGCAACATCTCTGCCTTCTCCATCCAGATCGGCGCCGTCACCAGGCTGGCGGTGGCGGGCGGTGTCACCATCACGACCGGCTCCGACCCGGTCCCGCCCGTGCCGCAGGCGCAGGCACCAAAGGACAGCAGCGGCACGAAAGGGCTCAACCTCGCCATCCTGTACGGGGCCGGCACCATCGACCTCGGCCCCAACCTGACCATTCAGGGCACGCCGGGGGCGGTTAACCAGACCGTGCGCCTCGCTCTCCCCGGCGGCGGGCTGATCCAGTTCGGCAACTTCAACGCCCATACCGCCGACCTGCTGCTGCATGTCGGCTCCGGCTCGGCCCGGTCGGTGCCGGGGGACGCGATCGACGTGCACGCTCTCTCGGCCTTCTACCAGAGCGGCTCCAATGGCCCGATCGACCTGACCGGCAGCGTGAACGGGCAGGTCGGCAATGCCGCGGCCACGGCCAGCCGCATCGGCAAGGAACCGAACCCTCCCATTCCCTTTGGCACCAGTACGGGCAGCACCTATGTTCCGGGGTCGAACTTCCGGATGAACCAGTGCGCCATCACCTCGGTGAACTGTGCGCTGGTCCTGGCCTCGGAGGTGCCGCCGCCGCTGCGTCAGATGGACACCACGTTTGTTCTGCCGCAGGAAGCACTGGATGATCCGGACCTGCTGCTGCCCTACATTTCGGATCGGGACGACTGACATGTGCCGCACCACGCTGGCTCTGCTGTTGCTGCTCGCCGGGTGTCAGGCGCCGCCGCCGGAGGCCTATGCCGGGCGGTCGCATGCCGAAGGCGACGGTGTGGTGATCGGCCGCAACGCCGCCGATGAGGTTTGCCGGCAATACGTGCTGCCGAACGGCGGCGGGGCCGACCTCTATTGCGGCACCTGGAAGCAGCCCACGGCGCGGGTGCGCTCGCTTGCCGAGCACGGCACACTGGCCGAGCAGGCCAACCGCTTCACCGCCGCGCTGGCGCCGCGCGTGGCCGATTGCGGCACGCCGGAACCGCTCGCCTTCCCCGGCGCCGATGCGGCCCTGCAGATGGCCTGCATCCGTTCCGCCAGCGGCTCGCCGCATCTTGCCCTGGCAGCCCAGGTCGGCGACCGGTCCTGGTTTGCCGACGGCATCCCGGTGGCGTTGCCCGTCATGGAGCGCTCGATCGGCGTGCTGACCGGGCGCGCCAGCCCCGAGACGGTGCAGGCCGCCGCGCCGCTGCCGGCTGCCAGCCGCAGCCTGGGGGGGGCCAACGACGTGGACCTCTACCAGGCGCTGATGCGCGACGGCGCGGACGCCAACCGCACCGGCAACTGGGAGCAGGCCGCCACCCAGTTCCGCCACGCCGTCGAGGTGCAGGAGAAGGTCCAGGGGCGCGACAGTCCGGCGCTGGTCAATGCCCTGACCGGGCTTGCCGTGCAGCTTTCCAACCAGGGCAAGTTCGCCGAGTCGCACGCCACCCTCGCCCGCGCCGAGACGCTGGCATCGGGCACCAACGCGGCGCTGCTGCGGGCACGGCTTACCCACTATCGCGGGCTCGACGAGCTTAACCAGGGTCATGCGCCGCAGGCGCTCGAGCTGCTGCGCAACGCCGAGTTCCTCTATGCCGCCACGCTGCCCGCCGACGTGCTCAAGCCGCCGCCGCCGGCCTCGCTGGCCAGCCGCTTCGCCCCGACCCCGGCCACTTCGTTGCTGACGTCGGGCGCCGAGACGCGGCCAACATTCGATGTCGCCACGCTGGAAGCCCTGCTCGGCATCATCGAGACAAGGCGCAACCAGGCGATCGCGCAGCGCCTTTCCGGCGGCGACAGCGCCGCGGCGCTCACCGCGGTTGACAGCGCCGAGGCGTTCGCCCGCGCGCAGGGCCTGACCGGCGCCATGGTCTCCGCCTTTGTCTACCGTACCGCCGGCGTGACCGTGCTCGAGGGCGGCCAGCCCGGCGATGCGGTGGCCAGGTTCGACGCTTCGGTCAGCGCCTTCACCCGCGGCATGCCGCGCACCCTGCCGCTGGCGGAAACCCTGTTCCGCCGTGCCGAGGCGCTGCTCAAGGGCGACAAGCCGGCCGACGCGCTGGCCGCCTGCCAGCTCGCCAGCGGGATCCTGCGCGACCTCAAGCAGGGTGTTGACGGCGCCCGGTTGCAGCCTTGCATGACCGCTTATGCCACCCAGGCACGCCATGCCGCCGATCCGCAGCCGCTGCTGGCCGAGATGTTCGAACTGGCGCAGCTCACCCGCGGCGCCATCACGGCGGAGCAGATCCAGCGCGCCGCCGTGCGGCTGGCCGCGGCGCCGGAGATCGGCAGCTGGGTGCGCGCCCACGACGATGCCGACACCAGGCTGAACGACCTGCTGCGGCGCAAGATCGAGCTGTCCGACCCGGCTGCCAACCCGTCGCCGGAGCGCATCGCCGAGCTCGACGCCGGGATCGCCAAGGCACGCACCGCGCTGGATCAGGCCGAGGTGGAGCTGCAGGACAAGCTGCCCAACTACAACGCCCTGGTGCAGCAGGTGGTGCCGGCCGCCACGCTGTTCGCCGTGCTGCGCCCCGGCGAGGCTTTCGCCGCCATCACCCTGGCCCAGACCGAGGGGTGGACCTTCCTGCTGCGCGACAACACCATCCGGATCGGCCATATCGAGGGCGGCGCACCGCGCATCGCCGGGCTGGTCCGGCGGGTGCGCGCCGGCATCGAGCCGACCAGCAACAACGAACTGCCGAATTTCGATGCCGAGGCGGCGCGGGAGCTGTACACCGCCGCGCTCGGCGAGGTGGCGCCCGGGCTGGAAGGTGCCGCCGTGTTCAGCGTGGCGCCCACCGGCGCGCTGCTGTCGCTGCCCTTCGAGGTGCTGCTGACCGGCCCCGCCACCGGTGCGACGCTTGCCGACGCGCCCTTCCTGGTGAAGCGGTTCCCGATCGTGCACGTGCCGTCGGCGGCCAACCTGGTCAGCCTGCGCCGGGCCGCCACCGCCGCCCACGCGGCCAAGCCATGGTTCGGCTTCGGCGGTTTCCAGCCGATCGACCGCGTACAGGCGGCGCGGCTCTATCCGGGCGTCACCTGCGCCGAAAGCGCCAGCCAGCTGACCACCCTGCCGGCGCTGCCCGGCGCGCAGGCCGAGCTGGAGGCGGTGCGGCGCCAGCTGGGGGCGTTGCCGACCGAGCAACTGCTCGGCGCCGGCTTCACCCGCAGCGCGGTGCTCAAGCACAATCTGCAGGATTACCGCATCCTGCATTTCGCCACCCACGCGCTGCTGCCCTCCGAGATCGCCTGCCAGCAGGAGCCGGCCATCGTCACCTCGGTGCCGCCGGGCGAGCAGAACGCCGGGCTGCTGACCGCGACCGACGTTCTGCTTGGCCTCAGGCTGGACGCCGACGTGGTCGTGCTGTCGGCCTGCAACTCCGGCGGCTCCAGCGGGCGGGACGGCGGCGAGAGCCTGTCCGGCCTGGCGCGCACCTTCTTCTTCGCCGGCGCCCGCGCGCTGATGGTGACGCACTGGGATGTCGAGGACCAGGCCGGCGCCTATCTGGTGAGCAACACGCTCGCCGGCATGCGGGCCGGGGCCGATGGTGGCCTTGCCGCGTCGTTGCGCAAGGTGCAGCTGCAGATGCTGGCGACCAAAGGCTACGAACACCCGTTCTTCTGGGCGCCCGTGGTGGTGATCGGCGAAGGCGGCGGGCCGGCTGCGGTGGTTACCGTTTCGCCGCCCCATTCGGTGGGTCTATAACGCCACTGGAACGCAAGACCGGAACGGGCGCCACAGGCGGGGCGATGGAGCAGCAGACACTCGGGAAATACGAACTCCGCCGCGAACTGGGGCGGGGCGGGGCCGGCGTGGTCTACGAGGGCTGGGACCCGGACCTTGCCCGCGCCGTGGCCATCAAGACCGTCCGGCTGCCGCCGGTTGAGGACGCGGAAACCGAGGAGCAACTCGCCCGCTTCCGCCAGGAGGCGCAGGCCGCGGCGCAGCTTTCGCATCCGAACATCGTGCAGGTCTACGATCGCGGCCGGGTCGACAGCCTGGCCTTCATCGTCATGGAATTCGTCGAGGGCGGCTCGCTGAAGCCGCTGCTCGGGCCGGGCAAGGCGATGCCGCCGGCCGAGGCGATCCGGGTGATCCGGCAGGTGCTGGCCGGGCTCGCGGCCAGCCACGCGCGCGGCATCGTGCATCGCGACATCAAGCCCGAGAACATCATGCTGCGCGGCGACCAGGTGAAGATCGCCGATTTCGGCATCGCCCGGATTTCCAGCAGCCGGCTGACCCAGGACGGCACGGTGCTGGGCACGCCGCTCTACATGTCGCCCGAGCAGTGCCGCGGCGAGACGGTCGATATGCGGACCGACATCTGGTCGACCGGGGTGATGCTCTACCAGATGCTGACCGGGCAGCGGCCCTTCGAGGGCTCCGGCTTCGCGGCGATCATGAACAAGGTGCTGAACACCGAGCCGCTGCCGCCCTCCCGGCTGTGCCCGCCCGGCCAGGTGCCGCCGGCGCTGGACCGGGCGGTGATGAAGGCGCTCGACAAACGGCTGACGCCCGACGGTCGCTTCGCCACTGCCCTGGCATTCTCGCAGGCGCTCGGGAGCGCGCTGGCGGGGGCTGCCGGCCTCGGGACCGACGACGGGACGCAGGTGTTCCGGCCCGCGCAGCCGCCGGCGCCCGCCGCGGCGCCGGCCCGGGCAGCGCCGCGGCGGCGGTCCGTGCTGCCCTGGGCCGGTGCTGCCGTGGCGGTGCTGCTGCTGGCAGGGGGCGGTGGGTTGTGGTGGATGGACGAATTGCAGCCCAAGGCTGACGCGGACGCGAAGATGGCGCACGCCAATGCGGTGATGACGCGCCCCGAGGCCGCGCGGCAGCAAGTGGAGCAGACGGGGCCGTCCGCAAACCCGGAGCCGCCGCCTGCAAATCCGTCTGCGGCGCCACCCGCTGCCCCGCCTGCGTCACCGCCGGAACCGTTGCAGACCGCCGCGCTGGCCACGCCCCCCCTGTCACAGCCCAGCCTTGCGGATCTGCGCACCCAGCTTGCCGCCGCCGACTGTACGCTGGTCGGCGGCACCCTCGAGGCGAACAACATCCTGCTCCATGGCATCGCCGCTTCCGACCGGCTGGCGCCGATCATGGAGACCTTCCGGTCCCTGCGCGACGCCGCCCCGCCGGGCGGGTCCTACCAGTTCGCCATCCAGCCGTTCGAGCGCTTGCCCGCCTATTGCCAGGCACTGGACATCATCCGCCCGTTTGCCAGCCAGATCGGCAGCACGCGGCGCGGGCTGATGCTGCAGATGGATACCAGGGGCACCATCCTGCGCGAGAAATCACCCTATTCGCTCGCCGTGACGATGCCGGATTTCGCCGGCCTGCTGCAGATCGACTATTTCAGCGGCAGTGACGTGGAGCATCTCAGCCTGTGGTTCCCAGCGAAGCCGGCAACCCAGCAGGCTTCGCCGGTTCTGCGGCTGGGCGCCGGCGAGCAGGCGGTGGTCTACAAGAACGTCGCGACCGATTCGGGCACCGACATGGTGGTTGCCATCGCCGCGCGTGACCGGCTGTTCCCGCTGCCGCGCCGGGAAACCGAGCCGGCGGCGGCGTATCTCGAGACGCTGCGCGAGATTTTGCGCAACCGCCCGCCGGGCAGCGTTGCGGCCAGTGCCATCCGGGTGGTGATCGAGCGCTGACGGCGCGGCAGCGGCGTGCCGGCGGTGTTGCGCAGCCAGCCGGGCGGCATGGTGGCGAGGAAGCGGCGGCGCAACGCCGCCAGCTCGGCCGGTTTGGCGGCGATCCAGCCGGCGGTGAAATAACGCTCGTCCGGCGTGAACATCAGGAACGCCTGCATTTCGTTGAGCATCAGTTCCTCGTTCGCGGTGTCGTAGTTGAGTCCGCCGAGGAAGTGCCTGAACGCGGTGCGCTGCTCCACCGACAGCGCTTCCGACCAGAACCGGCGCACGAAGTCGGCATAGACCGGGTTGCTGAAGAACTCCCCGTGCCCCAGCTCATGGCGCAGGATGACGCGCCGGGTGAAGGCGTCGATGCCGTCCGGGGTGGTCTGCGGCAGCGAGATCACCGCGCCGGGTTGCGTGCCGTCGAACAGCGCCTGCTGGTGCAGCAGGGCGCGCAGCCGTTCCTCGTCCTCGCCGAGCCGGATGGAGTCGCGGTCGGCCAGCGCGAAGAACATGGTCAGGTCGTGGCTGCCGTAGTCGTGGCCGTAATAGTAGCTCTCGGTCGTTTCCCCGGATTGCCTGATGGCAGCGTCCAGGGCGGTGGTGTCGAGCACGCGGTCATGCGGCAGTCCGGCTTTCTCGACGAAGGCGGCGATGCGGTTGAGCGTCTGCCCCTGCTCGCGCAGCGTGGCATAGTCGATGACCAGGATGCGCGGGTTGGCGGCGAAGCGGAACACGGTGGTGTGGGTTGCCGTGTGGGCGGCGATCTCGGCCTCGGTGGCCAAGTTCACGGCCAGGGCGGGACGGTCCGGCCGAACCGGAATGGTCAGGTACCAGCCGGTCAGCGCAACCAGCAGCACCCCCAGGCCAGCGAGCAGAATGACCAGTGGACGCCGCGGCACACGCGCCGCCCGGCGCAGGATCACCGTGTCGTGGTTGTCCGGGACGGGGGTGGGGTGCAGCACCGCGCTGCCTGATCAGCTGTCCAGGTTCACCACATGGACACGCCGGTTGCGCGCTTCCGGAACCTGCTCCGGCGTCGCTACCAGCAGCCCGTCCTGGCCGCGTCCGAGGGATTGCAGGCGGCCGGCATCGATGCCGCGGGCGACCAGGTAGCGGACCACCTCCGCCGCGCGCCGCTCCGACAGCGCCTGGTTGGCCGCACGGTCGCCGACCGTGTCGGTATGTCCCTCGATCAGGAACCGGGCCTGCGCCAGTTCGGGATGGGCCAGCGCCTGCGAAAGGGAGTCGAGATGCTGTTTCGCATCCGTCGTGAGATCGGCCGAACCGGTTTCGAACAGCAGGTTCAGGTCGGTGGAGAGGTGGGCGTCCGGCGGCGGTGGCGCAGGCGCGGCGGCCTGGGCGGCGGGCCGCGGGTGGGCAGCGGTTGCCGGACCCGGCAGGCCGCGCAGGCAGAGCGGATCGCCGACATGACGTGGCGCCAGCTGCTGCAGCATCCTTTCCTTTTCGCAATTGTCGGCGCGCGCCGCCATGGGGACAACCAGCAAGCCGATGGCGATGGCCGGAAGAATGACGTGGCGCATGGCGTCCTTGCAATGTCACGCGGTGGGGGCGGAGGTGCCGGCTCAGAGCCTGAAAAACAATCGAACTGGCGAATGAACGCCCGCTGATATCATTGAGCGCTTCCGGCAGGATCGGAGCGCCGCGGGCATCCATTCACAAACTCTCAGCCGTCCAGGTTCACCACGTGCACGCGGCGATTGCGTGGCTCCGGGGTCTGATCCGGCGTCGGCACCAGCAACGCATCCGGACCGACGCCCTTGGCGGTCAGGCGGTCGGCCGGGATATGGAACCGGCTCGCCAGATACTCCACCACCGCGGCGGCGCGGCGTTCCGACAAGGACTGGTTGGTGGCGCGATCGCCCACGGTGTCGGTGTGTCCCTCGATCAGGAAGTGCGATTCGCCCATCGAAGGGTCGGTCAACACCCGGCCGAGGATGTCGAGCAGCCGGACCGCCGCCGGTGTGAGATCAGCCGAGCCGCTGACGAACTGCACGTTGAGGTCTGCCGAGGGCGCTTCCGCGGCGGCGGACGGCTTGCCGGGCGGTGGTCCAACAGGGGCGGCGGCATGCACTGCCGGATGTTCGGCGGCGTGCACCGCCGGGTGTTCGACGGGCGCCGGCGCCACGACCTGCGCGCCTGGCCTGGGCAGGCCGCGGGTGACGATCGGCTGACCCGCAGCGCGCGGCCGCAACTGGCCGATCAGCGACTGCACATTCTGATCATCGGCACGGCCGCCGACAGGCATGGCCAGCAGCGCGACGACGATCGTCGGAACGATGACATAGCGCACGGCAAATTTTCCTCGGTAACGATTGAAACGAGCCAGTCCGGGCGGGGCATCATGCCGCGGGTCGGTCGTCCACCCGGACAATTCTATGATGCAACATGAATGGTCTTTCCCGCAACAGGACCTTCCTGCCGTGCCTGCCCGCCGGGATACAGCCGGCCGGCATGCCTGGCGCGATCATGTCGCGATGTCTCGCCGTCAGCCGTCTCCGGCGGTGCGGCGCATTACAGCACCACCTGCTTGTCACCCGGCGCCATGCTCCAGAACGCCGGCACGAGGGCGCCCAGCGTGCCGTCCGGCAACTGCGGGCGATAGTTGATGGTGACGCTGCGGCAGATGAGGCGGCAGGTTTCCTCCACTTCGTCGTCGTTGCTCCAGTCCATGCTCACCACCAGCGCGTTGGTGAAATCAAACCGCATGAAGGCTTCGCCGACCGCCTTATTGCCGACCGCCTTGCGCTTGATGAGGGTAACGCGGTCGTAATACAGGCAGTCGATACAATTCTGCATCAAAACGGAAGATACGCTGTCGATATAGCGGGTGAAGGTCACCGGATGCATATCCACCGGGTATGCCTGCATCTTGCCAGAGCGCCAGTGCTGATAGCTGCTCTTGGTTGGCTTCAGGAACTTGCTTTTCTTGTCGTCGCCTTTCTGTTTGGAATCGTCATCGTCAGGGCCGTCCTTGTCCACCGCACCGGCGCCGAACGTGAACTTGTTAATCTCGAAGACACATCCCTCGGTGAAACCCTTCAGCAGAGGGTTGGTCGAAGTGCCGCCTGTCCTGAAGTCGGTCCGGCTCGCGGCCTTGATCGGTTGGCCGTCCTTGGTGAACATCATCAGCAGGTCGGAGGCTTCCGCGTTTGCCATCAGCCCCTCCGTTGGGCGGCGGTTTTCCGCGCGCGGGCGGTGTCCCACTTCGCGTCCGTCGCGCCGGCGCTGGTATCAATCGTGCCGTCGTCCTTCTGCTTGCGGTAGGTGATCGCCATGCCCCTGCAGATGAACTCGCACTTTTCCTCGATCATGTCGCCGTCGTCCCACTCGATCCCGGTGATCAGCACCTCGGTGAAATCCATCCTGAGATAGCCGGCTGCCGGCAGAGTCCCGCCCTGCGACCGGCGCTTGACCAGTACGGCACGGTCGAATGTCTGCGATGTGCAGCAGCTCTCGAAAAAGGTCGTCGAGGCACGGTCGATATTGCGTTTGAAGGAGAACTTGTCGAATTCGAGCGGGTAGTAGATTTTCCTCAACTCGTCGTTGGTTGCGCTGCGCCAACTGGCGAAGGCGCCGGCGGTGGCTGGTTTCTGCGTGAACTTCGATGTGCCGGTCGAAAGGTTCGACTGCTGGGTGAAGGTGCTGCTGCCTTCGTCGTCTTCCTTGAGTGCAATGTTGAAATCAAAGTCATTGATTTCAAAGAAATTGCTGTAGCGTTCGTAGCTGGCGGACTTGAAGCCTTCCATAAGCTTGTCCTTATTCCAGATATCCAGGACACATTCCGCCAGGATCGGCTTTCCATTGAGGACGAACTGCATAACGAGATCGGTCTTGCTTTTATCCATTACAGGGACCTGTTCCTAAGCGGAGGCAGCCGATGGTGGTTCGATCCGGGACACCAGGCGGAGGGCGACGGACAGCCCCTCCAGCTGGTAGTGCGGGCGAAGGAATACCTTGGCATCGTAGATCCCCGGCTTGTCCTCGTGATCCTGCAGCACCACGCGTGCTTCGGCCAGGGGATGCGCGGCCTTGAATTCCTCGGAGGAGGTCGTGGGCGAGCCGTCGACATAGCCCAGCAGCCATTCCGACAGCCATGAGCTCAGCTCCGCGCGCGATATCGTCGAGCCGATCTTGTCGCGGACCATGGCCTTCAGGTAGTGCGCGAAGCGGCAGCAGGCGAACAGGTAGGGCAGCCGGGCCGAGAGGTTGGCATTCGCGGTGGCGTCCGGATCGTCGTAGACCTGCGGCTTCTGCAGCGACTGCGCACTGATGAAGGCCGCCATGTCGCTGTTCTTGCGGTGGACCAGCGGGATCAGCCCGCAGGAGGACAGCTCCGCGTCGCGCCGTTCGCTGAGGCAGATCTCGGTTACCGTGCGACGGTCCACGTTGCCGTCGGCGGTGGGATGGTGCAGCACCGGCAGATCCTCGACGATGCCGCCACGATCGATGCCGCGGATCCGCACGCACCAGCCATAGGTGACGAAGGCGCTCACGACATTCGCGCCGAATGCATAGGCGGGATTGCCCCACAGCAGGCAACTGGTGTCGGTCCCGTCGGTCTTTTCCTCGAAGGCGAAGCTGTCCAGCGGATCGGTTGCCGTTCCGTACGGCAGGCGCGCCAGGAAGCGTGGCATGCACAGCCCCAGATAGCGGGTGTCCTCCTGCTCGCGCAGGGCGCGCCAGGCGACGTATTCCGGCGTGAGGAATATCCGCGTCAGGTCGCGCGGGTTGGCGACCTCGGCCCAGCTTTCCATCTGCAGCAGATTAGGCGATGCGGCGGCGATGAACGGTGCATGGGCGGCGGCGGCGATCATGGCGATGTCGGACAGCAGGGCCACATCCTCGGGCCGCTGGTCGAACGCATAGTCGCCGATCAGCAGGCCGTACGGCTCGCCGCCGAACTGCCCGAATTCCTCCTCGTAGATGCGGCGGAAGATCGGGCTCTGGTCCCAGGCATTGCCGCGGAACTTGCGCAGCGTGCGGCCCAGGTCGCGCTTGGAGATGTTGAGCAGCTTGACCTTGGCGCCGGCGTCGCGGTCGGCCTGGCGCACCAGCATGTACAGGCCCCGCCAGGTGGCTTCCATCTCCTGGAAGGCGGGAGCATGCAGGATGGCGTTGATCTGCATGTCGAGCGTGGCATCGATGCCGGCGATCAGGGCCTCGATGATCCGCCGTGGCCGGTCGGCCGGCCGGTGGCCGTCGGCCAGCACGAGGCGCGCCAGCGTCGCCAGCCATTCCGGCGCCGGCGGATTGTCCACCGCCGCCGGGGCGGCGGCGGCACGCGCCTGCCCGAGCAGATCGGCGAAGTCCGGATCGGCGCGCGGCGCGGTCATGGCGGTCAGTTCAATGATATCAACGGAGCGCCCTTGATGCTTACGCCGCTCGGGCCGAGCGACACCGTGTTGGCGCCGACGGTGGTGTTATGGCTGAGCAGGTCAAGCTTCACCGTGTTGCTGCCGACCGTGATGGTCAGGCTGGTCGTGTCGAGCTTCACCGAGTTGGACCCGACCTTGAGGGTGATGGACTGTGCCGCCGAAACCTCGCTTTTTCCGGCCGTGACGGTGAGCGCGTGATCGCCGGTTTCCACCGTCGTCGTCGTGTCCTTGTGGACGGTAACAGTCTCGCTGTTCAGGACCTTTTTGTTGAAGTCCTTCTGCGCCTGGAAGAAGACCTCCTCGCTTCCGGCCTTATCCTCGAAGCGCAGCTCATTGTATCCATTGCCGCCCTTGCTGGAGCCGGTCTTCATCGTGGTGCGCGTTTTGTTGTCCGGCAAGGCATAGGGCGGCATCAGGTTGGCGTTGTAGACCACGCCGGTCACCAGCGGCCGGTCCGGGTTGCCTTCCAGGAACTCGACCACGACTTCCTGGCCGACGCGCGGGATGTGAATGCTGCCGGTTCCCGCGCCCGCGGCTGACTGGACCACGCGGATCCAGCAGGTGCGGCTTTCGTCCGCGGTGCTGCTGCGGTCCCAGAAGAATTTAACCTTGATGCGGCCGTACTTGTCCGTGTGGATCTCCTCGCCGGACGGGCCGACCACGCGCGCGGCCTGCGGTCCGCGGATCAACGGCCGCGGCGTCAGCCGTTCGAGGCGGAACGGCACATCGCCCGGAATCGCATGGATCGTCGCCCGGTAGGTGTCGAGCGTCTCGCCATCGACGGTGGACGAGCCTTCGGCCATCGACATCGAGAATTCGGCGCGCGTGATCAGATGTTCCC
Source organism: uncultured Acetobacteraceae bacterium (assembly GCA_903907955.1). Taxonomy (GTDB): domain Bacteria; phylum Pseudomonadota; class Alphaproteobacteria; order Acetobacterales; family Acetobacteraceae; genus Rhodovastum. The sequence goes on along the minus strand of CAIVPZ010000142.1, from coordinate 40,940 downwards.
GGTTCATTGACTTGTCGGGATGCTGCTTCAGCGTGAACTTCCAGCCGGCGTGCAGCTTGCGGGAGTTGCTTACCGCCTGGTACACGGTGTTGTTCAGGCTGATCGCCTGCATGCGCACATCGGTCAGTTTCTGGCCGGTGCTGGTAACGTCATACGGGCCGGGATACTCGTAGACCTCCAATCCGCCGTGCGGGTAGGCGCCGACCTTCATCGTCTTGGCGGTGAGATCCTGCGACGGCGTGGTGAAATTGTAGTCGCACAAGGTGAACTTGCCTGACTGCAGGGCAAGGTCGGCGGCCCATTCCCAGAAATGGTCGTCCATGGTCCGGTACTCGGTCTGGTCGAACACGAACGGCAGCGGGTCCGGCAGTTCGGTGTGTGATCCCGGGTCGTCGGAGAACACCAGCACGTGGTGGGTGTTGTCATGCTTGTGGTAGTAATAGATCCCGTACTGCTCCATCAGCCGGGTCACGAAATCAAACGTGGTTTCCCGGTACTGCACGCAGTATTCAAGCTGGGTGTCGCCGGCGCTCGACCGGCGGTTGTCCTCGAAATCGGAGAAGCCGGCATCACGGAACACCTTCGTGATGATCTGGAAGGCCGACATGGACTGGAAGATGCAGCAATCGGTGATGCGCGTCAGCAGCCAGATCCAGGGCCGCATTTCGATCCGGTAGTGATATGTTCCGGCGGACAGGCCGGTCGAGATCACCCGTGTGACGATGCCGTGGAGATATTTGTCGGTGGATTTCTTGTCCGACTGCGACAGCCAGAGCTTTGCCGTGGTGCCGACCAGCTTGGCGATGTCGCTGTGCAGCGTGCCGCTGGACATGTCCACGGTGTAGAGGAACGGCCGGCCCAGTTCCTCATGCCCGTGCAGGCCGTCGAACAGCAGCTTGAAGCCGGGGTCGGGACTGAAATCGATCTCGACCCAGGCCTTGGTGGCGGCTTTACGACGGTCGGTTTCGGACATGCGTGCGTCTCCCTGGCCGGCCTGATCCTGCTACAGCTTGGCGGGGCAGCGGAAATTCCGCAGCGCCGCCATGGTGAACGGATTGCGTACACTGCTTGCGTTGAGCTCGAACGCGGCGCTGCCCGAGCCATTGGTGAACACCACGCGGAACTTGTCCGGCTGGTCGCTCGGCGTCACCGTCGCGGTATCGAGCAGGCGCAGCAATGCCCACGGACCTTCGCGTTCGGTGACCGTGCCTGAACCGCCGCCGGCCGGGGTCATGGTCACCCGCACCAGCGTTTTGCCGCTGGCGCCGGGCCACTGGAACTGCGCCGATTCCGTCGGACCGTGGTTGTAGGTCAGCGTCTGGCCGCCGGCATCGATGCTGATCTGCGCGATGCGGGGATCGAGCATGACCGGAACGAGCTGGAAGCGCACCTGCACCTGCGTGCCGCCGTTGAACAGGGCATCGCGGATCTGCGCCGCGCGCTCGAACTCGGCGAGCGAGCCGGCGGACAGCCCGAGCGGGATCCGCTCGGCCGACTGCCATCGCCATGGACGCTGCGTGGTGTCCACGAAGGCCTTGAGGTACTGGTCGAAGAACTGATCGATCAGGCCGCCCGGCCCGAGCAGCCTGGCGAAGTCGTCGACCGGCACGTCGGCGCTGCTGGTGGCCACGAACGGGTAGCGGTTGAAGGCCGCCTCGCACAGCGGCAGCACCTTGGAGCGCCAGGCTTCCGACAGTTCCTGGCTGGCGCCGTTGCCGATCACCTGGGCGCCGCTCTGCGACACGGTCTGCAGCATCGCGGCGACCGGCGGCGGCATGTCGCGGGTCAGCGCCTGCAGCTGGGCGGCCGGGCTGCCGCCGCCGCCGCCCCCGGCGCCACCGCCGCCGGCCGCGCTGCCGAGCTGCTGGAGCAGGGCCTGACCCGGATTGGCCGCGTTGGCGACCTGGTTCAGGTTCTGGTACATCAGCTGCATCTTCTGCAGCGCGACTTCCATCGGCGGCGGCCCGATGTCGGACGGCACCACGAAGTTGTGCAGGGCGCGGAAATGGTCGTCGACGCGCTTTGCCGGATCGATCGGCTTGCCGGACGGGTCGCTGCCGAACGCCTCGCCCAGGATGGCCACCAGCTCGTTCTGCTTCAACGACATGCTGCTGAGCATTTCATACCGCCCGAAATTGGTTGCCCGCTGGCCGATGCGCACGCCGCGCTGCTCCGCGGCGGCGACCGCCTCGTCGGTTGCCGCCGGGCGGCCCAGGCTCGTCTGGGCATCGATGGACAGCAGCAGGTCACGCAGCGGCGAGGCCGGTGCCGACAGCAGGCTGAGCTGATCGAGCCCCTGCTGCACGTTCGAGAACGGCCGCAGGGCGATATCGGCGAGCAGGGCATCCCATCGCCGCGTGTAGTCGTCGAGATACAGGCCGAGCACGTCGTGGCGCAGCCTGGTCGTGTCCTTGAGCCTGGCGGACAGGTCGCGGGTGGTCCGGCCGAGCACCCACTCGTCCTCGGCGACGTCCTGGGTGACGCTCGGCAGCAGCATCAGGAACGCGTTGCGGTAGCCGGCCCAGGTGTAGATGCCGGGAATGCCGGTATTGAGCGCCCGGCCGGAGCGCAACTGGAACACCCGTCCGGCCCCGGGGCCGGCGTTGTCCGCCACCGTCCATTCCGGGATCGCCTGCACCCGCTTGCTGCGCAGGATGCGGTTGTAGCTGTATTCGGCGAGCGGCTCGTTGTTGAGGATGGCGCGCACCTGGGCGATCAGCGGGTCATTGAGCCCCAGCGCCGGCAGCGGCTCCTGCAGCAGGGCGGCGATATGTTTGGTCAGCGCCGGGCGGATGCCTTCGTCCTCGCCCGGGTAGGTGGCGAGCAGATCGGCGGCGAACCATTGCTGCACGAGATCGGCGTCGAGTTTCCCGCGCGCGCCGAGGATGAGGTAGACCTTGAGCGTCTGGTAGAGGAAATCCGGCTTGTTCAGCGAGGCGGCCAGCACCGTTTCCACCCGGGCCAGCAGCCGCGGCAGCAGCAGCCCGTTCAGCGCGTGGATGTAGCCGTCCTTCGCCGCGGTGCTGAGCTTGGTGCCCTGATACAGACCGAAGGTGAGTGCCACCGGCACGTCGTCCGCCCGGTCGCCGTAGCCGGCGGTGATGCTGCGCAACGAGTCGAGCGGCGGAACCACCACGGCCAGATCGGTATCCGCCGGCCCGCGCCGGAGCACATCCGCATACTGCGCGTTGTAGGTGGCGGTGGCCGCGTGCACCTGTACGATCAGGTCGCGGTTGCCGATATAGCTGACCATCCAGGCGGCGCCGAGCAGCACCAGCACCAGCGCGCAGGCGGCATAGGTGCCGCGGCTCAGCCAGCGGGCGCGCCGCTCCACCTTCGGATCGAGTCCGACCAGCCCGGCCTCGCCGAACACCACCTCGCGCAGCAGGCGGGCGAGGAAATAGCTGCGCCCGGCGCCGCTGAACGCCCGCACCGCGCGTTGCGGCAGGCCGAACTCCGCCGCCATGGTGCCGAGCAGGCGATCGATCGGGGTGCCGTTCTGGGTGCCGCTGGTGAAGTAGACGCCGCGCAGCAGGGCGCGTGCCTCCAGCCGGCTGGGGCGGAAGGTTTCGGTCAGGAACTCCGCCGCGACATCGCGCAGCGAGGCCACCTGCTGGGGGAAGCCGTAGATCAGCCGGCGGCGCTGGATGTCGGTTTCCTGGTGCACCCGCTCCAGCATCCGGTCGTTCAGGCGGGCCAGCAGCAGGTCGAACTCGCCGGCGAACCGGGCCACCGCGCCGGCTTCGTCGCGGCCGTCATCCAGCGGCAGGGTCATGCCCCAGACCTGTTCGCGATCCTCCTTGCCAAGATTGTCGAAGAACTCGACGAAGCCGACCATCAGGTCGATCTTGGTGAACAGGACATAGACCGGCAGGCGGACGCCAAGCTCCTCCTGCAGCTCGCGCACCCGGCGGCGGACCGCGCGGGCATGGGTCAGGCGCTCGTCCTCGGTCAGCGTCGACAGGTCGGACAGGCTGATGGCGATCAGCACGCCGTTGAGCGGCTGGCGGCGGCGGTGCTTCTTCAGCAGGCGGAGGAAGCCGAGCCAGGCGGCGGCATCGACCGCGGCCTGGCTGTCCTGCGTGGTGTAGCGGCCGGCGGTGTCGATCAGCACCGCATCGTCGGTGAACCACCAGTCGCAGTTGCGGGTGCCGCCGGTGCCGGCCAGCGCCTGCGGTCCGCGCGCGTCGGCGAGCGGGAATTTCAGGCCGCTATGGACCAGCGCCGTGGTTTTGCCCGCGCCCGGCGGGCCGATGATCATGTACCAGGGCATCGCGGCCAGGTGCCTGCGCGATCCGCCGCCGATCTTCGAGCGCTTGAGCGCATGCAATGCGTCGCGCAGGCGCTCGGACAGCAGCGCCACTTCCTCGGCGGATGCCGTCTCGTTCGGGTTCGCCACCGATTCGGCCACACCGGCGGCCAGCGCGCTGTCCCGGCGGTTTTCCTTGATCACATGGATCAGGTTCGACACCAGCCAGAGCACGAACAGGACCGCGATGGTGATCGCGCGGACGATCTCGGTCTCCAGCGGGTGCAGCTGGCCGATGCCCAGCAGCGGGCCGCAGAACCAGATCAGCACGGACAGCACCAGCACCGCGAGGAAGGTGCGGAACCAGCGCGAATGGAAGATCGGATAGAAATAATTCATCCTGGGGCACTCATTGCGCGTTCGCCTCGTGCACCAGCACGATCTCGGTGCGCCGGTTCTGCTGGCGCCCCTCGGGGCTGGTGTTGGCGGCGATCGGGTCGGAATCGGCCTTGCCCAGCGTTTGCACCCGCTTGGGGTTGGTCAGCCGCGGCAGCAGCAGCGCGCTGACCGCATCCGCGCGGGCCTGCGACAACTCGAAGTTGGAGGGGAAGCGGGCGGTCCGGATCGGCTGGTTGTCGGTGTAGCCGTTGACCAGGATGCGGCCCTTCTCGCTCTCCAGCGCGTCGGCGATCCGCTGCAGCAGCGACCGGTAGGACGGCGCCAGCGTGGCTTCGCCCGAGCCGAACATGGTTCGCCCGGCCAGCCGCACCGTCACCGTCTGGGCGTTCTCCAGCACTTCCACCTGACCGGACCTGATCTCGGGCTCCAGGAAGCGGTGCAGTTGCTGGACCAGCGCGCTGGGCGGAGGGGGCGGGGGCTCGGCAGGGGCACGGGGGGTGGGCGTCGCGACCGGCACGACCGGCCGGTGCGGCACCACGATCTGCCCGTGCGGCGGCAGCGCATGCAGCTCGGCAAAGGCCACATCGGATTCGCTGGCCAGCAGGAAGGTGAAGATCACGTACATGATGGTCGCGATCGTGAACGTTCCCAGGCCGAGCGCCCAGAGCGGCACGCGCAGCGACAGCGGGCGGGCGCCGGCGGTGGTGCCGCGCCAGTGCGGCGACAGTTCCCGCTCGAACTCGCCGCGCCGCTGGCGGATGGTGCGGTAGACGCCGTCGCGCAGTTCGGTCAGCGCGGCGACGCCGCGCGGCATCACCCGGTAGCGCCCCTCGAAGCCGAGCGATGTGCACAGGTACATCAGCTCGACCACCTCGGCGTGGTGGCCAAGGTCCTGCTGCATCTGCTCCAGGATCTCGAAGAAACGATCGCCGCCGATGACCTCGTTGTGGAAGATGCTGGTCATGCTCTGCTGCACCCACGACGAGGAACTGCCCCACGGGGTGCTGAGCACGAGGTCGTCGATGGTGGCGCACAGCGCGTAGCGCGCGGCGCGCAGCGAGCGGGTGTCGAGGCCGGTCTCGAGGGCCTTGGTCTCGAAGGAACGGATTGCCTCCACCAGCGCCTGGCGCAGGCGCTCGGGGTTCGGTCCCTGGCCGCGGTCGGCGGCGATGCGCACCGCCGCTGCCAGCACCGGCGCTGCCGCGGCGACCAGCGGGTTGGTGCCGATCCGCGGCACCGGCCGTGCTTCGCGCGGCACCGGCACGGCGGCCGCCGGTTCCGCCGGCGGCGGCGTCCGGTTGCCGGCGGCGGTGCCGCCAGGGCGGGGCCGGATGATCGTCCGTTCGGAATCGTTTGGTTCAGCGAATGGATCGTTGATCATGGTTTGCCCCGGATCGCCCAGCATTCCACTTCAAGTCCAGGGATGTCTCCGGCGATGTGAATCGCGATCCCGCTCGAGCGCGCCAGCGCCGCCCAGTACGGGCCGCTCCGGTCGAGTTCGAAATAGGAGCGGCCGGCGTAATAGGGCAGCTGCCGCGGTGCCACCGGCAGCGCGTTGACCGCGATGCCGGGCAGGGCGACGTTGATCAGATCGCGGATCTGCTCGACCGGACCGATCTTGACCTGGTTGGGGAAGCCGCGGCGAAGGGTTTCCGCCGGGATCTGCGCCTTGACCACCAGCACCCAGGTGGCGTCGGTGACCAGGGTGCTGTCGGGGATCGGGCCGACGCGGATGCCGAACTTGCGTTCCTGCAGCGGGATCGGGATCGCGGTCTGCTCCAGCACCGCCGACAATGCCTGCCGCAGGGCGGTCATGACCGGGCGGAACGTCGCCTGCAGGTCGTCGTGGCGATAGGGCGGGAACACCGAGGGCCGCTTGCGGCCTTCGGTGAAGGTTGCCAGCTCGCCGGCCAGGCTGAGCAGGACGCGGTAGACGGATTCGGGATGGATCTGCCCGATCGCCGCCGCCAGATGCGTCATCAGCGGATCGTAGCGGTTGCAGATCTGCAGCAGCAGGTAGTCGCCCAGCTCGCCGGCGCCGCGACTGGTGCTTTCCGACATGCGGCCGGCCAGCGCGTCGGCGCGCTGCTGCAGCGCGCCCTGCAGCCAGACCACGAACCCCGCGAGCACCCCGGACACGCTGCTGGCCAGCAGCGGCGGGATATAGGCATCGTCGAGCACCACCGAGTGGTCCGGCCGCACCTCGATCACCCGCGCCAGGCCCAGCGCGACGTGACCGGGCACCACCGGGCCGGCGCGGCTTTCGCTGCTCTCGACGGCGAGCCGCAGGCGGAGCTTGCCGACCGGCAGCGTTGCAATGGACTGGTAGCCGGCATTGGTGTCGATCGCCTGGTGCTCGGCGACCGCGAAACGCGCGGCCGTTTCGGTCTGCTCCAGCGGGGCGGTATCGACGGCGCCGGGCTGGCGGGTCGGCAGCAACAGGAAGACGGTCGCCTTGCGGACCGTTTCGGGCAGATCGATGGCGTGCGGGCTGTCGGTATCGTCGGGAATGCTGAACGGGGTGCCGTCGGGCAGCAGGCCGGCGGCCGCCCGCACCCCGAACTTGCCCAGCATCAGCAGGTCGGTGTCGATGTCCAACTGCGTCAGGCCGTAGCTGAACGGCGCCAGGCCCGACGCGCTGCTGCGGATCAGGCGCTCGAGATAGCGCTCCTGCTGCTGCAGGTGCTGCGGCTGCAGGAACAGGCCTTCACCCCAGACGACCTTGTTCTCCCACTCCATGGCTAGGGGCTGGCCGGTTTCGCCGGAGATGCCTCGACGGTCACCGCCGTGGCGCCCGCGACGATGGCGAGGTCGGTTGTCTTGTGCGGCGGGACCGGGGTGGTGGCACGCCAGGTCGCCTGCTGGAAGTCGCGATAGGCGGCGAACACGCCGATCGTGTGGGTCTGTTCCGACGGCGTCAGCGTCAGCGACCTGGTTTCGCCGGGCGCCAGCAGATACTCGTCTTTCTTTACCAGGTCGGCGCCCAGCGTGGCGGTATCGGTGTTGTAGAGGCGGAAGAACTCCGCGCCATCGAAGGCGGCCGCGGAGGCCAGCTGGTAGATGCGCACCACCACCGGCGCCCCCTGGCCCGATTGCGTCGCGTTGGCATCCGCCGCCGCCGTCAGCTTGATGGCGACGACCGTCGGCGGCGGGGGAGGGGGTGGCGACCCGCAGGCCGCGACGGTTGCCAGCATGCCGCAGGTCATGCCGAGCAGCAGCCAGCGCCTGATCGAATGCCTGTGTTGGTTGCCAGGCTGATATGAAATCATCCGCCAATCTCTCATTTTCGCAGGCAGGAAAACCCGCAAGGGAAGGGGGCCGCGCGGCACGCGCCGCGCGTTGTGCTCAGCGCATTGTGCTCAGAGTGTGTGAACCAATCGAACCTGCGGTGGCGCGCCCGCTGGCATCATTGGGTTTTCCATATCGGTTGGGGCTTCGCCGGCATGCGTGCAAACTTTCAGTCCTTGCGCGTCTGCGCAACATAGGCCTGCGCGAACTCGCGTCCGAACACGGACTGAAAGTCGTCTTCCGCTTCGCGTGCGATGGTGCCGTAGGTCTGCCGGAACGCGTCCCAGTAGCGCGCCTTGCGGGCACCCGGCAGCACGGCGTCGAGCATGCCCCGGGTCAGCCTTCCTTCCAGGGCATCCGGATCGAACCGGCGCAGCAGCGCGATCAGGGCGGTCTGCACGCCGGAAACCACGGCGATTTCGTGCGACTTGATGTCATCGAACGCCTGCTGCGCCGCCGCCAGCGGCGGCAGGTAGCCGGGGCCCCGGCTGCGCAGCAGGGCCGCGACCGCCTCGTCGGTTGTTGCCGAGAACTTGAGCGCGTTGTTGTTGCGCGCGCTGATCATGGTTTGCTCGACCCGCATCTCGCCCTTGATGGCGGCGCGGGACATCAGCACCTCCCGCAATCCGCCCGCCATCACGCGGAACACCTCGCCGATGGCGCGCAGCGTCGCCTCGGGATCGGCGGCCTCAAGAGGCAGATCCGGCAGGCCCGCGCCGGCGAGGAAGGCGGCGAGGGCCGCGCGCGCGTTGTCCGGTGACGGCGCCCCGGCTGCCGCCGGCGGTGCCTGCGGCGGCGCGGCCGGTGGGGACGCCGGCCAGTCGTCGGGTTCCGCGAAGGTATGCTGCGCGGCCGGCGGAGCAGGCGGCGGCACGGCCTGTGCGGCCGGCGGCGCCTGGGGGGGCGCGGCCGGTGGATGCGCGGCCGGTGGCCAGTCGTCGGGTTCCGCGACGACCTGCCGCTCTGTCTGCGGTCGCGGTGCGGCCGGCGGTGCCAGCGGTGCCCAGGCCGCCGGGCCGGACGATGCCGGGCCGAGATCGCCGATCAGTGCGTCGAAGTCGATATCAGCGGGATTGGCCGGCAGGATCGTCTTGGGCGCGGTAAAGGCCTGGTTCAGGGGGTCGGCATGGTCGTTCTGGGTCGGGCCTTTCCAGGCGTTGGCCGGGGCGGCGCCGCGGAACAGATCATCATCGGCCGACCGGCGCTCGCGTTCGCTGGCCATGTCGAACGGATCATCGCCGCGGCCGGGTGCCGGCATATGGGCGATCGGATGCCGGAACGCCGGATCCGGCGCACGGCCCAGCGGATCGTCGAGCGGGTCGATGTCGAGCGGGCCATCGGTCGCGCGCCCGCCCTGGGGCGCCAGCCCGCCGCCTTGATCCCGCCGGGCGGGCGCCATGTCGGCGATTTCGGTGAGGGTGATGACATAGCTGCTGATCCGCAGCTGGTCGCCGTCGTGCAGCACCACCTGGCTGTCGCGCTGGGTCGCACGTTGCGCGCCATTGATATAGATGCCGTTCGAGCTGGTGTCGGTCAGCACGTAGCGCCCGTCATCGGCGCTGATGATGCAATGCGTTTTGGACAGGTAGCGTTCGGGGTCGGCCAGCACCCAGTCATTGCCAGGGGCGCGGCCGATCGATAACGTTCCGGACCGCAATGTCCGCGTCTGACGCTGGCCCGGCGGGATTTCGCCACCGGTCAGGCTCAGGGTCAGCGGCACGACGGGAAATGAGGCTGCAAGTGTTTGGCTGCCGCCCGGCCGGCGCGGTGGTTGACGAGGGAGACTGCCATGGCCGACATCGTACTCGCTGAACACCAGGGACAATCATGGCTTGTCAGCGGAGAGGGGCACATCGATGATCTCCTTGCCAACACGCTGGCGCCGAATCTTACCATCGAATTCGTCGCGTGCGAGTCGAAATCGGCGGTGACGCAGCTCTGGAAGCAGTACTGCGGCGAACCAACTTTGGTTGTTGCACCATGGATCATCCATCCTGCCATCGCCGCACGGGTGCGGCGCAAATCGACCGGCAACCGGGTGTTGTTCACCCCGTGGTCAGCCATGCTGGACGACGACGCAAAGTCAGTGATCGCGACCGCGGCGGCACGGGCAGCGGAGTCCTGCGGCGCCGGGGTGGTGCTGACCCGCTATCTCGAAGCCGATGATCCGCAGGCGATCACCGACCTCGCCAATCTTCGTTCCAGCCTGATCGAGGCACAGCTCGTTACGCTCGGTGTTCCGCCGGAACGTATCGTCCGCGCCACCGGCCCGCGAACGGCGGCGGACAACGAGCAGATCGACATCGGCATCGCAACGGCCTGACCCCCGTCGCGACTACCTCAGCGACGCCAGCAGGGCATCGAGGTCAGCCTCGGTGTCGTCTGCGGCCGGCGGCGGCGGTTCGGCGTTCAGGCTGGCCAGCAGCGCATCGAGATCGTCCATCGCCGTCGCTTCGGCGGCGGGGGCCGCTTCGGCGGTGGCCGCGGTGTCAAGACTGGCCAGCAGCGCGTCGAGATCGTCCGCCGGCGGCGCTTCGGCCTCTGCCGGCGGCGCTTCGGCTTCGGCGGGCAAAGCTGCGGCTTCCGCCGGCGGCGTTCCGGCGACAACCGGGGCAGGCGGCGGGGTCACATCGACGGGCGCCCAGCGGCCGGCCAGCGGGCGGCCGGTCAGCGAGGCGAAGCCGCCCAGCCGCACTTCCGGCCGGCCGCGCAGGCTCAGCACCGGGTTCACGCCGCAACTGCTGACCTGCGCCGCATTGCGTTCGGTGAACAGGCGCTCGGTGCAGGGCAGCGCGATCTGCTCGCCATCGGTGTCCTGATACACATAGACCGGCAGGTCGCCGACATTGGCGATGCTGCCCAGCTTCATGGCGCGGCCGCCGCTTTGCCAGGTTTCGGCGATGAGATTGGCCGCCAGCAGCGCCGGGTTGCCCCACAGCATGCCGGACAGCCCGCTTTGGCGGGTGAATTCCTCGAAGGCGAACGCATCGATCGGGTCGCTGCGCCTGCCGTACGGCATGCGCAGCAGGAAGCGCGGCGTGGCGAGGCCGAGATAGGCCGCGGCGGGCAGGGCGCGCAGCGCCTCCCAGGCTTGCCGGATCAGCGGATGCCATTCGTGCCGCGGCGTCTTCAGCGCGTCGGGGCCGATGCCGGCGACGAACGGCGCCCCGGCCGCGGCGGCAACCTGGGCGATGCGGCCGAGCAGATCGGCATGCGGCGGCGTCGCCTCGAACTGGTAGAGGCCGGCGATCACCGACAGCGGCCCCTGCTGCGCATCCAGGGCGGGCTGTTCGACCAGCAGGGAATACAGCGCCGAGCGGTCGAGCGCGTCGGCGGCCGCCAGGTCGGCGGCCAGTTCCTCGGCGGAGATGTCGTACAGCACGATCTGCAGCTTGGCATCCGTCTCGATCCGACGGACCAGGAACTCCACGCTGCGCCACAGCGCCTCGGCGGCCTGGAAATCCGGGTGGTGCAGCACGCGGCGCATGGTGTCGGACAGCGCCGCATCGACGCGCGCGACCAGCGCGTCCTGCCGGGCGTCGCGTTCCGGCACCACGAACGGGCCGACGAGGCGCCGGATCAGGTCCTCCGCCGGCGTCGCGACGGCGGCCTTGCGGCCGGTCAGGCGGGCGAAATCCGACAGTTTCCGGTCGGTGGCGATGACCGCGCCGCGCGCCTGCCGCGGCGGCGGCGGCAGCGCCGCCTCGCCGGACCACGACAGCACCTCGCGGGCGGCCCGGTCGAAGCCGGACTTGCTTTTCAGGTTGCGGCGCAGGTCGAGCAGTTCGGCGAAAACCGGCAGGTTCTCGACCAGCTGGTCGGGGTGGAAGTCGTCCATGCTGCGGATCGGCACCGACAGCACGGCCTGCGCGCCGTCGAGCGGCACCGCAATGCCGGGCGACAGCCGGGTCAGCAGTGTTTCGAGCGTATCGACATCGGCCTTGTGCGGCTTGCGGCCGGCCAGCGCCTGGCCGGTTTCCAGCACGCCGGCGTTGGCGCGTCCGGAGAAGTCACCCAGCAGCGCGACCCGGAAGGCCGGTCCCGGGGCGGCGCGGGTTTTCGTGCCGAGACGGCCGAAACTGACGTTGTATTCCACGATGAACGCCCTTTCGCAGGTGGTGTCCGCCGGGCGACGCCCGGACCGGTCAGACCGCGCCGATTTCCGGTGCCACCAGGCCCAGAATCGCGAACACCCCACCGATCAGGCCAACCGCCAGCGCCCCCCAGATCAGCATCCGCGACTGGGTGATCGCCGATGCGGTCGCCATCACGATGCCAAGCTCCATGCCGGCCGCACCGTTATGGTAGGAATGGGTCTGCTCCAGCGAATGTTCGCGTTCCTCCTCGAACGCCCTGGCGCGGCTGGCGACCGCGCCCTTGCCGTCCTTCGGGTCGCTTTCGTAGCGTTCGCGATCCTGCTTCAGCCCCTCCAGCACCTTGGCGCGCTGTGCCATCACCTCGGGCGTGGCCGCGGCAAGGGTGCCGATCAGGTCGGAAACGTCCTTCGAGAGCGTTGCGCGGGTGGATTTGCCCTGGAACTGCGACCAGGCGTCCGCCGCCAGAATGGAATTTTCCTGCACGCGGATTTCCGCGTGCTTCGCGCCCTGCTCGGTGATTGCCAGCGTGGCGGCCAGCACGGCAACCAGCAGCGCCGCCCGCTGCCCGCTGCTGCCAAGGAATCCGGAGGATTGCGGCGCGGGCGCGTGGCCGGCTTCACCATGGCCATGGCCGTGGGCAAGGTGTTCAGCGTGTTCGTGGTGCTCAAGCGACTTCAACATGATGCCCCCGGGGCTTGATCGATGGATCGTGTGACAGCCAGTCGCTTACGGCGCCACGCGCCGCGGAATGCCGCGCGCACCGAACGATCGCACAACGGACCCGCACTGATCAACCCGCTCGTCCGCGCCAGCGCGGGCAATCAGAGGCAGGAAAGCAAGGTCAGGGCCATGCCCCTTGGTGAGGTTCGGGGCAGCCTCCCGAGGGAGGCAAGCGGCGGTATCTCATTGCGTACCGGGCAGAAACCATCACTTTGTTCCATCACCAGGTTGCCCGCGCCTCGCGTCAGTATTTCAGATACTCGACGTCAAAGCTGTTATAGGCTGACCCGTCATGGCTCCGGCGGTCGTCAGCCAGCACGATCTTGAACCGCACGACATGATCGTTGTAGATCCAGCTCGTTTCCGTGCTTTGCAGCCCTTCAACGCTTACTGTTCTGCTGCGACGCTCCCAGGTCCTGGCGTCCGGCCGGGCAGCAAGGCACTGGTCGACCGCTTTTGCTGTGTCATCGTAATAAGCGGTCACCGCGGCTGGCGCGCCGCGGTCGTTGACCGTGCAGCGCATTTCGTGCGCCTCAGCCGACGACGAAGCCCACAGGCGGCACTTCGCGTTTTCCAGCACCGGCTTGCCGGCCCAGTGTTTGGAGTCGGCTGGCCCGGCGCGGTCGGCGATGAAGCCGGCGGGCGGATCGGCCAGCAGGTTCGACAGCAGCGGGCACACGTCGGCCGCGTGAGCGCCAGTGCCGGCAAAGCCAGCAATAAACGCCAGAAGCCCGAGAATTTTGCGCAAGACCGTGCCTTTCTGGTGAAAGCGCCGCGTCAGGCGCGGATGATGCGGTTCATGTCAACGAACAGGCCGGCTTCGAGCTGCGCTTTCAGTTCGCTCCACGGCTCGAGATCAGCGGCAAGCTCATCATACAGCGACCGCTCGAGCGAAAGATCAGCGATGCTTTGCTCGCTCGCTGTGTTGATCCACTGCAGCGTCAGCGCGCTGTCGCTGGCCGCGGCCAGGCGAAGCTCTGTCGAATCCGACAGCGGCGAGTCGGGAACGTTGCGAATGACCGATATTTTCAGCAGTTCCAGCACCACGTCATCAAGTCCGGCTTCTGCGGCCAGCAGTTTCTCGCGCAACGCCGGCCAGCCGAACACCAGCCGGGCTTTCAGGTCAGCGCCGATCGTGCGCTGAAGCGGCGGCGCTGACGCGCCAAACGATGTGCTGAAAAGCTCGGTGGCTTCTGTCTCAACAGCCGGCCATTGCGCGATCTGCCCGGCATCCTCGACCAGAATCCACTGGCCGCGGCGCATGTCGAGATATGTGATATGCGCCGGCAGCCGCAGCGCGGTGCCGCAGGACGGGCACGTCACGGCCTGAAACGTTCCGTCCAGGATCGCTTGCCGCAGGTCAGGGCGGCGGTCAGCGTTGACGCTGGCGGAAAGCTGCACGTTGCTGGTGATCCCGCATTTGCCGCAGCGCGCATCAACAGTGTAAAACAGCGACATGACCGGCTCCTAATGGTTCGCTGACGGCGCGCCGCCTTCTGCTTTGCCGCCATACATGTAGGCGGCGGCAGCGCTGTCGACCCAGCTTGGCGGATTCATCGATTTCAGCCAGGTGTAGGAGTAGATTTCCGCGAACCATTCGCCCGGTGCGCGCCACTGGTAATTGCTCAGCGTCCCGGCATGCGAGGACATGCTGAAACTGACCCACTGCTCGCCGCCGTCCGCCGGACTGTATGCCTGGTGATAAGACCGGCCATTGACATCAAGCGGACTCGCCCACGGGTTCATCGCCGAACGCCGGGTGCCGCACCTGGCGAAAAACCCCGCCAGCGCTTTCCAGTCATCAGCAGTGACATCCGGCGGCTGCGTTGTCAGGCCGTTGCGCAGCGCGAGCACCGTCAGGTCGTGCAGGCGCTTCGGGTCAAGCGCGGGTTTTGTCCCGCCAAGCAGCCCGAGCATCGCTTGCGCCGCGCTGTCCACTGTCTCTTGCCGCCAGCCGCCGCAACCGGGCTTGCCGCCGTTCGCGCTCATGATGCCGAAGCGGTCATCAACTGAGTGGCCAAGTTCGTGCAAAGCAGTAAGATTGAACCAGTTCGGATGTTCTTTCGCACCGGTCTTGGGGTTGGTGTATTCCATCGGTGTGTTCTCCGCGCCGGTGGCGCTGCCGAACTGAATCTCCGTGTCGCTGTACCATGCGCTCGGGTTTGCCGTATCATAACTTAGCTTTTTCATCTTGCTCTGAACGACATCCGTTTCCGGCACTTTGTCGAACATCTTATAGATTTTGTCGAGATGCGTGTTCTTGAATCCAGGTGGTGTTTTTATCTCTATGCCGTAGCGGTCTTTCAGAGCCTTGGCGTAAACCGCTTGCACCGCGTCCGGGTCTTTGGCCTTTTGCGCGTCAGCTGCGCTGTCAAACAGCGATTCCGCCGCGACGTTGATCTCCTTGAGCTTTTCCGCTCTGGCCCGGCGGTCAGTCAGTTTGCTTTCCGCGGCGATATCAGCATCCAGATCGTGCAGCCGCTTCGTCAGCTTGCCTTTTTCGTCGTCCTTGTCGTCCAGCTTGGCGATCATCGTGCGCGCGCTGTCCACCATGCCCAGGACAGCTTTGCCGATGTCCTCGACCGCGGCTTTTTTCACGCGCGCCACATCTGTTTTCGCGTCGCTGGCAGCCTGTTCAGCGCGCCGCATCAGCGCGGTGACCGCTTCAATGCGCGCGAGGTTGCCAGGCACTTTCATCGCCTCGGCATAAGCGCCCCTGATGTCTTTCGCTTGCGCGACATAATGACTTGCATCAAGGCCAGCGTCAGCAACGTTCTTGATTTCAGCGTCAAGCGTCTGCATTGCCGCGTTGTATTGCGCGCTTTCCGCTTCGACCACAGCGTCGCCCGCCGCATCGGCGACAGTGCCGGCGGCCTTCACGACCGCATCGGCAACGTCGCCGGCGGCGGTCTTCACCGTATCGACCACGCCGCCCGCCGCATCGGCGACAGTGCCGGCGGCCTTCACGACCGCATCGGCAACGCCACCGGCGGCGGTTTCAACCGTATCGACCACGCCGCCCGCCGCGTCGGCGACAGTGCCGGCGGCTTTCCCGACCGCATCGGCAACGCCACCGGCGGCGGTTTCAACCGTATCGATCACGCCACCCGCCGCGTCGGCAACGGCACTGCCCGCGGCACTCACCGCGCCCGAGAGCGCGCCCCACACCCCACCACCGGAGTCACCGCTGCCGGAACTGGTCGCAGTGGCCCTGGTGTCGATGCCGGTAAACGACGAGACCCAGTCATGATGCGCATCGGTCAGTGACGACTCCGAACCGGATGCGTCGGCCGGCGCGGCAGCGCTGTCCGGGTTGGTCGAATCCAGAGAGTCAGACATGACCAGTTTCCTCGACCTTTGTTGCGTCTGTATGTAGCCTGGACGTTGAACCCGGAGCCGGCCGGAACACGCGTGGACCCCGCATGCCCTGGTCCCTATATGATTAATTTCGATAGCGTGGACAGCGTCGCCGTCATGGTTTTCTGTATCGAAACCGGCACAAACGGGTTTTCGTCCAGCGCCTTGATGGTCGGATCACTGGCGATGGTTGTCTCGTATCGTTGAATGATCTGCCGTGCTTCCTGCACCAGCCTGGCGTGCTGTGCGGCGTCGGTGGCGCGGGTGACCTCGTCGAGCTTGTGCGCCAGCGTCTCGTCGAGCGCGTCGAGAACCTTGTCCGCGCGGGCCTTGAACGCCGTTCCCAGATCCGGGCCGACCGGATGGTCCTTGAACGCCGCAGTGAACGCGCCCTGTAGCTTGTCGATATCGTTTTCGACCTTCTTGCGGGTGGCGATCCAGGCCACCCTGGCTTTGGCAAATGCGGAGGCACCGGCGGCCGGCCTCGCGCCGCCAGCCAGAGCGGCTTCCAGCTGCGCGATCGCACTTGCGGCGGTTGCCGGATCGCCGGCCCGCAGAGCTGCCTGCGCCTGGGTCGCCAGTGTCGTCAGTTCGGCCTTGCGCGACGGGTCGTTGGTGACGGCCGCGACCACCCGCCTGACCGCTTCGGTCAGCCGGCGGGTGAGTTCGCCGTTGTCGGCCGGCACCGATGGCGCGTCATCGCCGGCCGCCGGCTGCCGTGCGTCGTCCGACTGCCTTTCGGTCCTGGCCTCGCCATCCGGCGCCGATGCCGCGTCCCGGCCATCTTCATGGCCGGGTGCCCGCGGCTGGACGCCGTCCGGAGCACCGGCTTCATCCTCGTCGCCGGTCTTCTCGGCGACCGACCCATCCTCCAGCCGTATCTCGACCTGGCTGTACCCGGTTCCCTTCAGCGACTTCTTCAAACTCCGCGCCAGCCCGGACGCGGCCTTGTTGAGCGTCAGGATCACCAGCTTCGGATTTTCGGCCACATCGACCCAGGCGCTTCCCCAGCGTGGATTCTTCAGATTGGGGAACTGGTCCACCAGCAGCTTTGAGACCGCCTTCGGTTGCTTGATCTTGTCGAGCAGAATCGCGGCCTGACTGCCGTTCATGCCGACAGCGCAGCTCACCGGCTCTTTCTTGGAGAGGGACAGAAGCTTCTTCAGCTGAGCCTTGTCCATGCCGATGTCATCTGCATCCGCCATGTCTGCTTCTCCGTTGCCGCCCAGATGGTGCCCGCTTACGCCATTGCCAACCCGGTTTCAATCCTGCCGCCGGCTGTGCTGGTCCGGCCGGGATTCAGTCGAAGGCATAGCTGAACGCCTGTTCCGCGGTGCTGACATGCACCCGGTTGATCGCGCTGCCTTCCAGCATGCGGCCGAGCAGCGCGCCGCTGATGTCGGGCAGCATCGTGTTGGTCAGGATCGCATCGATGATGCGGCCGCCGCTCTCGGGCTCGCTGCAGCGGGCGGCGATCAGCCGGACCACGTCGTCGTCGTAGCTGAACCGGACCGCATACGCATCGTTCACCCGCGCCGCGATCCGCCCCAGCTGCAGACGGATGATGTCGGCCATCACCGCATCACTCAGCGGCAGATAGGGAATGACGATGAGCCGGCCGAGCAGCGCCGGCGGGAACACCTTGAGCAGCGGCTGGCGCAGCGCCTTGGCGATCTCATCGGTGTCGGGCATCAGTTCCGGATCGCGGCAGAGCGACATCACCAGATCGGTGCCGACATTGGAGGTCAGCAGGATCAGCGTGTTGCGGAAGTCGATCGAGCGGCCTTCGCCATCTTCCATGACGCCCTTGTCGAACACCTGGAAGAAGATTTCGTGCACGTCCGAATGGGCCTTCTCGACCTCGTCGAGCAGCACCACGGAATAGGGCTTGCGCCGCACCGCCTCGGTCAGCACGCCGCCTTCGCCGTAGCCGACATAGCCGGGAGGCGCGCCCTTCAGGGTGGAAACGGTGTGCGCCTCCTGGAATTCGCTCATGTTGATGGTGATCAGGTTCTGCTCACCGCCATAGAGCGCTTCGGCGATCGCCAGCGCCGTCTCGGTCTTGCCGACGCCCGAGGGGCCGCACAGCATGAACACGCCGACCGGCTTGGACGGATTGTCGAGACCGGCGCGCGACGTATGCAAACGCCGCGCGATCATGTGCAGGCCGTGATCCTGCCCGACCACCCGCCGCGCCAGCGTGTCCGCCAGCGTCAGCACCGCCTGCGCCTCGTTGCGCACCATGCGGCCAACCGGAATGCCGGTCCAGTCGCCGACCACGGACGCCACCGCCTGCCGGTCGACGCTCGGCAGGATCAGCGGGTGCTCGCCCTGATGCACCGCCAGCTCCGCCTGCAGGCTGCGCAGCTCGGCCAGGGATGCCGCCGTGTCGCCGTTGGGCAGCGCCGCGGCGGCGTTGTCACCGGCCGGGGCGTCAACGGCGACGGCGGCCGCCCGCAGTTTGGCACGCAGCGCCAGGATGCGCCCGACCAGTGCCCGCTCGCTCTCCCATCGTGCCTCCAGGGTTTTCAGCGTCGCCTGTTCCTGCGTCAGCGCCGTCCCGGCCTTGGCATCGCGGCCGGCGCCGTCGATGCCGACCGCGGTTTCGCGGGCGATGATGCCGCGCTCGGTCTCCAGGGCGGTGATGCGGCGGCGGCAATCCTCGACCGCGGGGGGCACCGCATGCTGGCTGATGGCGACGCGGGCGGCCGCGGTGTCGAGCAGGCTGACCGCCTTGTCGGGCAATTGCCGGGCCGGAATGTAGCGGTGCGACAGGTGCACCGCGGCCTCGATCGCCTCGTCCAGGATCTGCACCTTGTGATGCGTTTCCAGCGGGGCGGCGATGCTGCGCATCATGCCGACGGCGCGCGCCTCGTCCGGCTCGTCGATCTGCACCACCTGGAAGCGCCGGGTCAGCGCCGGGTCCTTTTCGAAATAGCGCTTGTATTCGGCGAAGGTGGTGGCGGCGATGGTGCGCAGCGTGCCGCGGGCCAGCGCCGGCTTCAGCAGGTTCGCCGCGTCGCCGGTGCCGGCGGCGCCGCCGGCGCCGATCAGCGTGTGCGCCTCGTCAACGAACAGGATGATCGGCTGCTGCGAGGACTGCACCTCCTCGATCACCTGGCGCAGCCGGTTCTCGAATTCGCCCTTCATGCTGGCGCCGGCCTGCAGCAGCCCGACATCCAGCATCCGCAGGCTGACGTCGCGCAGCATCGGCGGCACGTCACCCTGCGCGATCCGCAGCGCGAAGCCCTCGACGACGGCGGTTTTGCCGACCCCGGCCTCGCCGGTGAGGATCGGGTTGTTCTGGCGGCGGCGCATCAGCACATCGACGATCTGCCGGATCTCGTTGTCCCGCCCGGTCACCGGGTCGATGCCGCCGTCGCGCGCCCGCGCCGTGAGATCCACCGCGAAGCGGGCCAGCGCCTCCTGCCGCCCCATCGCGGCGGGCGCCATCGCGCCGCTCGCCTCGCCGGGGGTGGAAGCGCCGCCACCGTCGGCGGCGGCCATCGATGCCTCGGGGGAGGCGGCCAGCACGCTGGCGAACTGGTCGGCGAGCGTATCAGGGTTCAGCCGCTGCCACTGCGGCGACGTGGCGTTCAGCGCGTTGCGCAGGTGCGGCGTTTTGAGAATTCCCAGAATCAGGTGGCCGATGCGGATCTGCGAGGCCCCGAACATCAGCGTGCCGAACACCCAGCCGCGTTCGATCGCATCCTCGATCTGCGGGGCGAAATCCGAAATCGCCGTGGCGCCGCGCGGCAGCTTGTCCAGCGCCGCGACCAGGTCGGCGGCCAGCCGCGACGCATCGATTTCGTAATGCCGGACCAGGCGGTGCAGGTCGCTGTCCTGGGCCTGCAGGATCTGGTGCAGCCAGTGCACCAGTTCGACATACGGGTTGCCGCGCAGCTTGCAGAACACCGTTGCGCCTTCAATGGCGCGATAGCCGACGGGGTT
The DNA here is from genome assembly GCA_903907955.1 of uncultured Acetobacteraceae bacterium. Classification (GTDB taxonomy): domain Bacteria; phylum Pseudomonadota; class Alphaproteobacteria; order Acetobacterales; family Acetobacteraceae; genus Rhodovastum. The sequence goes on along the minus strand of CAIVPZ010000142.1, from coordinate 20,879 downwards.
GAGTTTGCCGAACAGGACGGCGCGGCTGATCTCGGTCATGCTGGGTTGCCCCTTGATTCGTGCTGGTTGGTGGCGCGGGCCATGGCAATGGCGTGGCTGTCGGCACTGGCGTTGAGGAACAGATCGGCGGCGTCCGCGGGCGTCCGCCGCGGCATCAGCCAGGTGGTCCAGCCGAGCCGGCCCTGTTGCCCCAGGCGGATGCCAGGCACGTCGTCGCGACGCAGGATCAGGTTCACGTCCCAGACCAGGACGTCGCCGGTGTAGTTGCGCACCAGCGGCACCAGTTTGTGGAAGCTCGATCCGTCCGGCAGCAGGCGCTCGTAGTCCTGCCAGCTGAGCGGGCCGAACACGATGCGGAACTTGTGCTGACGGCTCCATACCCGGTCGCCGAGCAGGGCCGTCTGGCCGAGCGCCGCCCGCTCCGGGCCGGCGCCGAGGCAGGTGCGGTCGGCGGCCGGCAGCGACAGCCAGCTGCCGCAGAAGCTCTCGACGCTGACCGGTATGGTGAAGAACGACGACAGGATCGACGCCAGGCCCTCGGCATGCCGCGTCTGCAAGGAGAGATGACCGGCGAAGTGCAGCTTCGTCAGGTCCGGCATGGCGTCGCGGTTGCGCAGGAACGGCGTCGACAGGCCGATCAGGGCGCCGACATAGTGGCCGAACCGGTCCTGTTCCGGCCGGTCGAAACTGACGGTTGGCCGCACGTCCGCCCAGGCGCGAAAGAACAGCGACAGCGCGCGGTGATGGAACAGGTCGGCGAAGCGCTGGAAGGTGGCATCGCGGTAGCGGCTGCGGCGTTCGCGGGCGTATTCGGTCAGGTGGATCGGCAATGGCCCGTCCGGGCCGAACAGGCCGAAGAAATGCACCAGCAGCCGGTCCGGATTGCCCTCCGCCCCGGCTTCCCAGCCGGCCAGCGAGGCCGGCGCGTGGGTGACCGATGGCTCCTGCGCCAGCCGGAATGCATCCTCGCCAGGCCGGCCGCTGCGGCCGAGCCGGGGACGATCCGCATGGATCGCCTCGAGCAGGCGCAGGATGGCAAAGAATCCGAAGGCGTGCGGCGGCGCTTCCTGCAGGCGGGCGCGCAGGTCCGCGGCAGCCGTGGAAGGCGGGTGGGGTGCCGGGTCGGGCGCGGCTTGCATCATGACGGGATCAAAGCACCGGGCGCAGGCCGAGCTGCATCGGCCAGCGCATCACCTCGCCACGCTCCTGGGTCCGCAGCACCGTTTCGGTGAAGCTGTTGATCGAGACGTATTTGGCGAAGAACCGGTCGAGCACGGCCGCCAGCAGGATACTGCCGGCGCCGCCGAACGCGGCTTCATCCAGCAGCAGCGTCACTTCCAGGCCGCGGCCGGCGCAGATCGGACCGGCGCCCGGAATGCGCCGGACCACCGGGCACGTGCTCACCGAGAGCAGACCCTCGAGCTGGCGGGCGGCAATCTGGTCGTTGCTGTGCACATACAGGCGCAGCAGTTCCCGCAGGGCGGCGGCGCCCTGCACGTCGCCGCTATCGGCCAGGCTGAGATAGTTGAGGCCGAGATGCGAGATGAAGCGCCACGCATAGTCGCCGTCGCCGCGGCAGGGGCGGGGCTGGGTGGGGCCGACGATGCAGCGCACCGAGGCGATCGGCGCGTTGAGGTTGATGGTGAAGTCGGTGTGCTTCTTGCCGACCGGCATCGACAGCGTCAGGTCGCGGTTGGTGCACATCAGCTCCAGGCCGAGCTGGCGCAGCGCGCGCTTGATCGGCGCCGCGTCGGCATCGACCAGCGAGATGAGGGTGTCGTGCCCGAGATAGCTGGAGCGCGGGCCCTGCTCGCGGGCGCGCGACGACAGCCGGCGCGGCTGCCGGCGCAGCATGTAATAGCTGCGGTGCCCCGGGTTGCGGCTCAGGTCGTTGGCTGCATAGAACGGAAAGAACGGCTGGGTCGGGCCGCCATCGGCGGCGAAGCCCTCGACCGAGAGCACCGAGAACACCTCGTAGTCCAGCGGCCGCATGCGGTCGGGCATGATCAGGTGTTCGGCATCGTGGTCCGACAGGTTCACCCGGTCGCTGCGTTTGGGGAACAGGTTGATCGCCGGCGTGCAGTGGAGCTGCATGTGGTCCGGCCCGAACGCCATCAGCGACGGTTCGCTGCGGTCGAGCAGGAAGATGATTTCGAGTTCGGACGCGGCGCAGCGGATGGCGGCGCGGCCGAGCTCGCGGCCGGACAGGGTGAAGAACAGGAACCGCTGCGGCATCGCGTAGTATTCCTGCAGCAGCCGGTAGCCGTCGAACGACACCGGTGCGCGGGGCAGCAACGCTTCCTCCGGCTCGAAGCCGGCGGCGCGCAGGGCCGAGCGCGGCAGCCGCTCCTGCCAGGGCAGCGGGCGCTCGCCGGGACGCACGACGATGCCGATCACGTTGGCGCTGAGCTGTTCGTACAGCCGCATGCGCGCCCCGTCCGCCTCGCCGCCGAGGAAGAAACTCAAGCTCTCGAGCGAAAGCTTGGCGACCGGCAGATCGGCCATCGTGCGCAGGCGCAGCCGGATCGCCGCCTTGGTGTTCGGCTGTTCGGGCAGCCCGAGCGCGGCGACGGCGGCGGCGGTGGCGATGTAGTCGGCCCCCACCACGTCGATCGGCAGCAGGTGCATCGCATGCCCGGTGCGGAACACGCAGTTGGTCTGGTCTTCGGTGCCGAGCAGGCTGCGCAGTTCCAGGCCGGCCGGCAGGGCGATCCCCTGCGGCGAGGTGCGCAGCGTGGCATCGGGGGTGATCCGCACGACCGCCATCGACGGGGTGGGGGCGAAATAATGCGGGTAGACCATCTGCAGCAGCGACTGCGTGAAGGTCGGGAACTCCGCCTCCATCTTCATCTGGATGCGGGCGGTCAGGAAGGCAAAGCCCTCGAGCAGACGCTCGACATAGGGATCGGCCACCTCGGTGTTCGCCATGTCCAGGCGGCCGGCGATCTTGGGGAATTCGGCGGCGAATTCGCGGCCCATGTCGCGCAGGTAGCTCAGCTCGCGTTCGTAATGGTGCAGCAGCCGCGGATCCATCAGCGCGTCCCCTTCACTTCGGTGACCACTGCCAGGCGGGTTTCCAGTTCGATGGCGGTCTCCAGGAACAGTTGCTGCGGCACCGGCTGCGCCCACAGCTCGCCCTCGATCTCGAACACCAGCAGGGCGTTGGCATTGTCGCCGCGCGACCCGCGGGCGCGCACGCGCAGCGTCGCCGGCCGGATGCGGGGCTCGTAGGCGCGGATGGCGTCGGCAAGCTGACGCTCCAGCGCCATCATGTGCATCGACGACTCGATCAGGCCGGCGAAGCCGGGAATACCGTAGTTCAGGGTCGAGGCGGCGACCAGCGGCGTGGCTTCCAGGTCGATCAGCGTGGTCAGGTTGGTGGTGTTGAGCAGCGCCGCCAGGTCGCGCAGCACCGCCTGGCGGAGCTGCGTCATGGACAGCGCCTGCTGGTCGGGGCCGTCGCGCTTCTGGGCGGGGGCGTTATCGGTCAGCCGGTCGAGCAACGAGGGCTGTAGCCGCTCGCGGCCGCGCAGGCCGGACATCGCCTAAGCGAGGCCGGTGGCGGCTGGGGCGCCGGTGCTAGCTGGGGCGCCGGTGCTAGCTGGGGCGATCGACAGCCGGCGTATGTCCATCAACGCCGTCTCGGCAGTGTCGGTCACCAGCACGCGCTGGCCCAGCGGCAGCGACCAGTCGCCGCCGGCATCGTACCAGTCGGTCCGGCGCGACAGCGCGAGCGCCGGGTCGGCGGCGGCTGCCGAGCCGGGATAGCGGGTCGGGATGAAGCCGACCGCCTCGCCGTCGTTGCTCCAGGTGAAATGGGCGGGCATCCACACCTGGTCGCGCAGATCCGCCGGCGGGTCGAGCTGCAGCGCGCGCACATGGATGAACGGGATCCACATGTAGCTGCCGTTGATGAAGGCCTCGAGCACCGGGCCGAGGCGCGGATCGGCATCGGCGATCCAGGCGAAGGCCGTGTCGTCCATCACCCCGGTGGTTTCCGGCGCGGCCGCGAAGGCGGCATCGCGCAGCCGCGCCGCCTCCCCGGCCTGTCCGGTGGCGAGCAGGCGGGTCGCCTCGATCAGCAGCGGCAGCCATGGCCCGGGATCGCCGAGCACGGTGGGCGAGCGCTCGCCGCGGAACACTTTTTCCCGCAGCATTTCGCAGCGGATCGCCGCCTGGTAGGCCTGCGCCATTTCCGCCGCCGCCGGATCGAGTTCCGCCGCGACCGCCGCCTGTGCCAGCGCCCGCTCCCATTCGCCGGTCACGCAGAACAACTGGAACAGGAAGGTGCGCAGACGCGGGTCGCCCGGCGCCCGGCGCACGTCCTGCTTCAGAATGGCCAGCGCGCCCTGGACGTCGCCCAGGAGCAATGTTTCGCGTGCGCCCACGGCGGCGGTACCCGGGATTCTGCGCGGTGACGTTACTTTGCGGCGTCGATGTTCTTTTTCACATCGTCCATGGTCTTGTTGATGACCCGGTTCCAGCCCTTGCTGATGACCGGATTCAACGATCCATCAGGCTTCTGCTGGGAGTACTGCATGACCAGCGCGCCATACTCGAAGGTGACCGTCTCCTTCGGCGCCTCATCGTCATGGGCGATGGCCCAGGTCTTGACGGCAACGAGCTTGAAGGTGAAGGCGAGGAACATGACGCCGGTGGACCCGGTTCCAACGCCGGCGGCCTTCTTCATGCCCAGCCCGACATTCATGAATGGCGTGCCGGCGCAGGCATTCTGATAGAACGTCGGCGATGACCTGTCGATCTTGCGGGTGATCGAGAAAGGGTTGAATGTTACTTTGCCGGCGCCGGAGCCGGAGGTCTGGCTGCCGATGCTCAGTATCTGCTCGATGTCGAAGCTGTAATCCTCGACTTCAAAAAGCCCCTTATTGCTGGTGCTTGCAGCGGTGATGAACGGATCAACGATCTCCAGATCCATGCTGCTCTTGGTCAATTCAACCTGCGACTCCGAGAGCAGGTACCCGGGGCTGTTGTTGGGATAGTTCTGAAAGAACATATAGGCTTCTATGGCCATTGCGCGGCATCCTTTCTCTTAGCTGTGGATCGGACAGGCGTCCGTTATTTCGGCATCCTGGAGACAAGCCGCAAGGAGACGGTCAGGCCCTCCAGCTGGTAATGCGGCTTCAGATAGAACTTTGCCTGGTAGTAGCCAGGATTTTCTTCGTTTTCTTCGAGTTCGACGGTGCCATCTGCCAGCGGATGAGTGGCCTTGTACTCGAGCGAGCTTGATTCCGGTGAGCCGTCCACATAGTTCATCAGCCAGGACTGCAGCCAGGACTGCACTTGTGATTTGGCCATCGACGCGCCGATCTTGTCGCGCACCATGCATTTCAGGTAGTGGGCAAAGCGGCAGGTTGCGAACAGATAGGGCAGGCGGGCGGCGAGATTGGCGTTCGCCGTCGCGGCAGGGTCCTGATATTCCTGCGGCTTCTGCAGCGATTGCGCCCCGATGAAAGCGGCGAAATCCGAGTTCTTCTTGAAGATCAGCGGCATGAAGCCGTTCTTCGCCAGCTCGGCTTCGCGCCGGTCGCTGATGGCGATTTCGGTGGGGCACTTCATGGCGACGCCGCCATCCTCGTCGGGGAAGGTGTGCGCCGGCAATCCTTCGACCGCGCCGCCGCTCTCGACGCCGCGGATATTCGAGCACCAGCCAAACGTCTTGAAGGCCCGGGTGATGTTGGTCGCCATCGCGTAGGCCGAGTTGCACCAGGCGTAGTTGGCGCTGTGGCCGCCGGAGGTGTCTTCCTCGAAGGCGAATTCCTCCACCGGCTCGGTGGCCGCCCCGTAGGGCAGGCGCGCGAGGAAGCGCGGCATGGTGAGGCCGATATAGCGGGAATCATCGCTTTCGCGCAGCGACCGCCAGGAGGCATATTCCGGCGTCTGGAAGATCTTGGTCAGATCGCGCGGGTTCGCCAGTTCATCCCAGCTCTCCATCTGCATGACCGTGGGCGCCGCGGCGGCGATGAATGGTGCGTGCGAGGCCGCCGCAACCTGGGCAAGGTCGGCCAGCAGCTGGGTGTCCTGCGGCATGTGGTCGAAATAATAATCGCCCACCAGCAGACCGAACGGCTCGCCGCCGAACTGCCCGTACTCTTCCTCGTAGAGCCGCTTGAAGATCGGGCTCTGGTCCCAGGCGGTGCCGCGGAACTTCTTGAGCGTCTTGCCGAGGTCCTTCTTCGAGATGTTGAGGACCTTGATCTTCAGCGTCTCGTCGGTCTCGGTGTTGTTGACGAGGTAATGCAGTCCACGCCAGGCGCTTTCCAGCTGCTGGAAGTCCTCGTGGTGAAGGATCAGGTTGACCTGCGCGGTCAGGGTCGCATCAATCGCCTTGATGAGCGCGCCGATCGAGGCGATCGCGTCGTCCGACACCAGGGTGGTTTGCGCCAGCGCCTGCTGCGCCAGCGTCTTCACCGCCAGCGCCACGGAATCGCGGGCGGTGTCGCTCTTCGGCTTGAACTCGCGGTTCAGCAGGTTGGCGAAGTCGCTTTCGAGCGCCGTCGTGGCGGTGGCGGACTGACTGGATTGTGTCGCGGACATCGCCTAGCTCTCCGACCCGGTTGGCGCCGGCTTGTCGTCCGCCGGCTGGGCCGCGAGCGTCTGCAGCAGGGCGGGATCGCTGAGCACCTTGTTGATCAGGGCCTCGGCCCCGCTTTTGCCGTCCATGTAGGTCAGCAGGTTCGAAAGTTGGGTGCGTGCTTCCAGCAGCTTCGACAGGCCATCCACTTTGCTGGCGATCGCCGCCGGTGAGAAATCGTCCATGCTGGTGAAGGTGATGTCGACCGCCACGTTGCCTTCGCCGGTCATGGTGTTCGGCACCATGAAGGCAACCCGCGGCTTGATCGCCTTCATGCGGTCATCGAAATTATCGACGTCGATCTCGAGCATCTTGCGGTCGGCAACCGGTTGCAGCGGATCGGCCGGATTGCCCGACAGATCCGACATGACGCCCACCACGAACGGCAACTGGATCTTCTTTTGTGATCCGTAGGTCTCGACATCGTATTCGATCTGCACCCGCGGACAGCGGTTGCGCGCGATGAACTTCTGGCTGCTCGCTTTGGCCACGACTGGCGTTCCTCCTTAACTGGTAGACATCATGGCAACTCCGGACCACCCTGGGAAATGCGGTGGCGCGCGCAGTTCCAGCAGCCCGCCTCACTCTCCCGGCGGTGGCCCGGCGACGACTTCGGCCTGTCGCAGGCCGTCGGGTGCAAGATCGCGGAGTATGTCGAGAAAATCGAGCGTCGCCAGCCGCCGGGCGCGGTCGATCAGCAATGGCGCCGGGCTGGACGGCTCGTGGGCGCGGAAATAGGCGGCGGCAAGATCCAGCAGATACAGCGCATCGTCGCGGCGCGAGATCGCACCGATCGACTGGACGTTGCCACCGTCCCGCGCGGCGGCGGATGCCGGACCTGCGGCATCGCCGGCCTCGTCAGCCGCCGCCACCGTACCCGGCTTTGCCACATCGTACCGTTGCAATCCCTGTTCGATTTCGGACAGCAACTTCTGCAGCGGCGCCAAATCCGGTCCGGTGGTCTGTCCCGCATGGGCTTCGAACGCCGTCGGAATGTTCCTGCTTTCCTGCAGGGCACGGCTGACGGCGCCGCGCAGGGTGGCGACCTGTTCCGGATCGGTGGTGGTGAACGCGGCACGAATGGCCGCCTCGGTCAGTTTCGTACGATCCGCATCGGCGGCAAGCTGGCCCTGGAAGATGGCAATATCGCGCCACTGGATCGGTGCGCGCTCCCGCGTGGTCGCCACCGTCAGATCGCGCAGCGTCCGCAACACGTTGCCCGGGTGCTGCAACCCGGACAGCGCATTCCTGCGCCAGGTGGGGTCCAGGTCATCCTCGGGGTCGAGCTGCGGGTGGACCTGTTTCCAGCGCGCTTCGATCTGGTCGCGTATCTGGGTCATGACATCGGCAAACCCAGGCAGGCCGGTGCGATTCAGCCGCGCCACCGCCAGATGGGTCAGGATCCGCAGGTCGCGCGTGCGCTGCAGCAGCGCGCCGGCCAGTTTCTCGGCTTCCTTCCAGTCGGGCGGTACTGCCGGATCACCCTGCTGCGTCTCCGGCTTGCCCTGCACGGCCCGCTCGAGAGCAGCGAAATCCGCGTCAAGCTCAAGGTTTTCGCCAGCCGGCGCATCGTCGCGCAGATCGGGGAGGGCGAGGGCATCACGAGACGACATGTCAGCGGCACCCGGGCGTGCCAGCACGTGATTCGGACATGGCTGTTTGCTTACATCCGGCCGGCATCTGTTGCCATTCCGTTTGACCCCACGGTATCGAAATTATTAGGGCAGGGTCGGAACCTGCTGTCCAGTGTCAAATGTGGGCGCAGCGGCAGGTTGCAAAGCGGAACTTCCCAGGATCATTGCACGGCCGGACAGCGGAATGCCTGCAGGATGCCCGGCGTGAGCGGGTTTGGCAACGCGCCCGCCCTGATCTCGAACACCGCCTGCCGCTCTCCGGTCTGGAATGTCAGGCTGTATTTTTCGCCGGCGGCAGGTGGCAGCAGCTTGCCGCGGCTGAACAGGCGGAACATCGACCACGGGCCGCTCTCCTGCCAGGCGCCGCTGCCGGCCGGCGGGTCGAAGGCCAGCCGGACGGCCGGCATGAGGCTGGCGCCGGGCCAGGTGATTTCCGTCGAGCGGGGCGGGCCGTGGCTGTAGGTGAGGGCCGTGCCGCCGAGATCGAGCGTCACCCCTGCGGCGCGGGCGTCGAGGCTGACCGGCGCAATGTCGAAACGGAAACCGGCGGTCGGGCGGCCGCCGGAGAAGAACAGGTCGCGGATCTGGGCGGCACGCTGGAACTGCGCCAGGTCGGCGGCGGCCAGCGATATCTGTTCATTGTCCACGCTCTGCAGTTTCCAGACCGGCCCGGAGGTATCGACATAAGGTTTCAGCAGCGTGTTGAAGAAGCCGTCGATCACCCCGCCGGGGGCGAACAGGCGGGCGAAATCATTCAGCGACGTCTCGGTCGTGGCGCCCGGCGTGAACGGGTAGCGGCCGTTGACCGTCGCCGCGCACAGCGCCGCCGGGCCATCGCTGCCGTTGAAGACCGCAACGATCTGCTGGCGGATGTCGCCGCTGCGCAGCGCGATGGCGCTGCCGGCGATGGTCGTCAGCCAGCGCGCCAGCGGCTGCGGCTGGCGCCGCGCCTCCGCCCGCAGGGCCATGGCCGGATCGTCGGCGGCCGGCACCGCGACCGGACCGCCCCTGACCGGCGCGGCGGCGAGCTTGGCAAGCTGCTGCTGCAGGTCGCCGAGCGTCTTCAGCGCCTGGTCGAGCGGCGCACCGGCGCCGACGCCGACCAGTTGGCGCAGGCCGTCATAATGGTCGTCGATCTCGCGGCCGGGCCGGGCCGCCGGCGGATCGGCCGGCGCCCTGACCCCCATCAGCGCCGACAGCCGCAGCTGGGTGTCGCTGACCGCCGGCTGCTGCGCGGCCGGCTCCTGGGAACCGCCCGGCCCATCCGAGGGCGGGACCGACAGGCTGAGCTGGCGGCCCATGGCGGCGAGCAGGCGGCGCAGCGGCGATTCCGGGTGGGAAACGATGTACAGGCCCTGCGCCGCCTGCGCCAGGCTGCGCAGCGGCGCCAGGTCCAGATCGGCCATCATCTGGTCCCAGGTCTGCACATAGTCGGCTTCATAGAGGGCGATCACGTCGCGCTGCAGGGCGCGCATCTGCTCGCCGTTCGGGTCCAGCGTGAGGCGCTGCCCGAGCACCCAGCTTTCCGCGACGATCTGCTGCACCGCCTGGCCGAGCGAGGGCAGCAGCACCTTGTGGAAGCCATCCACGGTGTAGAAGCCCGGTATTCCCTCGCTGAGCGGGCGCCCGGAGGCGCGGATGAACAGCCCCGCCCCGGCCGCTCCGAGCGCCTCGTCGGGCCGCCATGGCGGCAGGCGCTGCGCGGCGGCGGAAGGCCGGATGCGGGAATAGACGCGCTGCGCCAGGGTGACGCGGCCGAAGGTCGCGCGCGCCTGGGCAACCAGCTCGCCGTCCAGCTGGATCCACGGCAGCGGCTCGGCGAGCAGGGCGTCGAGATGGCGCGCCATGCCCTCGCGCAGGGCGGCGGCGCCGGCGCCCGGATAGGCCACCCGCCAGTCGAGCGTCATCCAGTCGCGCACCAGATCGCGGTCCAGCGGCCCGGTACTGCCGAGCATCAGGTAGATGCGGGTGGCCTCGTAGAGGAATTCCGGCTGGTTGAGGTTGCCGCGCATCTGCGCTTCCAGCCGCCAGATCAGGCGCGGAAACAACGCATAGGTCAGCGCATGCCGATACAGCTCGCGCTGGCCGGCGGCGAGCTTGCCGTCCTGGGACAGGCCAAGCCAGCGACTGATCGGATCGGCCGCGCCGCCCGGCTCCATGCGGTCCAGCAGGCGCGCCTGGTCAAGCAGCGGCACCAGGCCGGACAGGTCGGCATCGGCGACCGGGTCGAGCGGCACGCGGCTGGCGCTCTGCGCGTAGGCGGCGAGGGCGGCGAGGCTGGTGTCGATCGCCTGCCGGCTGGCCGCCCGGCCATGCAGCAGCACCCCGGTGGCCAGCACCGCCAGCACCGCCGCGCCGGCGAACCCGGCCACGCGCAGCACCGCCCGGCCGCGCCGGCGGCCCGGCCGCTCGCTGACCAGCATAGCCTCGTTGAACACCACGTCACGCAGCAGGCGGGTGAGGAAATAGGTGCGCCCGGTCTCGGGCCGCAGCCGCGCGACCTGCCGCTGGGCGAGGCCAAAGGCGCGTGACAGCAATCCGGTCAGCCGGTCGATCGGGGTCCCTTCCTGGGTGGCGGAGGTGAGATAGACGCCGCGCAGCAGCGGTGCCGGGTCGGCCGGCGCGCCGCCGAACGCCTCGCCGAGGAAGCCGGCGAGCGGCACTTCCAGGCTGGCGATCTGGGCGGGGAAGCCGGCGATCAGGGGGCGGCGGTCGGCGCTGCGCTCGGCCTGCAGGCGGTCGAACAGACGCGCGTCCAGGCGTTCGACCAGCTGGCGGAACCCGGCGGCGAAGGCTGCTGCCGGTCCGCTCCGGTCGGGGCCGGCCTGGTCGGTCGCGAACGGAAAGGTCATCCCCCACACCTGGGCGCGCCGGTCGCGGTCGAGATCGTCGAAGAACTCGGTGAACCCGGCGATCAGATCGACCTTGGTGAACAGCGCATAGACCGGCATGCGCATGCCGAAACGCTTTTCCAGCTCGCCGATGCGCCCGCGGATGGCGCGGGCGTGCTGGCTGCGCAGATCGGCGGAGCCGTGGGCGATGTCGCTGAGCGCGATCGCCACGATCACACCGTTCAGTGGCTGGCGCGGCCGGGTGCGCCGCAGCAGGTCGAGGAAGGCGTCCCACCCGGCCCGGTCCACCGCGGCATCGGAATCCTGGGTGGTATAGCGGCCGGCGGTATCGATCAGCACGGCGCCTTCGGTGAACCACCACTCGCACAGCCGGGTGCCGCCGACCCCCGCCACCGCGCCGGGACCCAGTTCGGCGGCCAGCGGGAATTCCAGGCCGGCGTTCAGCAGCGCCGTTGTCTTGCCGGCGCCGGGCGGCCCGATGATGGCATACCAGGGCTGTTCATAGAGATAACCGCGGTTGCCGCGGGCCTGCTTCAGCAGCGACAGCGCGGTGGTGATCCGCGCCCGGATGGCGTCGGCTTCCCGCCGCTGCTCGGCATCGCCGCCGGTGATGCCGGCCGTCAGGGCGGTTTCGCGCCGGCGGTGGCGGCGATCGAGCAGCAGGGTGGTGCCGACTCCCGCCGCCAGCACGACCAGCACGAGCGCCAGCCGCGGCGCCGCATCCTCGAGCAACGGCAGCAGCGGCCCCAGGAACCAGATGCTGCCGGCCAGCGACAGCACGCCCAGCAGGGTCCAGCACCAGCGAAGGATGGCGGCACGAGGCAAGGATGTCACCGTTGCTATTGGCTTTGCAGGACGATCTCGATCCTGCGGTTCTGTTCGCGGCCGTCCGCGGCGGCATTCGAGGCGACCGGGTCGGCGGCGGCCCGGCCCTCGGCAACCAGATGCAGCCCGCCGCCGGCGGCCGGCCCGAGCACCTCGCGCACCGCCTGGGCACGGCCGGACGACAGCTCGAAGCTGGACGGGAAGCGCAGCGTGTGGATCGGCTGGTTGTCGGTGTAGCCGATCACCCGCACGGTCGCCGAGGCGCCGGCGAGGACGCCGCCGAGGGCGGCGCCGACCCGTTTCAGCAGCGGCTGGGCGGCCGGCTGGAGGGTGGCGCCGGCCGCCGGGAACAGGCGGTCGCTGTTCAGCCGCAGGATGGTGGTGGAGGCGTTGCTGACGAAGCCGACAAGGTGCTGGTCGATGTCGCCCTTGAGCACCGTCCGCAGCCGGTCGGCCAGGCTGGGTCCCGGCGGCTCGGGCGGCGGCGCCGGCGGCTGCACCATGGTGGCGCGCAGGATGTTCGGCATGATGGCGGGCGCGGCGGCCAGCATGCGGGCATAGGCTTCATCCGAGGCGGCGCTGAGCCCGACCGAACACCAGACGAACACGGCGACGACCGCGGCCAGCGCGGCGCTGCCGGCAACCCAGACCGGCAGACCGGCCCGGCCCGGACGGTACGGCGCATCGACCCCGGTCCAATGCTGCGAGAGGTCGGCACCGGCCGGTTTGCGCTGCTGGACGATGGCGGCATAGGTCGCCGCCCGGACCCGCTCCAGCTCCATCGGGCCGTCGGCCGATCGCCGGCAGCGCCCCATGAAACCGAGCGACAGGCAGAGATACATCAGCTCCAGCACCGGCAGCCAGCCGGCGGGGTTGCGCTGCATCCGCGTCAGCTGGTCGAAGAACCAGTCCTCGTCGCGGACTTCCTGGAAGCGGGCATCGCGGTGGAAGGTCGCGGTCAACGCGGTGGCAGCCCAGCCGCTGCCCCAGGGGGTGTTCAGGATGACATCATCGAGGCTGGCGCACAGTGCCCGGTGGGCGGCCCATAGTTGCTCCGTGGCCACCCCGGCGGTGCGGGTGCGCTGCTCGAAGCCGCGCAACGCGCCGACCGCGCGTTCGCGCAGATCACCGGAGAAGGGCGGCGTCGAGGTGTTGCGCAACCGCGCGAGCAACTGCAGCAGCGGGGTCGCCGCGGCGATCAGCACGTTGGCGCTGCAGGCGATGGCCGGCAACAGGTCGCTGGCCGGCAGGTCCCCGGCCGGCGACCCCATGGCGGGCGGGGGCGGGACAGGCGGGGGCGTGGCAGGGGGGCGGGCGACAGCCGCCGGTTCGGCCGGCGGCTTGCGGCCACCGGGCTGCGGGCGGCGGATGATGGTGCGATCGTCGAATTCGGGCTCGAAGAACGGGTTGTCACTCATCGCCGGCCCCGCAGCGGCCGAAGATTCCAGCCGCCCCTGGTGGCACCACCGTACACGTCAAGCGCGCAAGACTCCCATTGCAAGCTCCCGAGTGCCATGGTAAGTTACCTGCGATCAAAAAACAACCATCTTGTTCTGAAATAAAAGCGGCTGGTCCTGCAAAAAAACCGCAGTCCAGCGTACCTGGTGGTGACAATCCACCCAACACTTCATCGCGATGAGCCGCGCGTGCCCCTGGTACCGTCTCAAGTCGTATTGAGCACCGACGAGCTGGGACGGGTCGCACCGCCCATCTTTACGTCGGTTGGCCGCGACGCGGTCAACGCACCGGGCGATGTGTTCGTCATCCAGTCCCTGCTCAACGACCGTCTGCCGAAGCCGCATGCGCCGGTGCCGGTGACCGGGGTGGCCGATGTCGGCACGGTGCTGGCGATCGAGACCTACGAAGCCGTGGTGATGCGCGTCGTGCCGCCGAGCGGGCGGGTCGATCCCGCCAGCAAAACCTACTACTCGCTGGCAGCGCATCCCCTGGTGGAGGAGGTGCATGTCTCGCCGGTCGGTCATTTCGGCCAGGTGCCGCCGGACACCATCGAAGCCGCGGTTGCCTCGCGCAAGCGCTGGGCCGTTCCGGCGTCCATAACCATCGCGCAATGGGCGGTCGAGAGCGCCTGGGGGGCCTCGATGCCGCCGGACAGCAACAATCCGTTCGGCATCAAGGCGGTCGGGCAGGACCCCGCGGTCGAAAGCCCGACGCGCGAGGTGGTCGACGGAAAAAGCATAACAATCGTGGCGAAGTTTCGCCGTTTCGAATCGCTGACCGAGGCGTTCGACCTGCATGGCCGCCTGCTGGCGACCGCCGCGCCCTATGTGCCCGCCATGAAGGTGAAGGACGATCCGGAGGCGTTCGCCGACGCGCTGACCGGTGTGTACGCCACCGACCCGAATTACGGGCTCACGCTGAAATGGGTGATCCATAACTACGGCCTTACCGTCTACGACCATTAATCCGCCGGAAACAGGTGACGACGGCGGGCGTGACGGCAACCGTCAGAAGCGCAGGCCCTGACAGGGGCCTTACGTCACCATCACGGTGACCGCCGCGGGTGTGGTGACCGTGATCACGCCGCCATACGAGCACATCAGCGTGCACGCGCTGGTCACGGCGGGCATGCTGCCGATCAGCACGGCCAAAGAACCCGGCGCCCAGGGGGCGGCCGTTGCCGGAATGCAGGGCATGGGCGTCAGCACGCCCATTGCCGCGGCCGTCGCGGACGCCACCATCGGATTGGACGGGGTCATGCACATGACAAACGTCGGGATATTCACGATCGGAATGTTATCCATGATGTTCGCCGCCGGCGTGCCGCCCGCCGTCACCCGGTTGGCCGGCAGCACCAGCAGCGCGCCCGGCGCTGTGCCGAAGCTGCACATGAGCATCGCCCCGGCGGTTACCTGATTGGGAATGATCCACCTCCGTCATCCGGCCGGCACGACGATATGCCACCGCGAAATGCAACGGAAGCGATTCAGCGGGAGCAACGGCCTCAGAGCCTCACAAACTCTCAGGCGGCGAAGGCGGCCCGCAGCACCGCGTTGGCGTCGCAGCCGCCGGAGCAGGGCGCAATGGCGGCCCTGATGCCGAGCGCTGCGTTCAGCTGGACCGACAGGCTCGCTACCGGCATCCCCACCTGCAGCAGCGGCAGGCTGGGCAGCGCCGGCGCCCGCCAGCTCAGGGCGGCCACCGCCTCGGCGTTCATCGTCAGGGCCGCCTGCACGATGGGGGGCGTGATGGAGAGGGTCGGGCAGGGGGGAAGCCTGGGCAGGTTGTTCATGATGAAGGCCAGCAGCGCCGCCAGCAGATCCGGCACCCGCAGGCTGATCCCGAAGCTTGCCGCCAGCGCCGCCTGCAGGGCCGGGAGTCTGGCCAGAACCATCGCCCGCACGGCCGGGAAGCCGATCTGCAGGGGGGCGATCCCGAGGCTCGCCGAGAGCGAGGCCGCCGCGAAGAGTTGCCTCGAGAGGCTTGCCATGACGTCGAGATTCACCGTCGGGAGGGCCGGCAACCGTACCGTCAGCATGGCTCTGACCGCGGCGGCGAGATCGGCCGAGAAATTCGTGCGCAGGTCGATACCAAATTGGACGCCGATGCATATCAGCGGCAGCAGGGCGCGCAGTTCGGCCAGGAATGACGGCCACTGCGGCGCGACGGCATAGGCCTCGGGATCGGCCGCGAACACGCCGGCCTGCAGCGCCAGGTGGGCCTGATCGATCGCGAAGTTCAACGCCGCCAGTTGCAGCCAGGCCTGACCGCCGGTGACTGACAGGCCGCCGGCCGACAAACGGGCATCCGCCATGGCGGCGATCCGCGCGCTGAGGGTCGCGGCGAGGCGCGCGAACATGTTGGCCTGCGCAGGCACCAGCAGGTCCAGCCCGAACTGTGCCAGCACCTGCGCGCGCAGATTGGCGATCGCCGAAAGCGTTACGATCGTCTCCGTCCGCATGGCCAGGCGCGGCAGCGTCACCTCCAGCCAGGCGGGATCGGGTATCCAGGGCGATGCCGGCAGCCCGTGCACGCTCAGCCAGGTCGACAGCGCGAGCGCGATCTCAGCCTCGGGCGGGCTGACAAACACCGCAACGTCGAGCGCGGGCAGCGCGATCTGCAACGGACCCATTGCGCTCTTGCAAAAACATCCCATGAAGGCTCCAATCTCCGCAACCCGGCCTGCGCCATCGAAGCTGCCACTCTTGGTCCAGCGAGCTTGATTTGTGCCTGTAAGCGATCTGGTGCCGTCGGCATGGAGGAACATCGATCATGGCCCGGCCGGCAGCAAGACCCAGGTCGCCGTCGCGTTTCGCCGGTTTGGCGTTCGGATGGCGGCAACGCGATCCGATTGCCTTCGTTGCCGGCGCCGGCTACGAGGGAGCCGGCATCTTCAAGAAAACCGCGGTGGACATGCGGACCATCGAGAACTTGGGGAGAGCTGTGGTTTGGCTTGGTCACGGTGGACCAAGAGGACGGAATATGGTGCACGTGCAGGTAACGTTCGATCCGCCTGCCGGCGGCGACCGGTTCCGTCCGGCCTTCATCCCGGGTGAACGGCGCGACGCCCGCTGTCCGGCGCCGGGTTCCTGACCATGCAGGCGGAGCCGCTGCGCGGGTTCTTCGGCAAGCTTCCGTCACGCGGCGACTTTGTCGGCCAGGGCCTGCCGCGCGCCTTTCTGGCGCCGTGGGAAGCCTGGGTGGCCGAAGCGATGACGGCATCCCGGGCATTGCTGGGCGAGGACTGGCTGGCCGCCTGGATGGAGGCGCCGGTGTGGCGGTTCGCGCTGCCCGGCGGGGCGTGCGGCCCGGATGCCACGCTCGGGCTGGTGCTGCCGAGCGTGGACCGGGTCGGCCGTACTTTCCCGCTGCTGGTGGCCGCCCTGTTCCCGGCCCGCGCGCCGGCGCCGCAACTGGCCAGCGGCATGGCCTTCCTGGATGCCGCCGAGGCAGCCGCGCGCGATGCCATCGCCAACGACCTTACCCCTGAGGAACTGGCCGGGCGCCTGGCCGCGGCGCCGCTGCCGGTGGCCGGCGAGTCGGCCGGGCCGGACGCGCTGTGGTGGACCGAGGGGGCCCCCACGGTGGCGGCGCAGCGCCTGGCCGTGGCCGGGTTGCCGGCCATGCCGGCGTATGCGGCACTGCTGGCGGGAGGTGAACTGGCGGGGAGCAGAACGGCATGACCCGCTTCCGGTCCTTCGCGGCCACGGATGCCGGCCCGCGGCGGCGCCACAACGAGGACAGCTACGTGGACCGGCCCGATCTGGGCCTGTGGGCGGTGGCCGATGGCGCCGGCGGGCACCAGGCCGGCGAGGTGGCCTCGGGAATGATCCGCACCGCGCTGGAAGCGATTCCGGAGGGGCTGGAGGCGAACCGGCTGCTGGCGGAAGTGCGCGGGCGGCTGCTGGGCGTGCATGCGGCCCTGCGCGAGGAAGCCAAGCGGCGCGGGCCGGGCGCGCTGGTCGCCTCGACGGTGGCGGTGCTGCTGGCGCGCGGCAACCATTTCGCCGCGCTGTGGGCAGGGGATTCACGCATCTACCTGCTGCGCAACGGCGTGCTGTCGCAGATTACGCGCGACCATTCGCTGGTGCAGGAAATGGTGGATGCGGGCGCACTGGCGCCGGAGGAGGCGGAGCGGCATCCGCACGCCAACGTCATCACCCGGGCGGTGGGCGCGGGCGACGAGGCGCTGGTGCTGGACAAGGTGACCGGAACGGGGATGCCGGGCGACCGCTACCTGCTGTGCAGCGACGGGCTGTCGAAGACGCTGTCGGAGGCGGAGATCACCACGCTGCTGGCGATGCCGAACAGTGAGCCGCCGGCGCAACGCCTGCTGGCGGCGGCGCTGGCGCGGGAAGCCGGGGACAATGTGACCGCCGTGGTCATGATCTGGCCCGCCGGCCACGACATGTAACACCAGGCGACGGAAAGTTTGACCTTCCGGTCATGCCCGGGCATGTCCCCGGGGATTGCGCGGGTTCGAACGGCCCGGGTGTTCGCAGTCGTCGGCCGGCACAGCACATAGGACCCATCGAATGGTCAAACGGAATATTAATACCCGCCGCCTCGGTGCATTTCCCAGGCGCGTCCTGGTAACGGGTGGAGCCGGATTTCTGGGCTCGCATCTTTGTGAGCGGCTGCTGCAGGCCGGGAACGACGTGCTGTGCGCCGATAACTTATTTACAGGAGCGCGCCGGAACATAAAGCATCTGTTGGATTTCCATAACTTTGAATTCCTGCGGCACGACGTCACATTCCCGCTCTATGTCGAGGTTGACGAAATCTATAATCTTGCCTGTCCGGCGTCGCCCATCCACTACCAGCATGATCCTGTGCAGACGACCAAGACAAGCGTGCATGGGGCAATCAACATGCTGGGGCTGGCGAAGCGCGTTGGTGCAAAAATCCTGCAGGCGTCAACCAGCGAGGTCTATGGTGACCCGCACCAACATCCCCAACGCGAAGAGTATTGGGGGAACGTGAACCCCATTGGCATCCGTTCATGTTATGATGAGGGGAAGCGTTGCGCCGAAACCTTGTTCTTCGACTATCATCGCCAGCACAACCTTCCCATCAAAGTTGCCCGTATATTCAATACGTTCGGCCCGAGAATGCACCCCAATGACGGGCGCGTGGTGTCCAACTTCATCGTGCAGGCGCTGCATAACGAGCCGATCACGATCTACGGTGACGGATCTCAGACCCGCTCTTTCTGTTATGTTGATGACCTGATAGAAGGTCTTGTCAGGCTCATGAATACGGAACCTGCGGTGACCGGACCGATCAATATCGGCAACCCGGCCGAGTTCACCATCAGGACGCTGGCCGAAATGGTGGTCGAACTGACCGGCTCATCGTCTGCCATTTGCTATCTTCCGTTGCCGGGCGACGATCCAAAGCAGCGGTGCCCCGATATCGCAAAGGCCCGGGCGTTGCTTGGTTGGGAACCGAAACTGGCGCTGCGGGAAGGGCTGTCGCTGACAATCGCGTATTTCGAGCAATTTTTCCGGAGCGCCGCATCGGCCGGAGCGTGTGAATGACTTTGAGACGCTGGCATGCCGCAATCAGAGCAGCATCGGCCATAACGGCGACCGCCTGCCGATATGCTCGCCAGACCCATTGATGTAGATCATTGCCCGCATTGACGTATCCGTGCAGCGTGTTGCCTGGGCCAAGCTAGGCGAATCGCGCGTTAAATAGGATTGAACAGGAAAACGTGATGCTCGCCTGTCCGGCTGCCCTGATGCGCCGGCGCCAGTCCAGACCGCGAAGCGGCTTTGCCCGCCAAGGGTGGATTTGCCCGCCGCCTGGCATGGCAACGCCGTGTCCCGGCGGCAGGTGGAGATGATGATGGACGTCAATCCTCCCTCCGGCGGCGGCTTTGCGCTCCGCGGCGCCGGGCCGGTCGCCTTCGTATTCGTGCGCGATCACGCTTCCGAAGCGGTTATTCGCCAGTGTCTGAGTGACCTCGCGGTCAGTGGTGCCGAGTTCAGAGTCGGGGGTGTCGGCGACGCCATCGCCGAAGTGGCATCGCGGCCACCACCCCGCCTGCTGATCGTCGATGTGCAGGGGATCAAGGACCCCGTGCCGATCGTTCGTGATCTGGCCAGTACTTGCAAAGGCCGCACCGGCCTCGTGGTCATCGGCGAACACAATGACACCTCGCTCTATCGCAACCTCAAGGCGGTCGGCGTCGCCGAATACTACTTCAAGCCGTTGGTTCCGACCCTGCTGAAGAAGACCTGCAACGCCATCATCAACGGAATCGTGGAAAAGCCGGCTTCGGCGACCGGCAAGCTGGTTTTCGTGCTGGGGGTCTGCGGCGGGGCGGGGGCAACCACCGTTGCGGTGGCGACGGCATGGCATGTTGCCGAGACGCATAAGCGCCGCGTCGCCCTGCTGGATCTGGACCTCCAGTTCGGCAGTGCGGCGCTTCAGCTCGGGGCCGGCCCGGGCCACGCCCTGCGCGAGGCTCTGGATCATCCCGAGCAGGTCAATACGCCCTTCCTCGACCGCGGCATGGCGCGGGTGGGCGAATGGCTTGAGGTGATGGCGGCGCTGGAAGCGCTGGATGAAACACCCCCCCCGGATGAAGCGGCGATCGTGTCGCTGCTCGAACGTCTGCAGCATCGCAGCAGGTATGTGTTCGTCGACGTTCCCTTGACGTCCGCAGTGCGCCTGATGCGGGTATTGCGCCTGCCGGGCACGCTCCTGCTCGTGAGCACCGGCACCCGGGCCTGCGCGCGCGACATCGCCCGCCTGCGCGAGCA
This sequence comes from uncultured Acetobacteraceae bacterium, assembly GCA_903907955.1. Taxonomy (GTDB): domain Bacteria; phylum Pseudomonadota; class Alphaproteobacteria; order Acetobacterales; family Acetobacteraceae; genus Rhodovastum. The sequence continues at coordinate 748 of CAIVPZ010000142.1, read as the reverse complement.
CATCGGTCCGAACAACGCCGAGCGGGCAACCGTGCACCTGCTCAACAAGGCCGCACCCGACGAGAACCTGTCAGAGCAGGAATTCGCCCGCGCCGCCGGCGTGTCGCCTGACATCGTCGTACCATACGCGCGTGAGATCACCGCCGCCGCGCATCTCGGTTTGCACGGCCTGCAGAAATGTTCGGCACTGCAACGCGGGCTGACGCCCCTGTACCGTCAACTTTCCGGCGAGGGCGCTGTCATGGCGCGACGCTCCGGGTGGTTCGGCTTTCTGGGTTAGGCGACACCCAGAAATTAACGCCCCCCATTTCGTTCTCCGGACGATATGGTGTGGTACCGGTCCGGCCGGACCTCGTATGGGGGTTTCGGACCGTAATCGGCCAGTCAGGCACAGTCGCTTCTGCCTGACTGGCCGAAAGGGGGTAACCGTAAGCCGATGAAGGCCGGCAGATGGGAGATGCTTCAGCCTGCGTGGTGAAAGCGGTTAGAGCAACGTCGGCCAGACCGGCGACAGCCGGCCGATAAAGTTGCTCGCCAGAACAAAGAGCTAGAGCGCGCTGACCGTTTACGGTCAGCCTGAAAGCGCTCTAGTGTCCATCGTGGGGATGATAAAGCGGTCGATCCTCAATTGCACCCCACCGCGACCGCGCCGGCCCCGCCTGCGCCGCCTACGCCTCCGCCGCCCGTGCCCGAACCGCCGCCGCCGCCGCCCGCGCCCGGGAAGCCGCCGGCGCCGCCCGCGCCGCCG
>CAIVPZ010000141.1 GCA_903907955.1 uncultured Acetobacteraceae bacterium | reverse complement strand
GCCGGCAATCCTTGGAATGGCCGCGCTCACCGAGGGTTGCCCCGCCCTCGCCCTCGAAATACAGCGAGGTGGTGTCCATGAACACGACCGACAGGTCGGTGAACAGGTCGCGCCGGCGCGCAAACAGCCGCTCCTCGACGAGATCCTTGACGCAGAGCAGCTTCGCCAAACAGGGAGACCGCTCAGTTGGTGTCGCTCGCCAATGGTCGGGGCGGCTTGGCAAGGTCGACAACTGCCAGGTGGCGGTGTTCGCTGTGCTCACCGACGGCAAGCAGCACGCGTTGGTTGACGAGCGGCTCTACCTGCCGAAGCGCTGGATTGGCGATCCGGCACGCTGCGATCAGGCTGGCGTGCCGGCAGAGGCGCGCAAGCTGACATCGAAAAGCGAGCATGCGCTTGCGATCGTGCGTGATGCGCGTGCGCGCGGCATGCGGTTCGGGTGGGTCGGCATCGATGCCGGCTACGCCAAGGAGCCCTGGTTTCTCCGCGCGCTGGATGATGACAAGGAAGTGTTCGCCGCCGACGTCCATTCCACCCAGCGGGTCTGGACCAGGCCTCCCGGATTGCGCGTGCCCAGGCCGCGATCGCGCTGCGGGCGTTTGCCGACAAAGCGACGGGCAACAACCAAGCCTGCCACCGTGGAGCGCCTGGCCAGGAAGTTTCGACCGCACGACTGGAAGCGTTGCGTCCTGCGCGACAGCACGCGCGGCCTGTTGCGGGTCGATATCGCGCACCGGCGGGTCTGGGTGTGGGACGGCAAAGAACGCGTCGCGCGCTGTTGGCACCTGATCGTCCGGCGCGAAGTGGCATCGCGCAAGACCATCAAATACACCTTGTCCAATGCCCCGGCCGAGACGCCCCTGCTACGTCTGGCGCAGATGCAGGGGCAGCGCTATTGGGTCGAGCGCGCTTTCGAAGATGCCAAGGGCGAGTGCGGTCTCGCCGATTATCAAGTGCTGGGCTGGAGGGCGTGGCACCACCATGTCACCATGGTGATGCTGACGATGTTGTTCATCGCCGAGCAACGCGTCGCGCATCAGCCTGGCCTGGAGCTGCTGTCGCCTCGCGACATCGTCGAGATGCTGCAAGAAAGCCTGCCGCGCAAGCCGGAAGGAAAGGAAGCTCTGGCGGCCCGCATCAACCAGCGCCATCAGCGCCGACGCAGCGCGATCATATCTCGCTTCCGTGCCCAGCAGAACGCCGCACCGACGTGATCAGCGGGCATGCATGCCTGCGAGTGTGACTCTGTCAAACTAACGCAGCCGGGGCAACCTCCGATTCCGTTGTCACCCCGAGAGTCAGGGAGTGGCCGTCTCGTGCGGCGGGAGAGATAATGGTGCCGTCAGCCGTTCCAGGACTGCGCCAACATCAGCGCCGACACCGTGAGGAGAAGGCCGGACCAGATCCAGCCGCAGGTCACCACGGCCCGCCGGCGGTGGAACGCCAGCGCCGCCGCGCAAGGCAGCGCACCGGTGCTGAGCGCCAGCAGCGCGCCCCCGACCGCGGTCCAGGCGAGGTCCGCGGGACCGGCGATCGGCCGTGCCAGCAGCACCCGAAGCGCGGCCACGACGGTAACGGCCAGCGCCAGGTTGCCGGCGGCGAACACCTCGATGCGCGTCATGCCAGCGGCTCATCGTTGGCGAAAACCCGGCTTGCCAGCACGGCGAGCAACACTTCGGACCGCAGGAGCGGCCAGCCTGCCACGGGCAGCAGGTCGCCCGCGGCGGCTTCGGCAGCGAGCGCGCGGGCAAGCGCCGGAGCCGTGCGGGCAAGCGAGGCGGCAGGATCGACGCCGAGCCGGCGCTGCATCTCCGCGTGAAGCTGTGGTGCGGTGAGCAGGCCCAGCGCCGGCACCTGCGTGCACACCGCACGGCCGAGGGCAGCGAGATCGGCGCGATGCCGGAAGGCATGCAACAGCGGCCAGTCCACGGTTTCCCTGGGACTGCCGGCGAGGGGCAGGACCGGCAGCGCCAGAAACAGCCGGCGGGGCAGCCCGGCCGCGCTCATGGCGGGGTCTCCTTCAGGTGGTCGGCCAGACGGAGTGCGAGCGCCACAATGGTGAGGGTGGGATTGTACCAGCTTCCGGTCGGGAACACGCTGCTGCTCGCGACGAAGAGGTTGTCGATGCCATGCACTTTGAGGTCGGGATCGACGATGCCCTGCCGTGGGTCCGCCGACATGCGCGTAGTGCCCATGGGGTGCGCGGCGTAGTCGACCAAGAAGCGAAAGTCGCCGGCGAGTTCACGTGGAAGGTGGAGTCTGCCGATGCCCGCCGTGGCGAGCGCGCGGCCGAACAGGGTCAGGCCCCGGCGCATGGTGTGCATGTCGCGATCCTGCAACCGCCAATCCAGGCGGATGCGCGGCTGGCCGAACAGGTCGCGCTCGGAGGACAGGGTCAGGCGGCTGTCCGGGTTTGGAAACTGCTCAGCACTGATGTGGCACACCGCAACCTGGAGTGATTGCGGGCCGGTGTGGGTCGGAAACGGGCCCGCTTTGGTGCCGGCCACGTTCTTATACGCGAGATTGGCGACATCCTCGATGTCCGCGAGCACGTTGCCGAGGTGCCGGCCGACCTCAGTGCGGGCTTCGGCGTCGGAGCCGACGTTTGCAAGGGCGCGGACCGAATCGATACCCGGCGGCACTTCCCCCCCGGTTGAGAAAGTAAAGCGGTGATTGCCGAGCCCTTCCTGTTCAAGGAGCGCCGTGGCGGGCTGGAAGATACCGCATAATCCGGTGTTGCCGACGTCGATCCGGTCGAGGAAGAAGCGCATTGCGGGCGCAGCGGAGGGCATGAGCCGAAGCTCGAGCCCGTCGATGCCGGGATGGTCAGTATAGAAGCGGCCGACCAAGCCGGAGCCATTGCCCAGACCCGCCGGTTGCTGGCGTTGCGACAGCAGCAGCAGCCTCGTCGTTTCCATGCCGCCCAACGCGAGTACGAAACGTTTTGCCGTAATCGTGCAGCGTGGCCCGCCAAGGCACTTCACCTCGGCCCGCTCGACATGCGCAGCGCGATCGTCGGCGATCAGTTCCTGCACATTGGCGCCCAGCAGTACCCGGACGTTGGCGGCGCGGGCCAGCGTGTCGCGGTAGACCTCGCCAAACCGGGACGGCGGGCTCCAATGGGCGATCCCGGGCATTATCGTTGCCGGCATTGGCGGTAGTGCCGGGAACCCGGCGGCGTGTTGCCAGCCCGTCAGGTCGTCCCAGGCGACGCGACCCAGTTGGCAAACATGCTCGGCGGCCGGATAGTAGGCGGCAAGCGTTTCGGCCGACAGTGGCCAGCCAGTGTGGGGGATGCCCGGCCGCGGTGCCAGGTCGAAGGCGGTGAAGCGGGCGCACATGCCATTCCAGTGGTTGGTCGTGCCGCCGAAGTAACGCAGCCGTGTGTGCTCAAGAGGGAAATGATTGAAGCTGACATTTTCGCCGTGGTACAGAGACTGGGTGTCGGCATCGAAGTCCAGCCGCCCGGCTTCCAGCACCAGGACAGAAAGCCCACTGTCGATCAAGGCACAGGCCAGGGAAATGCCAGCCGCGCCGGCGCCGATAATGCACAGATCGGCCGGGATCGTTTGTTTGTCGAACGTGGCAGCATCGAGAAGCATGTCGTGGGTGCCTGCCGGTCAGCATGGGAATGATTAGCACCGCCAACAATAGCATATCGGCTTCTACGCATCAAGGACGGCCGACAATGTCGTCAGGGCAATCGGGTGAACGGATTCCGAGCCATCTTGCCTGCCGAATGGGCCTGATTCCGCAGCCTGTGAGGCGTTTTCCACAGGCTGCGCGGAGAAATCGGCGCTTACGTCGATCGTAGCGCCCTTCACCCGATTGCCCTGACAATGTCGTGACAGCTTCCTTCTTGCTGGGAAATACCTGCCAGCAGAACGCCATCTCGTTCTGGGCTTGCCTCGGCGTTCGTCTCGGCATCGCCGCCAACACCCTCGCCCGCCTCCCCGACCTTACCCGCCGTCGAGCCGCCCCGACACCAGCCTGATAGCTACCAGTTTTTGAGCATTTACCGGGGCTCCGCCGGCCATGATGGGTGGGTGACTCCTTACGGCGCCTAGTATAATATTGAGGAGCCAGCTATGGACGGAAGGACCTTCCCGGTGCAATCGACTGCTTCGCGCCGTGATGCGGATGATTCCGCTCGGGCCAACTCCGTTGCGGCGGCGGTGGCAGAACTGGCGGCCCGCAAATGGCTGGTGACGACGGCAGTGCTGGGCACGGCCGCTTGCATGCCACTGTATTTCATCGCGATCGCCGGCCGCCCGCTCGACCCGTTCTTCCACATCAGCCTCGGGCTGACATTCAACAGCATGCTGGAGAATTTGCTGCAGTGGCGCTTCGACGTCGCGCCTGACGCGATCCGTGGGGAGGGGTTCGCCCATGACGGGAAGGTGTTTGCTTATTTCGGCGTGTTCCCCAGCCTGCTGCGGGCCGTACTGCTGCCGTTTCCCTCGGGTCTGTCCATTGATGTGACCATCCCATCCATCTGGCTGGCATCGCTGATCAAGGTGGCTGCGTATGCGGCAGCCGTGGTCCGGGTCGCGGTTTATCTCGGCGTGCAAGGTCGCATTCGTCTGGTCGCATACTGCCTGCTGGCGACTGTCTTCCTGGGTGGTGTACAGCTTCCGTATCTTCGACCATCCATCTACGGGGAAGTTATTTCGTGGAGTGGCGCCATTGCCGCCATCTTTGTCCTGGTCGTCCTGACATCAGTGACCAGCCCGATTCCGGGGCGGCGGACACCCTATTTGCTGCTCTGCCTCTGTGTGGGGCTGAGCGTGAACACACGCATTCCGATGGGCGTCGGTCTGCTGTTGGCGACCGCCTTCCTGGTCGTCGCAGAGTATGGCCTTGCGGTACGGCAGCAACTTCGCGCCAATTCCGCCAAGGACCGGCGCCAAAGCGATGCAGCCTGGATATCGGCGCTGCGGCAGGTTGCCACACCGAGCCTGCTCGGCGGGATCCTGGTGCTCGCCATCGCGCTCGGTGTGTGCGCGGTGGTGAACTATGAACGTTGGGGGAACCCCTTCACGTTCGTGGACCTCCGCTACCACCTGCAGAACCAGTTCGACCCGGGTCGTCTGGCGCTTCAACAGGCCCATGGTGTGTTCAATATTGCCCGGGTCTGGTTCGGAATGATCTATTATTTCTTCCCGATCTGGATCATCCCGCGCTCCCCTGATGCACTGCTGTTCTATCCCTGGCAGAAGCACTGGGTCGAATTGACCGAGTTGCCGATTGGCTCGTTTTTTCTGTCCGATCCGCTGCCGACCTTCCTCGCCCTCGCCGGGCTGCGGGAAGCAGTGCGCACCGGCGTGCCCGGCGCGGCGATGGTGCGGTCAGCCGCCGTCCTGTGCGGTCTTGCGGTGACCTGTCTGCTGATTCTTTCGGCGTCTCCGATGACATTCCGCTACCGGGCAGACTTCCAGCCGTTCTTCAACCTGGCATCGCTGCTGGGCTGGCTCGTGCTCGGCTGCCAGGCGCAAAGGGATGCCGCCGTGGGCTCCATCCTTGCGGGGCGACGCACGGGCACAGTCATTGTCGCGCTTACGCTGGTCGGCCTGGCATGCGCTCCGGTGATGTTCCTCGCGGCCTACAAGGCGCCGTTCGGTGAGTTGGGCTCAAATGCGCCTGCCGAGCAGATCAGATCGCTCATGACGGTCTTTCGCCGCTGATCCGGTTTGCCCGGCGATGACAATTCGGATCGTCCGGTTGGAGGGTTGCGGCCGGGCGGGGCGTGCTCTAAAGGCCCGCGCCAATCACTTGCGAATTCCGTGGGTAACCGGGGCAAAACTCCGGGCGGCGCAGCCCGTCAGGCGTGCTGGCCGCGGCAGCGGATGATTTGGGCGAGACGCGGCACGACCGGGGTACCGGCGACGCCGAGCCGGGCTTCCAGGTAGTTCCAGAACGAGACGCCG
>CAIVPZ010000140.1 GCA_903907955.1 uncultured Acetobacteraceae bacterium | reverse complement strand
TTCGTCGCCTCCTGATCCGCCCCGAGTGCTTCCGGCTGGAGCGAGAGTTTGCCGGCCCGGATTTCCACCGGGGAGAACAGTGCACCTTGTCAAGGCACACGCAACAACGCCGCCGAGCGCGACGGACGCATGATGAAGCTGCAGCAAAAAATCTCCGGCAGCTTCCGCTGCCTTGCCGGCGCCACCGACTTCGCCATCATCCGCACCCTGCTCGCAACCGCGCAGAAACAGGGCTGGAACATCCTCGAGACCCTCAACGCAAGCCCGACCGCTCTCCTCGCCAGCATCCGCGCCGCTTGAGACCCGTAGGGGAACCTGGGCAGTTACAAATCTCTTAAGGAATGGGGCCAAGGGGGCCGCTGCCCCCTTGCAGGCCCAGGGCAGCGCCCTGGCCTTATCTCAGCACGGATGGGGCAACGCCCCGCACAGGATCAGGCAGGCACTTTTCGCTCACTCCCACTCGATTGTTCCATCATAGCGTAAGCTGCTGTTTTCCCACGATAAAATTTGCTTTCCCGCAGAATGCCCCGACACGGCAGCCGTCAAAACTTTTCGCTGTTGATTTCATTGAGAAATTTCGGCACGCACGTTGGGTCAACATTTCTCGTACTATCGCCTGCCATCGCCTTGATCGAGGCATTCTGACGGTCCTGGGACCGTACCGGCGATAGCTTTGCCTCCACGATTTTACCGTCAGGACGAGATACGTCCAGCGGCACAGCAGACCGGGTTTGGTGAGTCCTCGCGCTCAAAGCCAAAAGCAGCACGGCTTGCGACCGCGACACGCTATGTGTGACCTTGGCGGCGGTCGCCGTCGGCACCCGGGATCTCAACCTGGACTATATCTCTCGAACCCCATGAGGGGGTAACAACCGTGAGAGGGGCTGTTCTACCGGCGCCCTCGCCGCCTTCGCTATTCGGCTTTTCGTGTAAGGCAAATTGATGGAGGGAGCTTGTAATGGGGGCGGTCGACGAAATCCTGAATTGGTCCGCTACCAAGCTGACACCTTGGCGCCAAGACGCACTTCGCCGATTGGCAGGCTCAACTGCGGTCACACCACAAGATGAAAGTGAACTTCTTGATCTAATCAAAGAGAAAGCTGGCTTTTCCCTGGCCGCGAAACCGCCGACACCGACGCCGTTGAACAAAGCTCACCTCGCGTCCGTCTCGAGCGGATCATCTCTTCAGATCAAAGGTATTCGCAACGTCAAGAACGTCAACCGTCTTGTGCCGGCCGCCGCGCTGCCGTTCACGCCCAACGGCATGACGATCGTCTACGGTCGCAACGGCAGTGGCAAGAGCGGCTTCGTCCGAATCTTCCGTACAGCCTGCCGCACCCGCACCGACAACCCAGCCAAGCTCAAGGTGCTAGCTGACGTCTATGGCTCAAGCGGGGGACCGCAAGAAGCCGAAATCATCGTCGACCTGGGCAGCGGTGATGTCGTCGTGCCCTGGACCGCCGGCGCGCCCGCGTCGGAGACCCTGCTACAGGTCGCAGTGTTCGACAGCAGCGCTGCGCAGCTCTATGTCGATGGGGGCAACCAGATCCAGTTTCTTCCATTCGGCTTGGCCCTACCCCACAAACTCAACGAGCTTTGCCTCACCCTCAGGGATAAGCTGGAAGCTGAGCGTAAGCCCATTACGGATCAGATCGCCCTCGTCACCGTTGCCTTCGAGACGCCTAGAACGACGAAGGCCCAGACTTTCTATGCTGGCCTCACGGGCAAGGTGACAGATACGCAAATCGACGCCGCGGCCACGTTTACACCGGATGACGATAAGCGCGTTGACGAACTGACGCGTCTACTCGCCGCGAACACTGCCTCAGCAGCCGACGTGACCGCGCTTTCCACGTGGGTCAAAAACTTAGCGTCCGAATGTGCCAGCCTTGGTCAAGCATTCAGCGACCCGCAGCTCGACGGATATCGCACCCTCAAGCAACAGGCCATCGATGCGCGGGCCGCCGCCGGCACGAAAGCCGCCGACATCTTCTCAAGTGAGCCTCTCCCTGGAGTCGGTGGTGAAACTTGGCGGCGGCTCTGGCTTGCTGCCCGCGAATATTCGATCACGGACGCCTATGCCGGCCGTGAGTTTCCGGTCCTCAGTACGCCGGACGCGACCGAAACCTGCGTTCTTTGCCAGCAAACGCTCAGCGCTGAAGCATCGGACCGCATGGGCCGCTTTCAGGCGTTTGTCAGCGGATCGCTCGCTGCAACTGCTGACCAGACTGAAACTGCGGTCACCCAGGCGATCACGTCCCTGCCTCAGGTCGAAATCTTCGCGTCGAAGGATTGGGCAACACGGCTCGAACAGATCCGTAAACGCAATGCGGAACTCGCCGATAAGGTCACGTCCTTCAAGAAGGACATGGAAGCCAGACGCGCGACCGCTCTGGCCTCGCTTCAGACATCTGAGGTGCCACCGCCTCCGTTAACCGCCGCAGCTCCTGTCTCCCCTGATGGCGCCCTGCAAGACTTATCAGCGGTCCTATCCATCGAGGCCGAGGCGTTGGCGAAGGCCGATCAGAGTGGAGAGCGCGCGAAGCTGGAAACTGAACGGGCTGAGCTCGCCGATCGCAAGATCCTCACCGCAGGTCGTGATCGCGTGATCAAACGCCGGGACCTTCTCAAGGAGGATGCGCTTTACACCACAGCGCTTGCTGAGGTTCAGACGAAGGGCATTACCCAGAAGGCGAATGAACTCGTCGACACGCATCTGACGAAAATCGTGACAGACCATTTCGAGGTGGAACGCAAAACTCTAGAAATTACGCACCTCAAGGTTGGTTTGGCGCGAAAGAGCGGACAGACCAAGGCCGCGTTCCAAACCAATCCGGGCACCACGCTAACAAAATTGACCTCCGAAATTCTCAGCGAGGGCGAGCAGCGAGCGCTCGCGCTTGCGGCATTTCTAACGGAAATCGCTGTGACGGAAGGAGCGGGCCCGATCGTCATCGACGATCCCGTTTCATCTTTGGACCGTGATCGCGGATTGAAGGTCGCGGCCCGCATCGCAGCCGAGGCGCAAAAGCGCCAGGTAATCGTCTTTACGCACGACTTGATCTTCTTCAACGACCTATGCCGAGAAGCCGACGATCTTGGCGTTACGACCGAAACGATTGCACTCTTCGCCGATGGCGCCAATGCGGGCAAGGTCGATCCCGCCGGGGTGTCGTGGAAAGGGTTGAGCGTGACCAAGCGCCTTGCTCGGATTCGAAACGACTTCGCGCCATTGAAAAAGCTCCACACGTCGAGCCCGGCGGACTACGAATTCAAGGTGAAACACCTCTATGGGCGCCTGCGAGACAGCTACGAGCGCCTCGTGGAGGAACACATCTTTTGCGACGTGGTCCGGCGCGGCGTTGACAGGATTGAGACTCAAAAGCTGCGCATGGTGCATCTGTCCGACGCGCTCGCGATCCGATTCCACGATGGTATGACGAAAGCCAATACGCACAGCCATGACAATCCGGCGTCAGACACCGTCTCAATCCCAGATCCAGCCGCCTTCGAGTCGGACCTGGCCTACATTGAGCAGCTCATCACCGACCTCAAGGCGGAGAGCGTCTCGGCGGAAGGCAACCGCCCCAGCATGAAGCCGAAAAAGGATTAGCTCGATCGGAGCGTGCATCACTCCGAGTTTGATCCTCGCACCCTATTACCCAGCCAGTCGATCGCACCACTTCACTCGTCCCTCCCAATGCCGCCGCATCATTGCACGGTGCGGGCTCCGGTGGCAGACCACGTCGATCCCAGCCCATTGGAAATTCGGATCTCCGAACGTCCCGCCCCGCGCTTCTCGACGCGTACTTGCACGCCGATCCGGTCGATCATGGCGGCTACGTGTGTAATAACACCGACCTTCTGGCCGCGCCCCTGCAAAGTTTCCAGCGCGTCCACCGCCATGTCGAGGGTCTCCGCGTCAAGCGATCCGAATCCTTCATCAATAAACAGAGTATCGACAAAGGACGCCCGCCCTTCGAGACCTGAAAGCGCCAGCGCGAGCGCCAAAGAAACCAGGAAGCGTTCACCGCCTGAAAGGCTTCGGGTCGCGCGCACCTCGTCGCCCATGTCTCGATCGATAATATGCAGCGTGAGATCGGATGCTGCCCCCCGGGCAAGCCTGTACCGCGGGCTCAATGCGTTGAGATGCTCGTTGGCCAGTTGCACCAAATGATCGAGCGTGATGCCCTGTACGAAGCGGCGGAACCGGTCGCCGCCGGCCGAGCCGACGGCATCATCGACGGCCTGCCAAATCGTGAGATCGGCTCTCGACGTCTCGATCTCCACCGACAGGGTTGCCGCAGCGCGGCGCGCCTCGTCGTCTCGCACCAGCGCAGCGGCGAGCACGCCGGTTCGCTGGTGCAAGTCTCCAATTTCCGTCGCCAGCACCGCGACGGCGGCGGTCAACGCCTCCGCGTCGGTTGTCTCATCGAACTCTTGAAGGGACCTGTTCAAGTCGTTCTGCCGCGTCAGGACGGCGGCGCCGGCGTCGTTCACGACCCTGTCGATTTCTTGAATTCGCGCCCGCAGCGCTGCGCGCACGGTTGGCTCAGTGGCAATGAGGACGGAAACCTGATCAAACGACCGCTTAACGCTCTGACAGGCCGCGTTGAATGCCTGCTCGGCTGAAGCGCGCCGCCGCGTAGCGATCTCCAACGCCGAGACGGCTTCCTCGCAGCGGGCGCCCGCCGCCTGGAACGCGGCGGCAGCGGTGGATTTTGCCTCGCGCGCTGTCGCGACGGCTTCGCGGGCTATTCGGCGGCCTTCGTTGATCCGCGTGCGGTGACTGGCTGTGGCCTCGCCATCAAAGAGCTTGGCCCGAGCCACCGTCTTCTCGTCTACGACTGAACGACGTTGATTGAGGCGGGCTGTAGTCTCCGTCACCTGCGTCTGGGCATGCTCCGCCGAGGTAGCGGCCGCTGCGCGATCAGGCGCCAACCGCTGCAATGTGAGATCGAGCTCGCCAATCTGCTTACGCAAGACATCGTATTCTTTAGAGGCCGAAATGAATCTGGCGGCCACGCCCTCGGGATCGGCATCGAGCTGATCGGCTGTTCGCTCCACTGCGGCGAGAAATGGGACGATTTCGCGGTCGATGGAGCCGAGACGCTCAGCGATATCCGTTCCCCGTACAGTGTGTTCCTTGGCCTTCAATTGCGCGGCGTGCAGCCCGGTCCGCCTTTCCTCGATGTTTCGGATCGCTGCATCGATCGTCCTGCCAAGCGCGTCGTACTCCCGCTGCAAACCGTCGATCTCCGTCCGAAGGCGTCTGGCATCTGCAAGCGGGGCGCCGGCAGCCACCCGCTCCGCCCTCGCCGCCACCGTAAGTGCTACCAATTCGGACGCGCCCTGCGCGTTCGGCGCGAGTGGCACACTCGCCACCAATCCAGCCCTTTCGCAGAGATCGCTCAACAATGGGCCCTGCTCGCTATAATCGCCCTCGGCCGCCAACGCTTGGCTGCGCGCGTTCTCAATTCCGCGCGTCGCCTCGGACTGTCGCACCTCGGCGGCAGCGAGCGCACGCGTGGCTGCGCCTAAGCGCAGGCTTATCCCGGCCAGCGCTGCATCCAGTTCCTGGCGGCGCCGGCGGACTGTCGCGACCATGTCGTTCAGCGCGCTGGGGTGTGCAAGATGGGGATGATTTGTGCTGCCGCACACGGGGCAGGCTGCATCCGGCGCCAACATGCTGCGCAAATGCGCAGCCTCTGGCGAGACGGCTTCGTCGGCAAGGTCGGCGAGCGGTGCTATTTCCGCGCGGGCCGCTCGATCGCGGAGTTGTTCGGATTCGGCGCTGGCGATCTGGCCGCTGGCCGTGCTTACCTCCTGCGCTGCGGCGGTGAGCTCGGTTTCCCCGCGTGCCAGATCCACCGATGCGCGTATATGCCGATCGCAGGCTGTAGTCGCCTCTCGCAGAGACTCAACGACGCGCTGGAGAATTGTTTCACGTTCCAGGAGCGCTGGCTCATCAATCGCAGCAAGGCGGTTTCGGCGTTCGCCGATATCGCCAGTGAGGCCGTCTTTTCGATCGCGATCCGCCGCGAGCTTCTTTGACAGATCCGCTATTTCGCCTTCCAGTCGCGCCTCCGTCTTGCAGGCTTCCGCCGCGCTGGATGCCACCGTGGCACCGTCCCGTTTGAGTATGACTCGCTTCTCCAACAAGGCCGTCGCATCGCTTAGACGGTCGGCAAGAATAGCGCGACCAGGCTGCCCGTTTAATTGTACCGTTGCTATGCGGTGCGCTTCTGCTGTCTGGCCAAGAGTCTTATCAAGCGCGGTGAGCGCATCTACCCGATTGCGCAAAGCCGTCTCTGCCTGCTGCGATTTCTCCGTCGCATCGTTGAACTCGGCCTGGGCCGTCGCAAGTTCCGCGTCGAGCTTTTCCGCCTCGCTCCAGAGGGGGCCAAACCGCTTAAAGATATCTTCTGCAGCCTCGTCGGCCGTTACCGCCTCAGCAAGCTGAGTTGCCGCCGCCTCGTCGAGGGTCCGCATGTCCTCACGTGCAACTCGCAAATCACCGAGGCGTGAATCGGCTTCGCTAGCTGTCCGCCGTGCATTATCCAAGTCGACGGACAGTGGACGGACCGGTTCGACAAGGTCGAATTCGGCCAGGGCACCATAGTCATCGGCTGCGGCCTCACGCGCCAAGCGAGCAGCCGTCGCTTGAGCTTCCGCCTGAGCAAGATCGCTTCTAGCGCCAACAACTCGCTTGAAATGATCCAGGTGTCCATTGTGGCGATCACGTTCTGCCGCCTTCTGGGCGACGGCCTCCGCAAGCTGGCTTTGTTCGTCAAGCAGCCGCTGTCTAGCATCGCCATCGAGAAGACCGATGTCGCTACGTCGCTGTTCAAGCTGTTCGACAGTTCTCCGCCGCGCCTCCGTGCCTTCATGAACACGGATAGAAATTGCGGCATAGATCTCTGTACCGGTTATCTTCTCAAGCAATTCGGCGCGCTCGCTCTCGGCGGCGAGAAGAAAGGTATCGAATTCGCCCTGGGCGAGAAGCACCGTTCGCCGAAACTGATCGAATGTGAGGTCAGTTCTCGCTTCTACAGCTTCCCGAACCTGGGTCTTACCCGCAGCCACGGCGCTGCCGTCGTCAAGGCGAAACAGCGCACGTTGTTCATTCTGGAGTCGCCCATTTGCGCGACCGCGGGCGCGATTGGCTTCCCAGCGAACACGGTAGCGCTCCCCATCCTTTCCGACGAAGTCGACCTCCGCATAACCGCCGCCGGCCCCACGGCGGAGGATAGCGCGGCCATCATGAATGGAGATCGCCTCTCCGCTGGGATCGGGAGCGTTTTCCCGACGGCCGATAGAGACACGGGGATATTCGCCGTAGAGCGCAAGACACAGCGCATCAAGAATTGTCGACTTGCCAGCGCCCGTCTCGCCTGTGATGGCGAATAGCCCAGACCCTGCAAGCGGCTCGGCCGCCAGATCGATTTCGAACGGCGCCGCAAGGCTCGCCAGATTTGCGCCACGGATCGCCAGGATGCGCATGGTTCAGGACTCCGCGCGCGCACGGTGAAAGACATCCAGATGCGCAGCATCCGGCGCCACGCCGAACGCACGTTCGAACGCGAGTTTGAACAAGTCCTCCGGGTCTCGTTCCGCCAGCCTGATCATCGGATCGGCAACGACCAATTCATTCAGCGTGTCAGGCATCGCGGTGACACGGGCCTCGACGATGCGAACGGGAAAGCTCTCGGCAATGCGGTCGATCTCCTCCCGAAATCCTGGCTGAAGCCCCTCGCGGGCCAGCCGGACCTGGACGAATGGCCGCTCGCTAATCGGCAAATCTGGTTGAAGATCCAGCGCCGTCAGGTGATCGCCAAAGTCGGCCAGACGCATATCACCTGCCTCCGGGAGGCGAAGAAAGGCGACGGGCCGCCCGATCGGGATGTGTTCAGACACGATCTTGACCCCGTCGAGGCTCACGAGGGTCACCCCATGCAGGTACGGCTGCTCTGTGGCGGACAACGGAATAAGTGAACCCGAATATCGGATGGTATCTCGTCCGACGGCCTGAGCTTTATGCAGGTGACCGAGCGCGACATAGCTCGCCTCCGGCGGGAATACATCATGCGGCACTGCATGCTGACCGCCGACCAAAATTCGCCGCTCAGCGCCCTCAGACTCGATGCCTCCCGCCACGTGGAGATGCCCAGTGGCGACAAAGGGCAAGCCATCCATGTGCGGCCGCAACGCTTCGAGTAGCTCCGCGTACAGGGTTCGCACGCCTGCGACAACGGGGGAACCCGCCTCGTCATCCAGCCGCGTAAGGTTGGGAAGGCACGCCGCCGTTGGGTAGGAAACGGCGAGGACATGAGCTGCCACGGCGCCGCTCGCATCGACGATCGGCACGAGGTGGCGCGACGCCTCGATCCGTCCGTCCTGCCTTCGCACATTTCCAATGACTCGGATGTTAAATGCTTCCAATAAGGGACGCGGCGCCTCCAGCCGACCGGCGGCATCGTGGTTGCCTGAGACAATCACGGTTGTCATACGTGGCCGAGCGCGGCTCAGTCGCACAAGCGTGTCGTAGAAAAGTTGCTGCGCTTCTCCAGAGGGGTTTTGGCTGTCGAAAACGTCCCCAGCGATGACCAGCGCATCGACGTCGCGCTCAACGATGATCTCTTCAAGCCGCATGAAAACTTTGCGGTGCTCATGTTCGCGCGAGAACCCCCGAAGCGTTTGACCGATGTGCCAATCAGCCGTGTGAAGGATCCGGATCACGCCCTGACACCTATGGTCGCGCAGTTTCTTTCCATTCTACCAACGGCGACCACCCGTCGGCCCCAACGACCGTGCCGCATGCGAGCTTGCAATTCGCAGTGTTCACTTTCAATTAAACACCATCGTATCGAACTCATATTCTTGCTCCACGGCCTGCGATGTAGGAGGCGCGCAAGCGAACCGCAGCTGTGCAATCTTTAGAATCTATAATTCTTTGCCCGCTATTTGCCGCGAACTTGCACTGCCAATTCTTATTCACGTTGGAAATCCAGACTTCTTCAGAGCAGCTTCCGTCTCCGCTCGATTCACGACGACAATATGCTGGCGTCGGGCGTCATCCTTGGCGGCGTCGCCAAGTAGCCCCAGGCGCTTCAAGACATAGAACATCATGGCATAGCGAACTGTGAGGACGCCGCGACCTTTCTCCAAGCCATAATCCTTGGCGACCACCGCCTTCTGACTGGCCGTCAGATCGGGATGAGGACCTATCACGACATCGAAGCGACTCTGCCAAAGCTCGTCTTGCTCGCGAGGTGCCCCAGATTCGCCGATGGCACCGACGCCGAGGATGCGCGGTAGCAAAAAATCTTTGAACACGTGATCGAGATGGCAGTACGCGCGCGCATGCCAGCGGAAACCGTCATATCCGAAGGCGTGAGGCGATATCCGCCGCCAGACCGGATCCGGCCGCGTCCTGCTCATCGACTGGTAGTGGATGTCGATCGAGCGCGCTTCGCGAACGCCCCCCAGCAGAGCCTTGAGGACAGTTGCGTCAATATCCCGACGCGGCGTCAAGGCAATGTCGGTCTCCGGGATCTGGGTGATCCACGATTCCGATAGGTCGATCAGACCCTCGGCAACCGAGCGCAACCGAGCAAGATATCCGTGCGGATCGGGCCTCAGAAAGTGCGGCTCGAAATGTTCGCTGGCCACGTATCGCTTCGCGCTTTTGTCGTAGATCGCGTTTTGCGGAGCGCGTTCCTGATAGAGGGTGAGGTCCTTAGAAGCCTGCGGGACTGAGACGTCGAACATGTCGATGATGTCCGAACGATTGACACCGCCCTCCCAGAACAGCCGGAACTCGATAAATTCCAGGCGGCGCTCCACCCCCCACTTCAATGCCGCACGGGCCTCTGCCATCGAGCTTTCCTCCAGGACCGATACAGATAAAAAGTATATGGACATATCTGCGCGATGCATGTAGTTTCTATCCCTATGATGCAGCCGCGTCGCCGAAAACCGTCTTGGGCACGGGGGGCAGTGATGAGGAAGCCTGGATCGAGACGCGCCATAGCCAACTGGCAACTGACAGGCGCCAGTTCGCGTGCACCTCGCAATCCCAGCTCGTGCAGAAGTAGCCGAAGGCTCTGCTTCTCCGTCACCCATCCAGCACCCCGCCAAAAATTGGCAAAAGGCGATCAGCGATGAGCATCTCAAATCGGCGAACGATCGTCGTCCACGGCCGATTGGCGATGCGCGAGGTACGGCTCGATGCCGCGCGAAAGCGGTGTCACGGCCTACAGATTCTGTCTTTCGAGCAACTGGCCGTCCGCATGGCTGGCGGGTTCGCGTTGGCGATCGACGATGATAGCCTTCGCTCAGCAATTCAGGCAGTTTTGCCCGAAACACCGCTTGGCGAATTGGAGAGCATCAAGCTGCTTCCGGGCATGGTTGATGCCGCTGCCGACACACTCCACAAGGCGTGGCGGGCCGGTATCGATCTCGCCGCGAGGGCTGACGACCATCCCCGCCTCGACTCTATCGCGCGTCTCGAATCTGGGGTTCTGGCACAACTGCCGCCCGCCATGATGCGACCGGCCGATATCGTCACGGCAGCCTGCAAGCGGCTTGATCATGCGCCGGCGGTTCTTGGACCGGTCGAAATCATCGGCATCACGGAGCTTTCGCCCTGTTGGCGACCATTACTGCAAGCGTTGACCGCTCATACACCCGTGCAATGGACCGCTGGACCACGCTCCGCTCCCGCCTGGCTCGAGGGTACCGATGTCGTTGTCTTACGATCGAAGCCAGAGACGCCAGAAATCAACGCCGTCAGCGCCGCCACGGCCTATCATGAAGCCATCGAGGCGATCCGATGGGCCCGCGCTCTTCTGGCATCCGGTGAAGCCCAGCCCGCTGACATCGCGATCGCCGCGTCATCGCCCGGAGAGTACGACGATCATTTTCTGTCGCTTCGCACCGACGCCAACATCGATTTGCACTTCGTCCATGGGGTTAAAGTCACGACGACCCGCGACGGCCAAGCAGCCGCCGCGCTCGCCGACATCATCATACGGGGCCTGTCTCAGACCCGGATGCGCCGTCTGGCGGCCCTATGTAGCTCGGAAACGGGACCGTTCCGGACTCTGCCCGCGGGTTGGATGCGCGTCCTGCCGACCGACGCACCGCTGGCGTCGGCACAGGCATGGACCCGCCTGCTTGATCGATTGACCCCGGCCGACTGGCCGGACGGTAAGGATCACGCCCCGACCTTACGCGGCATCGTCGCCATTCTCGCCAAGGGCTCAAGCGCGGCGGCGGAAATCGGATCAACGCTTCTGAATGGATGGGCCTTGGAGATCTGGCGCAAGGCGCTGTTGGCCGGCCCCTCCGGGTCACTCGACGCGACATTGGAGACCCTGAAGCAGGATGACGGCCTGGAAGCGTGTGTGTCCGTCGCCTGGATGCCGGCCAGTGCGCTGGCGGCATCGCCGCGCCCGTTCGTCCGTCTGATCGGTCTCAACTCTTCGCGCTGGCCGCGCGCCATCTCCGAGGATCGCCTGATCTCGGACCATATCATTCCCACCAGCGAGCTTGATCCGCTCCCGGTCGCTGCAGCCGATCGCCGTGATTTCGAAACCATTCTGGCGACCACCGCGGGCCAGGTTGTCTTGTCTCGCTCGCGCCGTGACAGCGAGGGCCGGCTTCTTGGACGCAGCTCCCTGCTCGGTGGCCACGGCGCCGAGATCTACGTCCGCCGCAACGCCGTCCCAGGCCATGCTTTTAGCGAGACCGATCGACTGATGGCGCGGCCTGAGGAGTTCGCCCATGAGCCGCAGGCGATCAGCGCCTGGACCTGCTGGCGCAATTGGAACCGCAAAGAAATCACGGCCAATGACGGCCTGGTTCGCGCGGACCACCCCCTGCTTTTGGCCATTCTGGACCGGACGCAGTCAGCCAGCTCGCTCAAACGCTTGCTACGCAATCCGCTCGGCTTTGTCTGGGTCTATGCCATGCACATGCGCACGCCCGAGAGCGGGACGGATCCGCTTGTTCTCGATGTGCTCGGCATGGGCGACCTGGTTCACATGACGCTTGACCTCGCCCTCCAAAAACTGGAGTCGGCGGGCGGCCTCGCCCACGCCAGCGAAACCCAGATCGCGGCAGCAGTGGGCAACGCCGCCGACGAGGTCGCCGTTGTCTGGGAAAGCGAGCGAGCCGTCCCGCCCAATGTGATCTGGCGCCGAACGCTAGATGAAGCGCGCCTTCTGACGAGTCGTGCGCTTACCTACGGCGATGAACCTCTGCCGGGTGCGCGCGCCTATGGGGAAGTTCCGTTTGGCGGTGCGACCGCCAAATCGACGGCCGAGACCCCTTGGAATCCGACGACGGTTGTCGAAATCCCGGGCGCCGGGTTCCGTATCGCCGGATACATCGACCGTCTCGACATCTCCGGTGATGGCCAGCGCGCCTTGGTACGCGACTACAAAACCGGTCGCCCTCCCAAGGACAGTATCAGCCTCGACGGAGGGCGGGAATTGCAACGGTGCCTGTACGCCTTCGCTGTGAAGGCGTTGCTGGGTGCGGATATGTCGATCAGCGCCTCCCTTCTTTACCCGCGCGATCAGATCAATCTCCAGCTTGAAGACCCCGAAGCCACGCTGATCGAGATCACCGGTTATCTGAAAGCAGCACGCGCAAATCTGACAGCAGGCAACGCTTTGATCGGACCTGACACTGGCGGCGCCTTTGACGATCTGGCCTTCGCCCTCCCGGCGAACGCTGGCGCAACCTATTGCAAGCGCAAGCTTTCGGCCGCGACCGAACGTTTTGGCGACGCCGTACATGTCTGGGAGGCCAAGTGATGACCGACGCGACCAAAGCGCTCAGAGATGATGCAGCCCGACGCGACGCGATCAACGTGCATGATCGCTCAATCCTGGTCGAAGCAGGCGCCGGCTCCGGCAAGACCGCCGTCATGGCGGGTCGCATCGCGGTGATGTTGGCCGAGGGCATCGCCCCGAAATCCATCGCGGCGGTGACGTTCACCGAATTGGCGGCCAGCGAGCTGCTGATCCGCGTTCGCGACTTCGTCGGCGACCTCGCAGCTGGACATATCGCGCCGGAGCTGCGCGTCGCGCTGCCTGCCGGCCTGTCAGAGGTTCAGCAAGCGCATCTCTTGGCGGCGAGCGCCTCGATCGACGAGATCACCTGTTCGACCATCCACGGCTTCTGCCAGCGCCTGATCAAGCCCTATCCGGTCGAGGCCGATATTGATCCGGGTGCGAGCGTGATGGATCGCAACCAGGCTGACCTCGCCTTTGTCGAGATTGTGGACACCTGGCTGCGCGAACAACTGTCGGGAGGTGAAGGCGGGATCATCGCTGAAATGGTTCTTCAGGATCCCGGCGAAACTGTCGGACTGATCCATAAAATTGTCGCGAACCTGCGCCGCCGGCGCACAGTATCGGCCCAGCCAATATCGCCGCTGGCGCTCCACCTTCAGGCTTTCCGCGACGCTGCCGACGCGTTCGCCGCGTTCATCCGCACGGCGCCGGCGGTCGAGCCAGAGACGGTCGCAATCGTCCAACGCTTCTCGGAAATGTCGCGGGAGATTGACGCTGGCCCGACCGCGGAGACCCCTGCGGGTTTGGTCCGCTTATTGATGTCACGGCCACACCGTGACCTTTGCACCAAGAGCGGTACGTTTTCCGCATATAAGAAAAAAGGCAAATGGGCCGAAGCGGCCAAGCGAGAAGGCTTGGCCAAGGCGGACGGCGAGCGCCTCAACACAGCGGCCGAAGGCCACTACGCCACGTGCTGCGAAGCTTGGAGGCATATGGTCCAAAATATCGCCAGCCGTGTGTTGTCTGACGTGATCGTCCAGGTGCAGCCAGTTCTACAGCGCTTCCGTGACCACAAGCGCTCAGCCGCCTTGCTCGATTTCGACGACCTGATCTTTGCCGCCCGCGGCCTTTTGCGTGACCATGACGACGTTCGTCGCTCCCTCGCGGGCCGCTTCGCCCATGTCCTTGTGGATGAGTTCCAGGATACTGATCCGCTTCAGACGGAAATCTTCTGGCGCCTGTGCGGCGAGCCACCGGCTGAAGGTGCGACGGGCGACTGGACCGCTTTCCGCATCCGCCCTGGCGCGCTGTTCCTGGTCGGCGACCCCAAGCAGGCGATCTATCGGTTCCGCGGAGCCGACGTCAGCGCCTATGTGCGAGCGCGTGATGCGTTTCTCGCGCAGGATCCAGACAGCGTCCTGTCGATCTCAACCAACTTCCGCTCCTGTGCGCCCATTCTCACTTATGTGAACGAGCGTTTTGAAGCCTTGCTCTCGAGCGACGGGCAACCTGGCTTCACGGCGCTCGATCCGTTCCATGCTGATCGTGGCGAGGCGCTGTGCGTCGCCGCCCTCGACGTCACCGTCGCCGACGAGAACGGCAAGGCCACAGCCGAACAGCAGCGCGACGCTGAAGCCGACGCCGTCGCCGAAATGTGCGTCCGGCTGATCGGCAGCGAAATGATCATTGATCGCCGCAGCGGTGTCAGCCGCATCTGCCGGCCGGGCGACATTGCTCTTCTCGCGCCCACAGGTAGCGATCTGTGGCGCTATGAAGAGGCGCTCGAACGTCGCGGCATCCCGGTCGCGACACAGGCGGGCAAGGGCCTCTTTCGCCGTCAGGAGATCCAAGACCTCATCGCTCTGACCCGTGTGCTGGCCGACCGCCGCGACACTCTTGCCTTTGGGGCGCTGCTGCGCGGTCCGCTCGTCGGACTGACAGAGGAGGAGTTGCTCGACATCATCTGGGCGCTGCCGCGTTCGGAAGACTATCCAGACATGCTGCCCCGACTCGATCTTGGTGTGGATGCCAGCGGCATTGCAAACCCGCTGGCACGGGCGACCATCGAGAAGCTGCAAACGCTTTATCGTCGGACGAACAGCACCACGCCCCACGATCTATTGTCTCAAGCGGTCGACGTGATGCGGGTGCGCCCGATCCTGCTGGAACGTCATCGTGGGCAGGCTGAGCGCGCGCTGGCCAATGTCGATCTCTATCTGAGCCTGACGACGGCCTATGCGGTGCGTGGCCTACGCGATTTCGCAGAGACAATCACAGCCGCGTGGACCGATGAGTCGCGCGCGGTCGAAGGTCGACCCGACGCCCAGGAAGAAGCCGTTGCACTCTACACCATGCACGCCGCCAAGGGCTTGGAATGGCCGATCGTCGTGCCGGTGAACACGATGACGGGGATCATGGCGCCGGAAAGCGCGGTCACCGACCGTGACAACGACATCTTCTATTGCCCCGTTTTCGGCGTTCATCCAGTTGGATATGACGAAGCCCGCGATGCCGAGAAGGCCGAGCTCGACCGCGAGCGGATCCGGCTCTGGTATGTCGCCGCCACCAGGGCGCGCGAGCTGCTGGTCCTGCCACGGCTCGACGTCGCGCCGTCGAAGTCAGCCTGGATCTCACTTTTGGATCTGTCGATCGCTGATCTGCCAGCGCTAGATCTTACGCACCTCCCGGCCGACATGGGCGCAGCGGATGCGGTTAAACCTAATCTTCAGACCCGCGAGAAATTTGCCGAAGAAGCTGCCGCGATCGCCGATCGTCACCGCCGCCTGCTTTGGTTGGCCCCCAGCCGTGACGAAAACAGCACGGGACTTCTGCTCCAGCCCGAAGTGGTGGAGGTGTGGGCGTCGAGCGATTCTGATCAGCCGAGCAGCGCCGAAGTCCCGGACGCGATCCAGGGTGGGCGTGAACGCGGCCTCATCCTCCACAAGCTCCTCGAGGAAGTGCTGACCGGCGAAACCGGCGACACCGCGACGGCTTTAACTGAGCGAGCGCGCGCCCTCATCGTTGCGATCGGAAAGCCCGTCGTCGATGACCCCGCCAAGGGTCTCACGCCAGTCGAACTCGCGGAGTGCGTCACACGCACTCTGGCCCTGCCGGACATCGTTCGGCTTCGTCCAACCCTCGCGCCGGAGTTTCCGGTCTATGCCTCTCTGTTCGCCGACAATCTGGAACAGGCGACGGCCGGCATCACCGACGCGACAAGCTTTGGTGAGGATGGCAAGCCAAAGGTCGTCATCGACTGGAAAAGCGATGTCCAGCCCAGCCCCGAAACGATCGAGCACTACCGCGCACAGGTGCGGAACTATCTGGATATGACCGGCACCGAACGCGGGCTGATCGTGCTGGTGACCTCGGGTTTGGTACTGCCGGTTTCGCCCTCTCCAGTCTCTGCGGCCAGCGCCGCCTAGAAACGCGAACGGAGAACGGCGCGTGTCACCATTAGCCTGGATTGATTTCGATGAAGCCGAGCGCCAGCGTGCGCAGCGGATCATGGCGCTGTTCCAGGAAAGGGAGAGCCGTGACGAACTCGGCTTGGGCGGCATCCGTGATTCCATTGCCGATCACCTCTTTCCGGGTACCAGCACAATCCAGACGCGGCTGCGCTATATGCTGTTCATTCCATGGCTGTTCCAGATTTTGGAGAGTTCGAGCAGCGGCGCTGACCAGCTTGCGGCCGAAGCCCGCGCCCTCGAGAATCGCCTTGCCAACGCTCTCAAGGCCGGCGGCGAGTCAAACGGGATCATCGGGCGTGACGCCGGCGCCGATCTGCAACGTCTTCCCAGTTCTGTCTATTGGGCCGGACTGGGCTCCTGGGGAATTCGCTTGTTCCCAGGCTCGACCGACAATTTGTTTTCGTCGATGCGCCACCTCCAACGCGGTCGCCCTCGGGTCCGTGAGAGCGATGACTCCGCCTCGGAGGCGCAGGCCTTGCAAATCTGGACGCCGTCGCTGCCGCCCCGACCCAAGAATCTGCTTGAGGCGGCAACCTTCCGCCTAAGCCCTGACGAGGCGCAGTTCATCATCGACCGACTCGTCTTGCACCAACCTCATAGCCTATTGGCGACGTTGGCCCGCAGAGCCGGCTCCCCCGCCGACTGCCGCTTTATTTGGGAGCACCCAAACCTCGCCCATTTTCCTGAGGAGATGCGCACGCTCGTCAGCCACGGAGAAGTGTTTTCGAGCGTGATGCACGGCGCATCACTCCTCTACAACCTGTTGCTCAGCGAACTGCGTGAGCAGCCCGCCTGGATAGAGGACTACAAGGCTCGCTTGCAGGAGTGGCGCGACGAGCTGGACATGCCGGCGATCCGCGCCTGGTCGCTCGACGCCTTTTGGCAGTCCGTCGATCATCCCGCCCACAGCATTCGGCCGGCCGCCAAGCGCTTTGTCGCCGAATGGCTGATGTTGGTTCGCGACGGATCGATCACCGACGGCATCCAGACCCAGGCGGCGCAACTGGTGCAGGACCGCGAGCGGCGGCTGAAAACGAGTCAATCTCGCTTTGCGAACAGGGCGGTCCGAGATCGCTGGACAGGGGCATCGGGGACCGAACGGCTGTCCTTCCGCTGGGCGCAGGCGAAGGCACACCTGCGGGACCTCGCAAATGCTCAATAGGACCACGCTCGATCCCGAGACGCGCGTGCTGTACGGCGACAGTCTTCAGCCGCCGCCGGGCTACGTCTTCGACGCGGCAGTCGCCACAACCTTCTCCCTCGACTTCGAGACCGCGCTTGCCGCCCCGGTTAGCCTGGCGTTGTTCGCCGCTGAAAACCGCGACGACATCCTCTCCCATCCCTTGGCCCTGCTCGAGGGCGCTGAACGGATCGCCGGACGGCTCGTCGTCTTCACCGATGCAGGCCATATTCACGCGCAGACTCGACCGCACTCACGGCTCTGCTCACTCCTTGAGCGGATCATCGTCGAAGTCGCAGCCCCTCGCGATGGCGCCTTCCATCCCAAAATGTGGGCGTTGCGATATAGGCCGACCCTGGCTCAAGACCCGGTCCTGCTTCGCCTGCTGGTTTTGTCGCGCAATCTTACCCGTGACCGCTCATGGGATATCTCGCTCCGCCTTGATGGCGAACTCACTCGGCGACCCGATACAAATAACCGCGCCCTGTTTGATCTGCTGACGCGTTTGCCGGACCTGGCGGTGTCAGGGATCACCGACGAGGCGCGCACCCTGACCAAGGAGATCGCCGAGGACGTACGGCGGGCACAATGGACAATGCCCGAGCGGTTCGACGAGGTGTCCTTCGCGGTCAACGGATTCGGCGGCAAGGTTTGGCAGCCGACCGAGTGCGCGCGGCTGGGCGTGATTTCGCCATTCTGCGATACCGACGCCCTGAACTTCTTGGCTGCTCTGCCGACGGCGGAAAAACCTATCATCATCAGTCGACCTGACCAGCTGGCCTGCGTCGAGAGCAAGACGCTCGGCGCGTTCGAACGGGTCTCCGTTCTTGACGAAATGGCAGCGAGCGAAGACGGCGAAGAAGTTGCCGCGAGCGCTCTCCAAGGCCTTCACGCAAAAGCCTTCATCTCAGAGATCGGTTGGGACACCCTCGTCACCATCGGTTCCGGCAATGCGACACGGCCGGCGCTGCTCTCTGGAAACAATGTCGAGCTGTTCGCCTCACTCCGTGGCAAACGCTCCAAGGTTGGCAGCGTTGAGCAAATCATGGGGGAGAAAGGTTTCGGCCGCCTGACGCGAGCTTTCGTCGCCACCGAGTTGGACCCGATCGACCCCGAACTGACCACGGCCGAGGCGCGCCTCGACGAGGCACGGCGGGCGCTATGCCGTGGCGCGCTGCGACTGCGCTGCGAACGGACCGAAAGCGACGATCCCGAAGAGAAACCGTGGCGCGTCTGGCTGACACCATCCGGACCTCTGCCACTCAAGGGTATCGGTGCTTTGAGCGCCTGGCCGATTACGCGCGGCGACGGGCATGCTCGCGACGTCTTGGCCGCACTGCGTATGGGGGAAGCAGTCGATCTGGGCGCCATGCCGATGGTCGATCTCACCCGCTTTCTTGCCTTCCGCCTGACAGATGAAAGCGAGAAGGCTTCCGCCTTATTCAGCACTAGCCTGATCATGGAAGGCCTCCCGGCTGAGCGGCATGCCGCCATACTTCGCTGGATCATCGACAGTCGGGACGCGTTCTTCCGCTATCTGAGGCTGCTATTGTCCGAACTCGGCGACCCGTTCGGCGCGGCGCTCGCGGCGCATGAGGGGCCAGGACAGACCGCATGGGCCGTGTCGGCCGATGACGCTCCGCTGCTCGAAGATATGGTCCGCGCGCTCTGTCATGGAGGCGAACGGCTCCATGCGATCGAACGTCTCATTTCGCGGCTGGAGTCGGGCAGCGACGCAGGCCCAGATCCCATCCCGGATGATTTCCGCACCCTGTGGGATGCGTTCCGTATCGCGCTCCAAGACCAGGGAGCTGACCATGTCGGATAAACGCTTCGAAGCAGCCGCCGCTCTGGCGCCGCTCAAGGCGTTTCAGCGCCGCACCGTCGACTACGTGTTTGATCGGCTCTACGGGGACCAGGATCCCGTGCGTCAGTTCCTGGTCGCCGACGAGGTCGGTCTTGGCAAGACGATGGTCGCCCGCGGTGTGATCGCGCGGACAATTGAGAAACTCTGGGACAAAACAGAACGGATCGACATCCTCTACATTTGCTCCAACCAGGCGATCGCAGCGCAGAATATCAATCGCCTCAATGTGCTCAATCGACGTGAACTGGCTTTGCCAACACGCATGACACTGATCCCGTTACAGGTCCGGGGCGATCAGGGGCTCGACGCAAACAAGGTAAACTTTATCAGTCTGACGCCCGGAACCACTTTCGACCTACGGTCGACCACAGGCGTCACCCGAGAACGCGCCCTGCTTCTGCGTATGCTCGAGGGATGCGTTTCGCGACCAAGGGGCTTGCACAACCTGCTTCAGGTCACCGCTGGGGTGGATGGTTGGAACCAAGCCGTCGATGATCTGACACTGGAAGGTATCGATCATCGAATCATCGATCGCTTCCGCCGCGACGTCGAGGGCGATGCCAGCCTGTTCGAAGAGCTTGAGTCTGTATGCGATCTCTTCCCTCGCCGCAGGGAGAGTTACCCGATCGAACTGGCGCAACGCCGCAATAAGCTGATTGGCAAACTTCGGGGAAAACTGTCTCACGCCTGCGTCGACGCTCTAAAACCCGACCTGATCATTATGGACGAATTCCAAAGATTTCGGGATCTGCTGCATGGTGAAACCGACGCAGCAATACTGGCGCGCGAGCTTTTCGACTATTCCGACCAAAACGGCCACTCCGCAAGAACCCTGCTACTGTCCGCAACTCCTTACCGTATGCTGACGTTGTCCGGGGACGAGCCCGATGACGGTGAACACTACCGGGACTTTCTCGAAACGCTGTCATTTCTTTATGGAAGGAAGAACGGCCCGCAGATCGCCGCGACGCTGGAATGCGAGATGCGGCAGTTCCGCGGTTTTCTCCACGACCTTCCGGAAGCCCGCCCCGCCGCAATTGAAGCGCGGCGCGGCATCGAACGACACCTGCGCAAGGTAATGGCTCGCACTGAACGAGTGGCCAGCACCGTCGATCGCGACTCCATGGTCGGTGAGCCGCCGATGTCGATCACCGTGCAGCCTTCGGACCTGCAGCAGGCGGCATCCGTTTCCGGCGTCGCGCGCGCGTTGGATGCGCCAGAAATCACCGAATACTGGAAGTCCGCGCCGTATCTGCTGAACTTCATGCGGGACTACGCGCTAAAGCGCCTTTTGAAAGAGAAGCTTGACCGGCCGCCCCCCAACCTGCGGGCGGCGCTGATCCGCGCCAAACCCGCCATGCTGGATCACGAGCGTCTCGATGCCTATGAGCCGCTCGATCCGGCAAACGGCCGGATGCGCGGCGTCGTTGACGACATATTTAGCGAAGGACTCGATCAGAACCTCTGGATCCCGCCGTCATTGCCCTACTACGGACCCGCGCGGCAGAATCCACCGCTGACCAAGGCGCTGATCTTCTCGTCCTGGTCGATGGTCCCTGACGCGATCGCCGCTATTCTCTCTTATGAGGCCGAACGCCGAATGGGCGCGGGCGATGCAGGCAGACACTACTTCGACACCGTGCGTCCGCGACCGCTCCAGTTCAGGCAGGATCAGGGGCGGTTGGTGGCCATGCGCGCCATGCACCTGATTTATCCGTCGCCTACGCTCGCTCGCCTTGGCGATCCTTTGGCGATCTTCGCGGAAAATCCACTGACGCTATCCGTCGACGACATGCGCAAGGCTGTGGCTGAACGGCTCCGGGACAGCGTAGAGGCGCTGGGGCATAGCGTCGTCGACACCGCAGGCGGGCGTGACTGGGAATGGGCCGCGCCAGCCGTCATCGACGCGATGGCGGGCGCGAAGTCGACGGCGTGGCTTGCCTCGCCCAGTGGATTGGCCGCTCTCGGTCATGAGGAAGGCTTCAAGGAACACGTCGCGGAACTCAGTTCGGCGACGGCCGGGCGTGATCTCGGCCCGGTCGGTGACTCCATCATCGACCTACTCGTCGATGTCGCCCTGGGTAGTCCTGCAGTATGCGCGCTGCGCGCACTGCGCCGCATCGCGCCAGATTTGGAGTGGGACGATGCCCGGATGCTCAAGGCGGCGAACCAGGTCGCCTGGGGCTTTCGTACGCTGTTCAACCAGCACGACGCTGTCGCGCTTCTGCGCAAGGACGACGATGATCGATACTGGCGCCGCGTCCTGACCTTCGGCGCAGAACACAATCTGCAGGCCGCCCTCGATGAGTATGTCCATTATCTCGTAGACGCCGAGGGTTTGGGCGCGAGTTCGTCAGCCGACCGCGTTGCTGGTGTCAGCAAGGCCATTGCCGATGCGTTGTCGATCCGCCCTTCGCAAATCGACGTCGAGGACCCCACGATCGATGGGGATGCACTCGTCATCAACAAATTCCAGATGCGGGGCCGCTTCGCCATGCGGCTTGCTGACTACAAAGATGAAGAAGGTGGGGCCGCTCGCTTGGGAAGCGTTCGTGACGCCTTCAATTCACCCTTCCGGCCGTTCGTACTCGCCACAACGTCGATCGGACAGGAGGGGCTCGACTTCCACCCCTATTGCTACCGCGTCTATCACTGGAATTTGCCCGGCAATCCGGTCGATCTGGAGCAACGGGAAGGTCGCGTGCACCGCTTTAAGGGCCATGCGATCCGACTAAACCTGGCACATCGGCAAATCGATGTCGTGCGCGGCCACGCCTCGGCTTCGGAGGATCCCTGGAAGACAATGTTCGATGCCGCACGAGCGCAAACTGACGTCGATACCGATCTCATTCCCTACTGGATTTACGAAGGCCCGGTGAAAGTGGAGCGTCGCGTTCCCATGCTGCCCTTCAGCCGCGAGATCCGCCGTCTCGAATGGCTGAAACGCAGCCTGACGGTCTATCGGCTCGCGTTTGGACAGCCACGCCAAGAGGACCTGTTGGAATATCTCCACAGCTTGTTGGGAACGGACATAGCGGCCGAAGACCTCGCCGAGCTTCAAATTCGCCTGGAACCCTAGCTCGGACCAAGGTCGCGCCCACGCCGTGGGTTGGGTGGGTTCACATCAATACGCTATCCGGCGATTGCTGCAGATCGCTCGCTGACAATGGCCATCAGCTTCCCTTGCCCAGATTTTGCCGCTTCGGCGTGGCCCGCGAAATCAGGCAGGCGCAGCGTGAGCGCGCGCTCGGACAGCCGCGCGGCGAGTTCAGTTATTGCCGCCCCAGCGTCGCCGGCCGTCAGGCCAATTGTCCGCGCCAGGGCAAGGAAGTCCTGCGCGTTGAGGCGGTCATCCTTGCCGTTGAGCTTCAAAGCCATGCGGTCATTGCCAAGGCCGGGGAAGACTCTCGTAGTGACAGCGTCGTAGAGCGGTGCGAAACGCACTGTAGTGAACGCCTTCGCGCCAGCGTCAGCGGTCTTCAGCAGCGCAAGATTCTTCATGTGCATGTCGCCATCTGCGATCAGCCAGGCGAAGATCGCGCGCCGGAACAGGGTGTTGAGGTCAGCGGCCGGGTCCGTCGATAGTGGGCGCAGGCTCCTTGCCATGCGTTCGATTGTGCCGTCGTATTTCGCCGAGGCCGGAAGATCCAAAATGGAGCAAAAGTCCTCCAGAGCCAGGCGGCGCTGATCCTGTGGGCCACGGCGGATATCGAAACGCTCAACCACCAAGGCCGGTAACATGCCGTCCGGCATCTCGATCAACGCCGCCGATGGCACATCGAAGCCAGCGGCGCGGCCGAACTCGAGGCAAAGCCATTCAACGACAGGCAGCGTCTCATACCCCGCCGTGCCGGCCGGTTTAAGAATGTGCGTGAACGGCTGATCGATCGCCGGGACAAGATCGCCATCGGCGAGGAGGCTCATCGGAGCCTTGATCTGAACGCCCGACAGGCGAGGCGTCTCGGCGCGCTCATAGATCCTTGCGAGCTTTTGTTCGAAGGTCTCCTCGATCTCCCCGCGCGCCGGCCCTCCATAACGCCCAGTGAACCGGCCGGCATCTGCGAATGCGGCAAGCGGCGTAGCAAGAACGTCGGCTGGCAAGGTTGCCAATTCCGCACGGTTTTGGACGATGACGATGTTCGACATATAGCGCCGGCCTCGACGAAGCGCCTCGCGTTCGTCGCGTTCGTGCAAAACCTGCGCGAGCCAACCTTCAGGCAGGAGCGACTCGATGAAAGCCGGAAGCTTTCCCGGCGTTGTCTCCCGCACCAGCGCCGGCCCTGAACGCTTTTGCGGTTTCCATCGCCATTCGAAGCCATCATGCGTTAGTCGGCCGAGAAACTCGCCATGCCAAGCGACCAATAGGTCAAGCGCCGCCTTGTTGGCGGGAGCCTTGGCCGTTCCAGGCTGGACCAGGAGGAAGCGCTCAGCGCCTTCACCTTCGCGATACCAGGCATTCTCTCGCGCCAGAGCCCAAACCGCGTCGGCCGCGGCCCGAGCGGAACCGTGTTCTTCAACCAAGCGCGCCGCCATCTGGGTTCGCATGTTCGCGGTAACCGCGCTGGCGTGTTCGCTCCTCAGCCGAAAGGCTTCCAGGAACCGCTGACGCGGCGACGATACATCGATGCGCAACTCCCCCAGATCGTCGCCAACCACCGCGACGGCGGTTGACGGATGCGGCGGCGCCTCATTCTGGACGATCTCAAGGTTGCGCAGGCGCGTGCGTTGATTACGCCGACCACTGATGAAAAGCCGTCCGTCTGGCGTCGGCGCGAGAAGAGCCGCACTTGCTGACGAGAGGTACGCGTTTGGGTAAAGATAATGGGCGATGCGAACGGCGTGGCTAAGGACCGCAGTCTCCGCATTCCCGTCATCATCGACATACACTCCCCGGACAAGCTGGATCAGCTCGCCCGATTGGGCTCGAAGGTGCGCCCGCTTGGCATCGATCGTCTCCCCGACCAAGTGTAAGGCCATAGAATTATCCCGCACCTGAGATGCGCCTTAATTCCATGCTCGGCCTAGGAAGTCAAGAATTTTCGCGCATCTTAAATGCGTGAAAATCCCGCCGCCTCCAACCGTTCGAAGATCCAGCACACCCGGTTGGGCAGTTTTGATCGGCACTGTCGAACGCCAGTTTCATGCCCTACGCCCGATTGGGCATAGGTTTTCTCACGCCCCGGGATTGAACGTTGGAAAGGTAGCCTTTTCGGGGGAAGGCCTTCCCCTGCGGACGAGCCAGTAGGCGTCTCGTCCGACCCCTTCTGCGGGGGATACCCCGCAACGCCCCGAGAGTGAGAGATCGGCCGGGTTGGCCGTGACGGGTTAGGATCGCGAGAGAGGCTCGCGGCGCCCGTCGCGGAGACCTCCGATGTCACATTCTGCCGCGCGCGCTCGCCCCGGTCAGGACCGGGTGAGCCTCTATGAGGAAATCACCAACAAGATCATCACCGAGCTCGAAGCCGGGCGACTGCCCTGGGTCCAGCCCTGGGGCTCGAACGGCGTCTCCGCGCCGCTCGCCATGCCGAAGAACGCCGGCACAGGCCGCAGTTACTCGGGCATCAACGTGCTCATTCTTTGGGGCGCGGTCGTCCAGCACGGCTTCGCGACACAAAGCTGGCTGACTTTTCGCCAAGCGCTCGGTCTCGGTGGCAATGTGCGCAAAGGCGAACGGGGAACAACTGTCGTCTATGCCGACCGTTTCGTTCCAGATGATGAACGTCGCCGCTGCCGCGAGACCGGCGACGAAGCCGTGGCCATCCCGTTCCTCAAACGTTTCACGGTCTTCAACGCCGGGCAATGCGAAGGCCTGCCGGAAGATCTGGTCACTGTCCCGCCGCCGGTCCCCGAAGGGTTGATCGTGCCCGACGTCGAGGCCTTGATCCGCACCAGCGGCGCCGATCTACGCCTTGGCGGCGACAAGGCCTTCTACGCGCCCGGGCTCGACTACATCCAGACGCCAAGGCCGGAGAGCTATTTCGACCCAATCAACTGGCATCGTACGGCGCTGCACGAGCTGGGCCACTGGACGGGCCATCCATCCCGGTTGGCGCGGGACCTGTCAGGCGGGTTCGGCTCGAAATCCTATGCGCGCGAGGAGCTCTGCGCAGAAATGACCTCCGCTTTCTGCTGCGCAACGCTGGGAATCGTCCCGACAGTACGGCACGCGGACTATATCGGCTCCTGGCTGGAGGTTCTGCGTGAGGACAACCGCGCGGTCGTTCGGGCGGCGAGCGCGGCGTCCAAGGCAGCGGACTATCTGCTCGCCTTCCGGCAAGGCGCCGGCCTCGCGCTCGACACCGAGCAGGAGGCCGCGTGATGAGCGAGAGCACAGAGCCGGCCCCCCGGAAAAGCGGCTTCGCACAAACGTGCGAATACGACGCCTATATCGCCCGGGCTCTGGCGACCGAGGGCGGCCACCTCTCCATCGGTCGCGGCGGCGCGACGCTTCATTTCGAGCGACGTCGCCGGAGTTGCTGCGCCGAGGATGTCGTGAAAGCCGCGGCAATTGCTGCCGGTCTCCCAGTGATCGATAGCCGGAACGTGCCGTTTGAAACGGCCTGGGCGCTCGCTGTACGCGGCCCGATGATTGCGGTCGGCGAGGCGCCGAGTTCGCCGCCCTACCATGCGCTCTCTTACGCGCCGCTCGCCTTCGTGGCTGAAGCCTACCGAGCGGCGGGCGCGGAAGTGTTCAACCTGCCGCCTTCGGCTGATCTGGCGCAGGGAGAGTAAGAGGGCTGCGCCGGTTTTCGTGACGGGTTGGAGGTCGAGAGAGGGTCTTTCGGCCGCCCGTCACGGAGAATCCGACATGGCTACCGCCGTTCAGAAGATCACTCTCAGCGCCTCGCGCGACATCCCCTTCAATAAGCTGGTGCTCAGCCAGGCGAACGTCCGGCGCGTGAAGGCCGGCGTCTCGATCGAGGAACTGGCCGAGGACATCGCCCGACGCACGCTCTTGCAGAGCCTCAGCGTTCGGGCGGTTCTCGACACCGAAGGCCAGGAGACCGGCATGTTCGAAATCCCGGCTGGCGGCCGGCGCTTCCGGGCGCTCGAACTGCTGGTCAAGCAGAAGCGTCTGGCGAAGACCGCGCCGGTCCCCTGCGTGCTGCGCGAGGGCGGCATTGCCGAGGAGGATTCGCTGGCCGAGAACGTCCAACGCGTCGGGCTCCATCCGCTCGACCAGTTCCGCGCCTTCCAGGCGTTGCGCGATAAGGGACTCGGCGACGACGAGATCGCGGCACGGTTCTTCGTGAACCCGACCGTGGTGAAACAGCGCCTGCGTCTCGCCGCGGTGTCGGCCAAGCTTCTCGACACCTATGCCGAGGACGGCATGACGCTGGAGCAATTGATGGCCTTCACCGTCACACCCGACCGTGCCCGGCAGGAGCAGGTCTGGGATTCCGTTTCGCGGAGCTACAACAAGGAGCCCTACTTGATCCGCCGCCAGCTCACCGAAGGGGCCGTCAGGGCATCCGACCGGCGCGCGTTGTTCGTCGGCACCGACGTCTACGAGGCGGCGGGTGGCGTGGTGATGCGCGATTTGTTCCAGCACGATGACGGCGGCTGGCTGCAGGACCCGGCGCTGCTCGATCGGCTGGTGACCGGGAAGCTCCAGGCCGAAGCCGAAGTCTTGCGCGATGAGGGCTGGAAGTGGATCGCGGTGGCGACCGACTTCCCCTACGGCCATAGCGCCGGTCTGCGACGCCTGGCCGGCGAGACCACCGAACTCACCCAGGAGGAGGCGGCCACCTTCGAGGCGCTACAGACCGAATACGAGACGCTAGAGGCCGAGTATGCCGGCGCCGACGACTTGCCCGAGGCGGTCGATCAGCGCCTCGCCGAGATCGAGACCGCCAAGTCGGTGTTCGAGAATCGGCCGGTCCGATTCGATTCCGCCGACATCGCCCGCGCCGGCATTTTCGTCAGCATCGATAGCGATGGCGCATTGCGGGTCGAGCGCGGCTTCGTCCGACCCGAGGACGAGGCGCCGGTCGAACCGATTCCGCCCCGGCCCGACGAAGCGCCGGAACCGGCAAGCACAGAGATACCGGTACAGCGCGCCGTCATCACCATCGGCGGCGCGCCGACAGCGCCCGAGACTGAAGCCCCGGAGGAAGACGACACCATCCGGCCGTTGTCCGACCGCCTGGTGACGGAGTTGACCGCCCACCGCACCCTGGCGCTGCGCGATGGCGTGGCGAACGATCCGCAGGTGGCGTTCCGGGCCGTGCTGCACGCCCTGTGCCTCAATGCCTTCTACCGTTACGCCGCCAGCACCTGCCTGGAGATCACGGCGAAGCATTCGGGTTTCTCGGCACAGGCGCCCGGTCTTGCCGAGACCGCTTCGGCGAAGGCCATCGACGCGCGCCACGCGCAGTGGGCCAAGCAGTTGCCGGAGACCCCAGCCGATCTTTGGGACACGCTGACGGCGTTCGACAGCAACAGCCAGGGCGCGCTCTTCGCTCACTGCGCCTCGCTCACCGTCAACGTGGTGAAGGAGCCATGGAACCGCCGGCTGGATGTGTTTGCCCACGGCGATCAGCTCGCTCGGGCCGTGGGTCTCGACATGGCCGCCGCGGGATGGAAACCGACTGTCGATACCTATCTTGGCCGGGTGCCGAAGGCCCGCATCCTTGAAGCGGTGCGGGAGGCAAAGGGCGAGCATTCCGCACAGCTCCTCGACCACCTCAAGAAGGCCGAGATGGCCAAGGAGGCCGAACGGCTGCTGGACGGCACCGGCTGGCTGCCGGAGCCGCTGCGTCTCGCGCACTCCGAAACAATGACTGACGAACCGGCGGGCGAGGCGGAGGCCCTGCCGGACTTCCTGGCCGGCGAGAAGGATGAGACCGGCGCTACCGATCTCGAAGAACCGGAGCCGCACGCCATCGCGGCGGAATAACGCGCGTGTGTGGGGCGGCAACAGCCGCCCCAAATTCACATAGTGCTTTCACCTCACCTATGGCTTGATTGCACCCACGTCGGCCATTCAGCGTAACCGACGCAATAACCGCAGGCAGACGTTAGCCGTGCTCGGAAAAGCGACATTCAGGATTTCTGCGCCAGTCCGGCTGCACCACACTGAGCAGCCCTATTTCCTCCGAGTACGAGGCAATCAGACGATGATCAATGAAAAGGAGCGAATTTATAACTTCTTGGGGATCGTGTCAGCACCGGCGTGCCCGAACACACCACCAGCCGCTTCGATCCCCGGGTCATTGCGACATAGAGGTCGCGCGCTTCGAGATCAGCTGCATTCAGGATCACGGATGTATCCGCTTCCAACCCCTTGAGCAGGAGCGTGCTTCCAACTGCGCGTTTCGGCAGAGGGCGACCGAGAAGGCGGTTCTGCTCCCGAGCTCGAACAGCAGATTCGTAGAACGACGCAGGGTCGCTGGCGTCGCAGGACTGCAAGGCAGAAATGGCCGCCCTGAGGATTGTGGGGCGATGTGTGCCGACGCCACCTTGCTTGGAAAGCTCCGACAGGAGAGCGATGGCGTTAGCCGGGGACGGCGAAGTCTTGAAGCGCAGTGCGGCCTGCTCTGCTTCCGAGGCCTCCCTTCGGCCTGTCCCACGTTCGAGAATGTCGACCCGCTTCAGGAGGTCTGCCGCGCCGACGTTGGTCATGACATTCCCAGCAAAATTAACAACCTGGTCCAGCGCATCCGAACGGCCAAAATCGAGACGGCGGGCAAAATCAACCGTATCGCGAAGATCGACGGATTCGACTGTGATGGCTCCGCGTATTTGCGCGGCAAAGTCTCGCTGGCTGGGCGGCGATTTGCTGTTGCCGATGATTAGCACTGAACCGTCTTTGTCGGCCGGCCGCACGCCAGCGGCGCGAAGCTGGCGGACGCGATCCTCCGAACCGTCCAGGTGTATCCACGTAACTTCCGGCGGCGCACCACGAAGATCCACCGGACGTCCATCTCTCAACGCGTGGCGGACATCGAGTAGCCAGCGGCCGAATTTCTCGGTGCCGGCATTCGTCCATCGCCAAGGGGTTTGTAGTTCACCGGCAAGAGAAAAGTACTTACAGACGTCGGTATCCCAGTCTGGCATTTTTACGCCTTGCCAGCCGAAGATGGCCTGCATCGGGTCACCGAGCACACAGGTTGGCAGCGTTTGAGCGACCCAGGTCATCATCGCGTGCTGCGCGAAATTGCAGTCCTGATATTCGTCGACGATCAAACGAGAGAAGCTGGCCGAAAGAATATCCGCCACGTGGCTGCCCGAAAGCAGTGTCCACGCGGCTTGCCGGATGGCGGGATAGTCCTTTCCCGGATTGTTCAGCTTGAGAACCGCCGGATCGACCCCGCTGCGTGCCGGAAACGTGCCAATCAGGCGCATCGCCCAGCCATCGAGCGTCGCCAGACGATAGGCGCGGGAGGGCACCCCCGCCTTATCGAGACGACCACGCAACGCGGCGACGCCGGCGTTGGTATGCGTGAGGGCCAGGATCGGTTTGGCGGCATTATGCCGCTTGAGCGCGTCAGCGATCAGATGGGTTTTTCCGCAGCCTGCCGGCGCAGCCACAGTTCCCCGATTGATCGCCAGCAGGTCGATCTCCGGGTCAGGCATTGTCCGTCCACTCGAATATATCGACGAGGACTGAGTTTAAGCCTGCATCGAGCTTTTCCCCCGTCATCTCGGGGCCGACGATATGCCGGCCGATATGCTCCATCTTCGTCACGGACTTGAACCAGCTGTTTTTCTTATTGCGGGCAATCGCGCCCAGCATCTCCCTGGTTTGGGACGAAAATCCCCCAAAAAGATATTCACCTTGCACGTCTGCGTAAGATTTTTTGCCGCTGCTACCCGACTTGATATGCTCGCCGATCAGTTCCTCTTCGTGGAGCTCGATAGCGTAGCCGAGCAGGCTGGCAATGGAATCGTCTGTCAGGCTTATGAACAGTTCGTCTTCCAACGCACGCCCTGCTCGCCACGTGAAGACTGTGCCGCCTGCATCCTTAAAGGCCTGTTCGATAGTTGCTGTCGGTTGTTTGTCATCATCTCGGAGCACCGCCACCCGATAGCCGAGCTTGCGAAATGCATCAGCACGGCGAAAGGGGCGGTCTGAATCGCCGCCAGTGCAATCCACCAAGCCGACGCCACGAGCGAAAAGGGAAGTGTACTCCAACGCCGAAAAATGTTGATCAAGCCCACGGATGAGGCCCACTTCGCTCGCCCCTTCACAGATCAGGACCGAGGAGGCCAGGAACGCGTCGGGAAAGCTGCGGATGGTGCCCTGAATATCGGCGTCCGTCCCGACGTTGATCGCTTCGTGGTGTCCGCCAGTCTCGCGCAGTACGAACAGCTGACCGCCGGACAGTTCGCGCAGCGCCACCGGTGAATGCGTTGTCATGAAGGCCTGTAGCGGCGGGTCTTTTTCCTTTGCACCCAGCGATCCGAGGAACCGGATGATGCGGTGAGGTTCCAGCCCATGTTCCAACTCATCGACGAGGACGATCGAAGATTGCGCCGATGCCTTACGCTGAAGGCCCGCGATCAGCAGCCGGGTCGAGCCGATCCCCAATCCGCGCAGCGGAACGCCGTCTCCGTCGTGAAGGGAAATGGTACCGCCTGAGAAGGTTGCCGCATGGGCGTCGAGGAGGGCGCGCACCTTGTCGCCGACATCGATCCCCAGGTTTTTCGCAGTCTCGCTGACAATGCGCAGCGTTTCCGCCAGCTGCGCACCAGCGTCGTCGCCAAAGGTCTCGCGGGCATGCCGCGCCGCCTGCACCATGGCGGCCGACGCATCGGCCCTTTCGTCCGTCAGCCGGTTCAAGACGGACCCCCGCCGCCACCCAAGATTGGATTCAGGCGCTGCCCCGATCCGCGTCGGCGATAGGCGAATCCGGTCGGCCCAGGTCAGATTGCGTGTGACGTTCTGCTCTTTTGCGCGGTCAGAAACCATCGTCCATACGGGTTCCAGATCACCTGCGACCGCTAAGTTGAGAGTCAGGACTGTTTCGAGCTCCTTGGCCGGCTCATCTTCAACCTCGCCGGTCGCCGCATTAAAGCCGCGGAGGAAGAGGCCGTAGGCTTCTATGCTTTTGAGTGCATCATCGAGGCCACCGATGGTCACGCTGATGCTGATCGCGTTTTCGACGTTGAGGTTGAAGAAATCGGCGTCGGAAAACTGAGCGTTTCGACGCGCACCAAGACACAGATCGATCGCGTCGAGGGCAGTCGATTTTCCACTATCACCGGGACCGATCAGGCAATTGATTCCCAACGCGGGAATCCAGGTCAGGGATTGAATTCCCCTGAAGTTGGTGATCTCGATTTTCCGGATACGCGCCATGGTCTCCGCCCAATAAGTCCGCCCGACGCCCTATACCATGTCGCTTCCCGAGCGCAGTTGG
Organism: uncultured Acetobacteraceae bacterium; assembly: GCA_903907955.1. GTDB lineage: Bacteria > Pseudomonadota > Alphaproteobacteria > Acetobacterales > Acetobacteraceae > Rhodovastum. The sequence continues at coordinate 63,957 of CAIVPZ010000140.1, read as the reverse complement.
TTAAAAGATGCCGGTCCGCTATCGGCCAAAGTTGGCTGATCAGTTGGTTAAAGGGGCCAAGTTCCTAGTACTGGACCACTGAGAGGGAGAGGAGGGCCCGGACGGGTTTGAACCGTTGGGGTCGAGAGAGAGCGCCCTCGGTTCGACCCGTTCCGGCTCTCCCGAGGTTCCTTTCATGACGACGAATCCCGCTTCCACGGCCGCCTTCGCGGCCGCGCCGCTCCCTCTCGCGCCCCCCGTTCCGGCGACCGCCGACGCGCTGGCCCATGCCGCGCGGATCATCCTTCCCCATCTCGAACGTGGCCAGCGTGTCGATGCACCGACGCTCCGGGCATCGATGGTCTCCGCCTTCGGCGGTTCCGACGCCGTTGGCGCCTGGGGCTGGAAGACCGCCTACGACGCCTGCGAAGCGGCGACCGTTCTGTTCCTGCGCAAGTTCGGCCCCGCCATCCGCGCGCGTGCATCTTCACCGGCCGTCATGCTGCCGATGCTGGCCAAGATCGCGGCCCTGCTGCCCACCCACACCCGCCGCTCCGAAGAGAGCCAGGCGCTCCAGCAGTTCTCGACGCCGATCGCCCTCGGCCTGGCGGCCAGCGCCGCCGCCGCGATCACGCCCGCCGATCTCGTGCTGGAGCCTTCGGCAGGAACCGGGCTGCTCGCCATCCTCGCCGAACTCGCGGGCGGCTCGCTCGTTCTCAACGAGCTGGCCGAGACGCGCGCCGGGCTGTTGGACCACCTGTACCCCGGTATCGCCGTCACCCGCCACGACGCCGCGCAGATCCATGATCATCTCGACGCCAGCATCGTTCCAAGCGTCGTGCTCATGAACCCGCCATTCTCCGCGCTCGCGAACGTCGATCGCCGCATGGCCGACGCCGCCCTGCGCCACATCGCCTCGGCGCTCGCGCGTCTCGCCGAGGGCGGCCGATTGGTCGCGATCACCGGCACTAACTGCGCGCCCGACAATCCGATGTGGGCCGACGCGTTCGTCCGGTTGCAGGAACGCGGGCGCATCGTGTTCTCGGCCGCCATCGATGGAACGGTCTATGCCAAGCATGGCACGACCATCGACACCCGCCTGACCGTGATCGACCGTCTACCCGCCGCCGATCCGAGCGTGTTTGCAGCGATGCACCCTTGCGCCCCCGATGCCGCGACCTTGCTTGGTTGGATCGCGGAATCCGTTCCGCCGAGACTCCCGCTTGCCACGCCAGTCATCACCCGCGCCGCGGTTCGTCCCGCCGCCGCACAGCCGCAGCGCGTTGCGCCGCGCCCTGCCTCCGTCCCGTCCACGACGCCCGAGCCGGAGGCGGTTGAGCTGACCTACGAGACCCTCGACTGGATGCCAGTCGAGGGCGGTCACATCACAGAGGCGCTATATGAAGGATACGGATTGCAGTCGATCGGTATTCCCGGCTCTCAGGCTCACCCCACAAGGCTGGTGCAATCGGCGGCGATGGCGTCGGTGGCGCCACCCAAGCCCAGCTATCGGCCGCATTTGCCCGCCGCTGTCGTAGCGGACGGCTTATTGTCCGACGCCCAGCTCGAAAGCGTGATCACCGCTGGCGAGGCCCATTGCGGCCATCTCGCCGGATCGTGGACGGTGGACGAGACCTTCGACATCGTCTCGGCCGCGCCTGACGATGCTCAACATGCCATCCGCTTCCGCCGCGGCTGGTTTCTCGGCGACGGAACCGGCGCCGGCAAGGGCCGCCAGGTCGCCGGCATCCTGCTCGACAACTGGCTGAAGGGCCGCCGCCGAGCGGTCTGGGTTTCGAAATCCGACAAGCTGATCGAAGACGCCCAGCGCGATTGGTCGGCGCTCGGGCAGGAGCGGCTCCTGGTGACGCCGCTGTCGCGCTTCCGTCAGGGGACGCCGATCCGTTTGGAGCAAGGCGTCCTATTCACCACCTACGCCACGCTGCGCTCCGACGCGCGCGATGAGAAGGTTTCGCGGGTCCGCCAGATCGTCGAATGGTTGGGCTCCGACTTCGACGGGGTCATCATTTTCGACGAGAGCCATGCCATGCAGAACGCGGCCGGCGGCAAGGGAGAACGCGGCGACCAGGCCGCCTCGCAGCAGGGCCGTGCCGGGCTTCGCCTCCAGCACGCGCTGCCGAACGCGCGCGTCGTTTATGTCTCGGCGACCGGCGCGACCACGGTCCACAATCTCGCCTATGCCCAGCGGCTTGGCCTCTGGGGCGGCGAGGATTTCCCCTTCGCCACACGGGCGGAGTTCGTCGAGGCGATCGAGGCCGGCGGTGTCGCGGCGATGGAGGTCCTGGCGCGCGACATGAAGGCCCTCGGCCTCTATGCCGCGCGATCGCTCAGCTACGAGGGCGTCGAATATGAGCTCGTCGAGCACCGGCTCACCGACGAGCAGATCCGTATTTACGACGCCTATGCGGGGGCGTTCGGCGTCATCCACAACAATCTCGACGCCGCGCTAGAGGCGACCAACGTCACCGGCGAAACGGGCACGCTGAACGCGCAGGCGAAATCCGCCGCGCGGTCGGCTTTCGAGAGCGCCAAGCAGCGTTTCTTCAATCACCTCATCACGGCGATGAAGACGCCCTCGCTGATCGCCGCCGTCGAGCGCGATCTGACTTCTGGCCACGCCGCGGTGATCCAGATCGTCTCGACTGGCGAGGCGCTGATGGAGCGCCGCCTTGCCGAGATTCCGACCGAGGAATGGGGCGACGTTCAGGTCGACATCACGCCGCGCGAATACGTGCTGGATTATCTGACCCACAGCTTCCCGACCCAGCTCTACGAGCCATTCACCGAAAGCGAGGGCAATCTTGCCTCGCGGCCAGTCTATCGTGATGGCCAACCCGTCCAGAGCCGCGAGGCCGTCGCCTGCCGTGATCGCCTGATCGAGAAGCTCGCGTCGCTGCCGCCGGTCCATGGCGCGCTCGACCAGATCGTCCAGCGTTTCGGCTCGGAGTTGGTGGCCGAGGTGACGGGTCGCTCGCGCCGGATCATCCGCAAGACCGGATCGGACGGCGTTGATCGCCTCGCCGTCGAGAACCGCGCGGGTTCGGCGAATCTCGCCGAGACGCAGGCATTCATGGACGACGCCAAGCGCATCCTCGTCTTCTCGGACGCTGGCGGCACCGGACGGTCCTATCACGCGGAACTGTCGGCAAAGAACCGCCGCCTTCGCGTCCACTATCTGCTGGAGGCCGGATGGAAGGCGGACGCCGCCATCCAGGGCTTGGGGCGGACCAACCGAACCAACCAGGCGCAGCCGCCGCTGTTCCGGCCGATCGCGACGAACGTGAAGGCCGAGAAGCGGTTCCTCTCGACCATCGCCCGCCGGCTCGACACGCTCGGGGCCATCACCAAGGGCCAGCGCCAGACCGGCGGCCAGGGCCTGTTCAGGCCCGAGGACAATCTGGAAAGCCACTACGCCCGCGACGCGCTTCGCCAGCTCTATGTCCTGCTGGTCATGGGCAAGGTCGATGGTTGCTCGCTGGGTGCGTTCGAGGATGCGACCGGGCTGAAGCTGACCGACAGCAACGGCATCCGGGACGAGCTGCCGCCGATCACCACCTTCCTCAATCGGCTGCTGGCGCTGACCATCGATCTTCAGAACATCCTGTTCACGGCGTTCGAGCAGCTACTGACCGCCCGTATCGAGGGCGCGATCGCGTCGGGAACCTACGACGTCGGGCTGGAAACACTGACGGCGGAGAGCTTCGTCGTCACCGGCCGGCAGACCATCTACATGCACCCCGGCACCTCGGCGGAAACCCGCCTGCTGACGATCATGCAGCGCGAGCGCAACCGGCCGGTCACGCTCGACGAGGCGCTGGGCCGGCTCTCCGATCCCCGCGCCCTGCTGCTGGTCAACAGCCAGTCGGGCCGCGCCGCCGTGCAGGTCCCCGCGCCGAGCCTGATGCTCGACGATGGCGAGGTCGAACGCCGCGTGCGGCTCATCCGGCCGATGGAGCATCCCGCCATGCCGCTGACGATGATGCCACAGACGCATTGGCGCGAAGCCGACCGCGAAAGCTTCGCCGGCGCCTGGGCGGCCGAACTCGCCGATGTGCCGGAGTTCACCGACAGCGAGATCCACATCGTCGCCGGTCTCTTGCTGCCTATCTGGAAGCGTCTGCCGAACGAATCGACGCGTGTCTATCGGCTCCAGACCGACGCCGGCGAGCGTATTGTCGGTCGAAAGGTCTCCCCGGCATGGGTGGCCACCGCGCTTGAAATCGGCCCATCGAACCTGTCGGCCGGTGACGCTTTCACCGCGCTGATGGATGGCAGGACCATCATCGATCTTGCCGAAGGACTTCAGCTTCGCCGCGTCCGCGTCATGGGCGCCAACCGCATCGAACTGACCGGCTTCACCGACGCGATGCGTGACCGGCTGCGCGCTTACGGCCTGTTTCATGAGATCATCTCGTGGAAGCTCAGGATGTTCGTCCCGACCGACGCCGCCGGCCCGGCGATCCTGGCGAAGGTGCTGGAACGCTATCCACTCGCGCGCGTCGCCGAGCGGGCGGCGGCGTAGCGATGGCGCTCGATGCCGCCGAACTGGCGCACCGGCTCGCGCGTGATGCCGAGGCGGTGTGCCGTCATTATCTCTCTAACGGCCGCCGCGAGGGCCGCTACTGGCTGGTCGGCGACCTGAGGAATGCACCCGGCCGCTCCCTGTTCGTCAGGCTGAAAGGACCGGAATCCGGCAAGGGTGCGGCCGGCAAATGGACCGACGCAGCGACCGGCGATCACGGCGACCTCCTCGATGTCATCCGCGAGAGCTGCGGCCTTGCCGATTTCCGCGACGTCGCCAATGAGGCCCGGCACTTTCTCAGCCTGCCGAGATCGGAGCCGGAACCAGACCATGGGCGGCTTCCATCGTCCGCACCGGCCGGATCGCCGGAATCAGCACGCCGACTGTTCGCGATGGCGCAGCCGATTTCGGGCACAGTCGCCGAAGCGTATTTGCGCAAACGCGGCATTACGGCTTTGCAGGGAACCGGAAGCCTTCGCTTCCACCCACGCTGCTACTACCGTCCTGACGCATGGTCTCCGACCGAGACCTGGCCTGCAATGATCGCAGCCGTCACCAACCTCGACGGCAAGATCACCGGCGCGCATCGCACCTGGCTCGACCCATCGGGGCGGGACAAGGCGGCAATCGATACGCCGAGACGGGCGATGGGCAACCTTCTGGGCAACGCCGTCCGTTTCGACGTGGCGCACGATGTCCTGGCGGCTGGCGAAGGCATCGAGACCATGCTTTCGCTGCGATCCGTCATGCCCACCATGCCGATGGTGGCCGCGCTTTCGGCCGCGCACCTCGCCGCCATCCTGTTCCCAGCCACACTGCGCCGGCTCTACATCGCCCGCGACGACGATCTGGCCGGGGACGGCGCCATGGCGCGTCTGATCGACCGAGCGAACGAGGCCGGGATCGAGGCGATGGCCTTGTCGCCACGACGGGGCGACTTCAACGAAGATCTCCGCACGCTCGGTGCCGATGCGCTACGGGCAGCGTTGCGGGTACAGATCGCTCCCGAAGACGTCGCTCGTTTCATGGAATTGGCGGCATGAAGCGGCACGGGAAATGATGTCCGCGGCGGCGCCGGTCTCATGCCGTATTCGATCGAGGTGCTTCCCTGCCTTGTCGGAGAGGACCGCGCCCACGGCCTTCTGAGAGGGCGATCGGGGCGGCAAACGGCCCCGACCGGCAATGGCGGATGGCCAACTATTTTCCGTCGGCGGCGAGCCGCCTTTACATCGCGAGGCAAAATAGCCGGCCCCCGCCATCCTCCGCTGTGCTTCGGCCCTTCGCTTTGCTTCGGGTGCAGGTCCGGGCCGCCCGCCGCCTTTCGTCGCCAAGAAGGCCGCGATGGGCGCGGTCGATCCGACGAAGGGCAGCACCATGACGACCGAACACGACGACACCGGTTACGAGCCGCCGCACACCTCATCCCCGACCGATCGCGTCATCGCCGAACTCCAACTCTACGGCTATCGCCCCTTTCAGGACGAACCCGACCCGCGACCACTACCCGATGGCAATGCCGTCGCCGGCGTCGCGGCCGACATCTTCGACGCCCTCGTCGTCACCCTGGCGGACACCCGCCTCGAACCCGACCTCGAAGACCTGCTTTGGTCGACCGTCAATCTCTTCCACCGCGCCGTCAGTCGCATCGAGCGCGAACTGGACGACAACGAGCAGGCGCAGAGGCGCAGCCAGAAGGAGCAGGACGGCTCCGAGATCCGCTCGGTCGAACTGGAGCGTCTCACCGCCGAGGGGCAGACGTTGATCGAACGCCGCGACAGCATGGAGTTCTTCCGCGACCAGGCCGCCGAACAGTTCGAGCGCCACACAAATTCGGCCTGGCGGCCGCGCTCAGGATCGAAGGTCAACCACCGCAACCTGACCTCGGCCATGATCGACAGCCGCGACTTCCTCGCCGCGAAGCGTAGGGTCACCAACGAGGTGCTATTGCCCGCCGGCCCCAAGATCGCCTTCACCGGCGGGCTGGACTTCAACGATCATCGCCTGGTCTGGGACAAGCTCGACCGTGTCCACGCCAAGCATCCCGACATGGTGCTGCTGCACGGCGGATCACCGAAAGGAGCCGAACTCATCGCCGCCAAATGGGCCGACCACCGCAAGGTGCCGCAGATCGCCTTCAAGCCCGACTGGACCAAGCACGCCAAGGCTGCGCCGTTCAAGCGCAACGACCAAATGCTGGACGTGCTGCCGATTGGGGTCATCGTGTTTCCCGGCACTGGGATTCAGGACAACCTGGCCGACAAGGCCAAGAAGTTCGGTATCCCGGTCTGGAAGTTCGCGAGCGGCGGCGCGTGAGCGCCGCTTGCTGCCTGCCACGGCTATTGACCACCTTAGCGGACACGTGAACTGAGGCTTATGATGCACTCCGCAACCGGGGACAGGAAATGCCGGGTCTTGATCTTCACTATGTCAACGAACTGATCAATGTCCGCCAACAACAGCATGGCGGCGCCCGGGGGGCGCCGCCGATTGTGGCCGGCCACCGGATTGGAGCTTCGATCAATCGGAGCTGCGTCGTGATGCTCAGCGCTCTGCTTCAGACACACGTAGAAGACGTTTTCCAAGATGCGGCCAAACGAGCATTTCCCGCCTTGAACGCCGACCCTGCGGCCTTCGACCGATACTGGAAGCAGATGAAAAGCTGGGGAAACCCAAGCGACGTGAACATTGGAAATCTCTTTCTCCAGATTGGATTGCCCGACGTGTTCAGCGGACTTTCCTGGCAGCGCACGACAACGGCAGACATCAAGGAGAAACTTGGGGAGCTCAATCAAGTGCGCAACCGGATTGCACATGGAAACCGAGATCTGACCCTCAATGGTAACTCGTATACGTTGACACTAGCGAAGGTTGTTGCGTTCAGGAACCTAGCAGAAAAATTCGGTGAGCGGTTCACGGATCACGTCAACACGCTTATCCCAGCACCTTGATCTGCTATCACGAGGTGAAAAAGCCAACTTTTCCCGAGCACCCGTGATCCCTGCGAGCACAGATTCGAGGTAGAAATGCCCCCGACGATCGTTTTCAATTCTGCGGAACTTGCCTGCCTTCATGAAGCAGGGCACGCCGAGACAGCGCTCAATGTGGGTGCCCGCGTTGTTGAGATGGAACTCTACCGCCAGGAGCCGAGAAGCTATGGACGCACGCGCGTCAACCGCACCGAGGACCAGCGTTGTCACATTGCGCTCGGTGGATTCGCTGTCGAGTATTTGCTTTTCAGGGCTGGCCGGCTTGTGAAGCAAGATGGCCAGCCGCCTACAGAGAAAGAATTTATCGACTACGCCATCAACAATGCGGTCGAGGACCGGATCAATTTTTTCGGCCACGACTGCGCTGAAGCAGACGGTATTTGGCCTCCCGCGCTTGATAAGAAGTTCATACAATTTGCGATCGGTCGCGCCGAAAACAAAATGTGCTTAGCACTTGTCGAGCGGATCGCCGACGCGCTTCTGGCAGCCGAAAAGCTTGACGAAGCCGCTGTTCAGCAGATCGCCGGCTCACCGTAGCAGTCACTTCTGAACTCCGGCCACGTTTGCCCCCCGCTCCCAGTAGCGCTGATCCTTGGTCCGACCGAGGGCATGACGACACCAACCCATGAATAGTCCGGTCCGCGATCGTGCGGCTTCTTCGGCTTCGCCTGCGCGGGAATGGTCCCCGCCTCCAATGCCATCGCTCCTGGACCAAGGACTACTCACGCTTCGCCGCTGCCTTGATCATGCGGCTTGTTTGCATCCATGAATCTGGGACAGGACGCCCCCAAGCCTGAAAGAACGGCGCAAACTCAAACGCAGCACTTTGATCTGCTACCTGCGTTTCGCCGAGGGAGACTTTCTCCCCGTCCCTGATGATCTCCGCTTCGCAGTCGAAGGGCGCGCCGGTCTTGCTAACTAAATGCAAAGTAAGTGCTTCCGTACGAAAAGGCGAATCCGCAGGCCGCTCGTACGGCTTCAGTTCATTGGCTGATGCCTTCCAGGCTTCGCCGACCAGCATGGCGGCGTCTGCTCCTAATTTTGTCACCTCGGCAGCCAGTTGTCTCATCAAGGCATACTTATGCTGAACATTCTCAAATACGACTCCGATCGGCTGCCCGATCAGCTTCCGATCGCGGAAGAGAAACAGCATCGTTTGATGGTAACCGTCACGAAGGAACACTGTACGGATTAGTGTGAAATATCCGGCTGCCAGATCAGCGTCCGTCTTATAGTCACGCCTCATCGCGTCGAACGGGTTGCCGCCGTACCGCTCCATCAGAGCGGCGACCTTCCCGGCATCGAATTTTATCGGCACGCGCTTCGTCTCAAACTCGATCCTGGACCCGTCCGCAAGGGAGATCAGCAATGTTCGGGGCAACTCATGGCCGATCATGCACGGAAACCGCCAACCCATGGACGGAAGATCGTAGCTTCTGCCGTCGTCGTCATGAATGGTCGGCGGCGGATCAAGGCCTATCTGGCGGTGGGCGTCGTGCACCAACTCAGCAACTTTACCATAGGCGATCGCCACCGCGTCCAGCAGTTCATAGTCTGGCAGCGTGTTCTCGACCCAGCGACGTTGGATACGCAGCATGCCGTTGCGCTGGATGTGTTCGCCCAGAGCGGTGTTCGGAATGTTGTGGAGCAATGTCATGATGGTATCGGAGAGATGGGCAGGGACCTCGATACGAGGCCCTTCCTCAATGTACGACGCGACAATTTCCGCGCGGACGATGCTGTTCGATTCTAAGTCGCCCTGCTTCTCGATCCTGTTACGAGCATCGACCATCCAGCGCATCAATGGATCGACCCCCAGTCGCCGCTGCCATTCGCCTTGCGTTTTCTTTTCAGCATCGCCGTACCACTCAGCGAAGTTTGGAATAATTGCCTTTTGTTTTTGGAGAATGAACGTGACCGTCCGCAGGGTCTGAATCGCATTCTGCACTGCCAGCCGGAATCCATCGGGGTCGAAATAGGCAGCCTCAGCCTGGTGCCATAGGCGATGAGCGTCCGCGAGCCGTTTATCTACGGCTGCAAGCGGGCAGGCCTGTTCGATTGCGGGGTGCTCTTGCATAATCTGGGGCCTACTTTCGTGGGAATTCCGACCACGTTGTTGCTCGCTGCTGGTCCGACGATTTATCTCGCAACCTATCACAATCGGCGCGCCGTGCTTCTTACTCAGGGCGGACCCAGGTGCGCCGGGCCTTCTATTCCGCCCCTCATAACCCAATGCGGCGGTTAGCGGCACCAAAACTCGACGTTGCCATCAGCACGAGGTCCATTTCCGAGCTGCCCGGACTTGAAGCCGTACTCCACCCCGCTCCCAGTAGCGCTGATCGTTGGTCCAGCCTAGGGCGTGACGCCATCAGCCCATGAAGGGTCCGCTACGCGAGCGTGCGGCCTCTTCGGCTTCGCCTGCGCGGTGATTGCGGCCCTGGGCCGGACACATCGGGCGCCTGTCGCGCGGGGATGGTCCCCGCCTCCAAGACAGGAGCCGGAACGATGTCGCAAGCCCTCTCGATCGCTCACGCCCGTGGCTGGATCCTCGCCATCACGTTGATGGTCTGCATCACGGTCTTTCACGCCGGCAACGGCGAATACGGCGTCATGCCGTCGGCAGAATACGACGGCGACCCGGCCACGATCATTCATGAATTCGATCCCTTCCAATCCTGAAGGGGTGCCGGGCATATCAGGCGGCGGTGGAAATCCCCCCAGATTTCCGCTGCCGTCCTTCGTCACCGTCGGCTATACTCGGCCGTGCGCCGTGGTGGTGGTGGAAGGCGCGCCCGCTCGACCCTTGTCACGGAGACCACCACCATGATCGTCATTGGCATCCTTTTCGGCGTCGTCGGCATCGGCTTCCTCTGCTGGCTGTTGTTCTCGCTCGCCGTCTATGCGCTTCCCTTCTTCGCGGCGGTCTCCGCCGGCTTGTGGGCCTATCACGGTGACGCCGGACCGATCGGGGCCATCTTTGTCGGCATCCTGGCCGGCGGTGTCACCTTGGTCGCCGGCCAGTACGTCTTTGCATTCGCACGATCCACCGGGATCCGGCTTGCCGTCGCACTGTTGTTCGCGGCGCCCGCGGCGCTTGCCGGCTACCACGCCACGCTCGGCCTCGCGAAGCTGACCATACCGTCTGGAGCTTGGCAGATCGCGTTCTCGATCATCGGGGCCGTTGCAGTCGGCGTCACAGCCTGGACGCGCATGGCATTGTCCCCCGGCCACCCGAGCAGGGCATCGTCAGGGGCTGAACGCAGCCGGGACCACGCGCTGGTCTGATGCTGGGTGAATGACGTCAAGGGCCGCCGGTCGCCGCCGATTCAGGTCGATGATCGGGCATTGGCGGGAACAGCCGACGAAAGACCGAGATCGCGGTATGGTCGGGGACACCCATGGACGAGGCGGCTTTGCCGGCGCGTTGCCGATAGATCGCTGATGCCTTGGTCGTTGTCTTTCGGTGGCGAGGAGATAGCCCCAGGCCAATTGCGGAACAGGCCTGAACTCAGGTCCGTTTGCCCAGACGTGCCAAAGCGATCTCGGTGGCCGGTGCTCGCCAGGTTCTTCGTTGATTGGACGCTGTCAGATCGCGCCTGACCCATACGTCCTCTTCAATGGCTGGATCTGACCGAAGGACGGCTTCGCCTCGACCGCCTATGCCGCAATGTCGCCCGGCGACTTTCTTCCCCTGGGGGACCACCCCACGCGAAAGATCGCGCAGGGACCCCGGCCCGCCCATTCCTCGCGAGGCAAGAAACTCTCCGGGCTGACATCTTCCGCTGCGCTGCGGCCCGCAAGCGGGTGCGGCGTCGGTCGCCTCCGGTCTGTCGATCGCCATCGAGGCCGCGATGGGCGCGGGCTCGAGAACAGCGATCAAGGAGAACCACCATGGCGAACATCGGCACCTTCAAGAAGTCCGGCACCGAGTATCTGGGCGAAATCGTCACCCTCAGCGTTCAGACCAAGAACGTCCGCATCGTCCCCGAGGCCACCCGCGCCAGCGACAACGCCCCGAGCCACCGCATCTTCGTCGGCCGTGCCGAGATCGGCGCCGCCTGGTCGAAGCGCTCCGCCGAGAACCGCGACTATCTCTCGGTCAAGCTCGACGATCCCAGCTTCAACGCACCGATCTACGCCAACCTTTTCGACGACGAGGACGGCGACGGCTTCACCCTCATCTGGTCCCGCGGCCGCAAGGTCAACGGCGACTGAGGTCAGCCAGCGACGCCCCGCTCGGGAAACCGGGCGGGGCTTCTTTATTGCGAGAAAGACTATGACGCCGACGAGCCTTCAGGGTCGGCAAGGTCGCCACCAACCTCGAAGTCTTCGTCGAGGAGATCGGCAGGCTTCACACCGACGGCCTGAGATGCATGCCAAAGCGTCAAGAGCGTGACGTTCTGCTGGCCCCGCTCCATACTGCTCACATGTGCTCGATCCACGCCCATTCGGACAGCGACCGCCTCTTGGCTGAGGCCGGCCTGCGTGCGAAATCGCCGAAGATTTTCTCCGAACACCTGTCGAATATCCATCCAAAGGATGGACACCAATCGCGTATTTTGGCGCTACGTATTATAATACGCGACGCTCCCGCCGATCCGTTCCGCCAGCCGCGCCTTTCGGGCTCGACGTCCAAGTTTCGCAAGCATCCTCCGTCAACACGGGAAAAACCTCGGGAAGACCATGCCATCTCCTCCGGCCCCCCCTATCGCTGAAACCGCCCCGACCGCCGCCCAGGTGACTGACTACGACCGGGCGCATCTGCCGACCTATCTCCGATTGCTCGATGCGACGTCCGAGGGAGCCCCCTGGGAGGAGGTCGCGCGAGTCGTGCTCGATCTCGACCCCGCGCTGGAACCGGACCGTGCCCGGCGCGCTCATGAAACGCACCTCGCGCGCGCACGTTGGCTGAGCGAGCACGGCTACCGCGATCTGCTGCGCTCGGCGCGCTGACGGCGGCGTTCAACGGCCACCGCGTCAGTCTTTCATCCGACGCGTGCGCGCGGCTTTGCGGATTTCCTGAAAATCGCCGATCCGGATTGGGCATGGCCCAATGCCGGACGGTAGTCTGCACACGGCGCCGCCAAAAGCCCAGATTAGATATCCACTGGCCCAGGCATCCCGTGATCCCTCGCAAGGAGACGTGCAATGTCAACGGAGGATTGGCGGTCACCCGCCGCCTATCAATACGCCGCCACGATGGAGCCCGCGAGCCTCGCCTGGGAGTTCCTGCGTCGTAACCCTGACTACCGAAACGCCTACAAATCTGCACCAGCTCAGGCCGATGACGGGACCGATGGTCCCGGCCGGCGCTGGGGGTTGCGATTTCCTTGCCGATCCAAATCGGCGCGCTGATCAATCACCGGTTTTCTGGCGGTCCGAGGAACTGGCGTCGGTCATCGTCCTGACGGCCGCACCCACCAGCGCTGCGACACCATCAGTTTCGTTAGCGGATTTTCCCAGCGACAGTGTGCGGCGCGATGCTGACGACGGCACGCACGTCATCATCAGAGACGACGGGATCAATCATCAGCTCTGGCTGATCGATCCGCCCAGCGGCGCGATGCCCATGGCCGCGCTCATCCCGCTGGACGCCACGGCCCCGCAGCGCACCGACGCGGCGCTGCGCTTTTGGCGGTTCATCGCGCACGGGCGGCCACGAACGCCGCCCGCTCCCCTCCGTAAGGGCGAGCGTTTGATCGCGGCCTTGCGTGCCCTCGACGGGCACCTGGCGGGCGCCAGCTACCGGGCCATCGCCGAAGCGTTGTTCGACCCGAGCCGCCTCGCCACCGAGCCATGGAAGACCGCATCCTTGCGCGACACGGTCATCCGGTTGGTGCGCACCGGCATCACCACGATGCGCGGCGACTATCGCAATCTCCTGGGTCCGCGTCGGCCCGATTGATCGGGCGAGGCCCAAGATCGCCGGCCCCGCTGGGGGTGGCGAATTCGGCACCCCTCATCTTCACCATCCCCCTACGCGGCAACCCTTCGCCACCGTGATCGCAGACGGCCGCCATTAGCCGGCGGCCTTCCCCGACAACACGGAGGCCACCGATGTCCGCAGCAATCCCCCAGCTCCCGCCACGCTATTTGCGCACGCCCGAGGCCGCGCGGTTCCTTGGCCTCTCCGGCCGGACGCTCGAAAAGCACCGCACCTATGGCACAGGCCCGCGCTATTCGAAGCTCGGCGGTCGCGTCGTTTACAACTTCGAAGATCTGCAAGCGTGGGTGGCGCGGGGCGCCAAGGCGTCGACCTCCGACCCTGGCGTGGGCGAGGTGCTTCCCGCCAAGCGCCACGCAGCAGTCTCGCCGGCTTATGCCGGCCAGACGCGCCGCTGACCTCCCCGGCAGTTCCCCTCATGTCGACGCGACATCGCACAGGATCGGAACGCGAGCAGCTCGAACTGTTCCGCGCACTCCCAGGCGACCTCGCGCCTCGAGACGCGCAGGACCTCATGACCTATCCATTTTTCAGTCTCGCCAAATCCCACCGCTCGACACCGATCGACTTCCGTTCGGGCGACGTTGCAATCCGCGTCGAGGCCGTCCCCGAACATGGCATGGCCACCATCTGGGACGCCGACGTTTTGATCTGGGCCGCTTCCCAGATCGTCGAGGCGCGAGACGCGGGCTTGCGCACGTCGCGCCTGATGGCGGCGACGCCCTACGAGATACTGAACTTCACCGGGCGCGGAACATCGCTGCGCGACTATCAGCGCCTCAAGGCGGCGCTGGACCGGCTGCAATCGACAACGGTCGCGACATCGCTGCGCCAGCCAGCCGAGCGGCGGATGCACCGCTTCTCCTGGATCAACGAATGGACGGAGCGTGCCGATGGCCACGGTCATCCCGGCGGTATCGAGCTCATCGTCCCCGACTGGTTCTACCGCGCCGTTCTTGACGATGCGCTCGTCCTCACAATCGACCGCGCATATTTCGACCTGACCGGCGGCATGGAGCGCTGGCTATACCGCATCGTGCGCAAGCACGGCGGCCACCAGCGGAATGGCTGGCGCTTCGACTTCCGCCATCTCCATCTGAAATCCGGCAGCCTGTCCCCGTTCAAGCGCTTCGCTTTCGAGCTGCGAGACATCATCCGCCGCCAGCCGCTGCCGGGATACACGCTGTTCGTTGAGGTCGAAATCAGCGGGCGCACGCTGCTCGCCTTCGAGCCAGCAGCCTGTGGACAACCTGTGGATAGCGTCGTGCTATCGGGAACCGGCGCTATCGTGCCATCAGGAACCCAACCCTCGTGCTATCGGGAACCGGAATCGGGTGTAAGCCACGGACATAAAAGCGGAATTCGCGCCCTTAACTTAGAGTCTAACCAAGATTCTAACCTTCTAGTAGTTGGCGGCGGGAAAACTCGATCCGAACCGCGACCTGCCGGGAAGGGAAAGAGGCGCGATCGGGATGAGGGCGAGGGCTCCCCGCTCCAAGCGGCGGCTTCGACGCGCCCGTTCCCAACCAGGTCCGGAGGCGCGTCGTGATCGTCGCGCTCCTCAATCAGAAGGGCGGCGTCGGCAAGACGACGCTGGCGCTTCATCTGGCGGGCCAATGGGCTCGCGAAGGCCGCCGCGTCACCCTTATCGATGCCGACCCGCAAGGCTCCGCTCTCGATTGGTCCGAGCAGCGGGCAAAGGAAGGGCTGCCGAGGCTGTTCGGCGTCATCGGCCTGGCGCGCGACACGCTTCATCGGGAAGCGCCCGAACTCGCGCGCGACGCCGATCACATCGTCATCGACGGGCCGCCGCGTGTCGCTGGGCTGATGCGCTCGGCGCTGCTCGCTACCGATCTCGTCCTGATCCCCGCGCAGCCTTCGCCGTTCGACGGCTGGGCTTCGGGCGAGACGCTGAAGCTGATCGACGAGGCGCGCATTTTCCGGCCGCAACTCGCCGCGCGCTTTGTCCTCAATCGATGCGCCGCGCGCACCGTCATCGCGCGGGAAACCGCCGAATCGCTGGCCGATCACCAGCCGCCGGTCCTCAAGGTCACTATCGGACAGCGCGTCGCCTTTACCGATAGCGCGCGAACAGGCCGGCTTGTCGCCGACCTCGACGCGAATAGTCCGGCCGCGCGCGAAATCGCAGCACTCGCCGCCGAGATCGCGAGGATCGGCCGATGACCGAACGTCAATCGAAGCGCGGCTTTGCCTCCCGTCCCGGCGACGCTGAGAGCTGGATCAAAGCGCCGGATTTGCCGGCCGGCGCTCCGGCGAAGGTCGATGCTTTCACCGCTCGGCTCACCATCGACGTCACGCCCGGGTTGCGCGGCCGCATCAAGGTCGCCGCTTTCCGGCGCGGCGTCACAGTCGCCGACATGCTGCGCGAGCTGCTGGCGCGCGAATTTCCCGAAGACTCTGGAGACGCATCATGACCGACAACGCGCCGTCCGCCGCGCATCGGCAAGAGTCGCATACCGGCCGCTTGTCCGACAGCCTCACGCAGGTCGAACTGACCTGGTACGAGAAGAGGATCGAGAACTGGATCCGCTTCGGCGATTACGTCGAAGAGAAAATCCTCGACCGTCGCCGCCGCACCCTTAGCTTCCGAAGCGGCACCGTCTTCGCGTTCGTGCGCTGGTCCGCCAACGACTTCGGAACCGTCAGTTCGCGCATCGATATCGTGCGCGCCGTCGCCGCGCGGGAATCCTATCAGACGCTTCCCTTCGTCCGTCCCGGCGGCGAAATCCTGCTGCACATCGATGGCTGGCCGAAGGTCGAGCGGGTGCTTCAGGCCATCGATGCCGTGGAAGCGATCGGCGTCGAACCGGCCGACATCGCGCCGGACCATTGGCGCCATGTCTACAGCCGCCTGACGGTAGGACACGAACCGCGGCCCTATACGCGCGCGCAGCACGATGCGTGGCTGTTGCGCCGGAGGGCGCAGCCATGACCCGCTTCGGATGGGTCATGGCCACCTATTTTTCGGCGATGGCGACCGTGGGCGCCGCGTTCGTCAAGCCTCTTCCCAGGCTCATCTGGAACGCCAGCGCGAGCACCCCGATCGGCCTCTACGCCGTGCGGCCACCAGGCGCGCTACGCGACACCGAACTTGTCGCCGTCATGCCGCCGGAACCCATCGCGAGCTTCCTCGCCGATGGCGGCTACCTGCCGCGCGGCGTGCCCTTGATGAAACATGTTCTGGCACTACCGGGACAGAGCGTCTGCCGGCATGGGCTGCGCATCACCATCGATCACGTCGAGGTCGGCGATGCGCAAGCCCGCGACCGGCGCGGACGCGATCTCCCTGACTGGCAAGGCTGTCAGACCGTTGCCGCAGGCGACGTTTTTCTGATGAACCCCGGCGTGCCCGACAGTCTGGACGGCCGGTATTTCGGCCCGCTTCCAGCCAGCTCGATCGTCGGTCGCGCGGTTCCTCTTTGGACCGATGAAGGAGACGACGGCCGCTTTGTTTGGCGCGCCGCAACGCACTGAGACCACCGCAACCCTGTAATGGAAAGGACGTTCCCATGGCTCACATCGGTAATTTCACCCGCATCCAAGACGGCTATTACGGCCGGCTCCATACGCTCACGATCGATGTCGAACTCACCCTCGTTCCGGCCAATGCTGGGGACGGCGAGAACGCGCCGGACTTTCGGATTCACGCAGGCGACAGCGCCGATGGCCCCGAGGTCGGCGCCGCTTGGACGCGCACCGGCGAGAAGGCCGGAGCGTATGTCTCGTTGCTGATCGACGATCCGGTCTTCACGCAGCCCATCCGCGCGAATTTGTTCCAGGCTGAAGCGAAGGGATCGAGTTTCAATCTGCTCTGGAACCGCCCGGCGAAACGCGACGAGCGAGGCTGACCCATGCACACGACAACTCATCGCGCAGCCGAGCAGCCGCTGGCCAGCGCACGTCAGATCGGCGGCCGATTGCGCGCCCGTCCAACAGCCATTGCGACCGCTATCATCGCGATGATGGGCATGGCGGGTACCACGGCCTTCGTGTCGCCGGCATTCGCACAGGGCAACGCCGCATCTGTCGCGCGCGTCGCCGATCCCTTCACGGCGTTTGTCGCGGAGGCGTCACAGCGATTCGGGATTCCCGTGTCCTGGATCCGCGCCGTCCTGCATGCCGAGAGCGGGGAAGACATACAGGCCCTCTCTCCGAAAGGCGCGATGGGCCTGATGCAGATCATGCCGGCGACATGGGCGACCCTTCGCGCCCGTCACGGCCTCGGCGCCAATCCCTACGATCCGCACGACAATATTTTGGCGGGTGCGGCGTTTCTTCGACAGCTGCACGATCGATATGGATCGCCGGGCTTTCTCGCCGCCTACAATGCCGGACCGGGACGGTATGAGGACCATTTGGCGACAGGCCGACAGCTTCCGAACGAAACGCGCGCTTATGTTGCCGCGATCGCACCGCTGATCGGTGAAGGGCAGATCGAGGGCGCAATTGCGATCGCTTCGGTCGCGCGTTCCTGGACCGAGGGGCCGATCTTTGTCGGACAACACGAAATCGCTCCGGGTGTCGATGAAGTGTCGGCATCCGTGCGGCCGATCCGTTCGCCAAACACCCGTCGCGTCGTCGATCTGTCGGCTCTCGTGCCGCGTTCAGACAGCATCTTCGTGCGGGTCTCTGCTCGGGAGCGGCCCCGGTGAGCGATGGCGCATTTCTTCGGGCACTGGCGGACTGCATCGTGGGTTTGACGATGGAAGGGGCTGGAGAGGGCAACACGACCAGACGACGGCTAGATAAAAGCGGGTCTCCGGACGTCATCCAAGCCCTTGATCGGGCTTGTCTTTCTCCGTGCCGCTCGGTCGGGTCGCGTGCCGCGCCCAGGCAGAATGCCAATGATTTCAATGGAATTAGCGGCACTGCACACTTTCCAGCCCCCGGAGTCAGCGCATGAGCGGCTCCGGCGAAGATTTTCGCGTTCGGCCTGGCCGCATCCGGAGTACCCGCTCGGGCAAGTCCAAGAGCTTTGTCAACCAGGTGCTGCGCGCCGCGAAGAGGGCGGGCCATACCGCTCCGCAATCTGGTCCCGGCAAGCCGACCGGCCTTGGGCGCTCGACTTTCGGGCGCGGACGGCTCGCGTTCAGCCGCAACCGGTTGTTCACGCCCACCCGCCGCGTAGTGGTGAAAGCCCGCGTCGCGCGTCATACGGGCCGGGCCTTCCGCTCCGCGCCAGTATCGGCCCATGTCGCCTATCTGAAGCGCGAGGGCGTGACGCGCGACGGCGAGCAGGCGCGCATGTTCGATGCCGAGAGCGACCGTGCCGCTGATGCTGGATTTGCCGATCGAACGAAGGATGACCGCCACCACTTCCGCTTCATCGTCTCACCCGAAGACGCAGCAGAAATGACCGATCTCCGAGCTTTCACGCGAGACCTCGCGCGGCAGATGGAAGCCGACCTTGGGACCAGGCTCGATTGGATCGCCGTCGACCATTGGAACACGGACAATCCGCATGTCCATCTCTTGGTGCGCGGCGTCGATGAGACCGGCAAGGACCTCGTGATCTCCCGCGACTATATCAGCCGCGGCTTGCGCTCCCGGGCCGAGGAGCTTGTATCGATCGAACTTGGCCCCAAACCCGAGCATGAAATCCGCTCCGCACTTGAGCGCGATGTCGGCGCCGAGCGCTGGACCCGGCTCGACACCGAGATACGCATGGCCGCGGACGAGACCGGGTACATCGATCTCCGCCCGGAGCAGCCGGGCGCGGCCGATCCGGAGACCCGCCGGCTCATGATCGGCCGCCTCCAGCATTTGGAAACAATGGGGCTCGCCGCGCCCGCCGGCCCCGGCGAATGGATGGTCGGGCTCGAAGCGGAACGAAGCCTCCACGATCTCAGCATACGCGGCGACATCATCAAGACCATGCACCGCGCCTTCACCGACAGTGGCTTCGAGCGCGGCGTCGCCGATTATGTCATCGACACGGGCGCGGCGACGTCGCCGATCAGCGGCAGGCTCGTGGACAAAGGCCTGCATGACGAATTGACCGGGGAAGCCTACGCCGTGATCGACGGCACGGATGGCCGCGCTCACCACGTGCGGTTTCGGGATACCGAAGCCTTCGCCCATGCCCCGCCCATCGGTGGCATCGTCGAGGTGCGCCGGTTCGGTGGCGCCGATGACCAGCGGCCGACGTTGTTGCTGGCGAACCGATCCGACATCGACCTTGCCCGCCAGGTCACCGCGCCGGGCGCCACCTGGCTCGATCACCGGTTGGTCGAGCGTCAGCCGTTGCCGCTTTCGATGGGCGGGTTCGGCGGCGAGGTTCGGCAAGCCATGACCGCTCGCGCTGAACACCTCGCCGGCGGGGGCTTCGCTCGCCGGCAAGGCCAGCGCATCGTTTTGCAGCGCGATCTGCTCGACACGCTGCGACGCCGCGAGCTCAGCGCAGTTGGCACCAGGCTGTCGGCCGAGACCGGCCTGCCATATCGACAGACCGCCACGGGCGAGCAGGTTGCCGGGACCTATCGTCAGGGCATCACGCTCACCTCCGGCAGGTTCGCCATGATCGACAACGGCCTGGGTTTCCAGCTCGTCCCGTGGTCGCCACCGTTAGAGAAGCAGCTTGGCCGGCATGTGTCAGGCGTAGCGAGGGACGGCGGCGGGATCGAATGGGGGTTCGGGCGCAAGCGCGAGCTTGGATTATAGCCGACGCTCGAAGACCCAAGGGGTGGCAGGCGCAGCTTTGCAGCAGGCCACATTGCCGCCGACGTAACAGATCACGATGGCACCCAAATCGCGTCATCGGGCTGCCGGGCGTCGCCAAAAGCGCGCCGCTCTTCTGGCGGCAGACTAGCGACCCAAGCCGCCATAAATGCGTCCAGCCGATCATGCCGGCTGCCAGGCACCGTTGCCTTCAGCTTCGCTTCGAGAGCCTGCGGTTCCCATCCCGTACGAGCCGAGACCGCAAAGAGCTGATCTCGATATCCCTGTTCCGTTGACTTGTGCTCGCACGCGGGAAGCAAAGCGCGGACAATGGCGAACGGATACACCTCGATGACCTCGGCGTGGAGCTCGTCCTTCAGCAAGGCGAAAAGTCTGAAACCAAAGAGCATCCAAATCTTATTTGCATGCGGAAGAGTTGCAGCCGTGCCGCCAAAGCTCAAATGGTCGATGCACTTCTCACGGATGCCTGCCCAGGCAGTCGCCACGGGCGTTCGGAAGGAGGACAGGCCAAGACGTCCAAGTTCGTCTTCCGAGGCTCGCGAGCCTTTTGCGGGCGGCGCAGCAGGAGCATCGACGGCGATCCTTTCAACTTTCCATCCCATCTCGTCTCGGATACGCGCGATTGCGCTCGCGACGCCGCGCGCCGACTCCTCAAAGGGCGCGGCCGCGATGATTTCCCTGTTGCCGACGCCACGAGGAATAAGCCCCGCGAGGTGCTTCGGGATTGTCAGGGGCATCAGCGGATAGTCCACTGCCACTACGCAGAGCGGCAACCGCTTGCCAACGGCACACGCAACGTCGATCCCGATGAAAACTGAAGATGATGGCAAGGAACAACCTCGGAAGCCCCGTCACACGCTAAACTGTTTCACCACGGAGCGCATCCAAACGGCCGCATGCTGTCTGGCCTCCTGAAATAGCTCGACGGATCCCGGGGCCGAACACGGCCACTGACAGCTGCGCCGCGATCTTCTTACGATAGTCCCTGTTTCTGCCCGCCACCGCGCCCGAACCTACGATCCATGACGGCAATGGCTTGCAACCCTTGGCGCCCACGCACGACCTTGATGGTATTTGCTGTCGAGGAACCCGAACTTGTCCGCCACCAAAATCCTCTGGGGCCAGATCATCGTCGTCTTCCTGATCGTGCTCTTCACGATCTGGGCCGCGACAGAGTGGACGGCGTGGAGGCTCGGCTTCCAGCCTGAACTCGGGCAACCGTGGTTCGAGCTGGCGCGTGGCGTGCCGGTGTATCTCCCGCCAGCCTTCTTTTGGTGGTGGTACGCCTATGATGCCTACGCGCCGCCGGTGTTTGTCGAGGGCGCTTACATCGCCGCGTCCGGTGGCTTCATCTCGATCGCTGTCGCCATCGGCATGTCCGTCTGGCGCGCCCGCGAGGCGAAGAACATCGAGACCTATGGTTCGGCCCGCTGGGCGACGCCGATGGAGATCAAGGGCGCGGGGCTGCTGGGGCCGGATGGCGTCGTGCTCGGAAAGCTGGATCGCGAGTATCTCCGCCATGATGGTCCGGAGCATGTGCTCTGCTTCGCTCCCACGCGGTCCGGCAAGGGCGTAGGCCTCGTCGTCCCTTCGCTGCTGACCTGGCCGGGCTCTGCCATCGTCCATGACATCAAGGGCGAGAACTGGACGCTCACCGCCGGGTTCCGCGCCCAGCACGGCCGTGTGCTGCTGTTCGACCCGACCAATTCGGCGTCCGCCGCGTACAACCCGTTGCTTGAGGTTCGCCGCGGCGAGTGGGAAGTCCGCGATGTCCAGAACGTCGCCGACGTGCTGGTCGATCCGGAAGGCTCGCTTGAGCGCCGCAACCATTGGGAGAAGACCAGCCACTCGCTGCTGGTCGGCGCCATCCTGCATGTCCTCTATGCCGAGGCGGACAAGACCCTGGCCGGCGTCGCGGCCTTCCTCTCCGATCCCAGGCGCCCGATCGAAACGACGCTCCAGGCGATGATGACCACGCCCCACCTGGGCGACGCGGGAACCCATCCCGTGGTGGCATCCACGGCGCGGGAGCTTCTGAACAAGTCCGACAATGAACGGTCCGGCGTGTTGTCGACCGCCATGTCGTTCCTCGGCCTCTACCGCGACCCGGTCGTGGCGCAGGTCACGCGCCGTTGCGACTGGCGCATCTCCGACCTGATCGCGGACGCGCGCCCCGCGACGCTCTACCTCGTCGTGCCGCCGTCCGATATCAGCCGCACCAAGCCGCTGATCCGCCTGGTGCTGAACCAGATCGGCCGGCGGCTGACGGAAGACCTGCATGCCAAGAATCGCCGGCATCGCGTGCTGCTCATGCTCGACGAGTTTCCGGCACTCGGCCGACTCGATTTCTTCGAGAGCGCATTGGCCTTTATGGCCGGCTACGGCCTCAAGGCATTTCTGATCGCCCAGTCGCTGAACCAGATCGAGAAAGCCTATGGCGCCAACAATTCGATCCTCGACAACTGCCATGTCCGCGTCAGCTTCGCGACCAATGACGAGCGCACGGCCAAACGCGTCTCGGACGCTCTCGGCACCGCCACCGAGATGAAGGCGATGAAGAACTACGCCGGGCATAGGCTTTCGCCCTGGCTCGGCCATCTGATGGTCTCGCGATCCGAGACCGCGCGGCCATTGCTCACGCCCGGCGAGGTAATGCAGCTCCCGCCCGCCGACGAGATCGTCATGCTGGCGGGAACGCCACCGATCCGGGCGAAGAAGGCCCGGTATTTCGAGGACAAGCGGCTGATCGAGCGCATTCTGCCGCCGCCTTCGCTTGCGATCAAACCGGGGCCATCCAGGCCCGACAATTGGTCCGCTCTCGCGCCACAAAAGCCGTCTGCCGCGTTGCTCGCCGACATCAAGAAAGCCGAGGACGCGGCGAATGGCGGCGTGCGGCGTGAACCTGAACTGCCTGACCATGTGGCGATCGTGAGGGAGACGACGAACGTGTCCGCGCACGAGGAATTCGCTGTCATCGACGATGAACCTGAAGACGCCGCGCGCCAGGCCCGGGTCCTCCGCCAACAAATGCGAGGTCTCGCGCGACAGGCATCGCTTGACCCAGCGGATGGACTCGAACTGTGAAAGGCAGCCGATGCGCGACCGGATGAATGTCTATTTCCCGCCGGCTTTGTTGAAGCAAATCGCGGATCTGGCCGACCGCAAAGGGTTATCGCGCTCGGCAATCGTCGAAGCGGCCGTCGCGTCCTTCCTTTCGCCGGATGGCGCAGATCGGCGCGAAGCCGCCTTCACCCGCCGTCTCGATAGGCTGTCGCGCCAGGTGCAAAGGCTTGAGCGGAATGTCGGCATCTCGACCGAAACGCTGGCGCTATTCGTGCGATTTTGGCTGACCATTACGCCGCCCCTGCCAAGCGACGCGCAGGCCGTCGCGCAGGTAAAGGGCCGCGAGCGCTATGAGGGGTTCATCGAGGCGCTCGGGCGCCGCCTGCAGAAAGGGCAATGTCTTCTGCAGGAAATTCCCAATGACGTCGCGGGAATCACGACGCCAGAGCCATTGGAAGATTCGAACGACGGCCAGTAAGTTTGAGCCAAACGGCATGCGCCCTCCAAGCCATCGGCTCGCCGTCTCCCTGTCTATGTACGCCAGGGCGCTACTACGCCCACAGGCTTGTTGAACCGCCCCAATTCCTGCCCTTTCTAATCGTCCCCATCACCGATCGCGATGTGCGGTCGGCTCGAAGCGGGGTCGAACGTGGCGGTCCAGTCCTTCCAGTCCGAGGCGGTTTCACGAGGCGCGCGCATGCTGCGCACCGCCCTCGGTCCGGCCATCGCCGCCTTCCTCGAAGACCCGGTAATCGTAGAGGTGATGCTGAACCCCGACGGCAGGCTCTGGATCGACAGACTGTCGACCGGACTGGCCGATACAGGAGAGCGCCTCTCCGCCGCCGACGGCGAGCGCATCGTCCGCCTCGTCGCGCACCATGTCGGCGCCGAAGTTCACGCCGGCGCGCCGCGCGTATCGGCCGAGCTTCCCGAGACCGGTGAACGGTTCGAGGGTCTTCTGCCGCCTGTCGTGGCGGCCCCGGCATTCGCGATCCGCAAACCCGCGGTCGCTGTCTTCACGCTCGATGATTACGCGGCCGCCGGCATCATGACACCGGCGCAAGCGGTGGTGCTGCGCCGCGCGGTGGCCGAGCGCCGCAACATCCTCGTCGCGGGCGGCACCTCGACCGGCAAGACCACCCTCACCAACGCCTTGCTCGCCGAGGTCGCCAAGACCGCCGACCGCGTGGTGCTGATCGAAGACACCCGCGAACTCCAGTGCCAGGCGCCCAACCTGGTCGCGCTGCGCACCAAGGACGGTGTCGTTTCGCTCTCCGATCTCGTGCGCTCTTCGCTGCGGCTGCGCCCCGACCGGATCCCGATCGGCGAGGTGCGCGGCGCCGAGGCGCTCGATCTCCTCAAGGCCTGGGGCACCGGCCATCCCGGCGGCATCGGGACCATCCACGCCGGCACCGGCATCGGCGCGCTGCGCCGGCTCGAGCAGCTCATCCAGGAAGCCGTCGTCACCGTTCCGCGCGCCCTCATCGCCGAGACCATCAACGTGGTCGCGGTGCTCACCGGCCGCGGGTCGCAGCGGCGGCTCGCGGAACTCGTCCAGGTCACCGGGCTGGGACAGGCCGGCGACTACGCAATTTCACCCGCAGGAGACCAGCTATGATCCGCCGAGCGTTTCCCATCCGCCAGCATATCGCCACCGCCGCCGCGATCGGCTTCGTGACGCTGACCAGCGCCCCCGCCTGGGCCGCCGGCTCGAACATGCCGTGGGAGCAACCGCTCAACCAGATCCTGCAATCGGTCGAAGGGCCGGTGGCCAAGATCCTCGCGGTGATCATCATCATCGTCACCGGGCTGACCCTGGCGTTCGGCGACACCTCGGGCGGATTCAGGCGGCTGATCCAGATCGTGTTCGGTCTGTCGATCGCGTTCGCCGCCTCGAGCTTCTTTCTGTCGTTCTTCTCCTTCGGCGGTGGGGCGCTGATCTGATGGCGACGCTCGCCGCGGACGAGACCGTTCCAGGCTTTGTCGCTCCCGTTCACCGGGCGTTGACCGAGCCAATCCTGCTCGGCGGGGCGCCTCGCGCCGTTGCGATCCTGAACGGGACATTGGCCGCGGCACTGGGCCTCGGCCTTCGCCTGTGGATTCCCGGGCTGCTGCTTTGGGTGATCGGACACACCGCCGCGGTCTGGGCGGCGAAGCGCGATCCGATGTTCGTCGATGTGGTGCGCCGCCATCTGCGCATCCCCGGCCATCTCGGCGTCTGAGGCCCACTCAATGGACATCGCCCGATGATGAACCTCGCCGAATATCGCCGCCCGACCACCCGTCTCGCGGATTTCCTGCCCTGGGCGGCGCTGGTCGACGAAGGCGTCGTCCTCAACAAGGATGGCAGCTTCCAGCGCACGGCGCGGTTTCGCGGTCCCGATCTGAATAGCGCGGTGCCGGCTGAACTCGTCGCCGTCGCCGGGCGGCTGAACAATGCGTTGCGGCGCCTGGGATCGGGATGGGCGGTCTTCGTCGAGGCCCAGCGCCATCCCGCCTTCCATTATCCGGAAAGCCGCTTTCCCGACGCCGCGTCGGCCCTCGTCGAGGCCGAGCGCAAGGCGGAATTCGAAGAGGAAGGCGTTCACTTCGAGTCCAGCTACTTCGTGACGTTCCTTCATTTGCCACCAGCCGAAGACGCCGCTCGCGCTGAGCGGTTCCTCTACGAAGGCCGTGAGCGAGCCGAAGGGGCCAATGCCCGCGAGGCGTTGCGCGGCTTCATCGATCGCACCGGTCGCGTCCTTCAGCTGGTCGAGGGCTTCATGCCCGAGAGCGCCTGGCTCGATGACGCCGAAACGCTGACCTATCTGCACGCCACCATCTCGACCAAGCGTCAGCGCGTCCGCGTGCCCGAAATTCCCATGCACCTCGACGCCGTGCTGGCGGACCAGCCGCTGACCGGCGGGCTGGAGCCGATGCTGGGTAGCGCGCATCTGCGCGTGCTGACCGTCGTCGGCTTCCCGACTTCGACCACGCCAGGGCTCCTCGACGAACTCAATCGGCTGGCCTTCCCGTACCGCTGGTCCACCCGCGCGATTATGCTCGACAAGACCGATGCGACGAAGCTGCTGACCAAGATCCGGCGGCAATGGTTCGCCAAGCGCAAGTCAATCGCCGCGATCCTCAAGGAGGTGATGACCAACGAGGCGTCGGCCCTGCTCGACACCGACGCCCACAACAAGGCGATGGACGCGGATGCCGCCCTCCAGGAGTTGGGTTCGGACGTTATCGGGCAGGCTTACGTCACCGCGACCGTGACTGTCTGGGACAACGATCCGCGCAACGCCGACGAAAAGCTGCGTCTCGTCGAGAAGGTCATCCAGGGCCGCGATTTCACCTGCATGGCCGAGACGGTCAACGTGGTCGAAGCGTGGCTCGGATCGTTGCCAGGCCATGCCTACGCCAATGTCCGTCAACCGCCGGTCTCGACGCTCAACATCGCGCACATGATCCCGCTCTCGGCGGTCTGGGCCGGCCCGGCGCGCGACGAGCATTTCAAGGCGCCGCCACTGTTCTTCGCGCGGACCGAAGGCTCGACGCCGTTCCGCTTCAGCCTTCACGTCGGCGATGTCGGACACACGCTCGTGGTCGGGCCGACCGGCGCCGGCAAGTCGGTGCTGCTGGCGCTGATGGCGTTGCAGTTCCGCCGATACGCCGGCTCCCAGATTTTCGCCTTCGACTTCGGCGGCTCGATCCGTGCCGCGGCGCTCGCGATGGGCGGCGACTGGCATGATCTCGGCGGCGCGCTGTCCGGCGATGCGACCGAGCCCGTGGCTTTGCAGCCGCTGGCTCTGATCGACGATGCGGCCGAACGCGGCTGGGCGGCGGAATGGATCGCCGCCATCCTCGCGCGCGAGAAGATCAGCGTCACGCCGGAGGCGAAGGATCATCTGTGGTCGGCGCTCTCGTCGCTTGCCAGCGCGCCGATCGCGGAACGCACGCTGACCGGCCTGTCGGTATTGCTGCAATCGCAGGCCCTGAAGCGCGCCTTGCAATCCTATTGTCTCGGCGGTCCCTACGGCCGCCTGCTCGACGCCGAGGCCGAACGTCTCGGCGAAGCCAGTGTCCAGGCATTCGAGACCGAAGGCCTCATCGGCACCGGCGCGGCGCCAGCCGTCCTGGCGTATCTCTTCCACCGCATCGAAGCCCGGCTCGACGGGCGGCCAACACTGCTGATCGTCGATGAAGGCTGGCTCGCCCTCGATGACGAAGGATTCGCCGGCCAGCTCCGCGAATGGCTGAAGACGCTGCGCAAGAAGAACGCGAGCGTCATTTTCGCCACCCAATCCCTTTCGGATATCGATGGCAGCGCCATTGCACCCGCCATCATCGAGAGTTGCCCGACGCGGCTGTTCCTGCCGAACGAGCGCGCGATCGAGCCGCAGATCACCGCCATCTACCGCCGCTTCGGCCTGAACGACCGGCAGATCGAGATCCTGGCGCGCGCCACGCCGAAGCGCGACTACTACTGCCAATCGCGACGGGGCAACCGCCTGTTCGAATTGGGCCTCGGCGACGTCGGGCTGGCCTTCACCGCCGCATCATCGAAGTCCGACCAGGCCGCCATCGAGCGCCTGCTCGCCGAGCACGGACGCGACGGCTTCCTTTCCGCCTGGCTGCGTCTGCGGGACGCCGGTTGGGCGGCCGACCTCATCCCCGCCCTCCGAAATCTGGAGACACAGACATGACCCGTATTCGTCTTCGCCGGTTGGCGGCATCGAGCGCGCTTGCCCTTTCGCTTGCCGTCGCAGCGCCGCCGGCCTTCGCGCAATGGATCGTCTTCGACCCGAACAACTTCTCCCAGAATGTGCTGACAGCCGCGCGCGAGCTTCAGCAGATCACCAACCAGATCACCTCGCTGCAGAACGAAGCGCAGATGCTGATCAACCAGGCGCGCAATCTCGCGAGCCTGCCTTACTCTTCGCTGCAACAGCTTCAATCGTCGATCCAGCGCACCCAGCAGCTCCTCTCCCAGGCGCAGAACATTGCCTACAATGTTCAGCAGATCGACCACGCGTTCCAGACCACCTATGGCGGCGCGAACGCCAGCCAGTCCAATCAGGCGCTGATCGCCAACGCTCAACAGCGGTGGCAGAACTCGGTCGGAGGCTTGCAGGACGCCATGCGCGTCCAGGCCGGCGTCGTCGGCAATCTCGACACCAACCGCACGCAGATGTCGGCGCTGGTCACGTCGAGCCAGTCCGCGACCGGAGCGCTCCAGGCGACGCAGGCGGGCAATCAGATGCTCGCGCTCCAGGCACAGCAGCTCGCGGACCTCACGGCCGCGGTCGCGGCCCAGGGACGCGCGCAGACGCTTCAGTCCGCCCAGCAAGCCGCGGCTCAGGATCAGGCGAAGGAACAGCTTCGCCGCTTCCTGACGCCCGGCTCGGGCTACCAGCCCACCGCTATCACGATGTTTCACTGATGACGCCGCGCATCACCGCGGCAATGACGGCACGGGCGGCGGCGATGGCGTTCGTGCTGGTCGCGATCGCCGCGACCGCCATCCAGTTCCGGCATGGCGATCGTAAGCCCGCTGAGGGCTCGACAGCTTCGCCCGCGGCCGTCGATGCCGATCTCCTCCGGGCCGAGTTGGCCCGCTGCCAGATCCTTGGAGAAGCCGGCGCGCACGACGCTGGCTGCCTGCATGCGTGGGCCGAGAACCGACGCCGCTTCCTTGGCGGCGGCAGCCGTCCCTCGGAACCCTCGCCGGCCGAAATGTTCCACAGCGCGCGAACGTCGCCGAACGTCGCAACGGGCACCAGGCCGCTCGATCAACCCACGCCGAAGGACGAGCGATAAGATGGGCGGCACCGGCGTCATCGACCGTTTCCTGGCGGTCTTCACCCAGTACATCGACAGCGGCTTCGGCTTGCTCGGCAGCGAGGTCGCCTTCATCGCGACCACGCTGATCGTGATCGACATCACGCTGGCCGCACTATTCTGGTCCTGGGGCGCCGACGACGACATCATCGCGCGGCTGGTGAAGAAGACGCTCTTTGTCGGTGTCTTCGCCTACCTCATCGGCAATTGGAACAGTCTCTCCCGCATCGTCTTCGAGAGCTTCGCCGGGCTCGGTCTGAAAGCATCCGGCACGGGTATGGCCGAGGCGGATTTCCTTCGACCTGGCCGTATCGCGCAGGTCGGCCTCGATGCCGGCCGCCCCATACTCGACTCGATCTCCGGCCTGATGGGCTACGTCTCGTTCTTCGAGAACTTCATCCAGATCACGGTGCTGCTCTTCGCCTGGGTGATGGTGCTGCTCGCCTTCTTCATTCTCGCGATCCAGCTCTTCATCACCCTCATAGAATTCAAGCTGACGACGCTTGCCGGGTTCGTACTGATTCCCTTCGGCCTGTTCGGCAAGACCGCCTTCGCCGCCGAGCGCGTGCTCGGCAACGTCGTATCCTCCGGCATCAAGGTGCTGGTGCTCGCCGTCATCGTCGGCATCGGCTCGACGCTGTTCGCCCAGTTCACCGCGGGCTTCGGCGGCGCACAGCCGTCGATCGACGACGCCATGGCGATCGTGCTCGCGGCGCTGGCGCTGCTCGGCCTCGGCATCTTCGGGCCTGGCATCGCAAACGGGCTGGTGTCGGGCGGCCCCCAACTCGGCGCAGGTGCTGCCGTCGCGACTGGCCTCGCCGCTGGCGGCATTGTCGCGGCTGGCGCCGGTCTAGCGGCGGGCGGCGCGGGACTCATCGGTGGCGCCGCTGCCGGTGCAGCCCGCGGCGGTGCGGCGCTCGCCGGAGGCGCCACCGCCGCTTATCGCGCGGGCGGCGCCTCCGGGGTTGCGACCTCTGGCATCTCCAAGGCCGCCGAGGCGGTCACCAGTCCGCTTCGGCGTGCTGCCGCGAACCTCAGATCGAGCTTCGAAGCCGGCGGCCGGGCCGTAACGGGAGAGGCGGCGAGCGACGGCGGAGACGCTGCCGGCGCTGCGTCCCCTGCCGGATCGTCAACGTCAGGCAGCCCGCCCGATTGGGCGAAGCGGATGAGGCGCTCCCAGACCATCAGCCATGGCGCATCCGCCGCCACCCACGCGGTCAAGTCAGGTGACGGCAGCGGTGGCGGCGCGTCCGTCGATCTCTCGGAAGGGAAATGAGCATGTTTCGACGACCATCCGTGCGTTACGGGCGCACCCCAGAGCCGGAAACGCCATACCAGAAGGCCGCCCAGGTCTGGGACGAGCGGATCGGTTCGGCCCGTGTTCAGGCGAAGAACTGGCGGTTGATGGCCTTCGGTTCGCTGGTTCTCTCGGGTTGCCTCGCCGGCGGGCTGGTCTGGCAATCGGCGCGCGGCACCATCACCCCCTGGGTGGTCCAGATCGACAAGCTCGGCCAGGCTCAGGCCATTGCGCCGGCCAGCGCGGACTATCAGCCGAGCGACCCGCAGATCGCCTACCACCTCGCGCGTTTCATCGAGGATGTCCGTGGGCTGCCCGCCGATCCGATCGTGCTGCGCCAGCAATGGCTGCGCGCATACGACTTCACGACCGATCGCGGCGCGGCGGCGCTGAACGATTACGCGCGCACAAATGATCCCTTCGGCAACCTCGGCAAGATCCAGATCTCCGTCGAGGTATCCAGCGTCATCCGCGCCTCGCCGGAATCGTTCCGCGTCGCCTGGATCCAGCGCCGCTACGAGAACGGCAGTTTGAGTTCGACCGAACGCTGGACCGCCATCCTCTCCGTCGTGCTCCAGACCCCGCACGACGCCGACAAGCTGCGGAAGAACCCGCTCGGGGTCTTCGTCAATTCCATCAACTGGTCGAAGGAGCTGGGGCAATGAAGCCGCTGTCTTTCCGTAATCCAGCTCTTCCGATTTTCCGTAGAGCCGCACTCCAGGCATTGCTGCTTTCCGCCTCGGCGCTCGCGGGCTGCGCGCATCTGACGACGCCGCCGGAGATTGCGCTCGATGACGTGGGGGCGCCGGCTTTGTTGCAGGCGGATCCGCCAGCGCCGGTGCAGGTCGTGGAACTGCCGACGCCGCTGCCGCTTCCCGGCCAGTTGAAACCGCTCCCGAAAGGCAAGGCTCCGCCGGAGTCTGGCGACCCGACCGTGCGCGTCAATCAGGCCAACGCCGCCGCCCGCGTTCAGCCGGTGCGCGACGGCTTCATCAACGCCGTGCAGGTCTATCCCTTCTCCGGAGGCGCCCTCTACCAGGTCTACACGGCGCCGGGTCAGGTCACCGATGTCGCCCTCCAGGAGGGCGAGCAACTCGTCGGTTCTGGCCCCGTCGCCGCCGGCGACACGGTGCGCTGGATCATCGGCGACACCGAAAGCGGTGCCGGCGCCACCAAACGTATCCACATCCTGGTGAAGCCGACGCGGCCGGACCTTCTGACCAACCTCGTCATCAACACCGATCGGAGGACATACCTCCTCGAACTACGCTCGACGAGCGCGACGTACATGGCGTCCGTATCCTGGCAATATCCGCAGGACCAGCTTATCGCGCTTCGCCGTCAGAACGTCGCGGCGGCGACGGCGGCGCCGATCGACGCTGGCATCGACGTCTCGAAACTTCGGTTCCGCTATCAGATCACCGGCGACAATCCGGCGTGGCGGCCGCTCTCGGCGTTCGATGACGGTTCGAAGGTCTATATCGAAATGCCGCGCGGTCTTGCCCAGGGCGAGGCGCCGCCACTCTTCGTGATCGGTCCTGAAGGCGACGGCCAGCTCGTGAATTACCGCGTTCGCCAGAACTACTACATCGTCGATCGCCTGTTCGCCGCCGCCGAGCTTCGCCTGGGTGGGGAACACCAGCAAACAGTGCGCATCTCCCGCACGGATGGGAGGGTGCGATGAGCGAAGACCCGGAAGGAAACGCCAGGCCAGCATCGCCGGCGGCTCCGGACCCGTCGCTGCGGCTGCGGTCCGAACGGCCGCGCGTCACCCGCCTTTCGCACAAGGTGCTGGCTGGCGGTGCCGCTATCGCGTTGGTCGCGGTCTCTGCCGCCGTGCTCTGGGCGCTCCAGAACAACGGCAAACGCGGAGCACCGGAAGAACTTTACAGCACCGACCATCGCACGACCGCCGACGGCCTGGCGGGTCTCCCCCGCGACTATGCCGGCATACCTCGGCAGGCGCCCCAGCTCGGGCCACCGCTGCCCGGCGATCTCGGCCGGCCAATGCTTAACGCCGGAGCCGCTCTAAACACCGTGGTTCCGACCGGGCCTGCCGTGGATCCGGAAGCGCAGCGCCGCGCGCAAGAAATTGAAGCCGCACGGCTGAGCCGGTTGTTCGCGTCCACGAATATCCGCGAACTGCCCGCGCCAACGCTTCCGCCCGTGGCGATGCCGGATGGCGCGACGATGTCAGGTCAGCCGCCGCAACTCTCGACGGACGGGGCGTTTGCGCAGAACGGCCAGGACCGCAAGCTAGCTTTCACAACCGCCTCCGTCGATCGGCGGACGACCAGCCCGGACCGGCTGGCCGCGCCCGCCTCGGCCTACGTGGTGCAAGCCGGGACCGTCATTCCCGGCGCGCTGCTGACCGGCATCCGTTCCGATCTTCCCGGCCAGATCACCGCCCAGGTGACCGAGAACGTCTATGACAGTCCGAGCGGCCGGTCTCTGCTGATTCCGCAAGGTGCGCGTCTCATCGGCACCTACGACAGCCAGGTGGCGTTCGGTCAGTCGCGCGTCCTGCTGGTCTGGACCCGTTTGATTATGCCGAACGGCAAATCGATCGTGCTGGAACGCCAGCCAGGCGCCGACGCCGCCGGATATTCCGGGCTGGAAGACGAGGTGGATAACCATTGGGGCATGCTGTTCAAGGCCGCGATGCTCTCGACCCTCCTGAGCGTCGGGTCCGAAGCAGGCACGGGCAGCAACGAAAACTCGCTTGTCCAGGCGCTGCGGCAGGGTGCGTCCCAGAGCTTCAACCAAACCGGCCAGCAGATCGTGGGCCGCTATCTGAACATCCAACCGACCCTGACGATCCGTCCGGGTTTCCCGGTGCGCGTGATCGTCAACCGGGACCTCGTGCTCGAACCCTATCAAGGTTGAGGAGGCGACCGATGGCACAGCTGAAACTCGGCGCGATTGCCGACGACAAGCCTATCAAGCTGACGGTCGAGTTGCCGGCGGCGATACACCGCGACCTCGTCGCCTACGCCGATGCCTTGGGCCGCGAAACCGGACAGGCCGCAATCGATCCCGCCAAGCTCGTCGCTCCGATGCTCGCGCGCTTCATCGCCGGCGACCGCGCCTTCGCAAAACTGCGAAGCGTCAGGAAGCCCACTTCGGCGCGTCCGGCGCCGGGCGGCCCGACGCCATCGAGCGAGCAAGGCTGAGGAAACGCCGCAGTGCCGGATTGTCGTTGCCCGGCAGCCAGACCGCGCTGTACGGCAACATGTCTTCCACGGTTGCCAGCGGGCGGAAAACGACCTCGGGATACCGCGTCGCGGTCGCCGCTTCGCTGGCGATACTGATTCCGAAGCCCAGGGCGACTAGATGCATCAAGGTCTCGCCGCCGACGCCGTGGCGCTCGATCGACGGACTTCGGCCGAAGGCTGTCGTCCGGCGGACAATGTAGTCGTGTATCTCAGGCCCAGGCGCGGCTCGGCTGACGATGAAATCCTCGTCCTTCAGCGATTCCCAATGGATCGCGTCGCCATCGGCCAGAGCATGGTGTTCAGGCAATGCCGCAAAGACCCGCGCCTCCCACAACACGACGCTATCGCAGTGTGCCGCCAATGGTGTCCCGGCTACGAAAGCCACGTCGAGATGGCGCTCTGTGATCCGGGCAAGATGTTCACTGGTAGACCCCTCGACGATCTCCATGGCGATCGCCGGGTGGTGTTCGCGATAGCTTCCGAGCAGGTTGCGCAGGAAGCCGCCTGAGACCGACGCCAGAATGCCGATCCGGATGACGCCCTCGGCGCCCCGCCCGGCACTGGCGGCCGCCTTCATCGCGTGATCGATCTCCGAGAGAGCCGGGCGCGTCCTCTCCAGAAACCGGCGCCCGGCCTCCGTGAGCCGGACGCCGGTCGAGTCGCGCTCGAAGAGCGACACGCCCAATTTGTCCTCCAGCGCCCGGACGCGGCGGCTGACAGCCGACTGCCGGACACCGAGAACTTGTGCGGCGCGGCTGAAGCTCAGATGCTCGGCTACCAAAAGCGCCTGTGTGACGGAAACGAGGTCGATCATGCATCTGCCTCCTAGGTGATTCTACGCACGAGTGCAGTGCAGCAAGATTGGCCTAGCTATTGAGGCATAACGGAGGCGGTCTTTTTTTCGAATCAACGTGAAATATTCGTAATTATTCCTTAACTACTGCCTCTCCTTCCCAAGCAGGAACGCCCGGTGCCAGCCAAGGTTTGGTAGATGTCCAGCTCCGACACGGCGGAGGGCAAGCTGCCCGTGAACCCCAAGGGCGTCCCGATCTCCTTGCGCAAAATGGGATGAGAAAATGATCGCGCCCTGATCGTCGAACGAGATCAGCCCGGCGTCGAACGCGGCATCGAGATGAGCGGCCAGAAGCAGTCCGTTGTAGACGTCAAGCCGCTCGGCATCGGTATCGCATTTCGCCCAGGGCTTGATGTGGCTGGCGCGCAATAGGCGCGGATCAGCGACGCCAGTCACTGCGCAACAACCACCCCAATAGGAAAGCAAAGCCTCGCGAAAAACGTCCTGCCCGACGCGCTGAATGACCAGTCTCTCGGCTTCGGTCGTGCGCGGCAGATTGCGGGTCTGAGCATCGAAGACGCGGAGCGGCTCAATTGGCAATGCGCGAGCAAGCCGCCAGACTTCGCGCACAAGGTGATGCAGAGGAGCGGTGTCGGAGACGATGAACGCGGTGAACCCATCCGGCACCGAGAGACCGCCGCCACTGGGCCAGGCCTGCCAGCGCTCAATCAGATCAGCCGCGACGCCCGCGTGATTGACAGCGACCACATAGTCTGGCGCGACGAATGCCAGCCGGATCGACGCCGGTGCTCCCAGGCTGTCGTAGGCAAGCCACTCCCCGTCGTCGGGGCGCTTCAGGCCGAACCCTTCGTCAACCGCGGCTTTGTCCAAGCGGATACGTTCGATGGGGGAAAGCGCCACGGCTCACACCCCGTTCAGGCGGCGGACGACTGCACGGGGAGCGAGTTCTATGTCCATAAGGTTGGTTGGGTCCAATTGGATGTCGTGCTGCACTCTGTCACCGGCCCATGAATGCGCCCGTTTCCGGCGCTGCTTGTCCCGATTCAAACAGTGACGCGATGATCGCCGGCGGTACTCGCCGCTTGATCATGATATTCTTCAATACATCGAGGAACGCCCGATCCTGGATGTTCTCTGGCGCAACATTTTTGTAAAGGACCTTCACTTTAGGCTCGTCGAAGCTGATACCGCTTTCAAAAATTTCCTGCGCGAACCGCTCGAGTTCGGCCTTGATGCTTTCGGCCGTCGGCTCGATACCCCACCGCGAAAAATGTCGTGGAGGGTTCTGCTCCCATTTCGGAGCGAACTCACCAACGATTCTTGCTTCGAAGGCTGCCCTCGATTCACTGAGTTTCTCGCGCAACGCGGCCTGATATTTTTCTATGACGGTCTGAAACCGACTGATGGCTTTGTCGAAAGCATCTCGATCACTATAAAGGATCACGCGGCCGAAGTTGTTGATCTGATACGTATAATCGTCCTCGATCCGCTTCCTCTCCTTCTTGAGCCACTGATCATCGACCTGAATCGTCTCGGATTTTCCGTCGAAATCGAGTTTGATTTCGAGTTTGCCGATACCGTCGAACGGCGCACGAATGCGGCTGGTGATACGATTCTTCAGGTCGTCATCGGCTACGTCAACGAGTTCAGGTGGCAACGGGATCTGCCGGGTCGTGAGCTGATAGTTTGAGACGGAGAATTCGACGTACTGCACTCTCGACGTGAAGATGTTCATCTTGCGAGTGATGTCGAATGGCTTGGGCGGGTTTGCTTTCAGGTTGGACTGCATCTCAGCCACCTTGGCAGGTAAAAGGGCCGTGTCCCCAACCTCTGGCTTCGATGCGTTTTCGCCGGTGTCGGCACCAGCCGCCGATGCAATGCGATCGCCAGCGCCACCTGTCAGAACGATTGCATTGGGCTTCTCTGCGGTCGTCGAGCCTGCCTCGATATTTTTCGAAATGGGCGAATAGACCATCGTCTTCGTATCGGAAATTACGACACCGATCCGGACGCCGGGCTGCTCACGAAGATCGAATAAGTTCGTCGCGCTGGCCGCGCGGATCGCATTCAACGCCTGCTCATCGCCGAAACCTAGACGATATACCTCAGGGTCAGCATCGAGAATGACAGTAACGCTGAGCTGCCCGAGATCGTCCAACCGTCGTGAGAGCGCATCGGCGACGGGCTTCGTCAGCGCGGGCGCAATGACAACGAGGCGTATCCTGGCGCTGGCGATCAGATCGACCAAGGCCTCGTCCGAAGCGACCGCAAAAATTCGGCTGTGGTCGATCATGGCAGATTCTCCCACCCGTTCACAGATCACGTCGCAGGAGGCGCTCGGTACCGGGCGATCCCCGCAACGTCAGCCGCAGCCAGGGCTCAACGGCCAAATCCTCGGGCGGGCGTGTTGTTGTCGTCACGATGTACTGGAACTGCGGCGGGCCATCCGACCCCTCGATTTCGGTCACAAGGCGGAACAACCGATGATAGATGCTGAGCCCCAGGTCGGCTTCACGCGGGCTGTCGTGTATCAAGAATGCCGGAACGCGCGTGGCTCCCTCGATGCTCAGGCACAGAACGGCCAAATCGAAGGCCAGCACCTTTAGCGAGTCGATCGCCGCTGTTGTTCGATCCCCACCCATGTTGACGTTCGGCTCAAGTCCATTGCCGCTCAACGTAACGCGGCCCTTGGCGTCTGAGCCCACGAGACGACGGACGATCGGATCGAATTTCTCACTCAGCTGCCCGAAGACGCGGGCCTGCTTGTCGCGAAATGCCCCGAGCACCGCGCGTTCGACTTCAAGCCGTGACACAATCTCTCGCGCTGATTTCTGCGCGGTCTCCTGGGTGCCGATCAACTCGGACAGCCGCTCGACATCGTCAACAAGACGCCGTGCCGAATACCATGCGCCCTCACGCGCATCGCGGGCCTTCTCGATCGCCGCAAGGCTTTCGGCCAACTGGTCGAAGCGCTGTTTGGCCAGAGCGAGCTGCTGGAGCGTTTGAGTCCTGGCAGACTTCAGGCCAGCAAGTCTGTTGATCTCGTCGTCGAGGTTCTTCTTTCGGGTTGCCCAGCGCTGGCGACATGCCTCAAGGTCAGGGAGTTTATGGGAAACTCCGCACCCTTCAGCCAGCGTGCGGTCGATCGGAACCTCGCAAATCGGGCAGATTGGACTTTCCGCTTCGCTCTTCGAGAACGAGATCCCCGGCAGTTCGCCCTGGAGTTGGCTCGCCATTTTCTCGGATTCAGGGATGGTCGCCTCGATGCGGATACGTTCTGCTTCAAGTCGCGTCCACTCTGCTCGGGCGCCCTCATGTTCCCGCCGGGCGGCATCGACGCCCGATCTGGGTTGGCCGGCGGGCAATTTCGTAGCCGACGCGAGGCGGTCTTGGGCTGCCTTGCGCATTTGCTCGACGGCCAGCAGGCCGTCCGCGAGGGTATCTACTGAGACGCCCAAAGCACCAGCCAATCGGCTTTGGGTTCGATCGATTTCCCAGCGCCGATGCCCGATCTCCTGTTCCAGCGCCCGGCGTTGGTCATCAAGATTGGCGACCTCTGCGCGCTTGGCGTGCTCCTCGGGAGTGATGGCGACAATGAAAGCGCGCAGCGCATCAAGCTTTTCGGTCTGC
Organism: uncultured Acetobacteraceae bacterium; assembly: GCA_903907955.1. Taxonomy (GTDB): domain Bacteria; phylum Pseudomonadota; class Alphaproteobacteria; order Acetobacterales; family Acetobacteraceae; genus Rhodovastum. The sequence goes on along the minus strand of CAIVPZ010000140.1, from coordinate 25,963 downwards.
GTCATTCCTCGCGCCGGGGAGTCCGAGTCCGACGCGGTTGAGCGCCATTCGAGCACGTCGTTGAACCGACACTCCTGATCACGCGTCAACCAGGCCAGCGCGATCGGCCAACTTCGGCGGTCTGATCGCTGCCCGGAAATCAGCGCCGCCAGACCGGTGGTGAGGATGCTGCTTTCAACCGCGTCCAGAAATGGCTCAAGGCCGGTGGACGTCCCTTCGCCAGAGGCAATCTCATCGAGGTTGCCACCAGCCACGGCCAAGTGGCGCCGACGCACCCCGAGTGGCCGGAGTATCGCCCAACACACCCCATCGAGCATGACCTCCGCGCCGACAATGCCGTTCAGGAAAGCCACCCCGACGCGTTCACGCTGGTCATCCGCTGCGTAGCGGTCTTCGCCGAGGCAGTATCGGAGGAGTCGGCAGAACAGCGTCTTGCCGCTCCCGTGGCCAATGGCGTCCGTGGGGGACTCGGAAGAGAGTGCATCACCGCCATCGGGCGACCAGATTATGTTCAAACCCGGACGGAAGCTGATATCCCGGATCTTCTCCCCTCCAGGTTCCTGCCAAATCGCCAGGCGTTTGACCCAGAGGCGAGGGCCGTTCTGCCCGACGATGGGCTGAACGGTGAGAGATGGTGGCCCGAGAAGATCAGGCTGCAGCGGCATCAATCCACCCCCGGATTTCCGCCGGCATGGCTGAGATCACGGCATCGGTGGCGATGTGCGGCAACACGCGCATCAGCATGCCCGCGCGCCCGTCCGGCCAGCCCGCCGTATCGATCGCATCGAGGCCGGGGCCTGGCGCCCACGTGCCCGTCGCGGCGTCCTCCACCAGCCTACCGTTGCCGCGATGAGCGACGACCGCGCTCCCCCATGCCCGATCAACACGAGGGGCGAATGACGCTGCATTGCCCGTGAGCGGAGCGGCCTCGCCGCCGATGAGGCGTTGCCATTCCACCGCCTGATCAGGGTCCAGGTGGGGGAGGAGCAGTCTGGGCTCGAGTCCGAATGTCGCGGCGAGGCGAACTTGGCGAGCGGGCATCGGCCCAGTCATCGCCTTCAGGATCGCCGCCAGCATTGCGCCCGCATCGCCCGCGCCCGCTGGCATCGGACGCGCCCAGGCGCCATCCCGCAGTAAGTGAGCGACGACTGCTTCGTCTCGAATTTCAACGGGCCGCTCACCGAGACTATTTGAGGAAAATCGATCCCATGCTTCAAGAACCAACCGCCCCGTTCGATATTCACCGAACCGCGCCTCCTCCCTGGATTTTAGGCCCCGGAAGGTCTCCGAGGGATAGTCTGGCCCTTCGATATCTGCGGGATCGAGTACATAGCGTAACTCGTCGCGCGATAGATTGTATTTCCGTGCGAAGAACGCATCGAGTTCTGCGCGAAGCTCCGCGCGTCGGGTCTCATCCCAGGTAAACGGAGGCCCAAAATGGCCAAGATCCTCGGCCCACAGACGCATAGACCAGCTATTGTAGGTCAGCTCCAACACCCGCGGCGTTATAAAGGCAAGGTCTTTATGAGTAAATTGCATTGGAGTGAAAATAGGGAGCTGCTTCATGTAGAACAACTTAAAGGAAGTTGCGCCGAATTTCTGCCGCGCAACAAAATCCAATGGTAGAGAGGAAAGATTCGACAACAGTGCGGCGCATAATTTGGGTGAGGAAGTCGGATACATCAGCAAGAATTTATCGCTATTCGCAAAGGCCGGAATCACCGCCGAAATCATCGTCCTTTCGTCATTTGAACGACAAATATCGCGCCACCCCATAAGCCAGCGGGGCTGTTTTCGTTGAACCAGTAGACCGGTTAATTTCAGCACATCTTCCTTCCCCTCAGCGAGAAACTGAAGGTCCTCCTGCGTCAGTGGCGTCTCGCGATACATGACGACGGCACGCTGGGCGTTCTCCCCTAACCACTTCGCGAAGCTTCCTTTCACCACGTCAGGCGCAAGTGCCCGTCGTCCCAAGATGTTCACCAGGTGCGCCTCGGCGGCATGCGCGTCACGGCTTGGTTTTGCTGGATCTAGACCGGTGACCGAACCAAGCACCCATTCCGCCAGCACCTTAAGACAGCCAACCTGGTCGGACTTCCGATATGCAGACTTTAAACGGGTAGGCACACGAGCGATGCGTATCTTCCCCTCATTCTCAGGAATCCAATAGCGCGGCGTGGACTCGAAGTTTGTGTTCTGCTTCTCGGCGAGCGTGACGTCACGTATCCCATTTTCCTCATCTTCACCTTCAAACGATGCCCAGCGATGATCAAAAAGATGAATCATCTTTCCCTCAAATAAGGGCCAGCAGATTTGATCGCCATTGGTCCATAAAGCACCATTGCGATGCCAATCCATGTCTAGTAATTTTTGTTGCGAATAGAACCAATGAGCATCTTCTGCCATATGCCAAACACGGGTGTGGAACGTGAGGCCCCACGGGTTTATGTCCCCGTCATCGGGGTTCGCACCTTCCCGTATCATCACGGGAGCTTGTGCATAAAATTTCGCCGTTAAATGCGCGTCGGCTCGCGAACGGAAAACCGGTGCAGTCCTGGTGTTCGGATTGATGCGTGAGATCTGTTCTGCGGTAAGAGTAAACCGGCGCCGAACATCCTCGAGTTGTGCAGTGTTGGTCAGGAAGAATGCAAAATTCGCCTGTTCGGACGCGCCCATCGAAAGGACAGAGAACTTGTAGCTTCGATGGACACTAGGAAAGATTGCGTCTCGGTTCTCGAAGTCAATCAATTGAACCAGTCGTTTTCGCTCGACCAAGTCGCCAAAGAACGCTGATGTTGAATTGTCTGTCGCGATGCCTGTTGGAACGATGACCCCGGAGCGGCCTTCAGGTCGTGACAGTTTTGCGAAGTGTTCCGCAAACAGCGCGTAGGTATTCACATCTCCAGCGCCAGAGAGGGGGTATCGACCAGAATTTCGGACGAATTCGCTCGCCGCTTCAGCCGTACGTTTGGCGATCTGGAAATCTGCAAGAAGACGTGAATCTGCAGTATCTGGAGCTGCTTTCCCCAGGGCTTTTATCAGCTTTTCACGCTCAGCCTTGTTCTGCGCCGTCGCAATCATCGGAGAGCGCGCTGCAAAGAATTCTTGCTCCTGTAACTTGATCCGTTCCCAGGGGGGGTTGCCAATCACGGAGTCGAATCCGCCGCGCGAAAAGACGTGTGGGAATTCGATGGGCCAGTGGAAGGCGCTCACCGCGTTGGCGATCTCGTCTGCGATCCCTACAAGGGGCGGATAAATCATCTGACCGCGTGCCGCTGCCCAAACATGGTCGGTCAGAGGAATTTTGGGGCGAGCTATATCTGCAGGGCCTGGGATACCGTCGGTCTTCTCAGAGAAAAAGGCTGCGACGTAGCAATCGCTGGCGATTTTCAGGTTCAGCCAATTATGGCCGGAATGCAGCCGCTCGAACGAAGCTCGCTTGGCGCCAATCTGCTCCAGCGTATCTTCCGGCATATCCGCCAGCGCCCTCGCTGCGTCGATGAGGTCAGCGGGCGGCCTCAGTGTAGCCAGAAAGCCCGTTGCTCCTTTGCCGTCCCGTTGCTGCTTGTTGAATTTGGCGTAGGCCTTTGCCGTTTCCTTATCGTCGCCGGTGAGGGGTTTATATGCTTCATCGGGCACGCCTCTCCGCAACATCTCATAATCGAAGACGCCGATCAGGCTGTCGCCGCAACGGATATGGCTGTCGAGAAAGGTGAGGGGCTTGCCGGGCTCCAACGCTTCGATCCAGAGCGCCACCTTGCAGAGCTCAACCGCCATCGGGTTGCGGTCCACGCCGTATATGCAGTGGGAGACAACCTCGCGCAGCGCGTGCTGGAACTCGTCCTGTGACGGGGCACCTGGGCTTCTGTGCTTAGCAATCCTCGCGGCCGCGCGGCGTGCGGCCCCGAGGAGGAAGTGACCGGAACCGCAGGCGGGATCGATGATCGAGAGCTTCAAAATCTCAGCGGCGGGATCAGCAGCGTTGCGCGCCTCCGCCGCGTCCAGAACCGGCTCCAGCGTGGAATCCAGCAGCAGCTTCACCAGCGCATCGGGCGTGTAGTAGCTGCCAGAGGTCTTGCGCGCGTTGCCGCGTGTTTCATCGCCTTCGGCAAACTCGAATGTTCGCGTATCCGCGCTGGCTCGGGGCGTCAGCTCCAGCAAGCTCTCGTAAACCGATCCCAGTTCCTCGGTTTCCATGTCGCGCCAGTTCACGCGCGTGAGCGGCTGGCCCTCCGGCCGCAGCCACGCCAGCCGCCAGATCGCGGCCAGCAAGCGGCGATTTTCGATCCGGGCGCTTTCGAGGTCAGGCACGACACCATAGGCAAACAAGCCGCCGAGGGCAGGCAGACCAAGCTGCTCCTGGCCACGCATCAGCGCCCGGAATGTGGCCTTCAAGCCCTCCCATGAATCCGCATGCCGGTCCCAGGCCGTCCGGCGCATCGACCGCTCGCGCAATCGCGCAAGCGAGTACCCTTCCGCATAGACACGCCGCGCCTGGTCCGACGTGCCGGCCGGGTGCAGCAAGCCACGATCTTCTGCCGCGAAGATGAAGATCAGGCGGTAGATGACGCGCAGGAGCTGCTCGAAATAGGCGTGCCCGCTGAGCGTGCCATCGGTCAGAGCTTGACGGAGTGCGCCGTTGGCCGGGTTCTCAATGAAGCCCTGGCCAAGTTCGAGAAGGGCTGCTTCAACGCCCTGGCGCAGTTTGTCACGCGCCGCGACACCATCGGTGCGCCCGCGTTCGCGCCAGCGTTCCAGCGCGCAGTCCGAAACGGCGGCATCCGCCTGCCCGAACCGGCTCTGATGGATCAGCAACCAGAGCGCCGAGAAATCTGGAAACAAGCCTTCGGAGAAGATTTTCGACAGGTTGGCTTCGATCCAGGCCGGCCGCGTCAGGCTGATGTTGTCGCGCATCACGCGCAGCGTCACGCCGTCACTGACCAAACCCCAGGCGGCATCCTCTCGCGCGTTCAGATACTCCTGCAAGAGCAGGGTCGCGGACCGCCGGCGAGAGCTGTCGCCGAACTGGGCAAGGCTTTCATCGACACCGGATCGACGCGCGCCTTCAACGGGGGCTGGCGCGACAACGATCGGCACGCGCCCACCAAGTGCTGCGTGCCGGACTGGAAACTCACGCTCGCCGATCCGCGTGATCGATTGCGGTTCGAGGGAGGCGAATCCAAAGCATTGGCGCAGCAGATCGAGGACAAACCGCTCCGACGCGGCGGCACTCTGGGCGCGAGAGGCCTCGAACCGCGACCATAGCGCTTCGCCGATGCGGTAGTAGCGCGCGATCTCGTCGCGCAGCTTCAGACCGGGCGGAATCTCGTACCCTTCAACCGTTTGATCGTTGGCCTCAAAGGCTGCGAGCCGGGCGACGATATCCGGCGTCAGCAGCGCGCCGACAATTTCGAGCCCGGCAAAATCCAGCCTGGCGGCGCGACGCGATTGACGGGAGCGGGTGGGTCTATGAGCCATGGTCCGCCCTTACAGTCGTGGCATCAGGACATACACGCCGATCACATCGACCGGCAGGACTGCCTCGACCTTCACGCCGGCTCTTGATCCCAGCGCCTGGCGGACCCGGCTGTGATCGGCGGCAAGGGCGCCAGCACGTTCGGCGGCGTAGGCGTTCAGCGCTGATTTCAGCGAACCAAGCCCAGCCATGGCTCTTGCCAATTGGGCATCGCGCACCCGTTCCGGCACGTTGCCGCTCTTTGCTTCCAGCAGAGCAAACGCCCCGTCGCCGGCAAGGACGCGGGCGCCAGATCCCGCGTCGAACGCAATCGCCGCAGCCTCCTCGGCCATGGCAAATTGCGGTCCGAGCCGCCCGCGAGAATCGATGCGGTGGCGAATGCGCAGCAGGAGCAGCGTGACGACGGTCTCGACCGCCTCGCTTTCCCAAACACCGCAACGTGGCAGGGTTGCCGGGGTGTCCTGTTTGGTTTGGAGGTCGAGAGCATTCTCCAGAAAGGTCTCCGCCAGGATACCAGGCAGTGGATGTGCGCGATGGATCGAAAGGAACCCCGCTCGCGGGCGCGCTTCAAAGGCGATCTTCAAGGGCTTCGGCGATGCCGATTCGTCCAGCATCCCCTCTGCCTGAAACCGTTCCTTCAGAATCTCGGGCACGAGATAAAGGGGGGCCGAAAAGCCTCCACGCTGCTGCGACACCAGCGGGGCACCAAGCCGCATCATCGCGCGGGATACAAAGCGCTCGGTATCGGCGAAGTCACCGAGAGCGGACTGCGTCACCGTCCACTCTGCCGCAACCTCCTCCGGCTTCAGGCTGTGTTGAGCGAAGATCGTGCGGGCCTTTTTCTCTTTCTCCGATGCATTCGACCAGGCGATCTCGATCTCTTTCGCCTCTGGCGAGCGCGACATATCGAGGTCGAGGGTCAACTGGCGGCGTTCCCGAGCGCGCAGCAGTACCGCTGACATCAGCGCCTTGGTGAGGCTTCCGCCTTCGTCCGGCATCGGCACCTGAACGCCTGTCTGCTTCTCGATCGCCCGCGCTTTGCGCAGGATCACATCCAGCACCGCGCCATCGACCGGATTGTTCTCGCCATAGATCAGGATTGTTCTGACGGTCTCCCGCTTCTGTCCAAACCGATCGACCCGCCCTTCGCGCTGCTGATGCCGGGTGGGGTTCCAGGACAGGTCATAGTGGATGACGGAATCGAAGTAGGCTTGGAGGTTGATGCCTTCTGAAAGACAGTCGGTCGCGACGAGAATCCGCTTCTCGAATTCACCCAGCGCCTCGACCCTGGTCTCCCGGTCTTCGGATGGAAGCGAGCCAGTGACGACTTCGACGGTATAGTCCTTGAACGTGGAAGCGAGGGCGGTACCAATCGCCTCAGCCGTCGCGATAAACCGGCAGAAGACGACAGGCGAATATCCGTCCTTCAAAAGGCCCTGGAGCGCGGACTTCAGGACAGCAAACTTCGGATCGCGGGCCGAATTTGCCGCCAGCGCGTCGGCTTGTGCGATCAACCCAGCCAGCCGCGTGTCCTCGATGGCGGCGCCGGGTTCGAGATCGTCCTCGGCCGACTCGTCTTCGTCGATGGCCCGTGCCGCAATGAGATCGGCTTCCGCCTCATCAACATCGAGGATCGCCCGTGTTCTCAAGGCGCGGGCGGCGGCGGCCGGGCTGGAGCCAACGCAACGCATGAGCGAGAGCGTTCCCCAGAAGGCCAGCCGCTGCCGCAGCGCGCCTTCCTCGGATGCAATAACTTCCGCGCAATAGTCGAGGATGGCACCGTAAAAGCGCTCATAGTCGCCCGAGAGCCTGTACTTGATCTCCGAAACCTCTCGCTGCGGGAAAAGGCCTGGCTCGCGCCAGGCGTCGATGTCGCGGCGGCGACGCTGAATGTAATAGCCGGCAAGGCGCTCTCGCAGGGCGCGGTATTGATCGCCCGTTGCATCCCGCAATCTGGAGAAGTCCTGGTCGAGCAAGCCAAGAAGATTGTGAAATGCGTCATCGTCGCCGGAATGCGGTGTGGCTGTCAGGAGCAGGAGATGCCGCGTCTTATCGTCGGCGAGTTTCCGAAGCAGATCGAAACGCCGGTGGCGCGCCTTCCCACCCGAGACCGCGGCGTGCGCTTCATCGACGACGACCATCTCAGGGCATGCGCGCAGAAAGTCGTCGAGACGCCGTTCGCTTTTTATAAAGTCGAGGCTGACGACAGTGAAAGGGTAGGCCTCGAAGACGCTGATCGTATTGGGAAGGTCGCGCTCCAGCCGCGCGGCAGCAGACGCCGTGACCGGGGTCGCGGTGATCGAAAATTTTGTTTCGAGCTCCGTCGTCCACTGATCCACGAGATGCGGCGGGCAAAGAACTGAGAACCGGTCAATCTCGCCGCGATCGATGTACTCGCGGAGAATTAGGCCGGCCTCTATGGTTTTCCCAATGCCGACGTCGTCGGCGATCAGGAGGCGCGCCGTCTCTTGGCGCAGCGCCATCATAAGCGGCGCAAGCTGGTATGCACGCGGCTCGAAGTTGATCCTGCCCGCTCCGCGGAATGGACCGGCCCCGCGGCGCAGGGACAGTCGAAGAGCGTCCCGGAGCAACTGGGCGGCCTCGCGCCCCCCCGGTCGGTCTCCAGTCGGAGGATCGAATGCCGCATAGGTGACGGGATCTGTTTCAAGCTCGGGAATAAGGGTTTCGGCCTCCTGTTCGGAGCCGGTGAGCGGTCGCAGACGAAGTGCATCACCTACGGCGAGGACAATCCATTCCCGGCCTCGCGCGTGAACCAACTCACCCGGGGAGAAGGTTGCGGTCGCGCTCACAGAGGCTTCCCTCCGAGCAGGACAGCCAGATCGGCGAGCACCTGACTGCGCGCGCTTTCCGCCGAAGGCAGCACGATCAACTCGATCCCGCGTGCGGCTAAGTTGTCGTTCAACTCCGGGGGAACCGAACCTTCCTCGGCAGCGGCGATCCGGGCCGACCTCCAGATCAGTTCGATACTATGGCCATCAACGACAAGCGGAGCTGCGTCTGGCGATGGACAGCCGCCCAGGTCCGGATGCGGTTCCCCAGCGCCGTCAACACCGCGCGTGGACGCGAATGCCAGCCTGATAAGGAAGGCGAGCGCAGGATCCTGCCGCCGATCGATCAGCTCGTGGTCCGGCTGATTGAAATAGGACAAAAGGCAACGGTAGCAGCCGGCGACGCACCGCGCGTCCGACAGGTTCAATAGGGCCGACGGGCCGCTGATTGCCGCCGCGTCGAGGCTGGCAAGGTCATAATGCATGACCTCCAGCGCCTTACGTGCGACGGCCTGAAAGGCACCTTCTTCGGAAACAAGCCGGGACAACGCGCCCGCGCCGCCTTCCGCCGCCTCGTAGAAGAGTAGCCCGCGGCGATCCTTGCGGGCGGGTGTCGGCTCTACAAGAATTTCACCCTCTTCGAGCTGGTACACACCCTCAACGCCGCGCGCGAGCGCGTGTTGGATTGTAGCCACCACCGAGACGGCGGTATCGCCCATTGCGGCAAGCCATGCCGCGGGAAAACGGAGGAGGAGAGCGTTTTTGCGATCTTCGACGACCGGAGTCAGCTGTTGCCGAAACCGAGTAGGTGACGGGTCATCGGCCTCGCCCGGTCGCGCCGCGCCGATCCAGTAGCCGCTTTTTGGGTCAATCCAAAAGCCAACTTCATTGAGGTCTTTGCGTCGGCGCAGGCCCTTGTTGATTCGTCGGACCAATGCCGCTGGAGCAAAGTCGGCGGCGAGAAGGCTACCCTCAGCATCTTCAACAACGGTAGATCGGATTCCGACAGCACCATGGAATGAAAATGTCGTTTGTAATTCGTAGCCTTGCCGCCGCCGCTCTTCGTCGTTGGCCGTGATGCGTTCAACCTGCCGCGTGCCGACATTTTCGATGCGATAAAGCTTGCTCGCGATGTCACCGCCCCCCAGTGGGTGCCGGCACACATGGCATTCATCCGGCGGCTCGCCGTCATGCGCGGCTCCGCAGACCGAGCAGATGGCGGTACTGAAAGTTGGAAGATTTCCGTCCTCGCCATTTCCCGCCTCTTTCAGAAGCGCCCGATCGACGCGATAGGCGCGTCCCTCGTGATAGACGAGGCTTCCTGGGCCGAACTCGGCAATCGCAAGGAAGCGCGCGCGCTGGATATAGCGCTGCCCTTTGCCGCCCCGACCACCCGGCACAAAAGCCATCAAAGGAAGTCGCGGGAAATTGTATCCCGGCAGGAAACCTTCTGTCGCCAAGTAGCGATAAACATAGAAGTCCGAGCCCTGGCCTTCGGCACCGCGGAGCAGCAGCTTGATCTGAATATTGCCGGCGGCCTGCCTTGTTTCGGCTGACCGCCGCTCTTGCGGCGAGATCGAATAATCCTTCAGCGTTCGTGTCGCGTCCTCTACTTGGCGTTCAGCGGCCGCCAGCAGACCGCGCCAACGCTCGAACGCGGAGGCAAACTTATCCGGAGCGGCTGAAACCACGCTCGCGGCGTGCGGAGCCGGACCGGCAAACCAAGATGGCGGTGTAGCGCCGTAGTCGCGTGCCAGTGCCAACAAGACCGCTGTAATCTGCTTTTCGCCGGCCACGCGCGCTTCGTCCGATGTCACGCGTTCCCAGTGTTCCGCGAGCAACGGCTTCCCGGCAGCGGCCATATCGAGGTTTTCAGAAATCGAGGCAGCTAACGCGACACCCGTGGCGGCAAGCCACTCCGCATGTAGATGACTTTCCACTAAATCCGGATTGGCGAGATCGATCGACGGCGGAACCACGATACCATCCACCATCGCGCTGGGCCGCTGAAAGAAATACTGATCATGCGGGCTCTGCGCTGCGCAGTAAGTCACAATCAGTGCCGCTTGACCGCTCCGGCCGGCGCGTCCACTGCGTTGCGCATAATTGGCCGGGGTGGGTGGCACGTTTCGCAAATAAACGGCATTCATGGAGGAGATGTCGACGCCGAGCTCCATTGTGGGCGAGCAAAAGAGAGTCGGAAGAAAACGGCTATCCTCCCGCAGCTCCCGGAGACGTTCGGCCTTTTCATTTAACGTCTTCTGATCATCCGCGCCAAAACGGAACCGTGACTCCCGCAACTCCCGGAGATCGCCTTCAACCTGTGCCGTATGCTCGCGTCCTTCGAAACCAAACAGCGCCTGCCCGCCCTCGGCAAGGAGAGTGCCAATTCCCCGATAGAGGTCCTGGAAAAATAGGTTGTCTCGCTCTGGCTCTATATTGCCACGCGCCAAGCCAAACGTGATCCCAGACGGCACGAGACGCCAACCCTCGCCGCCGACCGGCGATGCCACGGATGTTGCAAGCCCATAGCGGGCGGCCGCTTTCAATAGCCCTTCAATAATCTCGGTCATTTGCCGGCTCGTTGGTCGCCGTCCGGCAAAAGTCATCGTCCGTAATTGGCGACCAATCGTGCTAGTCGGAGTGCCGCGGATAATGAGCTCTTCATCCTTCTGCGGCATTTCACGCCGCGCTGGCGGGCGTGGCATAAAGACGGTCGCAGCGAGCGAACCCTCATCTTCCAGGAGCCACGGCGCCTTGATGACGCTGCGCATCCGTCCAGCCAGGCTTTCAATTTTGAGCCGATCAAGAGCGTCGCAATCAACGGCAAGGCCTTTGCGCATCACGTCCAGCAGGGCGCGCAAGGCCAACGCGCGCTCGTCGGGCGAGGCAGCGCTGAGAATCGGTGTGTCCTCGAATTCCTCGTCGCGGCCGGCAAGTTCATCAAGTGAAAGATACGTCGCTTCTATCAGTCCAAGCTGTTCAAGATTGGGATTGGTGTAACGCCAGCCGCGGCGCTGATCGATCCAGAAGCGGTGTGTCAGTGCGTCGCGCATGGTGCGCTCCGCATTCAGAAGGTTCGCACCCCTGAGATCGGGCTCAACCAGCCATTCTGTGCGTCGCCCTATATTGGCCGAAACAAAGCCCAGCATGCGTTGGATCGCTTGGCCAATCTCAGTGTCCTGCAAACCTTCGTGGCCGGCTGCGGTCAGGCCCGCTAAAATCGCTCCACGAAGCAGTGTTACGAAAAGAAAATCGTTAAAGTGACCAGCCTGGAGAGCAGCGTCCTGACGGTTGTCCGTAAAGGCGAGGATTTTGCGGGTGCCCGGAGCTATGGCGAACTGCGGGTCGTTCATCCAGCGCAAGATCGAAGCGATGATGATGGTCGTAGCGGAGCTGCGCCCTTCGGCACTGAGAGCGGCGAGGCGGTTGATGTCACGCGTGGAGTCACTGTGGTGCTCGCCGCAGGCCGGGCAAAATTTGAATCGTCCCGGCATAAACCAGGCACGGCGACCACCTGGGCCGGTCGAACCATCCGGCAAAACGGCAACAAGTTCAGCCCGCGTCTTGCGATACGTTGCCTTCAAACGGAGCTCGCCCGAACGCCCTTCTTCGAGCCACGGATCCGGATAATCTTCATCCCGGCCCTGAAAGAGAAATTCGCCATCCACCGGCTCCGGCATAAGAAAGCCCCAGCGGCTAGCGGCTCCATCCGTATCGTCATCGTCATTGATGGGCACGTCGTCGATCTCGCGCTTTTCAAAACGCGTCGCGCCCATTTCCTCCAGCGCGTTAACGGGGTGATGCTCTTGGCCGCAGCGTCGGCAGAAATGCGTTGCAAAGAGGCGTTTGTCAGGATGCGTTGGATCGAAAACCTGTCCATCAAAGGTGACCGACCTCGATCCGGCATGGTCTAGAGTTGCGTACAGACGACCGGCGCCAGAGATAAACTGATGCAGCTTGAACGCGAAAAGCGGCTCATCGCTGCCGCCTGCAACGCCTCGCGCCCCTTCTGACAGACTGAAAGCCAGAAGGCAGTTTTTCAATGCGGCTTCACAAATGCTGAGATTCTCCCGGCACTCGTCATGGAGGAGAGCGGCCGCTTCCTTCAGTGATTTTGGGCTCGCACGAAGCGGCTTCCGATTGACCTCCTTCAACCCGAGCCGAGTTTCGACCCAGATGGCGAGGGCGTCCAACGCAATTTCCACATTGGATTTGCCGTCATATGGCGTTTCGTCCGCCGCGCGCCTCACGCTTGTCCCCAGTTCGGTCAGTCCCTCATCCGCCGACCTTTCAGGGTTCGTTGCCCGCTTCAGCGTCTCGGTGACGATCGCATCGCGCGCGATCACGGTTCCGAAAAGGCGTGACGCCACACCCGCAACGATCTGATTGCGGTCGTCTTCAATGCCTTCGCTCGCCATCGTGGCCGACGTGCCGATGCAAATCGGGGGACGATTCGGATCGCCAACACGCGCGCGCAGACGGCGCATGAGCATGGCGACATCGGCGCCCTGCCGTCCCCGGTAGGTGTGTAGTTCATCCAGGACAATGAATTTCAGTCCCCGACAGTTTTCGATGACTGCCTTGTCCAGATCGGATTGCCGGGTCATCAGCAATTCAAGCATCATGAAATTCGTCAGCAAAATGTCTGGCGGATTATTCTTGATGCGTTCACGCTCTTCTGGCTTTTCTTGTCCAGTGTAACGCGCGAATGTGACCGAGATAGGGTGACCCGGACCCGCTAGGAATTTTTTGAGCTCTTCCAACTGGCTGTTGGCGAGCGCGTTCATCGGGTACACAACTACGGCGCGTGTGCGGGCGCTTTCTCCCTTTCTTTTTGCTTTGATAACCGCGTCTATGATCGGAATGAAAAAGCACAGCGACTTGCCAGATCCAGTACCGGTCGTCACGACGAAGCTTTTAGCGTCGAGCGCGAGGCCCAAGGCCTGCGCCTGATGGCGGTGGAGCTTGAGGCTCTTGTCGGCCGCATCCGACGCCGCCCGCCGATCTATGAAGATTCGCGCGCAATCTTCGACCAAACCGCGCTCCCCGACGAGCGACCGGATCGATCCGCCACCCTCGTAGTGCGGGTTCAGTTGCAGCAGTGGCTCAGGCCAGAAGCGGCGGCCGGCATAAAGCCGGTTGACCTCTTGCTGGAGTTCGGCCGACCGGATCCGGGTGAAGGATCTCGCGAAGCCGGTGTACTGAGCTAGCAGGTGATCGTCTAAAGCGAATACGTCCATCAGGCCGATGCTCCGTCAACCCTAGCGTATTGCCCGACTTTCTCGATCGGTGGCCCGGGTAAGAATTCTGACACCCCGTTGTGACGGCGTGCTGCTCCACCGCGCCACGCATCGTGCAGCAGCGGGTTGGTGGTAGCGTTGCCAAGACCGGCTGGCATGGCCCCCAATTGATTTCTCTCCGCCGCGTTGACCATTCCACCTGCCTACGTCGGCGGAACGGCTGCGAGCGCCGCCGCCCGGTGTTCCGATTCGATCATCTTCAATCGTTGATACTCCTCGACGGCCAGTACGATCACGACCGGCCGACCATGCTTCTCGACGGTCACGGGTTCGGCCCTGGCCGTGTCGATAAGCCGACCGAAATTGTACTTCGCGTCCTTGGCCGATAGCGTCTGCATGTCCCGCCCAAAAAAATCCGCTTGCGCTATTTGTGGCCAAAATGGCCGAAACCACAAGGGCTGTTTCTGTGGGATCGTGCCTCGTTCGTGACAGCGATAACGTCAGGCCGTTCGTTCCGCTCACGCAGACCGCTAGCCCGACGCCGAGCAAAAATCTCATCAGGCGTCGGTCAGGTAACAGTCCGATTTCCACGCTAGGCCACTCCACGGCACTATCCGGCTGACTAAGCTCTTCCAATCACCAGAGACTATCGGCTTCCATCGGCACCAGACATTGACCAACGGAAGAAAAGCCATGGGTCTCAAGGCCGAGCAATTCATCAGACGAACTATCCGTCGGAGCGAACTCCGCCAGATCGTGCCGTTGGCTGATACGACGATCTATGAAATGGAGCAGCGCGGGGAATTTCCGCGCCGCTTTGCTCTCACAGCCCGCTGCGTCGTCTGGGATCTCGCTGAAATAGAGGCCTGGCTGGCGGAACGCCGCAGGGCATCGGACAGCGCTTCAACACCCCGTGCTCCGCACCCGGACGTCCGTCAGCGCCGAACGCGACCCGTCAAACCGCGGAATCGAGAACCAGGAGCGGCATCGACGGTGGAGTGAGGACCGGGACATGCTTTCGACCTTCAACCCACGCGTCGATGATGTCTGCCCATTCCTGCAGCATATGACGCCGCTGAGGTTCGTACTCCGCCTTGTTGTAGACGCCTCGCGAAGATCTTCCATCCTCATGGGCCAGACACTTCTCGATCCAGTCGCTATTAAATCCAAGCTCGTTGAGAAGCGTCGACCCCGTGCGGCGCAGGTCATGGACGGTAAAAGGCTCGAGTGGCAGCCCCTCCAATTTCGCTCGCTCGACGACGGAATAGGTGATCCGGTTGAATGTCGCGCGAGACATGGGTGCATCCGCATCGTACCGGGACGGCAGTAGGTAGCGGGAATTCCCGGCGCAGGTCTTGAGCGCGATCATGATATCCATGGATTGACGCGACAGGTAAACATTGTGCGCCTTCGATCGCTTCATCCGCTCCTTGGGAATGCTCCAGACGGCATTTTCAAAATCCACCTCGTCCCAAGTCGCGTCTTGCAATTCGCTCTTGCGCACCATCGTCATTAGAAAAAGCCGCATCCCGAGCCTAATGGTGGGAAGCGTCGCTACATGCTCAAGTTGCTTAAGCATCAAGCGGATTTCAGTCGGTGAAAGCGATCGATCCTTCGGCACGAAAGTGGCGATGGATGCAGGGCCGACCTCGTCGGCCGGGTTAGCGACCTTTTCGCCATGCAAAATCGCAAAACCGTAAATCTGCTTCAAAATATCCCGTACATGGATCGCGGTCGCGGGCGCGCCCCGATCAACGATCTTCGCGCAGAGCGCACGAAGATCGTCAGGCCTGATCTCGTGGAGAAGACGATTTTTGCAGACGGGCAAGAGCTCTCGTTCGAAGATGGCGCGGCGCATAGCTCGGGTGCTGTCCGCCATCGGGGCATCCTTGAGCCACCGCTCACCGAATTCACCGAAGTTCTTCGCCTCCTTGATCCGTCGCTTCGCACGCTGCTTCTCATGAGCGGGCGAGTTGCCTTCCATCACGGCTCGACGCGCATCTATCGTCTTTTCCCGCGCGCGGGCTAGCGAGAGTGCGGCCGGCCCATACTGGCCAAGAGTCACGGTCTCTCGTCTGCCATTCAAGCGGTAGTCCAGCCGAAAGGTCACCGTCCCCGACGGTGCCACAACGACATACATCCCATCGCGATCGCTGACTTTGTACGGCTTCCCCTTGGGCTTTAGGCTCTTCAGCGCGGTGTCGGTCAGCATTTCCCGTCCCTTCGACCCAAAATACCGTCAGGCAATTTGAGGCCAACGTCGGGACATTTTTTCCTTATTTATCATAAAGATAAGAGAGAAAAAATACCGTCAGCCAGTCTCTACGGGCTGACGGTATCCCGTCTGCAGGCTGGCGGCAAGTGGAGACAAGACCGTCATCTGAGCCGTCGTTCGCAACCGCTACCCGGCGAAAGATGCCGATAGGCTCCGGCCAATATTCTATTTCAATTCAATCGCATATGTAGGAACTGGCGATAGTCCCCGAACCTTCCCGGCAGACCCTGAATCATTCCCACTCGATCGTGCCCGGTGGCTTGCTGGTGACATCGTAGGTGACGCGGTTGATGCCGCGCACCTCGTTGACGATCCGGTTGGCCACGCGGCCGAGAAAACCGATGTCGAACGGATAGACATCCGCCGTCATGCCGTCCGTGCTGGTGACCGCGCGCAGCGCACAGGCGTGATCATAGGTACGGCCGTCGCCCATCACGCCCACGGTGCGCACCGGCAGCAGCACGGCAAATGCCTGCCAGATGGCGTCATACAGCCCGGCCATGCGGATTTCCTCGAGGAAAATCGCATCCGCCCGGCGCAGCATCTCAAGTCTTTCGGGGCTGATGGCGCCGGGGATGCGGATGGCAAGCCCGGGTCCGGGGAACGGGTGGCGCCCGACAATCGAATCGGGGATGTCGAGTTCGCGGCCCAGCGCGCGCACCTCGTCCTTGAACAACTCGCGCAGCGGCTCGACCAGGCGCATGCGCATGCGCTCGGGCAAGCCGCCGACGTTGTGGTGGCTCTTGATCGTCACGCTCGGCCCGCCGGTGAAGCTGACGCTTTCGATCACGTCCGGATACAGCGTGCCTTGCGCGAGGAAATCGGCGCCGCCGAGCCGGTGCGCCTCGGCGTCGAACACGTCGATGAACAACCCGCCGATCGTCTTGCGCTTGACCTCGGGGTCGGTGACGCCCGCCAGCGCGCCGAGGAAAAGCTCGGCGGCGTTGCGGTGGATCAAACGGATGTTGAAGCGGTCGCGGAAGGTGGTCACCACCTCCTCGGCTTCGCCGGCGCGGAGCAATCCGTGGTCAACGAAGATGCAGGTGAGCTGGTCGCCGATCGCCTCGTGCAGCAGCACCGCGGCGACCGAGGAATCGACGCCCCCCGACAGGCCGCAGATGACCCGACCGTCGCCGACCTGCGCGCGGATGCGGGCGATCTGTGTCGCGCGGAAGCCGGCCATGGTCCAGCCGCCACTGCAGCCGGCGATGACGTGGGTGAAGTTGCGCAGCAACTGGGCGCCGTGCGGCGTGTGCACCACCTCGGGATGGAACTGCACGCCATAGAAGTGGCGATGGTCGTCGGCGATGGCGGCAAAGGGCGCGCCCTCGCTGGTGGCCACCACGCGAAAGCCGGGCGGCAGGCGGGTCACGCGGTCGCCATGGCTCATCCAGACCTGCTCGCGCGCGCCCGGTGCCCAGACGCCGCGGAACAGGGCGCAGGGCGCCTTCACGTCCAGGTAGGCGCGGCCGAACTCGCGGTGCTCCGAACCCTGCACTTCGCCGCCCAGTTGGGCGCACATGGTTTGCTCGCCGTAGCAGATGCCGAGCACGGGCAGCCCCGAGTCGAACACCTCCTGCGGTGCGCGCGGCGAATTGCCTTCGGTCACGCTGGCCGGGCCGCCGGAGAGGATGAAGGCGCGCGGGTTGAAGGCGCGGATGCGGACCGGATCGGAATCGTACGGCCAGATCTCGCAGTACACCCCGCTCTCGCGCAGGCGGCGGGCGATGAGCTGGGTAACCTGGCTGCCGAAATCCAGGATCAGCACCCGGTCGCTGGTGATTTCCGTGCTGGGAAGCGGCGTGGACTTGGTCATCTGTGGCACCTGTCGATCACGGTGCGCGCCCTTGCAGCACGGGCGCGGATGAATGGGTTCCAAGGGGCCACTGCCCCTTGGCTGGTCCAGGGCAGCGCCCTGGTCTTGCTCGCATCAACTGGCCGACGAGGCCGCCTGCTCCAGCTTCTCAGTGCTCGGCCAGACATAGGCCAGTTGCACCACCGAGGTGCCGGCCACCCGCACCGTCGCCTCGGCCGCCACGCGCCCGCCCAGCCGCTCGTAGAACCAGCGGCTCGGGTTGTCGCGCAGCACCCACACGAAGGCCGAATTGCACCCGGATGCCGCCAGATGTGCCGCCGCCGCCCGCATCAGCCGGCGGCCGAGGCCGCGCTCGCGCCAGTCGTCCAGCACATACAGTGTCTCGATTTCGCCATCGCCCAGCACGGCCGAACCAGCCGGCAGCGGGCGGGCAGGGCCGCAGGTCACGTAGCCCACCACCCGCGGCGGCCCGCCCGCCGGGCCGGCATCCTGGCCGGAGGCGGTGGCGACATGCACGCCCAGCCCGTTGCGGATCGCCGACTCGTAATGCGCGGCCTGTCGCCGCGCCGACAGACGCGAGAGGTACTCGTTGGGCAGGATCACCGGATAGGTGGTGCGCCAGGCCGCCACGTGCACAGCTCCGATGGCGGCGGCATCGGCCGGGCGGGCGCGCCGGATCGCGATCACGCACTGCGTTCCAGCACGGCGGCAAAGAACCCGTCAGTGTCGTGCGCCCGCGGCGTGAGTGACAGGTAGACGCCGGCGCCCGGCGGCGGACCCGGCAAGCCCCAGGCCCGGGCCAGCGGCACCGGCGCAAAATCGGCATGCGCGGCAAGGAAAGCATCCACCTGGGCCTCGTTCTCCTGCGGCAGCAGCGAGCAGGTAGCGTAGACCAACCGCCCGCCGATGCGAACTAGGCGCGCGGCCTGCTCAAGGATGGCGGCTTGCTTGGGCACCAGTTCCGCCAGGTCGGCCGGCCGCAGCCGCAGCCGTGCGTCGGGGTTGCGCCGCCAGGTGCCGGTGCCGGTGCAGGGGGCATCCACCAGCACGCGGTCGAAACTGCCGGCGCGCCGCTTGGCCCATTTGTCGCCGGGCTCGACCAGGTGGCGCTCGACATTGTGCACCCCGGCCCGGCGCAGCCGGCGCACCGCCCCTTCCAGCCGCGGCGCCGAGACGTCGCAGGCGGCGATGTGGCCGCGATTGCCCATGGTCATGGCCAGCGCCAGGGTTTTCCCGCCGGCCCCGGCGCACCAGTCCGCCACCCGCATGTCGGGGCCGGCCCCGACCAGCGCCGCCACCAGCTGGCTGCCCTCGTCCTGAATCTCGACCAGCCCGGTCTGAAAGGCCGGCCCGGAGGTCACCGCCCGCCGCCCGGCGATCCGCAGCCCCCATGGTGAGATCGGCGTCGGCACCGATTCGATGCCCTCCGCCACCAGCGCCGCCTGGGCCTGTTCGCGCGTGCCCTTCAGCAGATTGACCCGCAGGTCGAGCGGCGCCTCGCCGTCCAGCGCCGCCATTTCGGCCGCCAGCGTGTCGCCGAAGCGCGCCTGCAGGTGGGGCAGCACCCAGTCCGGCACTTCCAGCCGCACCGCTTCCGGCATGTCCGGGTGGTCCAGCGTATGCCGCTCCAGCGCCTGCATCGCCACCGCCTCGGGCGCGGTCAGCCGCTCCGGGGCAAACCGGCCGCCGGAATAGGACTGCGCCACCCCGTCCAGCGTCCAGCCTTCCAGCAGCAGCGATGCCGCCACCAGCAGCCGCGGGATCACCGGCGCGCCGGCGCGCTCCAGCCACCAGGCAAGGCGGCGGCGCGCCCGCAGCACCCGCCAGGCGCGGTCGGACACGGCGCGGCGGTCGCCCGAGCCGATGAACCGGCGGTTGCGAAAAAAATCATTGGCCACGGCGTCCGCCGGCTTGCGCGGCGCCGCCTCGACGGCGGCCAGCAGTTCGACGGCGGCGGCCAGACGTGCGGCGGGCGTCACCGGGCAGGCTGTGGGGGCTGTGGCGAAGCTGGCATCAGGTTTCCTGCCGGAGATTGTAGTTCGGCGCCTCGCGGGTGATCGCCACGTCATGCACGTGGCTCTCGCGCAGGCCGGCGCCGGTGATGCGGCGGAACTGCGCGCGGCGCTGCAGGTCATCGATGTTGGCGCTGCCGGTGTAGCCCATGCCGGCGCGCAGGCCGCCGACCATCTGGTGCAGCACCGCCGAAACCGGCCCCTTGTAGGCCACCCGCCCCTCGATGCCCTCCGGCACCAGCTTCAGCGCGTCCTTGATCTCCTGCTGGAAGTAGCGGTCGGCCGAGCCGAGCGCCATGGCGCCGATGCTGCCCATGCCGCGGTAGGACTTGTAGGAACGGCCCTGATACAGAAACACCTCTCCCGGCGCTTCATCGGTGCCGGCCAGCACGCTGCCGATCATCACCGCGTCGGCGCCGGCGCCGATCGCCTTGACGATGTCGCCCGAGGTGCGGATGCCGCCGTCAGCGATTGCCGGCACGCCGCGCTCGCGGCACAGCGCCGCGGTTTCCAGCACGGCGCTGAACTGCGGCACGCCGACCCCGGCCACCACGCGGGTGGTGCAGATGCTGCCGGGGCCGATGCCGATCTTCACCGCATCCGCGCCCGCCGCGATCAGCGCCGCCGCGCCCTCCGGGGTGGCGACATTGCCGGCGATCACCTGCACCGCGTTGGACATCGCCTTGATGCGCTCCACCGCGGCGAGCACGCCGCTGGAATGGCCGTGCGCGGTGTCCACCACAATCACATCGACCTCGGCGGCGATCAGGGCGCGGGCGCGGGCCTGGCCGTCTTCACCCACCCCGGTGGCGGCCGCCACCCGCAGCCGGCCCAGCTCGTCCTTGTTGGCGAGCGGATGCGCCTGCGCCTTGTCCATGTCCTTGACGGTGATCAGCCCGACGCAGCGATAGGTGTCGTCCACCACCAGCAGCTTCTCGATGCGGTGGCGATGCAGCAGGCGCCGCGCCTCCTCCGGCCCGACATCGGCGGTGACCGTGATCAGGTTCTCCCGCGTCATCAGTTCGTAGACCTTGAGCGTGGGGTCGGTGGCGAAGCGGACGTCGCGGTTGGTTAGGATGCCGACCAGCCGGCCGGTGCCACGTTCGACCACCGGGATGCCGCTGATGCGATGGCTTTCCATCAGACCGCGGGCATCAGCCAGGGTCTGGTCGGGGTGGATGGTAACCGGGTTGACCACCATGCCGGACTCGAACTTCTTGACCTGGCGGACCTGCGAGGCCTGCAGCTCGATGTCGAGATTCTTGTGGATCACCCCGATGCCGCCATGTTGCGCCATGACGATCGCCATCGCGCTTTCGGTCACCGTGTCCATGGCGGAGGAGACCAGCGGGATGTTGAGGTGGATGGTGCGGGTCAGCCGGGTGCGGGTGTCGGTGTTGGCCGGCAGCACCTGGGAGTAAGACGGCACCAGCAGCACGTCATCGAAGGCCAGCGCCTCACGGATCCGCAGCGCCGCGATGTCAGCGGCTGCGCCGGGAGAATCGTCTTGGGGTGCCATGGCCGAACCTTTCGCAGCTTGCCCCCGGCGGTATCAGCGGCGGGGCTCGCTGGCGCCGGGAAACGCGACCTTGGCGGCTCCACATAGTCCGCTGTCGGGGGGGGTGCAAGCGCGGCGGCGTGACAGCGGGAACAGGAATGTCAGGGACGCTGCCCCCGCATCGCGTTACGGGATCAGCCGCCGCTGGTGCCGATCGGCCGTCTGCCGGCCTTCGGGCAACGCCCCGACAGGATCAAGAACCCGGCGTTTCAGGCGGCTTCGCTCCTGGCCGTGGCGCCGATTCGTTCAATCGCCCGGTCCACCCGCGCCAGCACCTCCTCCCTTTGCGCAAACGCCAGCGACAGCAGCCCGCCGGCACCGCGCACCAGCCGTGCGGGCACCGGTTCGTCCGCGCCAGGCAGACTGACCGTGACAGCCATCCCCGCCCGCGCCCACCAGTCGGACCGCAGCGCGATACCGCCGCGCGAGATGTCGTGAATGACCGCGTGCTGCGGCTTTTCGTGGGGCACATTCAGCACCGCGGTCGTGTTCCGCCCGGGAACCCGCTCGTAGCGCCGCCGCTCACTTTCCTCCGAGCGTGCCATCGCCCGCAGGAATTCCTTGATTTCCAACCCAAGAACCTGCGCGGTCTGGCCCAGATCGTCGGCAACCGTCAGCACCTGCTGGCTGGCTTCCCCGGCGTTCTCCGACACCCGGCTGACATCGCGCATGGCGTCGGTGGCCTGATGGGTGGCGATCATCATGGCATGCACGCTGGCGGCGATGTCGCGTGTCGTCATGCCCTGCTCCTCGACGGCCGCGGCGATGGCGGCGGCGACCTCGTCGATCCGGGCGATCACCGCGCAGACCTCGTGGACGGCCTCCACCGCTTCGCCGGTGGAGGCGCGGATAGCGTTGATCTGGCTGCCGATTTCCTCGGTTGCCCGCGCGGTCTGGGCGGCCAGCGCCTTCACCTCGGCGGCCACCACCGCGAATCCCTTGCCGGCTTCCCCCGCCCGCGCCGCCTCGATGGTTGCGTTCAGCGCCAGCAGGTTGGTCTGCCCGGCGATGGCGCTGATCAGGCGGACCACGGTGCCGACCCGTTCGGCCGCATCCGCCATGCCGGCGACCTTGGCATCGGTTGCCGTGGCGCGCTCCACCGCTTCCCGCGCCGCCTGCGCCGCCCGCGCCGCCTGCTGGCCGATTTCGCCGATGCTGGCCGACATCTGTTCGGTGGCCGCGGCCACCGCGGCGAGGCGCTCGGCGGACGCCGCCGCCCCGGTTGCGGTCTCCTCCGAGCACGTGCGCGTGCGCTGGGTGGCGGCGAACAACGCCTGCGCCGTCGCCCGTGCCAGCGCGGCCGATTGCTGCAGACCGTCCATCACCCCGGAGGTCGAGGTGCCGAAATCCTGGGTATGCCGGTCCATCGCTTCCTGGCGCCGGTCCTTCATCGCCCGCACCCGGTCGGCCTCGCCCTGCAGGTTGCGCGCCTCCTGGGCGTGGCCGCGGAACACCAGCAGGGCCTGCGCCATCCGGCCGATCTCATCGCGGCGGTTGAGGGCGGGAATATCGAGGGAAAGATCGCCATCGACCAGGCGCTGGGTCGCGCCGGTGAGCTGGAGGATCGGACGCGCGATGCTGCGACCGATCAGCACGGCCAGCACCAACCCGACGCCGACCGCGGCCAGCGAGGCCACCAGCAGCAGCCGGCGCACCGAGCCGACGCTGTCGAGCATGGAGGCGACCGCCGCGCGCTGCGATCCCGCCGCCCGGTCGCGCTCCGCCGCGGCGGCAACGAGCACGGCCTTGCTCACGGCGTCCCGCGTGGTGGCCGCGCCCTTCAGCTGCCCGTCGGCGGCGACCACGCCCTGCAGGGCCTCGGCATAGGCGGCCAGCGGCTTCTCCAGCGCCGCCACGAACCGCCGGAGGCGCCGCTTGTCTCCGGCCAGCCGGGTCAACTCCTCGATCGCCGCCGGTACGGCTTGCAGAGAGGTGAAGGCAATGCCCGAATCCGCGGGGCTGCGGGAGGCGAGGAACCGCGATGCGGCGATGTCGCAGTCCTGAAAACGCTGCGCCAGCCGCATGCCGCTGCGGATCAGGTCAGGGTCCGTCTCCGCTTCCAGCGCCTGGGCGATGGCGGAGGTGATTGTGCGGATTTCGGTGCCGGTGGTCTGCACCCGCTCGATGCTGGCCCGTCGCAGCGCCACTGCGGCGAACGTGCCATCCACGCTGCCACGGTAGCCGGAGGCGAATGCGGCCAGGCCGGGCTGGTCGCGGTTGCCTTCGGTGCCCCCGGCGCTTGCCGCGGTTGCCGCAATCGCCTGATCCAGCCGGGCCAGGCTGGCCTGCGCCGCCGTCTGGTCGTCCATGGTTCCCGACAGCGCGTACTGCGCCACCCGTGCCCGGGCGTCGCCGACCTGCAGCGAGACCAGTGTCGCGGCCTCGGCCTTGATGCTGTCCGCGCTGACCCGGCCGGCGTCGGCACCAATCGGCACCAGCAACCGGAATGTCACCCCGGCGAGCGCCACCAGCAGCACCAGCAGCACGGCAAAGCCGCCGCCGATACGCTTGCGCAGCGACGGGGCAAGCAGGGTCTTCAGGCGATCGTTGGCCATCGTGGTCCCCGGGTCGGAAGGTCGGAAAAATCAGGCGGATGCGGGGTGGTCAGCCCGCCGCCCGGATCTGCTCGATCCGCTGCCGGCCGAACAGTTTCTCGAATTCCGGGGTGGCGGCGGCCATGGCGGTGCTGAAGGCCGCCCGGTCGATGCCGGGCAGCACCTGCATCCCCGCCTGCTTCAGGGTGGCGACGCCGGTGGTCTCCGCCGCCGCGGCGAAGGCGCGCGAGGCGGCGGCGCCGGTTTTCGCCGCCGCCAGGATGATCGCCCGGTCCGCGTCCGAGAGGTCATCATTGGCATCGGACGACATGACGATCACCGCCGGGTCGTAGACATGGCCGCTGAGGGTCAGGAACTTCTGCACCTGCGCGAATTTCGCCGACCGGATGGTGGCGATCGGGTTCTCCTGCCCGTCGAACACCCCGGCCTGCAGCGCGCCATAGAGTTGCGGAAACGGCAGCGGATTGGCCTCCGCCCCAAGGGCGCGGAAGCCGAGCAGCATCACCGGCGATTGCGGCAGGCGCAGCTTCAGCCCCTTGAGGTCGCCGGGGGCGGCGATCGGGCGCTTCGAGTTGGTGAGATGGCGCAGCCCGTTCTCGCCCCAGGCCAACGCGACGAGGTCCTTGCCGGACAACAGCTTCAGGTAGGAATCGCCGATCGGTCCGTCCAGCACGGTATGCGCATGGGCCGGGCTGTTGAACAGGAACGGGATGTTGAAGATGCCGACCTCCGGCAGCACGCTGGGCAGCGGCGCGCCGGTGATGAAGGCGAGATCGATGGTGCCGAGCTGCACGCCTTTCAGCATCTCGACCTCGCCGCCAAGGACGGAGTCGGGGAATTGCTGGATCTGGATGCGCCCGCCGGTGCGGTTGGCAATTTCCTCGGCCATGGCGGTTGCCCCCGCCCCGAGTTGCGATTCGGCGGGCAGCAGGTAGCCCATGCGCAGCTTGCGCGCCTTGGCCGGTGCTGCCGCCGCCTGGCCCGGCATGCTGCCGGCGGCAAGCGCCGCCCCGGCGAGAAGAATGTTTCGACGGCCAAGTGTCATGGTTCGTACCCTTTTCGGTCGATCGAGGGAGGACCGGCAAGGGTTACGGCTGCCAGGGTTGCCGGCGGCTTAACGAATAGCCGGCCGCGGCACATCCCGCTGTCGTCGGCCGCCGCGCGGGTGCTGCAGGTGCAGGCCCCCCGGCGCATCCCGGGCAACCCCCTGCGTCTTCCCCAGCCACCGGAAGATGGGGGGCCGTTGGAGGGCCTTCGGGGGGCGTGGGAACGGGCGAAGAAGGCGGCAGACTGCCGGCCGACCTGCGCATCCACGACCTGCGGCACAGTCTGGCGTCGGCCCTGGCGAACGCCGGCACGCCACTTTTCGGGATCGGCGCGGTGCTGGGCCACCGCCAGCTCAGCACCACTACCCGCTACGCTCACCACGCGCCGCAACGCTTGGTCGCGACTGCGACGGCAGCGGCACGGGCGTGGAACCTGCTGCCGGAGGCGGACGGCGAAGGGAACGTGTAGAGGCAGTAGAGGGGGGGCGCGGGCGTCCTCTCTTTTTTCCTCAGCATGGCAGAGACCTCAACAAGTCTGGCGTAACTGAGTGGAACGATCATATGCTCCCATCATGAAATCCCCGGAGAACAATATAAGCCACACGGCAGACTTCGCGATCGCCTTTCCCGACGAGCGCCGTTTTGACGACCGCGCTCTGAATGGAGCCAACGATGGGGCGGACTTCGAGGCGTTCGTTTTCGAGGTGATGGCGGGCCAGGCACCAGGTGCGGCCATGGCGCCGCGCCTGGCGCGCGGGCGGGACGGTGCGATTGACCTGCTCGACGACACCGCTGGCGATCGTTGCGTCGTGGAGTGCAAGTTCATCGGACGCAATGCCGGCGATACAGGCTTCGACCGATGGCGGGAGGTGCGGAACCGCCCGTTTCCTGCCGTCACCAAGCTGGCAAGCAGTCCCGAGGATGAGGGGGCCTCACCCTACCGACCCTGGCTGGACGCGGAACGCCCGATCCGCGAATACCGATTCTGCGCCTCGGCGCCATTCGCGACCCAGGCTCGCGAGGACGAACTGCCTAAAGCCATCCTGAAGGAACTCAGCTCGACTTTCCGCCGGTGATTCCGCGGGCGGATCAGATCAGGACCCAGAAGATGTCCTCGCTGGCGATGAAGCGGAGGGCGTCTTCGAGCGGCAAGATGGTGCGGCCGAACGGGCCGGTGGGCGACCAGCGTTCCT
>CAIVPZ010000139.1 GCA_903907955.1 uncultured Acetobacteraceae bacterium | reverse complement strand
GGATGCATGCTCTATGAGCTGATCCCAAACATGCCGGAGCACCGCCTTCTGCCGCTGATGCAGAGGTTCGCCGAAATGCTGGCGCAAAGCGGGCTGTTTTGCGGTTCACTCTCGGAAACGAAATGAGGGGATGAGTGAGGACGGCGCACAGTTTCGTCGTAGGCATCCCATGATGGCGACTCGTCTGATTGGACCTGCACGCAAATCTCGTCCCAGGTTGTTTTCAGTTCGGAGTCTTCGCCCGACAACAATGTATCCGTCATCCGGGTAAGATCGCGGATGGTCTTTCGCGCCAGACGGCTGGCCGCGGCATCAGCGACCGCCCGCACGATCGCGGACTCACTCAGTGCATGGTTCATACCATTCGCGTCCGCCCGCGAGGGGCCGGCATCATGCCGAAAGTTCCGATGCCATCGCAGGCCGTGGCTGCCTCCCACCGCCTCGTCGCTGGTGGTGAACAGCCGCGACGTGGCGGGGATGTTCGAGAAGGAGCACCGGCATGTGCTCCGAGACATCGATTCACTCCTGAGCACCCGCTCAGATTTGGGCAGATGCGGATGGGTCCGGGAAACTACGGCCGACGTGGCCGGCGGTAATGGGGCGACCGCGTCCGTCCGCGCCTTCGACCTGACCCGAGACGGCTTCACCCTGCTGGTCATGGGCTGGACCAGTGCTAGGGCGCAGACCGAGGCGGCGAGGGAGATCGATGGGAAGTTGGCAGAAGGGGAGGACGATAAAGCATGAACACGGTGGGGGGGCAATTCACGGACGCCAGGCATTTCGTGATCGTCCTCGGCGCGCTCTTGCTGGAGCGTGGCCCCTTCGCCGTTTCCAACCGTGGAACCGCCCGTGGCTGCTGAAGGACTGCGCGCCGCTCAACTGCGCTGAGCGGGCGATCGTTATCCAATCCAGATTCGACATCTCCGGTCGCATTAATGCGAGCGATTCGCGTAAGTTTCGATGTGAGCATCCATAGGCAATGGCCGGAGATGGGCTTTCGGCAACGACCTATCAATGCCGGCGCGAGGAATAACCGGAACATGCAGGATTTGGCCTTGTCCAACGAGTGGCTACTCACGTTCTGGGGCAAGGCTCGTCCCGCCGATGGCCCCGTTGCGTTCCATCCGTTGGTCGCGCACATGCTTGATGTTGCCGCCGTAAGTGCGGCGCTGGCGCATCGCCACCCGCCTGATGTGCCGGTATCGACCCTCGTTTTTCTGGCTGCACTGCACGACATTGGCAAGTTTTCTCCGGCATTCCAGGCGAAGGTTCCAGCGCTATGGCCCACCGCGCTGGGCGTGCTTCCGGCGAGCCCGCCACCCGACCCCGGCCACGACACGATCGGACTGGCGCTGCTGCGCGAGCCACCGATCGCGGCGCTTATGGATGGCGTTCTGCCGGGCTGGCTGGATGGCCAACGGGTCCATCTGCTGGCCGCTCTGGCCGGCCATCACGGCCGCCCGCCAGCGGACGAACTCGGCAATGCCCGCCGAATCATTACCCCAGCTTGCCGCACAGCGGCGCAGGCGTTCGTCTCGATGGCGGTCCGCCTGTTCGCACCGGCCCCGCTGCCGTTGCCTGACGACGAACGTACAATCACATGTCTTGCCTGGCAGTTGGCCGGCCTTGTGACGCTCGCAGACTGGATCGGGTCGGCCCAGCACTGGTTTCCCTATGCCGAACCGTCGGCGCTCGCCGACCCGGGCGCCTATTTTGACAGTGCCTGCGTCAGCGCGCGGCAGGCAGTGGCCGGGGCCGGCATCGCTCCGAGCAGTCCATCGGCGTTCCGTGGCGTGCAGGCTCTGTTCCCGCAGATCGATGTGCCTTCGCCCTGCCAGCATTGGGCCGAGACGGTCGCAATGGCGGCATCGCCGACCCTGTTCATCGTCGAGGACCTGACCGGCAGCGGCAAGACGGAAGCAGCGCTCACGCTGGCCCATCGGCTGCTTGATGCGGGCCAGGCCGACGGCATTTTCCTCGCCCTGCCCACCATGGCCACCGCCAACGCCATGTTCGAGCGCATGGCCGTTGCCTACCGCCGGATGTTCGCGCCCGGCGCCGATCCCTCGCTTGCTCTGGCGCATGGCCGGGCAGCGCTGCATCCGGGCTTCTCGGCCGCCCTGCTGACGCAGATGGCAGAGCCTGGGAAAACATTTTCCCGCGAGCCTGCGGACGAACCCGCCGGCGCGCATTGTGCCGCCTGGCTGGCTGACGATCGCCGCCGCACACTGCTCGCACAGGTCGGCGTTGGCACCATCGACCAGGCCCTGCTCGCCGTGTTGCCGGTCCGCCATGCCCCGCTGCGGCTGCATGGTCTGGCGAAGAAAGTGCTGATCGTTGACGAGGCGCACGCCTTCGATCCCTACATGCGCCGCGAACTGGTCACGCTGTTGCGGTTCCATGCAGCACTCGGCGGGTCCGCCATCCTGCTGTCGGCGACACTGCCGCTGACGCTGCGCCAGATGCTTGCCAACGCATTTCGGGACGGTCTGGGCGCCGCGCCCGCGCCGCTCTCCTCCACCAGCTACCCGCTCGCCACCACCGTGCGCAGCGACACCGTGATCGAGACGCCATGCGAAGCACGAGAAGCGCTGGTACGGCGCGTGCGGGTGCACCGGCTGGACGACGCGGATGAGGCGATCCGGCGCATCGTGGTCGCCGCCAAAGCCGGCGCGGCGGTGGCATGGGTGCGCAACACCGTGGACGATGCCATTGCTGCCGCCGCAGCGCTGCGCGAAGCAGGGCTGTTCCCGATCCTGTTCCATGCGCGGTTTGCCATGTGCGACCGGCTGCGAATTGAAGCGGAGGTGCTGCGCCGTTTCGGCCGCGGCATGCCGGCGACCCGGGCAGGCGTGCTCATCGCAACCCAGGTGATCGAACAAAGCCTTGATCTTGACTTCGATCTCTTGGTCACCGACCTGGCGCCGGCCGACCTGCTGATCCAGCGGGCCGGACGGCTGTGGCGGCATCAGCGGGGGCCACGCCCGGTCGCCGGCCCGGACCTGCTCATGGTGTCGCCGGAACCGGTCGCCGAGCCGGCGGCGGATTGGATCAGCAGTGTGCTGCCTGGCACTGCCGCGGTGTATCGCGATCCGGCGCTGCTGTGGCGGAGTGCCCGGGCGGTATTCACCGCCGGCGGCATCGCCAGCCCGGCGAGCATGCGGCCGCTGATCGAAGCGGCGGGCGATGACAGCGACATTCCGTCCGGACTGGCGACGGCTTCGGCGCGGGCGGAGGGAAAAGCGAGGAGTGCGGCGGCCCTCGCGGCGATGAACGTGCTGGACTTTTCGGCCGGCTACCGCCGCGACGCCGGGGCATGGGATAACGATGTCGACACGCCGACCCGCCTGCAGGAGGTGCCGCACGTAACATTGCGGTTGGCCCGCATGCAGGATGGGGCGCTCGTGCCCTATGCCAACGATCCCGATCCCGCGCGCTCGTGGGCGTTGTCGGAGGTTTCGGTTCCGGCGGCGCGTGTCACCACCTGCCCGGTTCCGCCAGAACTTGCGGCGGCGGCGACCGAGGCCCGTGGGAAATGGGGACGGTGGGAGCGGGAATCCGTCCTGTTGCATCTGGCCGTCCTGGTCGAGGAGAGCGGGGCGCTGTGGCTGTCCCACGACGATGGGAAAGGCAAACCGGCACGCTCCCGGTACGACCCGGAAGCGGGTTTCGTATCTCGGTGATCATTCGCTTCTGGTCAGAAATGGTTGCGCGTGGCAACGTTGCCTGCCGCAATGGTCCGAGGTGCGATGAAACCGCTCAACCTGCTGACCGATGCCTGGCTGCCTGTGCTGCGTCGTTCTGGCCCCGCCGTCATTCGGCCCGCGCAGATCACGGAAAGGCTGAACAGCGACCCGGTGCTTGCCATCGACTGGCCGCGGCCGGATTTCCGCATCGCCACACTCGAATTCCTGCTTGGCCTGCTGGCGACGGCTTGTCCCCCAGGCAGTCACGGGACCTGGCACGGCTGGTGGCAGGCACCGCCGGCGCCGGATGAACTGGATGCGGCATTTGCGCCGCTCGCGCATGCGTTCGTGCTTGATGGCGACGGGCCGCGCTTTCTGCAGGACCGGGACGAGCTGGTTGCAGACATCGAGCCGGTCGAACGATTGCTGATCGAAGCCCCGGGCGGCAGCACCACCAGCAAGAATACCGATCTCCTGGTGAAACGTGGTGTCGCCACCACGCTGTCCAGAGCCACCGCAGCGATCACGCTGTTTACTTTCCAATCCTGGGCGCCCGCTGGAGGTGCCGGGAACCGTGTGGGGCTGCGCGGCGGCGGCCCGCTGACGACCTTCGTCATCCCCGACCGCACCAGCCTCTGGCACCTGCTCTGGGCCAATGTCCCGCTTGGCACGCCGCCGGCCGCAGGGGAGTTGGCCCGGGTGTTTCCCTGGCTCGCACCGACGCTGACCTCCGAGGGGAATCGCACCGTCGTGCCGGAAGCCGACGCGCATCCGCTGCAGGCATGGTGGGGCATGCCGCGGCGAATCCGGCTCAATTTCGAATCG
This sequence comes from uncultured Acetobacteraceae bacterium, assembly GCA_903907955.1. Classification (GTDB taxonomy): domain Bacteria; phylum Pseudomonadota; class Alphaproteobacteria; order Acetobacterales; family Acetobacteraceae; genus Rhodovastum. Next base: position 6,691 of record CAIVPZ010000139.1, on the reverse strand, counting down.
GTTGCCGAACCGCTTCCCTGCGACATCACCGGTCAGCCGGAGACACGCATCGTCACCGGCTGGCGTCAGCGACCGCGCGGCCCGAACTACGCGCAGTGGGGACGGCGGCACCCGCTCACCCCGCACTATCAGGTCAAGGCCGATGCCGAATGGCTGCCGGTGCATCCGCAGCCCGGTGGCATTGGCTATCGCCACTGGCTCGGGCTGGTCGTTGACACGGCCGCCAAACTGCCGGCGGCCTCGATCGCGACATGGAAGCGGGACCGGCTGCGCGACAGCGGCGCCGACCCATACGGGGCGGTGCGCCTGCTGGCCGCCGGCTACGACATGGACAACATGAAGGCGCGCGCCTTCGTCGAGAGCGAAATGCCGCTGCCCGGCAGCGCCGACCCTGCCGGCCAGGAGCAACTGGACGAATTGGCCCGCGCCCTCGTGGAGTCCGCTGAAACGGCTGCCTCGTTGCTGCGCAGCGCCGTCCGCGCCGCCCTGTTCAGCCCTGGCGCCACCGTGAAGGCTGATGCGGACCTGCTCTCAACCGTCCGCGAACGCCTGTGGGATGCGACGGAATCAAGGTTCTTCGCTGCCCTCGAAACCGTGGCACGCCACCCCGTTGACGATGGCGCACCGGACCCCGAACGCAGTGCCTGGCTCAATCTGCTGCGCGTCACCACGCTGGCGCTGTTCGACGAAGCGGCCCCGCTGGCCCCCGAGGCCGGCAGCGCCGCACCGCGCATCGCCCGTGCCCGGCGGTTCCTGGGGATCGCCCTGCGCGGCTACGGCCGTGACGGCGCCGCGCTGTTCAAGGCGCTCGGCCTTCCCCTGCCCGAAAAGGCCCCGAGGACACCGACATGATCGAGCACCGCAAGGCCGTTCCCGCCGCCCTCGCCTGGTGGCGGGCCATGCAGCCCGATCCGGAAACCCGCCGCCCCGGCGACCGCGCCGCCCTGGCCCGCCTGCGCCGCTGCACCAGCGTCGCCGAGGCGATGCAGGACCCGGCCAGCATTGCCCTGTTCCGGCGCGCCGGCAGCAGCAATCCCGACGACCTGCCGACCATCGCGCTTGCCGCGTCGGTGCTGGCGCAGGTGCGCAAGAACGCGCCGGGCGTGCCGGTCGCCCGCCAGATCGGCCCCGACGACCCGGATCATCCCGAAACCGCGCGCATGAGTCCGCTGCGGTTCCGCCGGCTGCTGGAGACAGCGACGCCGGACGAGCGCCTGATCGCCTTCCGCCGCCTGGTCGCCTTCGCCGAGGGCACCCTCGACCTGCGCGACCTTGCCGCCGCCCTGCTCGGCTGGACCGAGGAGCGGCGCCGCCGCTGGGTCTACGACTACTGGGACGCCGGACGCCCCGCCGCCGACACAACCACGCCCGCCGAGGACACCGCGCCATGAGCCGTTTCCTGCAGCTGCATCTGCTCAGCTTCTTCCCGCCCGCCAACCTCAACCGCGACGACACCGGCCGGCCGAAAACGGCGGTGGTCGGCGGCGCCACGCGGCTGCGCCTTTCCTCGCAGGCGCTGAAGCGGGCGTGGCGGACGTCCGACCACTTCAAGGCGGCGCTGGATGGCCACATGGGCACGCGCACGCAACGCCTCGGCGAAACCATCCTGGCGCACCTCACGACGCGTGGCACCTCCGACGCCGAAGCGCTGAAGATCGTGCGGCAAATCCTGCCCGTGTTCGGCAAGCCCAAGCCGGAAAAGGACCCGCACCCCGCCCGTACCGAGCAGTTGGCGTTCATCGCTCCGGAAGAACGCGACGCCGCCCTTCTCCTCGCCGAACGCTTGGCCGCCGGCGAGAAACCATCCACCAAGCCCGAGGACGTGCTGCGCCGCACCGACACCGCCGCCGACGTCGCGCTGTTCGGCCGCATGCTTGCCGACGCCCCGGACTTCAACCGCGAGGCCGCTGCGCAGGTGGCGCACGCCATTACCACCCATCGGGTCACGGTGGAGGACGACTACTACACCGCCGTCGACGACCTGAAGACGCCGGCCGAGGATGCCGGCGCCGGCTTCGTCGGCGAGGCTGCCTTCGGCTCCGGCGTGTTCTATCTCTATCTGTGCATCGACCGCGCCCTGTTGGAGAAAAACCTTGGCGGCAACACGGCGCTGGCGGGCACCGCACTCGCGGCGCTGGCCGAGGCGGCGGCAACCGTGGCGCCGCGCGGCAAGCAGAACAGTTTTGCCGCCCATGGCCGCGCCCATTTTGTCCTTGCCGAGGCCGGCAACCAGCAGCCGCGCACCCTCGCCGGCGCGTTCGCCAAGCCGGTGACGGGCGACGACCTGATGGCGGCTTCGATCGCCGCGCTGGAAAATTTCCGCACCGCTCTGGAAGCCGCCTACGGCCCCGGCAGCGACGGGTCCGCGCGCATGGAGGTCGGCGCCGGCGGCAGCCTGGCCGACATCGTCGCTTTCTGCCGGGGCTGAGCGCCGATGCCGCGCATTCTCACTTTTGCTCTGGTCGCCCCGATCGCCGCGTTCGGCGCCATCGCGGTCGGCGAGCGCCGCTCCGGTTGGGACCGGCCGGCGCGGTCGGCGGTGCTCGGGTTGCTGGGGGCCTGCCTCGGCGTGCGGCGCGACGACGACGCCGGGCAGGCAGCGCTGGCCGAGGACTATGCGCTGGCACTGCTGTGCCACGCGCCCGGCCGGCTGCTCGCCGACTACCACACGGCGCAGGTGCCGCCGACGCAGCGCGGCCGGCGTTTTCCGACGCGTGCCGCCGAGCTTGCGGCCGACCAGCTCAACACCGTGCTGTCGCGCCGCGACTACCGCACCGGCGCCTGGCACCTGGGCGCGCTGTGGCCACGACACGCGCAGGCGCGCTGGTCGCTGGAAGAACTGGCCGAAGCGATGGGGAGGCCGTGCTTCGTGCCCTATCTTGGCCGAAAATCCTGCCCGCTCGGCCTGCCGCTGGCGCCCGCCATTGCCGAAGCCGCCGACGCAATGGAAGCGCTGCGCATCCGCCACGAAGCCGGCCCCGAGGCGGCTTGGCGTAACCGCATGGCCGAAGCCGCCATTGAGCCGGTGTTCGCAGTCGATGCGGCGGACGCGCCGACCAATGATCCGCGGCTGCGCCGGATTGAGTTCCGCCGAGACCAGCCGCGCTCGCGGCGTCGCTGGCAGTTCGACCTGCGGGGGGAGGCGGTGCTGGGCGCCGGTTCGGCATGACCGCGCTCTGGCTTACCCGCGCGCAGTTGCGCCGCGACGCCCCGCTCGCGGCACTGGCGCCGTTGCTGGTGCCGGAGGGCGCGGCTCCGCGGGCGGCCACGTCGCACCGACTGGTCTGGGCGTTGTTCGCCGATGGACCGGACCGCCGTCGCGACTTCCTGTGGCGGGAAGAAGCGCCGGGCCGCTTTCTTGTTCTCTCGGCCCGCGCACCGGAGGACCCGCACGGACTGTTCGATCTCGGCTGCAAGCCATTCGAGCCAAACCTGTTGCCTGGCAACCGACTCGGTTTTTCTCTCCGTGCCAACCCGGTGGTCGCGCGCTCCGCCGGGCCGGGCCAGCGGGGCAAGCGGCACGACGTGGTGATGGACGTGCTGCACGCCGTACCGCAAGGCGAGCGCGCCGCAGCCCGGCCGGAAGCGGTGCTGGCGGCCGGACGCGCTTGGCTTGCCCGGCAGGGCGAAGCATGCGGCTTCACGCCCGCGGACGACATCGCAGTCGATGGCTATGATCGGGTGAGCATACCGCGCGATCCAGGGAAGCCCGCCGTGTTCGGCGTGCTGGACCTGCAAGGCGTGCTGGCAGTGGACGATCCGCCGCGATTCCTCGCCGCGCTCTGCCGCGGCTTCGGCCGGGCACGGGCCTTCGGCTGCGGTCTGATGCTGATCCGCCGGGCACGGGCGCCTTGGTGACCGCACCGCCCCTGCCCGGGCTGCCGCCGCCACGGCCCATTCCGATCCGCGAGCGTGCCGCCATCCTGTTCGTCGAGAAAGGACGGCTCGACGTGCTGGATGGCGCCTTCGTCCTGGTGGACGAGCGCGGCATCCGCACGCACATTCCGATCGGCGGCATCGTCTGCCTGATGCTGGAGCCAGGCATCCGCGTCAGCCACGCGGCGGTGGCGCTGGCCGCACGGGCCGGCACGCTGCTGATCTGGGTCGGCGAGGCGGGCGTGCGCCTGTATGCGGCCGGCCAGCCCGGCGGCGCCCGCGCCGACCGTCTGCTGTATCAGGCACGCCTTGCGCTCGACGAGGACACGCGACTGCGCGTGGTTCGCCGGATGTATGCGCTGCGCTTCGGCGAGGACGCGCCGGAACGTCGCTCGGCCGATCAGTTGCGCGGCATCGAGGGGGCGCGCGTGCGCGAGATTTACCGGCTGCTCGCCGACCGCCACGGGGCCACCTGGCAAGGGCGGCAGTATGACCCGCATGAATGGAGCGGCGCCGATGTGGTCAACCGCTGCCTGTCGGCGGCCACTGCGGCGCTGTATGGCATCACCGAGGCGGCGGTGCTTGCTGCCGGCTATGCACCGGCGATCGGCTTCCTGCACACCGGCAAGCCGCAGAGCTTCGTCTACGATATTGCCGACATCCTGAAGTTCGAGACGGTCGTGCCGGAAGCTTTCCGCGTCGCTGCTGCCGCTCAACACGACCGGCCCCTGGACGGCAAGCCGGTCACGGACCCGGTGGGCGAGGTGCGCCGGCGCTGCCGCGATGCGTTTCGGCGAACCAATGTGCTGTCGCGGCTGATCCCGCTGATCGAGGAGGTGCTGTCGGCCGGCGGCCTTCCGGTGCCCGAGGCGCCGCCTGAAGCGATGCCGGTCGCCTTCACCGATCCGGAGGGTCTCGGCGATGCTGGTCATCGTGGTTGAGAACGCGCCGCCGCGGCTGCGCGGGCGGTTGGCGGTATGGCTGCTGGAAGTGCGGGCCGGCGTGTATGTCGGCGCCTACGGACGACGGGTGCGGGAGATGATCTGGGGTCAGGTTTGCGCCTACATTGAGGACGGCAACGCGGTGATCGCCTGGGCCGCACCCACGGAGTCGGGCTTCGAGTTCGACACCTGCGGCCGGAACCGGCGCGTGCCGGTTGACCTCGACGGACTGCGGCTGGTGTCCTTCGGACCGGAGGCGGCCCTGCCGGCCACACCCGGCCCCGCGGCGGCGACGCAGCGCGTCCGGGGCCGCTCACCCGGCTGAGAACAGGCGTTCCGGTCGGTAGGTTCATTGACAGGTGAATCAGGACGGAAGATCAAGTGCTTCCAGCAAGAGTGTTCCCCGCAGGCGCGGGGATGAACCGGTGGCTGGAGGCGTCGGCGTGACACACCAGCCGTGTTCCCCGCAGGCGCGGGGATGAACCGCTGACGGTGCGCGACAACGTGCGATTCCGACAGTGTTCCCCGCAGGCGCGGGGATGAACCGGCGGCTGGACCGGTGCAAAAATCAGCCGCGGCGTGTTCCCCGCAGGCGCGGGGATGAACCGGTGCGCGTCGAGGCACCGCGCCTGGAATGCACGTGTTCCCCGCAGGCGCGGGGATGAACCGCTGCCCGCGTCGCACGGGAACACGACCGCGGCGTGTTCCCCGCAGGCGCGGGGATGAACCGCACCGGGATATTGGCCACGTTCGGGCCGCCGAGTGTTCCCCGCAGGCGCGGGGATGAACCGGTGGTCGGCTGCAACGGGCTGCCGCCATCGTCGTGTTCCCCGCAGGCGCGGGGATGAACCGCCGGTGGGCTGTGGCGGGCGTTGCAGGCGGCGGTGTTCCCCGCAGGCGCGGGGATGAACCGCCTCAGAGGTCGCTCAGGACCTGCGCGGCGCGGTGTTCCCCGCAGGCGCGGGGATGAACCGCGCGGGTGGCCGGGCGATGCGCTGCATCCGCAGTGTTCCCCGCAGGCGCGGGGATGAACCGCGGGCCGACAAGCTGGCGCGGGACGCCGCCACGTGTTCCCCGCAGGCGCGGGGATGAACCGCCGCCAGTTCCGCCGTCAGGATTTCCCGGCACGTGTTCCCCGCAGGCGCGGGGATGAACCGCCGTCGAGGCGCCCCTGGTTGAGCCGAATCTGGTGTTCCCCGCAGGCGCGGGGATGAACCGCATTGGCATCCGCGACGGCTACGACGCGATTGGTGTTCCCCGCAGGCGCGGGGATGAACCGACTGATTTCCACCTGACACCGGAGGACGCACAGTGTTCCCCGCAGGCGCGGGGATGAACCGCAGGTATAGTTGATCGTCCCGCTGGTGATCGAGTGTTCCCCGCAGGCGCGGGGATGAACCGGAGCCGGCAGCAGCTTGGCGAGAGGACCGGCCGTGTTCCCCGCAGGCGCGGGGATGAACCGCTTGCAGCGCCCGCAAGGATACCGATCTGCGAGTGTTCCCCGCAGGCGCGGGGATGAACCGCCGCCCGGCTGCGGCTACAACGGCAATACGACGTGTTCCCCGCAGGCGCGGGGATGAACCGATCTGTTCTGGGGCGGCCGGACTCTGACTCGCGTGTTCCCCGCAGGCGCGGGGATGAACCGCGGCTCGCATATTTCAATAACGGCACGTCATTGTGTTCCCCGCAGGCGCGGGGATGAACCGCGGCGGTTGACGCCCGCCCCGCCCCCTCCGGCGTGTTCCCCGCAGGCGCGGGGATGAACCGCTGGTGCACGTCGTGAACGTGGTGGTTACCAGGTGTTCCCCGCAGGCGCGGGGATGAACCGCGCTAGAGCGATGTTGGGGCGCATGGTTCAGTGTGGTCCCCGCAGG
>CAIVPZ010000138.1 GCA_903907955.1 uncultured Acetobacteraceae bacterium | reverse complement strand
TATCTCTCCGGCGCCCTCGGCCAGCAGACAATCCGCTTCGAGACCAGCGGCTCGTCCTACTCCACCTCCGGCCTCCTCAAGCCGGGCAGCACGTCCAGCAGCCTCGGCGAACATTTCCAGGGCCGCTCCCTGCTCACTCCGGACGAAATCATGCGGCTCGGGCCGGCGCGGCCAATCGTCCTGGTCTCCGGCGAACCGCCATACCTGCTCGCTCGTGTCAGCTATCTCACCGATCCCGCCTATGCAGGCCGGTTCGATCCGAACCCGCTGCACCTGCCACGCGCGGCGGAGTGAGCCATGTCCGCGGCAAAATTATAGGCCGGGTGGTGGCTCGTCGCCCGGACCGGCCGGCCGGTCCGGAGTCAGCGCAAGAACGGCACGAAGGTCTTCGGGCCGGGCGTCACCCGCGCGCCTGCGGGAAAACTCCTCGGTGGCCGTCTCCACCGCGCCAACGAACCTTCTGCACAGACACGAAAGCGGGAACGTTTGCGGGAACACAACCGGGAACATTGGCGGGAGCGTTTACGGGAACACCACGCCGTACCCACTTTTGTACCCAGTTTCGTACCCACCAATGTACCCACTTCCGTACCCTGTTCCCGATGCTGGATGCCCCTGCGAAAAAGCGGCCCATCTCTGACAGACCAAGTCACCCTAGGCGGGTGCCCTGTGTCGGGTCGGATCGGCTGGATTTGCTCCGGTTTGCCAGCGCCAAGCGGTCCCCGGATCGGCCTTCCTGGGGCGGCCGGACGGCTGGCGCTTGCCCGTTGCGCCTCTGCCCGTACATGCTGACCGCATGTTCAGTGTCACCGAAGCCGAGGCTGCCTCCATCCGTCGCGTGTTCGAGGAGGAGGGCGAACTGTCCGCCATGATCGAGCTGCGCCGGCACTTCCCGGGCATCACCGACAACGCCAAGGCGCGGGAATGCGCCAGGACTATCGCGGGGTGGAAGCCGGCGCTGGCAGTGTCCCGTCCGGTGACGCGGTTGCAGCCCGGCAAGCGGCGATCGGCCGGATAGCCGGCGTCCATTGGGGCCGGGTTCGCCGCTGCCGCCTGCCGATCTGCTGAATGTGGCGGGGCGGAGTAAGGCGCGATAAGGATTCATGGCGCGCACCGCGCCGTCGCAGGGCTGGCGGTTCGCGAGCCAAGGCCCTATTTTACCAGCATGGACAGCGCGACCACCAGCCAAGACGCACCTCCCGACCGGCCAGAGACCGCCGAGGCGCGGCGGGGGCGGCTTGCCTGGGAAGCAGAACGGATTGACCAGGCCTTTGCATCGGCTGCTGCCGGGCACACCGTCTCGGAAGAGGAAGTTGACGCCTGGATCGACAGCTTGGGCACGGATCACGAATTGCCCCCACCACGCCCCGGCCGCTGATCTTTCCCCGAACCCGTGCCAAGAAAGCTACGCTATACCAAGGAGGCAATTGCCGACCTTGAAGCGGCCAGGGGCTGGCAAACGCAACCCGGATCGGGTGCTGCCGGCATTCGGCGCGTGCAGGCCATCCGGGCGGCAATCCGCCGCCTGAAGACAATGCCCTGCTTGCATGCCCGCGGCGAACGCCCCGGCACTCGCGAGCTATCCGTCGAGGGCCACCGGATCGTGTATGCGGTGAACCCGGATACCAACCGCAATGACACCGCGGGTGATGTGCTGGTGCTGGCCGTCTTCGGCCCCGGGCAGGACCGATCCAAGCTGTAGCATGGCGCCGCCCCCAGCAGAGAGGACCGCGGAGCTGTGGCATCTTGGCGGCTGCCGCCTTGCGCGCCAGGGCAGTGGTCGCCAGCGCCTCCGCTGGCCACTACATCTATTGATCCTAGCCACCTAGACGGCTAGCCGTCTTGCCGTCTGTCTGGTATTGCTATCCGCCATCTATCCGTCTAGCCTGCCGTTTCGGCGATAGAAGGGCGCTGTGATGAAGACAATCGTGCTGGCGAGCCAGAAGGGCGGAGCGGGCAAGACGACGCTCGCCGGGCACCTGGCCGTTGCCGCCGAGGCAGCCGGTGCCGGCCCGGTCGCGCTGATCGACACCGACCCGCAGGGCGGGCTGGCCGCCTGGTGGAATAGCAGGAAGGCCGCGACGCCAGGCTTCGCTGCCATAAAGGGCACCCTCGCCGAGACACTGGCCGGACTGGCCGCGGCCGGCACCGCCTTGGTCGTGGTCGACACGCCGCCCATTCTCGGCGACGCCATCGCCGCCACGATGGCGCAGGCCGACCTAGTGGTGATCCCGGTCCAGCCAAGCCCGCATGATCTGCGGGCCGCCGGCGCGACGGTGGAGCTGGCCCGGCGCACTCGCCGTCCGATGGTGTTCGTCGTCAACCGTGCCCGAGCCAGGACTCGCCTGACGGTCGACGCCGCCTTGGCATTGAGCCAGCACGCGCCCGTCGCGCCCATGCTGATCGAAGACCGGCAGGATTTCCGCACCGCCATGATCGATGGCAGGGCAGCGGCGGAGTTGGATCCGGAAAGCAAGGCCGCGATCGAGATGGCGCGGCTCTGGACCTATCTCGCGGAAAGGCTGGAGGACACGCAACATGGCTGACAAGCCGCGCCTGGACGCCGGGCTGATGATCGTCAAGGGCGAGGCAACCGCGACACCGCCCGCTGTCCAGCCAGCACCGTCCGCTGCGACATCCCCGCCGGCGCGGGCAGGTCGGGTAGCCCTGACGCTGCGCATCGAGCCGGAGCTTCACCGGAAGCTGCGCACCAAGGCATTCCAGGAGGACACGACGATCCAGGACATCATCCTGGAGGCGTTGCGCAAGATGGGCGTCTAGACGCCAAGCCGCCCAGGCTGCTAGATGGCTAGCAGTCCAGACGGCTGCCGGTCATGAACGAAGGGCGCCAGCGCGATCAGCGCACAGCGATCATCTTTGGCGCGACCGGTGGCCGCGAAGGGTGCAGAACGAGGCCGACATCGGTTTGCTCGACCTTCGCGGCCGGATAGACCGCCAGCGCGAGCGACAGGTTCGGTAAGAACCGGGTGCGGAAGTCTCTCGGGCGCCCCACGCCCTGCCCGAACTGCCCCTTGAGAGCAGGCCACGATATCGGTGTTGGCGCCGCTAGGGCATGCAGCCGGTATGCCAGCCAGCAATATATATCAATAGCTTGGCTATTGTTTGAAATCGCCTTGATCGCGGAGTCTTCCAGCGGCACGGGATGCTTCTTCAGCTCGTGGAAAAAGCCCTCGGACAGGCGGGCGGTCTCGGCAAATAGGCCACCTTGCCGCGCGTCCTCATCGTCAACGAACATGGCGGTCTCGACGATGTTTTGTTGCACCAGACCGATACGCTTGCCGGCGGTGACGTGAAACGACAGGCGGCACCTACTGATTCGTTCAGCCTGATCGCGCACGTCGCGGATTGCCTTGCCCCCGGCAGTGATTCCCATCTTTCCGAACCAATGCCGCAGGCTGCGGCCAAGCTCGACCTCTGGCTTCCCGGTCCGTAAGGCTTCAGATTGCAGATAGATCAGGATAAGCCGCGCGCGGCTGCCGTACGGCACGCCTACGCGTACGGGTTTGCCGCCTTCTACGCGAGCACCAGGCTCGACTAAAAGACTGATCCGCTCGCCTTCAATCTGCCAGATCGAGTCATCGGGTTGGCGCTTGTGCGGCAGTGCCGATTGGCACCATCCCGAATAGAGGAAACCAATTCCGCTTTCCTCGTTGCTCATATAGGTCGCTGCCGTCTCGACCACATCTCGGCCGAGACCGACTTCCAGAGCCGCTTGCTTTCCTCGGGCCGTCAGGATGTCGTGAACTTCGCCCATGCCGGTCAGGTTGCCCTGGATTGGCGCGACGTGGAAGTGCGTACTCTTGTCGCGCCAGGTACTAGCTAAGGTACTTGGATTCTTTGTACTTGTATGCGCGACAAGAGTACGCGGGATAAGTCCGGCAACCCGTTGGAATCACGTTATCTGGCTTTGCCGGGCGCGCGACAAGAGTACGCACCCTCCGCGACAAGAGTACGCACGCCGGTTGTGCATAATCCCCGCTTGGAGGCGCGCGACTCGGCTCGAGTCGAGAGGGGGTATCGCCATCCCGTGTAGACGGCATTGTCTTTACACCAACACGGTGGACTGGCATGCGGCTCGCCATTCGCAGCGAAGAGGTTAGGCCGGGACACGCGCCAGCACGTTGCGCACCGCGGTTGCCGTCCAGGTGCCACCCCGGGGCGTCCTGACGCCGCGCCTGGTCATCTCGGCGTCGACCTGGCGCAGCGACAGTCCGCACCGGCGCATGTCGGTTGCCATCGGACCGACGTCGGCGGCGAAGGCAACCGCCTTCCGGGCAACGCCGGCCGTCGCCGCGGTGGTGTCGCGCGGTGCGCCGCCCCGCCAACCGCCGAGCCTCACGCCCCGGGCCTTCGTCGCCGCCAACGCCACCTTGGTGCGCAGGCTGATCGCCCTGGCCTCTTCCTCGGCCATGCCGGCGTAGATGTAGGCGCTCGCAAACAGCGGCGATTCCTGCTCGGATTAGCTGCCAACGGAGCTTCGTGCTCACAATACCTGCAATCGAAAGGAACTGAGGTCGGATGCCGGACGCCAGCCAGATCGCCACCGCCATCAACCTCCGTGTCCGCCAGCTTGAGGCTCAGGGCATCACCGGCATCGCCTTGGCCAATCATATGATCGGCCACATGCAGGACCTGCACCAGATCTACAACACCACCTCCGACCGGACGTTGCGCGATCTGTGTCGTCGCTTCCCGGGGTTCGAGCGCTACGCCCGGCTCATGGAGAAGGTATCCGAGCAGAACCAGGCGATGGCGGCCGCCGGCACCCATCCCTATGGCGATCTCCCCGAGCTGCCGGAGCCACTGAAGGCGAGCCTGCTGCATGTGATGCGTGCTGCCGGCGAGCTGGAGCGCGAGTTTCAGGCCGCCGTTGACGGTGGGCGTGGCGACCAGGCCGAATGGTTGACCGCCAAGAGGCGGCGATGGGCCGACGATCTCCAAAAACTGGTGCACGAATTCCAATCCTCCGATTTGCCGCTGCGGACCCAGGCGCTGGTGCAGCAGGCGGTGAAGGCCATGGCGGCGCGGATTGAGAGGATGGGACAGGAGTAGTGCTGGTCAGCCGTCGGTGATCACGCAGGACGCCGATGCCGCCGGCCAGCGCGACTGGGTCGGCATCGATCTTCAATGGGTGGTGAAGGTACCTCGCTTGTTCGCCCTTCTGATGTGTACAGCCCAAAAGCCAGATCCTTGCGGACCCGGCCGATGGTCGTTCCGGTTGCCGCTAATACGGAATCTCCGCCTCGGTGATTGCGTCCGGGCCGTCATCTCGTTCCCAGATAATCGTGGTCAGGTCGCCCTCATCGAGGTTCCAGGTTTCGATGGCCTGGATCTCGTAGCGGTCGCGTTTCAGGCTACGGATGTCGCGGCGGCTCAGGCCGGCGCCGGTTCGAAGGATCGTCATGATGCCGTTTTCCTCTGTTCTCCCAGCCAATCGCTGGTGATCAGCGGGACCGCCGGCCTTCGGGGTGGGTCAACACCGGAGGTCTGCGAGCAAGCGGAGCCGGGTTGCGCAGGGCGCGAGGCGGTAGCCTTGCGTCCAAGCGGCCCGGCTCTGCGCAGCGAGCGGACCGGAGCCGCGCACTACGCGCGGCGCGTCGCCCTTCCTTGCGGCGTGGTGTTGACGCACGCCGACCTTGGCCGGCGGTAGAATGGAAGAACCAGCGAAGAAGCTTCTTGTTTCCTTGCCTCTTGTGCCGCGCGACAGCTCGGATGGCCGGTCGTCAGCCGGCTTTTCGTTGTCATGCAGGAGACAAGCACTGATCCACCAGCCTGGCTGTCACCAAGCTGGTGGACGGGCGTTATCTCAATCGAAGCTGCGCCAGAAACCGTTGCCACGGCGTGCTCGCCGGTCCGATTTGACGCGCTCAGTCGAGATACCGAGCTCCGTCAGTTCGCGGCCGATCACGTCACGGCAAACGCCAATCTCCTCGGCGATATAGGAGAAGGTGCGGCCTTTGCGGCGCAGGTTAACGATTGCCGCGATTTCGTTCGGCCACAACGTCATG
>CAIVPZ010000137.1 GCA_903907955.1 uncultured Acetobacteraceae bacterium | reverse complement strand
GATCACCACCACCGCGGCGACGTTGGGATTGGCGCCGGTGCCGATCAGGGTGCGGAAATGCAGCGCCAGATCGGCGCCGAACTGCAGGCGGCCGTAGGGGTGGGGCAGCGCCAGGGTGCCCTTGATGGTGTTGGCCACCGCCTCGCTGGCGGCGTTGGAAAGGTCGTCGAGCGGCAGGATGACGACGTGATTGCGCACGCCGACGCGGCCGTTCTCGCGTCGGTAGCCGTGAAAGCGCAGGCTCATTCTACCACCGCCGGGTCTTGAGGTTGTGGACATGGACATGGCCGCCGCGGCGCACCGGGGCGACGGCGCGGCCGTATTTGATCACCGTGTCGCTCGCCGCGATGTCGGCGAGGGCAAGCTTGTGGCCGAGCGGCACCGTATCCAGGACCACCAGGGAGAGGGTCCGGTCGGTGTCCATCACCCAGCCGGTCAGGGTCTGGCCGGGGTGGACGGTTTCCACCACCACCACCCCGACCGTGTCGGTGGCGGCATGGACCAGGAAGTCCGGTGCGCTCATCGTTGCATTCCCCATTTGCGGACGGTGCGGCGTTCCAGGGTCTGGAACACCAGGCCTTTGACCAGCAGGCCGATGATGATCACCGTGGCCAGGCCGGCGAACACGGTTGGGGTCTCCAGCCGGTTCTTGTTCTCGAAGATGAACCAGCCGAGCCCGCCCGAGCCGGCGGCGACGCCGAACACCAGCTCGGCGGCGATCAGGGTGCGCCAGGCGAAGGCCCAGCCGACCTTGAGGCCGGTCAGGATCGCCGGGAAGGCGGCCGGGAACAGAATCAGGACGATGTAGCGCCAGCCCGACAGGCCGTAGTTACGCCCGGCCATGCGCAACGTCTCCGGCACCGCGGCGAACCCGGCAGAGGCGTTGAGCGCCAGCGGCCATAGCACCGCATGGACCAGTACGAACAGCAGCGACGGCGTGCCCAGTCCGAACCACAGCAGGGCGAGCGGCAGCAGGGCGATCGCCGGCAGCGGATTGAACATCGCCGTCAGCGTCGCCAGCAGGTCCTCGCCGATCCGCGTCGAGGCGGCGAAGCCGGCCAGCAGCAGCGCGATGACGCTGCCGATGCCGTAGCCCATCAGCAGCACCTCGATCGAGGTCCACGCCTTGCGCAGCAGCGTCCCATGGACCATGCCTTCGTAGAAGGCCACCCCGGTATCGCTGAAGGTGGGAAACATCAGCGGATTGTCGGCGAGCCAGCCATAGACCTGCCAGACCAGCGCCAGCAGGATCAGCAGCATGCCGCGCCGCACCAGGGCCAGGTTCCAGGCGCGTGCCCAGGGCGACAGCGGCCGGATCGCGATGGCTGACGGATCGGCGGCCAGGGCCGATAGCGGCGGGAGAGTGGCGGCGTCCTGTCTCATGCTGCCGGTAGAATTGCTTCCGCACAAACTGGCAAGGGGGGATATGCTAATTCACAATGTTATGTCGTATAATTTTTTTACCATACGATGCCGTCTGGCAAAACAGGCGGTGCTGCGGCCTCAGACGATCGGCTGTCGCCGATCCGTCGTTTCGTCATAGCGGGCGAGGGCGGGCGGCTTCAGTCCCGCATAGAGCGCCCCGACCCGGTCGGCGATGGCGCGGTCCATGCCGGCGAACAGGCTGGCACCGGCCAGGTCGCACTCGACCAGGAACGGGCCGAAATCCCTCACCTCCAGCACCCAGATCGCCTGGGCGATGCCCAGTTCCGCCAGCCAGTGGACGGCCTGCACCCGCGTCACCCCGCGTCCGAGCAGGGCGCCGGTGCCGTAGCCGACGGTGGTCAGATACACGGCGCGATGGGGGACGAAATGGCGGCGGTAATCCGCCTCGGCCATGCCGCCCTTGCCGATCATCACCCGGCAGCCCGACAGCGCGAACCAGCGTTCCAGCCAGTGCGAGAACCGGAAGCTGGCGGTGGCGGTGACCGCGCCGATCCGCGCCGTGCCGTCCGCCGCCACCGTTGCCGCCGGCGAACAATGGAAATTGGCGTTCGACAGGCTGGCCAGATCGACCGGCGGCGCCATCCCCTGGTCGAGCACGCGGCGGTACACCCCTTCGCGGCCGGTGTAGAGCCGCCCCGACAGGGTCACCACGTCGCCGGCGCGCAGCTCCGCCAGGGCCTCGTCGCCGGCCGGCAGAGTCAGGGACACATGCCGCAGGGTCATTCCACGCCCTCCCGTCGCTGATAGGGGGTGAACCAGGCCGGGTCGGCCCGCGCCTCGACCCGCCCGTCGGGATGCAGCCGCGCCACCGCCCGGCGCGAGGCCAGACAGAAGGCATGCACGCTGACCGGCATGCCGCCGGTATGGGTGTGCGCCACCTCGACATGGCAATCGAGCGCCGGCGAGCCGCCCACGAACCCCATCGGCCCGATGCCGGTGGCGCCGGCCAGGGCGAGCAGTTCGTCCTCCAGGGCGGCAACCTCCGGGTCGGGGTGACGGTCGCCCACAAGGCGCAGGCAGGCGGCCTGCTTGCCGATCGCCATGCAGGTGTCCTTCGAGCCGCCGATGCCGATGCCGAAGATCGCCGGCTGGCAGGCCAGCCCCCGCCGTCCCGACTGCAGCAGGCAGTCGAGGAAGAACCGCTTGATG
>CAIVPZ010000136.1 GCA_903907955.1 uncultured Acetobacteraceae bacterium | reverse complement strand
TTGATGGCAGCGATGTCAATCATCCGGTCAGGATAGACGCTCCAGATGCCGCATCACGCTCAATGTCGGATTCGTTCGTTGCGTTCTTGCCGACCGCCCGATTCTTTTCTTCCGATTCGGTTGCCCTGGCTCAGGCCCTTAACCAAGGCCAGGACTCCGCCCTGGACCCGCAAGGGGGTGGTAGCCCCGCCGTCCGTGGCCATTCCCAGCTTGCGAATCGCGGATTGGCGCAGGTTCAGCACCTTGGCGCTTTGTCACGCACTTCCTTCACCCGATTGCCCTGACACGCGTGGAGGCACGGGTTCCGCCATGGGGCGGAACCGGCCTAAAGTGGGGGCTTCCACTTGTTGCCCGAGAGGCCTGCCCATGACCGCGCCCCGCGCCAATTCCGCCGCTGCCCGCGACATCGCCAACCTGCTGCATCCATACACCGACCTGAAGGCCCATCTGGAGGTCGGGCCAACGGTGATCAGCCGTGGCGAGGGCGTGCGCGTCTGGGACGAGAACGGCCGCAGCTACATCGAGAGCGTGGCCGGGCTGTGGTGCGCCAGCCTCGGCTTCTCGAACGAGCGGCTGGTGGCGGCGGCGGCGGCGCAGATGCGCAGGCTGCCCTTCTACCATGGCTTCACCGCCAAATCGCACGAGCCGATGATCGACCTGGCGGAGATGCTGATCCAGCGCGCGCCGGTGCCGATGAGCCGCGTCTTCTTCGCCAATTCCGGCTCCGAGGCGAACGATTCGGCCGCCAAGATGGTGTGGTATTTCAACAACGCGCTCGGCCGGCCGAAGAAGAAGAAGCTGATCGGCCGCATCAAGGCCTATCACGGCGTCACCATGGCCGCCGCCAGCCTGACCGGGCTGGCCGGCAACCACCGCAGCTTCGACCTGCCGTTGCCAGGCTTCATCCACACGGTCTGCCCCGATTTCTACCACGGCGGCGCGCCCGGCGAGACCGAGGAGCAGTTCGCCAGCCGCTGCGCCGACGAACTGGAACGGCTGATCCTGGCCGAAGGCCCCGACACGGTGGCGGCGCTGTGGGCCGAGCCGATCCAGGGCGCCGGCGGCGTGATCATGCCGCCGCGCGGCTATTTCGAGAAGATCCAGGCGGTGCTGCGCAAATACGACGTCCTGCTGGTCGCCGACGAGGTGATCACCGGATTCTGGCGCACCGGCAACTACTGGGGCAGCCAGACCTTCGGCGCGCAGCCGGACATCATCACCTGCGCCAAGGCGCTGTCCTCCGCCTATCTGCCGATCTCGGCGGTGCTGGTGAACGACCGCGTCTTCAACGTCCTGGCCGATGAAAGCCACCAGGTCGGCTATTTCGGCCACGGCTTCACCTATTCCGGCCATCCGGTGCCGGCGGCGGTGGCGATCGAGACACTGAAGATCTACGACGAGATGGACATCGGCGCGCAGGTCGGCGTGGTCGGTCCGCATCTGCAGGCCGGGCTGCGCCGCCGCTTCGAGGACCACGCGCTGGTGGGCAACGTGCGCGGCACCGGGCTGATCGGGGCGATCGAGCTGGTCGCCAACAAGGACCAGCGGGTGAATTTCGATCCCGGTCTGCGGGTGGGCGGGCGGCTCGCGAAGCTATGCGAGGCCAACGGGGTGATCGTGCGCATCCTGTCGAACGACGTGCTGGCCTTCAGCCCGCCGCTGATCATCACCGCGGCGGAGATCGACGAAATGCTGGACGGCGTGTCCCGCGCGCTCGACGAACTGGCGGCGCAACTGGGGCGGGAAAACGCCGCGGCAACGGTCTGACCTGATGGTTTGTGAATGAATGCCCGCGACGCTGCGATCTTGCAAAAAAAGCTCAATGATATCAGCGGGCATTCATTCGCAGGTGCGATTGCTTCACAAGCTCTGACGATGTGCTGATCCGGCTTCCCTGATCGCCAAGGCTTGTGCCGAACCTGCGCGCCGCCGCCCTGACAGACGGAGCTCCGAGCGTGTTTCGACATCTTCCTGCGCCGGCAGCAGCCGGCATCCTGCTGCTGTCTCTCCTGGCGCCTGTAAACCAGGCCGGTGCCGGAGAGGCAGCGCCAGCGGTGGCTGCACGCAGTGCAAACGCGGAGGCAACATCTCCGGCCTCGGTGCCGAACTATTCGCTCTACGTGTGGGAGTATTCACTCTACAAAACGATCACCTACGAAACCGCCGCCGGGCTTGCGGATGTTTCCATCTTCAACGCGACCGCGGCCGGCGCCGAACCCGGCGCCGGCGTTTTTTTTGTGGCGAGCGTGGGCACGGCGGCAATGCTCTACTATATGCACGAAGTCATCTGGAATTACTTCGGACCCGCCCGGCAGGAATCCGCATCGACCGCCGCCACGCTCGGGCTGACCAAAACGCTCACCTATCGCGTGGTCAGCACGACGGGGAATCTGATGCTCAGCTATGCCATCTTCGGAAATTTCGCCGCGAGCCTCGGCTTTGCACTCATCAGCAATGCGACCAGCGCCATGCTGTATTTCAGCAACGAATTTGCATGGTACGCCTTTGGCCCCACCGTCGCGGTGGTCCGAGACATCACCGTGGCACCGCCGGAAGATGCTCCGGTGGCGCACCCGCCCGGGCGCAACTGACGCCAACCCGCCAGGCGAGTTGCGCGCTCCGGCATGCCCGGCATTTCCGCCGTCACCCGGCATGCGCAGGCCGCTCAGAATCCCCTGAAGCTGCGACCGCCGAACCGCGCCGTCACCGCACCCGGCTGACCGTGTAGTCCGCCACCCCGAGCAGGCACGCCTTGATCGGGTTGTCCGGGAACTGCGCCAGATTGGCCTTCGCCTCGGCCGCCGAGGCGGCGGCGCGGTCGAACGTCGCCCGGATCGCATTGTGGCGGTCCATCAGCGCCATGGCGTGCGCCAGATCGTCATCGGTCTGCTCGCTGTCCTCGACGGTGCGCTGCCAGAACGCCCGCTCCTCCGCATCGCCGGCGGCGTAGGCGACCAGAATCGGCAGGGTGATCTTGCCCTCGCGGAAATCGTCGCCGACCGTCTTGCCGAGCTTTTCCTGGTCGGCGGCGTAGTCGAGCGCGTCGTCCACCAACTGGAAGGCAATGCCGAGATTCATGCCGTATTCGGCCAGCGCGTCCTCCTGCGCCGGCGAGCACCCGGCGACCACCGCCCCAAGCCGGCAGGCAGCCGCGAACAACGCCGCGGTCTTGCCGCGGATCACGTCGAGATAGCGGGCCTCGTTGGTGGACAGGTCGTTCTGCGTGACCAGCTGCAGCACCTCGCCCTCGGCAATGGTGGCGGAGGCGCAGGCGAGGATATCGAGCACCCGCAGCGAGCCGTCGGACACCATCAGCTGGAAGGCGCGGGCGAACAGGAAATCGCCGACCAGCACGCTGGCCTTGTTGCCGAACACGGCGTTGGCGCTGGCCAGGCCGCGGCGCAACGCGCTCTCGTCCACCACATCATCGTGCAGCAGCGTCGCGGTGTGGATGAACTCCACGCAGGCCGCCAGGTTCGCATGGCGCACACCGCCCTGGTAGCCGCACATGCGGGCGGTGGCGATCGTGAGCAGCGGACGCAGCCGCTTGCCCCCGGCGGCGATGATGTGCGCCGCCAGTTGCGGGATCAGCGCGACCGGACTGTCCATGTTCGCGGCGATGGCGCGATTGCACGCCTGAAGGTCGTCGCCCACCAGGGCGAGCAGGGCGCCGAGCACATCCTCGCCACTGCCCGGCGCGGCGGACGGCAGGTCTGCGGTCGCGCTGGTTGGGTTCGGCATGGCTTGATTCGGCATCGATTGCGGCAGGCTGGCGACAACGCCCAAGTTACTCTCCCGGGGAGGCAGCAACGCTCTATGCGCGTTGCGCGAACGGCGGCACCATATCGGCCGGAAGGAAGCAGGGTCAAGGCAAGGCGATTCAACGCTTTGAACCGGCGCCGCCAGTACCCCGGCAAGGAACCCCCGGATGCGCATCGTGGCAGTCTCCAACGATCTGGTACGGCTCAGCTTCCTGGGCGCGCTGCTGCACGACACCGGCATCGCGAGCGTGCTGCTTGACGCCCATGTGAGCGCCGTGGAAGGCAGCATCGGCGCCTTCCCGCGCCGGCTGGCGGTGGCGGAGACCGACGAAGCGCAGGCGATGCGCGTGCTGGCGGAGGCCGGCGAGGCCTGATGGAGACGACGGAGGGCACCTTGCTTGGCGGACGGGTCTGCCATGCGCAGCCCCGGACGGGCCACCGCACCGGGCTGGAGCCGGTGCTGCTGGCCGCCGCCGTGCCGGCCCGGCCCGGCGAGCGGGTGCTGGAGGGCGGCACCGGCAGCGGCGCGGCGCTGCTGTGCCTGGCGGCACGGCTGCCCGGGCTGCGCGGCGTGGGCGTCGAGCGCGACCCCGACATGGCGGCGCTGGCGCGCGCCAATGCCGCCGCCAACGGCTTCGCCGGCCTCGACGTGCTGGCCGGCGACCTTACCGAATTGCGGCTGGAGGGCGGGTTCGACCACGCGCTGGCCAACCCGCCATGGCATGGCACCGGCACCGCCTCGCCGGAGCCGCTCCGGGAGGCAGCGAAGCGCGGATCGCCGGGTCTGATCGCGATCTGGGCGCGGCGCCTGGCCGCGCCGTTGCGCCACCGTGGCACGCTGACCCTGGTGGTGGCCGCGGCGGCCCTGCCGGCCTGCCTGGCGGGTATGGTCGAGGCCGGCTGCGGCAGCCTCGCCGTGCTGCCGCTGTGGCCGCGGGCGGGCCAGCCGGCCGGGCTGGTGCTGCTGCAGGGCGTCAAGGGCGGGCGCGGCCCATGCCGCGTGCTGCCCGGACTGGTGCTGCATGCGGATGACGGCGGGTTTACCGCGGCGGCGGAAGCGGTGTTGCGGGGCGGCGGGGCGCTGGCACTTTAGCAAAACGAGGTCAGGGGGGAGCCGCACAGGCACTGAGATCGTGCCGGCTCAGATGCCCTGCCGGGGCGTTGCCCCGCATCCGACCAGGGCCTTTCCCTGGACCCACCAAGGGCCACAGGCCCTTGGAACCCAAGGATTTAGTGCCTGCCCTACGCCCCGCCGTTATCCGGGTGGCGCAGGTACCAAAGCCGCTCATGCGCAGCCACCAGGCTCTCGATGCTGCGCCGGCGGTTGCCGTCCGGGGTGTAGGGACGCCGCGTCAGCATGTTCTCCAGGATGTGCAGCAACTGCTCGGCCACTTCGAAATCGGCCTGGTCGCAGGCATGATGAAAAGCAATCAGTATCTTGTCAGACAGCCGCCGGCTGTAACGGGGTACGCCCGGGCCTGCGCCTGAACCTTCCCGTGCAGAGTCGTCGCTCTCGCTCACGTCGTAATACGCCCCTTGTCGGTCCATGCCGCGCAATTGCGGTCGTGCATCCCTCGCCTGCGCCGTTCCTCAACTCGCCGGCGGCAGGCGCGAACGAATCGCCCCGGCAAGTTCCTGCGCGCTGGTGCCCGGGCGGAACAGCGCCCGCAGCGTCCCATCCGGTCCCATGAGATACATGAAGGACGAGTGGTCCATCAGGTACGTTGTCGATTCTTTCGGAGTCACTTTTGCGTAATACACCCTGTAGGCGCGCGCGACAGTGTCGATCTGTTGCGCCGTGCCGGTCAGGCCGACCAGCCGGTCGTCGAACAGCTTCACGTAATCAGCCAGACGCGCGGGCGTGTCGCGCCCGGGATCGACGGTGATGAAGATCGGCACCACTTGCGCTGCCTGCCGGCCCAGTGCGTCGAGCGCGGCGGCGATGGTCTGCAGCTCCGTGGGGCAGACATCAGGGCAGGTCGTATAGCCGAAATAGACAATCATCCAGCGGCCGCGCCAGGTGGCGTCGGTGACCGGCGCGCCGGTCTGGTCGACCAGCGAAAACGGGCCGCCGACCGGCGCGCTGCCCTGGGTTGCAATTCCGCCAGCCGAGCGGAACGCCCGCCCCAGCCCATCCGGGTCAAGCCACAGCACCGCCCACGCGGCCAGCGCGGCAACGCAAACTCCAATTCCGGCCCAGCGCACGAAGTGTGACATGCAACCCAGTTAAACCGCCACGGCGCGCGTGGCAAACCGCGCGTGGCGCCGGCCGCGCCGCTCAGAGCCTGTGAAGCAATCGAACTGGAAAAAGAACGCCCGCTGACATCATTGAGTTTTCCGTCATCGTTCGGCGGCTTGCGGGCATTCTTTTTCAAACCCTCAGTCGAACTTCGCGTAGCCCAGCAGCCACGCCAGGCCCAGGGCGACGGCCGAGCCGAGCATGATGAGCAGGATCGCCCGCTTTTGCGAGCGGCCGAGCGCGCCGAAATCGCGGTCCGGCTTGGGCGGTGTGGCCTCAGGCGAGGGCTGCAGCGGCAATCCGGCCATGCCGGTGATTCCCGAATGATGAAGGAGGCCGGACCGTATCGCCCGGGCTGCCGGCGGGCAAGTAGCCCGCAACAGCGAACGGGGCCGGGCGTTACCGCCCGAGCCCCGTCCAAACCCTTCGCCCAAAGGCGATAAGGCAGACTGTGTTACTTCGCGAGGGTCTTGACCGGGCCGGCGATCCAGTTGAAGCGCGGGGCCGACAGAACGGCGAAGTGAACTGCAACCGCGACCAGGGTGGCGACGACCCAAATGGTCGGCAGCACGTCCTTCGGGTTCAGAACGAGCCAGATCTTCCAGTC
>CAIVPZ010000135.1 GCA_903907955.1 uncultured Acetobacteraceae bacterium | reverse complement strand
TCGCCGGCGGCCTGGCGCCATATCCATCTGAACGGACGTTATACCTTTCGCGACAGCGGGCAGGTGATAGACCTGGATGAGATCGTGGCGGGGCTGAATTTGACCTGACGGAATTTTCTGGGGTTTGGGCTTACACCCCCATCTACGACAGGATGCCGTTAACCAGATGGAGCCGCGGACGGGTCACGCTGCTCGGCGATGCCGCCCATGCGATGGTGCCGGCGCTCGGACAGGGCGCGAACACCGCCTTCGAAGATGCCGGGGAACTCGCGCAGTTGCTGGCGCGTCAACCCGGCGTTGAAGAGGCGCTCGCACGTTACGACACCAGCCGCATCTACCGCACGCAGATCATTCATGCCCGCAGCGCCCTGCAGGGCAGCCGGTACTACGAACCCGATGTCGAAAAATTCGTCCGCGGGGTGCTCGAACAGGCCAACGCGGATCAGACCGCGTTCGAGGACTGGCTTTATTCATACACCCCACCCGTGCCTTGACCGCGACGATACTCAGGCGCCGTCGCCGAAGACCACCCCGGTCAGGCGTTGCGACGCGTCCCACAGGCTGGCGGCGGTCGCCGCATCCCGCGCCTGCGGCGGCAGTCGCGTCGGGGCGGGCGGGCCGCTCAGGAACATGCCGGACGGTCCGTAATACCCACCGCCCGCCGCATCCGGCGCCGTGGCGGCAAACAGGATCGGCCGCGCGCCGGCGGACGCCGACTGGCCGAGGACCGGCGCGAGCAACTCGGCGACGCGCCACAGACCGCGTACGCGGCCGTCCCCGGCCGGCCCGTTGGCAATGATGTCGGTGCGCGCCCACCCCGGATGAGCGGCGATGCCGAGCAGACCCCAGCCGCCGGCGTCGCTGCGCCGCTGCAACTCCAGAGCGAACACCAGCATCGCCAGCTTGGAGTGCCCATACGCGCGCATTGGCGCGTAGCCACCGCCTGCCGGCATGCCGTCGCGGCCGATGGCGCCCTGCCAGCTGGCCAGGCTGCTGACGTTGACCACGCGGGCCTTTCGGCCGCGCAGCAGCGGCAGCAGGCGCGCCGTCAGGGCGAAATGGCCAAGGTAGTTGGTGGCGAACTGCCGCTCGAAGCCATCTTCGGTTTCCTGCCGGTGCGGCAGAGCCATGATACCGGCGTTGTTGACCAGCACGTCAATCCCGCGTCCGGCGGCGCGCAGCCGCTCGGCGCAGGCGGCGACCGAACGCAGCGACCCCAGGTCGAGGCGCTCGAAGCTGACACTGGCGCCCGGATGTGCCGCCCGGATTCGCTGCAGCGCGTCCGCCCCCTTGCGGTCGTTGCGGCTGGCCAGCACGACCTCGGCGCCGGCCCTGGCCAGGGCGAACACTGTCTCGTAGCCGATCCCGCCGGTGGCGCCGGTGACGACGGCAAGCCGTCCATGCTGCGGGGGGATATCGGCTTGCGTCCATCCGGTCATGCTCGGGTCTCCGCGTCAGGGGGAAGCGGTCAGGCGGGCTTGCGGGCGACGGCCAGCACATAGTCGAAGGCGCTGTAGACGGTGTTGGCGTCCAGGCGCAGCAGCAGCCGGTAGGGAAGCCGTCCGGCCAGGTGGAGCCGCCGCCGCAGCGCGGCATCCTCGCCCATCGCCCGGTGCCAGCCGGGAAACACCAGCGCGCGGATGGAATCGACGCGCAGGTCGGTGAAGCCGGCCGCCCGCAGCTTGCCGGCATAGCCCTCGCGACGGTCGGCGTTGGCTGGCGGAACGGCGAAGGTGCGCGCAAAGGCGGCCCAGGTGACTTCCTGCACCCGGCGGCGGAAGCCGCCCGGCTCGGGCGCATTGCGGATCACGTCGGCCAGCACGAGGCGCCCGCCCGGCCGCAACACCCGAAACGCTTCGGCGAAGAAGCGCTCGCGTGTGTCGAAATGGAACGCGCATTCGACCGCGGTGACGATGTCGCACGAGGCGTCGGCAAGCGGCATCGCGGTGGCCGAGCCTTCCAGCAACTCGATCCGGTCCGCCAGGCCGAGCCGGGCGACACGGGCGCGGGCGAGGCGGACCTGCGAGGGAGTCACGTTCAGGCCGGTGATGCGCCGCGGGGCGAAAAGCTGCATCCACAGCATGTCCTGGTCGGCGAAGCCGAAGCCGACATCGACGACCTCGTCATCACCTCCCATCGCCGCGGTATTGCCGACCAGCGCGGCGAGGGCCTCGCATGCCTGGTCAATGGTGCGTGCCGTCTTCCAGTAACCCAGGTTCAGGTAAAGCCCGCGCGCGGTGAAGGCGTTGGTCGAGACGAGATCGTAGATGTCCCGCGCGCTCATCGGCCGGAATGGCGTGTAGGCCCACAGCACATAGTCCAGCGCTTCGCGCACCCGGCCGCGAGGCGGGCCCACGGTTTCGCTCGCCGTCATCATATCATGCCTCCGGCCCTACCGACCCGCGTGACATGGGCGCCTCCGGCGGCAGCGCAATGCATCCGGCGCGGCGCGCGGCTGCCTTCGGTGCTTTGCCACGTCCGGCCAGCGACCAAGGACACCGATGGATGGTGTGCCTCCAGCAGCGCTGCGATTTTTTGCGATAAGGAGGCGGCTTCGGGCGCTGATTCCAGTCTGGACAGCCGTTTTGTTACGCAGCGAGCGATTTATGGCGTATAATTCTCGAACGAATTATTGGGGTTTGCCAAAAATTGGGGGAATTCGTAAAATATCTGCCACCACAGTTTGTAGAATAAAGTTTGGTTCCTCGAGATTCCGGTCCCGATTTCCGCCGCTACCCTCCCTAACGACCAGGTCTCGTGGTACGACAGGTCGGTAGATCGGCAAACATTGTCATGACGACTTTTCGGTGGCTACCAGGCGACCAAGCACAGAACGAACAGCAGATTTGCATGCGTTACTGTGCCATAAACAGATCTTTTTTATTGAGCGCATTATTATATATAGCTGGATCGACTGCACGGTCCCACAATTTGCGGTGCTCGGATATCGTTCGAACTCGTTTCCGTTCGCGTTCGCGGGACGGTCGGGGCACGCCGAACTCCGCCCCGAATTCCTACTGTTGCTGCTTGGCCGCCTGCTGCATCAGCTGGCGGCGGCGCTCCTCCTTTCTCCGCTGGCGGCAACGAAGCATCCGCCATCACGAATTCGTGATGGCATTCAGGACCCGGCGGGTCCGGTTTCGGATCTTGACGGCATGCGTTTCCTGCGCATCTGTCGTGAGCCAACAACGGCTAGCAACAACCAGGGGACCTCAAATGGAACTGCTGATCCTTCCGCTCGTGACCTTTCTCGGCGCTTTTCTGATGCTCGGCCCTGCCCCGAAGACGAAGTCCTGATCTTCCAGCCTTGGCTTTTGATGCCCGGAGAATGGCATGATACCCACGCGGAAGCATCTATGATGCTTCCGCATCTCCCTTTGATTTCTCTTTTCAAGGCACTGGAAACCGCTCTCATCTATCTGTTGCATTTGAAAATAGAAAGCCGGTGGCTTTCTCACCGCCGCTTTCGCCTCGGACAATAGCCCGCTTGGCCCACGCCGTGTTCCTGATTCTGGCCGTGATCGCGACCTGGACCTTGTGGCGCGGCTTCGTCCGGCCGGCGATGCCGCCAGCGCGCAGCGCGTTCGACACGCGCCACGATGTCGATACCGACGGTGAGATATTCGTCGGACAGCTCGGCATGCCGGCGGACATCGCCGCCCAGGCCGAGCGCTACATGCCGACCGAGGAGGGTTTGCTGGAGGTGGCCGTGGCCTTCGCCGGCATCGAGCCCACGCGCTTCAGCTTCGTCGATCTCGGCTGCGGCAAGGGGCGGCCGCTGATCCTGGCCGCGCAGCTGCGCTTCCGGCGGCTGATCGGGGTGGAGATCGTGCCGGCGCTGGCGGACATCGCCCGGGCAAACCTGGCCCGGCTCGGGGTCGCGGCGGAGGTGCACACCGGAGATGCCGCGCGGTTCGTCTTCCCGCCCGAGCCGGTGGTGTTGTTCCTGTTCAACCCGTTCAAGGCCGCGACGATCGGCGCGGTGATCGAGGCGCTGCGCGCCGCCCGCAGCCCGGAGCTGGTCGTGATCTACCACGCGCCGGAACATGGCAAGCTGCTGGACGCGAGTGGCTTCCTGACCAGGCTTGGGTCACCGCGCGGTTGGGGTGGGCGTAGGGGCGTGGCGGTCTGGCGTGGCACGGGGAAGCTCGCGTCCGGAGTGGCACGCGACACCGGCCCCCCTTGCTGATCCCTGGTCTTTCCACAGCGCTTGCCGCAAGTACCAGTTTTTGGTATGAGCCCGCTCAGGGAATCGGTGATGAGCAAAAACACGTCGTTCAGCCTTGGCGAGCATTTCAGCCGCTTCGTTGAGGCTCAGGTGGGCCAAGGCCGCTACAGCAGCGCCAGCGACGTTGTGCGCGCCGGCCTACGCCTGCTCGAAGAGCAGGAGGCGAAGCTGGAGGCGCTGCGAGCCGCCCTCATCGAGGGCGAGCAGAGCGGGCCATCCACCCCCTTCGATTTCGAGGCGTTCATTGCACGCAAGCGGGCCACCCGGTCGCCGCCGGCATGAGCGGACGCTCCGTCCTTTCGCCGCGTGCGCAGGGCGATATTGAAGACATCTGGGAACACACGGCGAAGCGCTGGGGATTTGACCAGGCGGAGGTTTATACCCGCCAGCTCTGGCAGCACATCGAGGCAGTAGCGCGCAAGCCAACTATCGGGCGGGCATGCCCTGAGGTGCGGGCGGGTTACTATAAATACCCCTCTGGCTCCCACTTTCTGTTTTACCGTCTGATTGATGGCGGCATTGATGTTGTCCGCATCCTGCACGAGCGGATGGACTTTGACCGACACCTTTAGCCGCATCGCCCGGCCTTCCCTACGCCAGGGCAGCCTGACCAAGCGGCGCCACATCTCTTGGCGGATGCCCCGGCCGGGTTCAGAGCACCACGATAGCGGCTGCTCTGTCACATCCGGCGCAACGCATCCGCCGGATCAAAGGCGGATGCGACATGTGCAAAGGGACCCCACCTCGGGCCGGAGCAGTCCAGCGGCAGCACGTGGCCGGCAAAGTCGGTAGTGGGACTGTCCAGGATGGCGGCGCGGATGGCACGGGATGAAGCGTAGGGGGAGGTGATGCCAGGCTGCCGCGGGACAGCAGACGAGAACAGGACATGAACACGACGGGCAGAGTGCTACAGGAACCCGCTGCCCGCATGGTCGCGGTAGACCTGGGCGTCGCGCACGTAGCCGGCGAGCACCTGGAGGGACCTGTGCCGCGAGATCTCCTGGATTTTGAAGATGCTGGCGCCGGCCCGCGCCGCGCTGGTGATGAACCCGGCCCGCAGCGAATGCCCGCCGAACAGCGCCGGATCGTAGCCGGCGAGCTTGGCAACGGCCTGCACCAGTCGGGCGACGGCGCGGTCGCTCATCGGCTCGTCCGTCACCTGACCGGCCCGCCCGATCCGGCGGAACACGAAGCCCACGGCCACCCGGGCGGCGGCCAGCCACGCATCGAGGGCGGCCACCGGGCGCAGGCGGTCGCCGTGCGGAATGGCCACCACCGCCCCCTCGCCTTCCTGGTCGGCTTTGGATTGCCGGATCACGACCCGGACGCCTTCGGCATCCCGGCGGATATCCTCGACATGGAGGGCGACCAGTTCCGAGCGCCGGAACGCACCGGCGAAGCCGATGGCAAGCAGCGCGCGCGCCCGCACGGCGCGCAGTTTCTCACCGGCGCAGGCGCGCAGCATGTCGCGCAGTAGGGTCGGAAGGCCCAGGCGTGCGAAAATGCACGGTAAGAAACGTGAACAGAGACCACATTCCTACGATTTCGGCCTGAAAGCGCCGTTTTCGTTTTGAGGTCCGCGCGAACGGCCTGTTCGCTGCGTGCAGTCATTGCGTGCAAGTGGTCTTGCACGCAATGTCGGTTATTGAGACGCTGTATTGCACGCAGCAAACCGGGGGTCTAACGCGGGGGATGCCTTTGCGTGCAATAC
Organism: uncultured Acetobacteraceae bacterium; assembly: GCA_903907955.1. Lineage (GTDB taxonomy): Bacteria > Pseudomonadota > Alphaproteobacteria > Acetobacterales > Acetobacteraceae > Rhodovastum. The sequence goes on along the minus strand of CAIVPZ010000135.1, from coordinate 15 downwards.
ATGCAGCCGACGCTA
>CAIVPZ010000134.1 GCA_903907955.1 uncultured Acetobacteraceae bacterium | reverse complement strand
TACGAGAAAGGCATCAAGATCCCCGACGCCGAGATGGCAGCCCTCAACCTCAAACCCGCTTCCTTCCACGGCGAATGGAACTACACCATCGCCCCAAGGAAACCGGATGGATGAAGCGGTTATCCTGGCTCAGGCCCTAACGCCTCAAAGAAACGGCGCTGCCCGCAGCAGCAACTCCGCCAGCCCCGGTTCGTCCGCATCGCGCGGCTGGCCCGGGTGGATCACCGAGACCTGGCAGGTCTCCGCCGCCTCGACGAGTTGGCGGTAGCTGCCGGCGGTGGGGTCGATGATGGTGGCCTGGCGGTTGGCGTCGTAGCCGAACATGCGGTCGTTGAGCCGGATGCACTCGTTGCAACTGCTGCACCGCGCCGTCTCGATATAGGGGGCGCCGGGCACCGGCTCCGGCGCGGCATCCTCGACCGGGGCGGCGACGGCTTCGGCGGCGGGCGGCGCGGCGGGCGGCGCCGCGGCGATCGCTCTGGCCGCGTGCGAATTGTTGATGCCGCCGAGTTCCTGCAACGCGCGCCAGCGGCCGAGGCAGCGCCTTGCCTCGCGCAGCAGCACGTCGTCGGCCAGCACCTTGTGCAACCCCTCCTCGGCATCGGCCATGAACAGGCAGGGCACGCGGCCTTCCTGGTCCGGCTGTGCCACCGCCTCGGCGACCGGGATCAGGTTGCTGTTCCAGGCCTCCGGCGCGATGCGGGCAAAATGCGGCGCGGCCCGCCGGTCCAGGGCCAGGAAGTCGATCAGCGAGAATGCCACCGTCTCGCCCTGCCGCTGGTGCGCGGCGTCTTCCCAGCCCAGCGCGTGCTCCGGCCAGTCGCGCCCGGGCTGCGGGTTGGCGTCCAGCGAGAACCGCGACGCCCAGTCCGGCCCGGCCCCTGGATCATAGGCGAACGCCGGAAACGCCCGCGATTCCACCGCGGCAGCCGACACCAGATAGGGCGGCAGCGGCGCGGTTGCCGGCCCGGCCCCGCTATAGACGCTGAACAGCGCCGGCCCGTCATGTGCCAGCCCCGCCTGCACCCGGGCCAACTGGCCGAACAACTGCGACGCCCCGGCCTGCAGCACATGCACATCGCCCAGACCGAGCGCGGTCGCCGCCAGCGGGCGCACCGCCAGACCGAGCGCCGCCATGAAGCCGCTGCCGCCCAGCAGGTCGTCGGTCTGCACCAGCACCTTGAACGGCAGCCCGGCGCCGAGCGCCTCGACGATCTCTGACGCCGCATCCGGAGTCAGGTCAGGGCCGGCGACGCAAACCAGGTAGTCCGGCATGATCGCCCCCGGCGGCTGCGCGGCCGGGCCGTCGCCGAGGCCGGCGAACAGCGCATCGTGGCGGGCTTCGTCGTATTCGCCGGCGGCTTCCAGCCGCGCCATGGCGATCGCCCGCCTCAGTTCGGCATGCACCGCCAGACGCTCGCGCCAGGCCTGCAACGCCGCCGCGCAACTGTCGAAGGCGAAGCCGTAGGGGGTGGCGCCGCTGCCCGGCAGCGGGGCGAAACGCTGCGCCCGCAGCACTGCCAGCAGCCATTCGATGCGCCGGCGCCGGGTTTCGTCCAGCCCGCCGGCAGGGGCGGCGCCGGCGAGCAGGCGCGCCATGGTGTCGAAGTCGAAGCTGGCGGCAATGCCCGCCCCCATCGCCGCGCGCAGCCGCTCCGGGCTGCGCGCCTCCGGCGAGGCGGCGTCGTCGGCCTTGAGGATATCCTCCAGCCCGGCCACCAGCCGGCCGATCGAAGCCTGGAGGCTCGCCATCCTGGCGCGCTGGCGCTCGCTCCATTCGTGCCGGAGCAGACGCGCGGCCAGCCTGCCGTCGCAGCCTGCCAGCACGCCGTCGCCCGGCAGGGTGCGGCGCAGGCGGTCGAGGCTGTCCCGCACCGCTGGGTCCGCCCCGGCCAGGCGCCCGGCGGCGATGTCCCATGCCGCCGCCAGGGTCTCCGCGGCGCCTTCCGCGGCAACCCGGCGCAGTGCGTTTTCCATCCGCCGGGCGTGGCCGCGCAGCCGCTCCGCCGCGGCATCCGCGCCGACATCCGCCACCGCGGCGTCGAACAGCCAGGACAGGCTGCGCGCCGGCACCCCCGGCGTCAGCACGAGGGGGAAATCGTGGCGCAGCGCGGCGAGGTTGCGATAGGGGGCGAACAGCGCCGGCAGCAGCCCGCCGCCCTCGATCGGCTCCAGCACGCGCGAGGAGAGGCGGCCGGTCAGGTAGAAGGCGAACTGGTCCTGGTGTGCGACGTGCATGCTGTGCTGCCTTGCCCGCGTTGCTCAGAGCTTGAAAAACAATCGAACTTGAAAAAGAACGCCCGCTGATATCATTGAGTTTTCCGTCATCGTTCGGCGGCTTGCGGGCATTCTTTTTCAAACTCTCAGCCGGCATCCGCTGCGGCGGCGGATGCGTCATGCGGCCAGATGGTGAACTTGTCGAATTCGGCCTCCAGCCCGGCGCGGATATGCGCGGGCGTGCGCGGCTGCCCGGACTGGCGCAGGTCCTCGTAACAGGGCACGTCGGGATTGTGATAGAGGATACCGACCGGGATCGGGTCGTGCAGATCGGCCACCGCGCGCGCCGCGGCCAGATCGCGCGGATCATGCTCCTGCTGGTTGCGGTAGATTTTCCCCAGGCCGGGGCTGATGGTCAGCCCGCGTTCGTGGTGCAGCAGGCGCACCCGCTGCGGGTCCTGGATATACGGCTCGAACATCTTCGGCAGCCATTCCGGGCAGCGCTGCAGAATGCGCACGAACGAGAAGCCGCGGTGCCGGTAGGCGGCGCGCAGGATGTCGTAGAGCACCTCGGGAATCCAGTCGACCGCCTGGGCGACGAACGAGGCGTTCTGCACCCCGAGCGTGACCTGCAGCGGCTGCAACGCCTCCAGGTATGATCCACGCGGCGTGGTGTTGCTGCGGGTGCCGATCGGCGAGGTCGGCGAGGCCTGCTTCTTGGTCAGGCCATAGATCTGGTTGTCATGCAGCATGACAGTCAGGTTCATGTTGTAGCGGATGGCGTGAATCCAGTGCGCCGCGCCGATGCTGCAGCAATCGCCGTCGCCGGTGTTGACGAACACCGCCAGATCGGGCCGCGCCATGCGCACCCCCTCGGCGATCGGCAGGGCGCGGCCGTGGATGCCGTGCAGCCCGTAGGTGCGCATGTAATGCGGGAACCGGCTGGAACAGCCGATGCCGGAGACGAACACGGTCTTTTCCGGCCGAAGATCCTCGTCGCGGCACAGCCGCTGCACCGCGGTGAGGATGGCGTTATCGCCGCAGCCCGAGCACCAGCGCGGCACCCCGCTCTGGTAGTCCTCCAGCGCATGCTGCTCGTCATGCAGGCGGAGCAGGCATTCGGTGGCTTCGGTCATGCGGTTTCTCCCGGCGCGGCGCGCAGCTTTTCCAGCGCGACCCGGCGAATGGAGCTGGGCTTGATGGCCTGGCCCTTCACCTCGCTCCAGCAATCGATGTCGATCAGGGTGCGGGCGCGCAGCAGCATCGCCAGCGCCGAATAGCGGCGGTTGTCGGCGTCGATCATGGCGTCGCCCGGCCGGTCGCTCCAGTTCGCCTCGATGGTGATCACCCGGGCGAAACGCTGCATGATGGCTTTCAGGCCGGGCTGCATCGGTTGCAGGAAGGAAAGATGCAGCGCGGAAACCCGGTGGCCCTCGGCGCGCAGCCCGTCCACTGCCTCCTCGATCGCGCCGCGGGTGCTGCCCCAACCGACCACCAGCAGATCGCCCTCGGCATCGCCATGCACCACCGGCGGGCGCAGCGTCTTGGCCAGGGTGGCGAGCTTCAGGCTGCGGGCGCGGATGCTTTCCTGGTTGATTTCAGGATCGTAGGCGACGTGGCTGGCGCGGTCATGCGCCAGCCCGGTCAGGGTATGCATGCCGCCGGGCTGGCCGGGGATGAAGCGGCGCGACAGGCCGGTTTCCGCGTCCCAGTCGTACGGCCGCGCGCCGGCGGCGATGCGGCTCTGATCGGCCGGCGCGGCCAGCCAGGCCGGGTCGAATTGCGGACGCGGGATCGGCTGCTGCGAGGTGGCGAGCGAGGCGTCGGACAGCACCACCACCACCATGCCGAAGGTTTCCGCCAGCTTGCGGGCGGTGATGATGCTGTAGAAGCATTCCTCGATGGTCGACGGCGCGATCACCACCTTCGGCGCATCGCCATGGCTGCCGAACATGGTGGCGAGCAGATCGCCCTGCTCGACCTTGGTGGGCTGGCCGGTGCTGGGGCCGCCGCGCTGCACGTTCACCACCACCAGCGGGATTTCGCCCATCACCGCCAGCCCGAGACCTTCCTGCTTGAGCGAATAGCCGGGTCCCGAGGTGATGGTGACGGCGCATTTGCCGGCATAGGAGGCACCGAGCGCGAAGGCGCAGGCGGCGATTTCGTCCTCCGCCTGGTGCACCAGGCCGCCGACCTTCTCGAACACGTCGCTGAGGTAATGCGAGGCCGAGGTGGCCGGGGTGATCGGGTACATGGCGCAGACCTCCATGCCGGAGGCCAGGATGCCCAGCGCCAGGGCGGTGTTGCCGTTGACGACGATCTTCGGCTCGGTCACCGGGGCGGCGGGGATGCGGTATTTGATGTCCAGGTTCTGCCCGGCCCAGGCGTGGCCGGCTTCCAACAAAGCGACGTTCTGGGTGACGACGCCTTTATCCTTTTTGCCGAACGCGAGGGCGATCTGCTCGCGCGCCAGTTCGAGATCGAGACTGTAGATGCCGCACAGCATGCCGAGGGCAAACATGTTCTTGCCGCGCCGGGCATCGGCGACCAGTTTGCGGCATTCCCGCTCCATCGGGATTTCGCGCAGATCGTAGCCGGCGGCGATGAGTTGGTCGTGCACCCCGGCATAGCCGGCGGCGATGGCGGGGTCGCGGTCGTCGCGCCACATGCTCTCCAGCAGGATGGTGCAGCCCGGCTTGAGTTCGCCGGCCCGCACGCGGCCGAGCAGCACCTGCTCGTTGAAGGCGACCGCCAGATCGGTCTCGCCGCCGCCGTTGGTGACCGGGCCGGCGCCGATGCGGATGCGGTTGCCGCTGGCGCCGGCGGTGCTGCGGGCCGGCGGGCGGATTTCGGCGGGGATGATCTCCACCGTCCACACGCCGTTGCCGGTGCGGGCGGCGATGGCGCCGAGCGCCTGGCCGCAGCGTTGCGCGCCTTCGCCGGAATCGCTGATGATCTCGACGATGTGCTCGGCGAGTTCGATCGGCTGGCGGGCCTCGGCCGGGGCTTCGAGCGGCAGGGTCGCGGCGTCGTTCATGGGGGGCCTCGGCAGGGTCAACCGACCCGCAAACGGACAAAATTGCGCTGGTCGGGCGGCAAGCCGAACAAGCCGGCCGAACCGCCCTCGGCGGCCGGGCCGGACAGCCCCAGATACGCCTTCATGCTGGCCGCGGCGCGGCGGCCGGCGCCCATCGCCTCGATGACGGTGGCGGCGCCGGTGACGATGTCGCCGCCGGCATAGACGCCCGCCAGCGAGGTGGCCAGGGTGTCGTCCACCGCGATGTAGCCACGCCTGTCGAGGCCAAGGCCGGAGGTCTGGCCGATGATCGGATTGGCGTTGGTGCCGATGGCGAACACCACCTGGTCAACCTCGATGTCGTGCTCGCTGCCCGGCACCGGCACCGGGCGGGCGCGGCCGGAGCGGTCCGGCTCGCCGAGCACCATCGTCTGGCAGCGCAGCGCGCGGACGTTGCCTTTGCCATCGCCGAGCACTTCGACCGGCGCGGTCAGCCAGTGGAATTCGATGCCTTCCTCCTCGGCGTGATGCACCTCCTCGGCGCGGGCCGGGCATTCGGCGCGGCTGCGGCGGTAGATGCAGCTTACCTTCTCGGCGCCGAGCCGCAGGCTGACCCGCATCGCATCCATGGCGGTGTTGCCCGCCCCCACCACGGCGACATGGCGGCCGAGCGGCAGCGGCGTGTCCACGGCGGGGAAGTCGCGCGCCCGCATCAGGTTACAGCGGGTCAGCAACTCGTTGGCCGACAGCACGCCGTTCAGCGAATCGCCGGGGATGCCGAGCATGGCCGGATAGCCGGCGCCGGTGCCGATGAACACCGCCTGGTAGCCAAGTTCGTCGATCATCTGCTCGATGGTGAACAGCCGCCCGACCAGCGTGTTGCACTCGAAGCGCACGCCCAGGCGGCGCAGCGCCTCGATCTCGGCATCGACCACCGCGTTGGGCAGGCGGAAATCCGGAATGCCGTAGCGCAGCACGCCGCCGGGCAGGTGGAACGCCTCATACACCGTCACCGCGCAGCCGGCCTTGGCCATGTCGGCGGCGCAGGCCATGCCGGCCGGGCCGGAGCCGACCACGCCGACCCGGAACGGGTTGGGTTCGATATGCGGCCGGCGCGCCCAGCCCTCGGCGATGGCACGGTCGCCGACGAACCGCTCCAGCCGGCCGATCGCCACCGGCTCCAGCACGTCGCCGACGATGCACACGCCTTCGCACTGGTTTTCCTGCGGGCAGACCCGGCCGCAGACGGCGGGCAGCAGGTTGGTGCGCGCCAGCACGTCATAGGCGCCGCGGATGTCGCCGTCGGAGATGCGGGCGATGAAGCCGGGGATGTCGATGCCCACCGGGCAGCCGGCGATGCAGGCCGGTTCGGGGCAGACCAGACAGCGCTGCGATTCCAGCAGCGCTTCCGCCTCGTCGTAGCCGAGATTCACTTCGGTGAAATTGTGGCGCCTGACCTGCGGGTCCTGCTCGCGCACCGGGGTGCGCGCCTGCGGGATGCTGCGGATGGTCCGCTTTTTCGCCATGTCGGTCGGTTCCGTTCGGTCAGGAGGCGGCCAGCAGGGCGCGCATGCGGCAGGTCTCGGACCAGCGGGCGACCGCGGCCTTTTCCTCCTCGGCGTAGCGGCGCAGGCGCAGCATCAGGTCGTCGAAATCAACCAGATGGCCGTCGAAATCCGGCCCGTCCACGCAGGCGAACTTGACCACGTCGCCGAGCTTCACCCGGCAGCCGCCGCACATGCCGGTGCCGTCCACCATGATCGGGTTGAGGCTGACCATGGTGCGGATGCCGAACGGCCTTGTGGTTTCGGCGCAGGCCTTCATCATGATCGGCGGGCCGATCGCCACCACCTCGTCGATGTCGGGATGGGCGGCGATGGCCTGGCGGATGCCATCGCTGACGAAGCCTTTTATTCCGGCCGATCCGTCATCGGTGCACAGGATCACTTCGTCGCAGACGTCGCGGAAGCGGTCTTCCCAGAACACCAGGTTTTTCGTGCGGAAGCCGAGGATGCCGATGACCTTGGCGCCGTTCTGCTTGAAGCCGCGCGCCTGCGGGAAGATCGGCGCCACGCCGAGGCCGCCGCCGACGCAGACCACTTTCTTCGCGCGGCCCATATGGGTGGGCACGCCCATCGGCCCGACCAAAGCGTGCAGATGGGTGCCGATTGTGCAGGTCTGCTGCATTTCCCTGGTGGTCTTGCCGACCGCCTGGATGACCAGGGTGACGGTGCCCTCGGCGGCATCGAAATCGGCGATGGTGAGCGGGATGCGCTCGCCCTCGGGATGCGACATGACGATGACGAACTGCCCCGGTTTGGCGGCGCGGGCCATCAACGGGTGGCGCACCGCCAGCAGGTAGGTGACGTCGGAGAAGTCCTCGCGCCGGACGATTTCGAATCCGGCTTCGGTCTGCGTCTGTAGCATCGGGCGCCTTTCCCCTGGGCGCGCGGCGCACGGGAGTGCCGGGCGCCGGTCCGCTATGGGCCGGGGAGCGATGTCATCGTTGCGAGTTCAACTCATTGATTTGGATCAACGAGGGGGCTGGGTGGGGCGTGGGTCCAGCCCGGTGTGCCGGGGGTTGGGAAATACCGGCGTGTCCGCGTCGTGGTGGCATCCGTCGTGGCAACTGGCGCTGTTCTCGGACTCGGCAACAAGCAAAATACGTGGAGAGTTGATGACATGTTGTCGTATCGTGCATGATCTGCCGCCGCGTGGTTGCATAGTTTGGTTCGCCGCAATCTCGCAATCGGCAACGGCGCTTATCCCCCGCTACAATTGGGGTCTTGCCGAAAGACTGACGAACAGGCGGACCGGGCAACGTATCGGGCGATGCCGGTCCGCCTGTTCCAGCCGTCGGGATTCTACGAGCCGATCTCGGAAATCCGGTAGCCGCCGTGATAGAGAATCTCCCCACCGATCGCGCCAAGCACGCCGCCCAACAGGTTGTTGATGCCCAGAACCGGCGGCAGCAGCACCGCGCCGGCGACGATGCCAACGCCCAGCAGCACGAGACGCGGCGTATCGAAATGGGTGAAATCGTCGCCGGTATCGAAGGACAAACTGGCGGCCGGCGTGATCGCGAGGCCGGTCAGGTGAGCCGGTGCGGCAAAATGAAACGGTGCCGCCCGTGCGCCATTGTTCAGTCCCAACACGAACAAAACGGCAAGACACACCACGAACAAGCTCTTGAACATATGATCCATCCCCGGTCCGTTGTTAGAGAAAAGCCAACGTCCTCGCTCCGAAAGCGGCGGCGGCGGCACGGCTTGCTCCCGTCCGTTCCCTGTCCGGTCATCGCAGCGCCGACACAGGCTACCAGCACGCATCAGGAATGCAAGCGAAGCAAGCCTCACGCATGCGCAGCCGCTGCGGCGCGCATGTTCCGCCAGTGCGCCAGCCATGCCCCCCGGTCCGGCGCCCACCCCGCCTGCGCTCCGGCTGATCCGCCCCCCCTCCCGGCCGAAACCCGCACCGCCCCGCTCCGGGCGCCGTCCCCCCGCGCCCGGTCGCTGACGCGCCGATCCATCCCCCAACCGCCCCCCCCGAGCGCGGCGCCACAGCCCCCCAATCCCGCTTGCCGCCCTCCCAATATCCTGCACACTCCGGTCCCGAGCGCCCGCGCGCGGCGACCAGGCCGGCCCAGCCCGGCGCAGCGCCTGCCGCCCCAAGGGCGGCAGGCTGAGAGGCGGAGGATATGAACGCAGCGGTCCCAACCATCGTGCCGACCGCCGACGAGGCCCGGAAATTCGCCCTGCTGCGGCAGATCGAACGCAAGCTGCTCTGGCTGTCGGCCTGGATGATCCATAACGCCAACCATGTCCGCCCGAATCGCGACGGGCTGAAGGTCGGCGGCCATCAGGCGTCGTGTGCCTCGGTCATCTCCATCATGACGGCGCTGTATTTCGAAATCCTCCGCCCGCAGGACCGGGTGGCGGTGAAGCCGCATGCCGGGCCGGTGTTCCATGCCATCAACGCCCTGTTCGGCCGGCAGGTGCACGCCAAGATGGCAATGCTGCGCCAGTTCGGCGGCGCGCAATCCTACCCCAGCCGCACGAAGGACGGGCCGGAGGTGGATTTCTCCACCGGCTCGGTCGGGCTGGGCGTGGCCATGACCAGCTTTTCCGCGCTGATTGCCGATTACGTGCGGCTGCACAACCTCGCCCCGGAGCCGTTGCCGCCCGGCCGGCACATCGCCATCGCCGGCGATGCCGAACTGGATGAGGGCAACATCTACGAGGCGCTGCTGGAGGGCTGGAAGCACGACATCCGCAACGTCTGGTGGATCATCGACTACAACCGCCAGAGCCTGGATTCGGTGGTGCCGGACCGGCTGTTCGGCCGCATCGAGGGCCTGTTCCGCGACATGGGCTGGAACGTGGTGACGATGAAATACGGCCGCCGCCTGCAGGCCGCCTTCGCCCGCGAGGACGGCGAGGAATTGCGGCGCTGGATCGATGACTGCCCGAACAGCCTGTATTCCGTCCTCACCTTCCAGGGCGGCGCGGCCTGGCGGCAGGCGCTGCTGGCCGATCTGGGGCGCTCGCGCGGCGTGCGCACCATCATCGACGCCCTGCTGGACGACGAACTGGCCGCGTTGATGACCAATCTCGGCGGCCACGACATCGAGTACCTGATCGAGACCCTGCGCGCCGCCGACGCCGCCGGCGACCAGCCCACCTGTTTCATCGCCTACACCATCAAGGGCATGGGCCTGCCCTTCGCCGGGCATAAGGACAACCATGCCGGGCTGATGACCCGGGAACAGATGGAGTCCTTCCGCGCCGCCATGGGCATCCGGCACGGCCATGAATGGAACACCTTCGAGGGGCTGGAGGCCAGCGAGGCGGAACTGCGCGATTTCCTGGCCGGTGTGCCGTTCGCCACGCCGCTGACTCCGGCCGGCCGCGCGCTGACCGCGCCGGTGGTTCCGGTGCCGGCGGTGCTGCCGCTGCCCAGGCACGCGGGGAAACGCAGCTCCACCCAGGCCGGGTTCGGCGACATCCTGGCCGAGATCGGCCGCGGCGAGGGCGACCTGAAGGATTTGGCGGCGCATATCGTCACCACCAGCCCCGACGTGACGGTGTCCACCAGTCTTGGCCCGTGGGTGAACCGGCGCGGCGTGTTCGACCGGCACACCCGCAACGACGCCTTCCGCGACGCCAAGCTGGCCAGCGCCCAGCGCTGGGGGATGACGCCGGAGGGGCAGCACATCGAACTCGGCATCGCCGAGCAGAACCTGTTCCTGCTGCTCGGCGCCGCCGGGCTGGCGCCGGCGCTGCACGGGGCGCGGCTGCTGCCGGTGGGCACGGTGTATGATCCGTTCGTCAACCGCGGCCTCGATGCGCTGATCTACGCCTGCTACCAGGATGCGCGGTTCCTGCTGGTCTCCACCCCGTCCGGCCTGTCGCTGGCGCCGGAGGGCGGGCAGCACCAGAGCATCAACACGCCGCTGATCGGCATGAGCCTCGACCGGCTGGCCAGCTACGAGCCGGCGCATGTCGATGAACTGGCGATCCTGCTGCGGCACGCGTTCGTGCATATGCAGGCGCCGGACGGCTCGGCGGTATGGCTGCGCCTGTCCACCCGCGGCATCGACCAGCCGGCGCGGGCGCTGGATGCCGGCGCGGTGATCGCCGGCGCCCACTGGGCGGTGCCGCCGGCGCCGGGGGCGCGCATCGCCCTGGCCTATCAGGGGCCGGTGGCGCCCGAGGCCGGGTCGGCGTTCGCCGTGTTGCGGGAGGAGGTGCCGGGGGCGGGCCTGCTGGCCATCACCAGCCCGGACCGGCTGCATGCCGGCTGGATCGCCGCCGCGCGGGCGCGCCGGGGCGGTGAGCGGGGGTCGGACTCGCATATCGAGCGCATCCTGGCCCCCCTGGCCCCCGGGGCGGCGCTGGTGACGGTGCTCGACGGCCACCCGGCCAGCCATTCCTGGCTGGGCGCGGTGCGGGGCAACCGGGTGGTGCCGCTGGGCACCGACCGGTTCGGCCAGAGCGGCGACATTCCTGATCTGTATCGCGCGTATGGGTTGGATGAGGACGCCATTCTGGACGCTTGCGCGCAGGCGTTGCTGGGCTGAAGGAAGCGCAGGGGCGGCGCTCCCGGCGCCCCGCCGTTGATTGACACGACTCGGGTCGCCCCCATATCTGGTATGCATCGTGGCTAAGCATACCAAGATGTAGGAGTTCCCCGGATGGACGGGTCGATTGCCGCTGATTTTCTGCTCTCCGTCCGCGCGGCAATCTCCCGCCTCGAGTCGCCCCGGCGCGGCTCGGCCTTCGGCGCCGCACCGCTCCCCGCCCGGCAGCTGGAACCCGGCATGGGGCTCGCGGTGGCGCGCCGCACCGTGTTCCGCCCGGAGGATGCCGAGTGCTTCGGCCGCGTCGCCGACCGGGTGGCGGCGGGCAACATGTCGCTGCTCGGCCGCCCCCTGACCGAAGCCGAGCAGGACGAGCTGGCGCGGCTGCGCAACGCCATCGCCACCGGCGCGCTGATCACCTCCGGCCGCCACCTGCAGCACGGCGATTCGGGGCAGGCCAGCCGGAACATGGAGGTGTTCACCAACTGCGCCACCGCCATCGCCAGCTTCGCCAAGTTCTACCTGCTGCTGAACGGCAGCGGCGTCGGCCGCGCCTATGACGACGAGCTGGTGGCGGTGGACTGGGCGCGCGCGCCGGAAATCCTGATCTTCCTGTCGCCTGAGCATCGCGACTACCCGCGCAGCGATGCCGCGCTGCGCCACTTCGCCGCCGAACTGGCGGTGCTGCCCGGCACCGATGTCGGCGCGATGCGTGCCTGGATGGGCCGCGAGCTGCTGCCCGATCTGGCCAGCGCGCCGGCTCATGCCATCATCCACCAGGTGGCCGACAGCCGCGAGGGCTGGGCGAAGGCGATCGAGCTGCTGGAAAGCCTCGCCTTCCAGGGCGCCGCCGGCACCCGGGTGGTGTTTGATCTCTCGCTGATCCGCCCGCACGGGGCGCCGATCCGTGGCATGCAGGGGCGTCCGGCCTCCGGCCCGATTTCCATGCTGCGGGCGCTGCTGAACATCCGCCGCCACGTCATCGCGCCGGCGCGGCTTCGCGGTGCCGACCTGCCGCTGTGGGAGCAGGCGCTGCTGATCGATCACTATCTGTCGGTGGAGGTGCAGGTCGGCGGCGCCCGCCGCGCCGCCCGCATGGCCACGAAAAGCTGGCGCGACCCCGGCATCTTCCGTTTCATCCGCAGCAAGACCGAAGGCGGCATGTGGACCGCCAACAACTCGGTGATGGTGGATCGCGAATTCTGGCAGCGGGTGGAGCAGGCGACCGCGCTGGTGGCCGACGGGGAGACGCCCGAGCGGCTCGAGCCGCTGACCCGCCACGCGCTGGATGTGTTCGAGGACGTCACCCGCTGCGCCTACATCAACGGCGAGCCTGGTTTCATCAACGGCGACCGGCTGGAGGACCACCGCACCGGCAGCGCCTGGGCCAAGCCGGTGAACGAGGACGGGCGCGACTTCCGCTCCGCCCGCTATCAGGTGGACCATGCCGCCGGGCTGCTGGCGGCGCTGTCGCGCCGGGCCAACGAAGCGCGCTTTCCGGTCACCACCAACCCGTGCGGCGAGATCGTGCTGCATGTCACCGGCGGCTATTGCGTGATCGCCGATTTCGCCCCGCTGCTGGCCTGCCCGGGCCGGCCCGAGGACTACGTGCCCGGCTGCATCCCCGACGATGCGGCGGCGCTGTGGGACGCGCGGGTGGAGGAGGCGGTGCGGCTGGGCGTGCGCTTCCTGACCCGCGCCAACACCATGGACGCGCTGTATGCCGAGGAGGTGAAGCGCACCAACCGCATGGGCATCGGCCCCACCGGCCTGCATGAATGGGCCTGGGTGCGGTTCGGCCTTGGCTTCGACGATCTGGTCGATGAGGACCGGTCGGCGCCGTTCTGGGACATGCTGGCGCATCTTTCCGCGGTGGCGAAGACGGAGGGCGACCTTTATGCGGCCGAGATGGGCCGTCCGGCACCGTTCACCGTCACCACGGTCAAGCCCGCCGGCACCACCAGCAAGCTGTTCGGCCTGACCGAGGGCGCCCATCTGCCGCCGCGGCGGCAGTATCTGCGCTGGGTGATGTTCCAGGGCACCAAGGACGCGGCCGGCGCCTGGACCAACGGCAGCGACCGGTTGCTGGGCGAATACGAGGCGCGCGGTTACCCGATCCGCACCCTGACCAGTTTCCCCAACATGTCGATCGTGGGCTTTCCCACCTTGCCGCTGATGCAGCGGCTGGGCCTGGGCGACCGCCTGGTGACCGCGCCGGAAGCGAGCCCGACCCAGCACTACCGCTGGCTGCAATTGCTGGAGCAGCACTGGATCGGCGCCGAGCGCGGCAACCAGGTATCGTACACGCTGAAGGTGTTCACCGACCTGCACGGGCTGGAGGCGTTTCGCGGGATCGTGCGGGAGAACCAGCCGCGCATCCGCTGCTGCGCGGTGCTGCCGAGCCGGCCGGACCACGAACTGGGCTACGAGTACCTGCCCGAGGAAGAAGTGCCGGAAGCGCGCTTCAGCGAGATCGTGGCCGGCATCCGCGACCCGGCGCTGCATGAGATGATCGATCTGGCGCATCTGCAGTGCGCCGGCGGGGTGTGCCCGATCTGAGGGGGGCGGTCAGGCAGGGCAGCGCCCTGGCCTGCCTTTCCGGCGAAGTCGGCAGCGGTCCGCGGTTCTCGCGGGCCGCTTGACTTCATTCAGCGTGCCGTGCGTTTGTCAGCCATCCGTTGGACCGCAGTCGCAGGTGGGCATGACAGACAACGGCCAGGATGTCGTCACCTCCCCAGCCGACCAGACAACGGGGCGGCCCGGGGACGGCGCGGGGATCGAGTTGACGATCCTGATGCCCTGCCTGAACGAGGCGCGAACGCTCCCCCTCTGCATCGGCAAGGCCCTGGGCTTCCTGGCGCGCAGCGGCGTCATCGGTGAAGTTCTGGTGGCCGATAACGGCAGCACCGACGGGTCGCAGGCACTGGCGCTGGCGCACGGCGCGCGTGTGGTCGAGGTTGCCGCCAAGGGCTACGGCAGCGCCCTGATCGGCGGCATCCGGGCCGCCCGCGGCCGCTGCGTGATCCTGGCCGACAGCGACGACAGCTATGATTTCGGGGAACTGGATGCATTCGTTGCCCGGCTTCGCGATGGCTGGCACCTGGTGATCGGGAACCGCTTCGCCGGCGGCATCCGTCCTGGCGCCATGCCGTTTCTGCACCGCTATCTGGGTAACCCGGTGCTGACGACCATTGGTCGCGTGCTCTATCGCAGTCCATGCGGCGACTTCCATTGTGGCTTGCGCGGGTTCGATCGCGCCGCGATCCTGGGCCTTGATCTGCGTGCCTCGGGAATGGAGTTCGCGAGCGAGATGATCGTGAAGGCCGCCGTGCATGGATTGCGGGTCACCGAGGTGCCGACGACGCTCTCGCCCGACGGCCGGGATCGCGCGCCCCATCTGAGAAGCTGGCACGACGGCTGGCGACACCTCCGCTTTCTGCTGCTGTTCAGCCCCCGCTGGCTGTTCTTCTATCCGGGAGCAGTGATGTTCGGTGTGGGAACACTGGTCATGCTGCGCCTGGTGATCGGCCCGGTTGTGATCGCGTCTGTCGGCTTCGACATCAATTCCCTCCAGTACGCATCTGCTGCCACGGTCATCGGCTGGCAATCGATGATCTTCTGGGTCTGCGCGAAGGTCCATGGTACCATTGAGGGTATCGTGCCGCCCGACCCGGGCTTCGAGCGCGTGCTTGGTTGCATGACGCTGGAGCGGAGCCTGCTCGCGAGTCTGGCGCTGTTCATGGTCGGGCTGCTGCTGGCGATCGGCTCGGTCGCCGATTGGGGGGCGGGTGGGTTCCACGCGCTTGATCCATCGCATAGCATGCGTCTGGTGATCCCGGCGGTCACCGTCATGCTGGCAGCGGTGCAATCCGCCTACGGTGCCGTGTTTGTGACATTCCTGAACATCAGCACGTCAAAGCACGTCGCCGGCGAGACATGACGAAGCGGGATTCCGCCGGTCAGCTCACACCTGGAGGTTGCGGCCTGCGAAACTGCGAGGGGAACGCCACACCCGGTTGTGGCACGATCCACCAACCCGTGCTGAGACTGGCGACGTCGAACCGGTTCGCCGGGATTCCGCGGAGGAATGCCGCTGTAATGCTGCTGTCGGCAGGGGCGCTCGTGGCCGTCACCGAGACGGTGTTCCCCACGATCTACGGCTCTACCGTTCCTCCCCTGTGGGCTGTCCAACTGCCGGTTGGCCTGTTTGTTGTCGGGGTTGCGCTCGGGGTCGCCGACCGGTTCTGGCGTCTGCCGTGGCAACGGCCCTCGTTCGCCATCGTGCTCGCATTCTTCGGCTGCCTTGCCGCTGGACTGCTGGGGGGTGTTTCCTGGCCGAATTCCGGCGACGAATACAGCTATGTCTTTCTCACGGATACGTTGCTGTCCGGCCGTTTCTGGGTTGCGGCACCGCCAGACCCGGAACTTTTTTCGGCCTTCCATGTGTCGGTCCACGACGGCCGGACATTCAGCCCATATCCGCCGGCCTGGTCTGCCCTGCTGGTGCCGTTCCGTGCGCTCGGCGCCTTGTGGCTTGCCAACCCGCTGCTGACGGTGTTGCTGGGTGTCGCGCTCGCCGGCTCTTGTTGCCGTCTGGGGCTGGGCCCGGCAGTTCGCCGGCCGGCGCTCGCCCTGGTGTTGCTGACCCCGTTCACGTTTTTCCTCGGCGGGTCCCTGTTTCCGCAGACCATGGCCGCTGCGTTGGTCGCCAGCATCGTCTGGGCGCAGTTGGCCGATGAGGCACGCCCGCACCCCTGGGGCAAGCTGCTGATCGGGGCCTTGTTCGGCATCCTGCTGCTGACCCGCTATGACGTTGTCGCGGTTGTCGCATTGGTCTATGCGATCGACCGGCTGGCGATGCGGCGATTTGCTGCCATTCCCGATGGTCTGCTGCTCATTTTGGGCACGCTGCCGTTCGTTGCCTGCCTTGCGGTCTACAACGCCGGCGTCACCGGCAATCCGTTTCAGCTTACAATTTCCTGGGCTGGTCCGGTCGCGCTCGGTGCGCCCGATGCGGATGCAGGCACCGGGTTGCTCATGCTCCGGGCCGCTGTCTTCAACGTATTCTGGGCCGGTGCGCTGGCCCAGTTCGGCGGACTGCCGGTTGCGGTTCTGGCCGTGGCCGCGTTCGTCCTCAAGATACGCCGCCGGACATGCCGATTTTACGACTTCCTGTTCCCGGCGGCCTTGGTTTTCTATGCGTTCATGCCGTTCACCGGGGGGCACCAGTACGGGCCGCGCTATTGGTTCTGGGCATGGCCGCTTTCGATTCTTACAATTGCCACCGGACTGATCACGGAGGCTGGCGATATCCACAGCGCTGTGCGGCGCATCGGATTCGAAGCGTTTGCGTCGGCGTGTCTGGTGTACGCGGCTGGCGCATTCTGCGTGCTGCTCGTAACAACGCATGCCTACATCGAAGCGCGCCGCGCGGTGTTCGATGCACCGCTGCCGCAGGCACGGGCGATCGTTCTAATACCGGATCGGCAGCTTACGATGTGGTGGTGGCAGATTGCCCCGATTCCTGCCCTGAGCCTCGACTTTACGCGCAACGGCATCGATTTCAGCGCGCCTGTTCTCTATGGACGCGCCGACCTGCCCGACGCCTTCCAGCGGGCCTGCCGGCAGGAAGGGCGCGACGTGTTCCAATGGGAGCCTCCAGGTCGTATGGTCCAGGTTGTTTGCCCATGAGCGGCATTCGCAATTCATCCTCAGCGCCTTGGCTCACCGTGATCATGCCGAGTTACTGCGGAGAGCAATGGATCGGCACCGCGCTGGACTCGCTTGCGGCCGAGGCGGCCGAGGGGGTCGAGGTTCTTGTCATCGACGGCAGTCCGACGTCCGCGACACGCGACATTGCGCGAAGCTATTCGGATCGTCTCAATCTGCGTGTCGTCGAACGCCGCGACCTCCTGATGTGGCAGGACAAGACCAATTTCGGTGTCGGGATCGCCGGCTCCAGTCATATCTGCTGGCTGCATGTGGATGATATCTGGCTTCCCGGGCGCGCGGCGAGCGTTCGCGCCTGGATCGATGCGGCCCCCGAAATTGCCCTCCATTTGGCGCCGACCGCCATCATCGACCGGGCAGGGCGAACGCTGGGCGTGTGGCGGTGTCCGCTGCCCGGTAACCGTGAACTTCGCCCGGTTACGGTGGTGGAGCGGTTGCTGGTGCAGAACTTCATCGCGGCGCCGGCGCCGGTGTTTCGCAAGGATGCGTGGCTGGCCTGCGGGGGGGTGGATGAGAAACTGTGGTACACGGCCGACTGGGACATCTGGCTCAAGCTGGCCGCCATCGGTCCGGTCATCTATCACGACCGCATCACCACCGGCTTTCGCATCCATGGCGGCTCCCTCACCGTGACCGGAAGCCGCGATGCCGCTGATTTCGCGCAGCAGATGCAGATCGTTCTGGACCGGCATCTTCCCTTGCTTGCCAGTCATGCGCCGCGCGTCGCGGGCGCCGCCCGTGCCTCGATCGCCGTCAACACCGCCCTTGCCGCGGCCGCCGCCGGCGATCGCAGTTTCCTGTTGCGGGCTGCGTTCGCGGTATTGCGGCTCGGGCCGGCCGGCATCCATCGCTATTTGCGCGACTCCAGGATCATCGATCGGATGTTACCGCGGGTGCGGGCAAAATTGGGAGGCGCGTTCTGACCATGGGTATCGGACCCGTGATTCGCCGCATGTTCGGCCCGTATGAGCACCGGGTCAGCGAAGCCTATCGTTCGCTCTATATCGACATCGATGCGCTGGTTCAACAAATCCGCCAGTGGAAGCCGACCGCGACAAGAATCCCGGAGGTGGGCTGCGGGGAGGGGGCCATGACCGAGCGGCTCAGCGCCGCCTATCCCGATGCCGACATCACCGCCATCGACATTACGCCGCGTATCGGGCGCCTGTATGCCGGATCGCGCGACCGTGTGCGGTTTACGCAATGCGGCGTCGAGGAAATTGCCGCAACCGAACCAGGACTCTATGACTTCGTCCTGCTCTGCGACGTTCTGCATCATGTGCCTGTCAGTTTCCGGCCCGGGCTGCTCGACGCGATCCGGGCAACACTGGCGGCAGATGCAGTTTTCGTGTTCAAGGACTGGGAGCGAAATCACACGCCGATACACTGGCTTTGCCATGCATCGGATCGCTGGCTCACCGGCGATCGTATCAACTATATGACACGCAACGAAATGCGCGGACATCTTGCGCACAGCTTCGGCCTGGCCGCGCTCGTGGCCGAGGCAAGATCCCCACCATGGTGGAACAACATTGCCATCCTGGTTCGTCCGTGAATCCGCGCGCCATCGCCGGGCGGACGGCACGCTACACGCTGGTCGGGGCAACCTGTGCCGTGGCGGGCAATGCGGTGATGATTCTGGGCGATCTTGCCGGTGCACATTACGTCGCGACGACGGTTCTTTCCTTCGTGCTCGTGACGCCGATGGGCTATGTGCTGCACTGTCGTTTTACCTTCCGGGAAGCGCTTTCATGGCGCGGATTCCTGCGCTTCACGTCCGGCGTCGCCACCGGATTTCCACTTTCCTTGCTGTCAATGGCAATTCTCTGCACCGGCCTTGGCCAGCCCGTCCTGTTGGCCGCTCCCGCCACGACGGTGTTGCTCTATGTCTGGAACTACACCTCGGCGCATTGGGCGATTCGCGGGCTTTGGCGGCGGCGCTGATCGCCACACCGGGGGACAGGTCACGCAATGGCGATTGACTGATGCATTCTCCTCTGCCACTTCCTGCTATACTTGCCATGCCGATTGCACGGCAATCCGTTGCGAAGGAACCGCGCATTGATCAGGAAGGCTGTCATCCTCGCAGGCGGGTTGGGCACCCGTCTGATGGAAGAAACCGAGAGCCGGCCGAAACCAATGGTGGAGATCGGCGGCAAGCCGATCCTGTGGCATATCATGCGCAGCTATCATGCCCACGGAATCAGCGAGTTCATCGTCTGCCTCGGCTACAAGGGCTACGTCATCAAGGACTGGTTCCACAACTACCGCCTGCATACGGCCGATGTGACATTCGACCTCGCGGCGAACACGACCACCATGCATCGCACAACCGCCGAACCATGGAAGGTCACGCTGGTCGAGACCGGGCTGGAGACCATGACCGGCGGCCGGCTCCGCCGCGTGCGCGACTATATCGGCGATGAACCGTTCTGTTTCACCTATGGCGACGCGGTCAGCACCGTCGACATCCGCGCCTCGATCGCCTTTCACCAGGCGCACGGCAGGGCGGCGACGGTGACCGCGGTTGCGCCGCCCGGGCGGTTCGGCGCGCTCGACCTGAATGGCGACGCGGTGCTTGGCTTCCGCGAGAAGCCGGAGGGCGACAACCAGCGCATCAACGGCGGCTTCTTCGTGTTGCAGCCTGCGGTCATTGACCTGATTGCCGGCGATTCCACGATCTGGGAACGTGAGCCGATGGAGCGGCTTGCCCGCAGCGGGGAGCTGATGGCCTACCGGCATGACGGCTTCTGGCAGCCGATGGACACGTTGCGGGAGAAGCGGATTCTGGAAGAACTCTGGGCTTCCGGAACCGCGCCATGGCTGGTTCCATGAGTGGTCGCCTGCCCGATCCCGCGTTCTGGCGTGGCAAGCGCGTTTTCGTGACCGGCCATACCGGCTTCAAGGGGGCCTGGCTTGCCCTCTGGCTGCGCCGGCTTGGGGCGGATGTCACCGGCTTCGCCCTGCCGCCCGACCTCCCCAGCCTCGCCGAGGCCGCGGGGGTGGAGCCGCGGATCACCTCGATCCGTGGCGATATCCGCGACCTGCCTGCCCTCGGACGGGCCGTCCAGGCCGCTGATCCGCAGATCGTGCTGCATCTCGCCGCGCAGGCGCTGGTCCGTCTTTCCTACCAGCAGCCGGTCGAGACGTTTGCCACCAACGTCATGGGCACGGCCCATGTGCTGGAAGCGGCGCGCCAGGCACCGCAGGTGCGGGCGCTGGTGAGCGTCACGACCGATAAATGCTACGAGAACCGCGAGTGGGTCTGGCCGTATCGCGAGACCGACCGGCTGGGCGGCCATGATCCCTACAGTGCCAGCAAGGCCTGCGCGGAACTGGTGACCGCGGCCTGGCGCAATTCCTTCCTGTCGGCGGACAGGCCGGGCAAGCCGGCGCTTGCGGTCGCGACCGCGCGCGCCGGCAACGTGATCGGTGGCGGCGACTGGTCGCTCGACCGCCTGGTGCCGGACTGCGTCCGTGCCTTTGCCGCCGGGCAGGTGGTGCCGATCCGCAGTCCGCATGCCACCCGGCCCTGGCAGCATGTGCTGGAGCCGCTCTGCGGCTATCTGCTGCTGGCCGAGCAGCTGTGGACATCCGGCCAGGCGTTCGCCGAAGCGTGGAATTTCGGTCCGGTGCTTGACGACGTGCAGCCCGTCTCCCGGGTGGTGCAACTGCTGGCCCAGGCCTGGGGCGACGGTGCGGACTGGAAGATTGCCGACGGCCCGCACCCGCACGAGGCCGGTTTCCTGGCGGTCGATCCATCGCTTGCCCGCCGGCGACTTGGATGGCGTCCCCGATTGCGGCTGGAGCCGGCGCTGGAGTGGACGGCGCGCTGGCACAGGCAATACGCTGACGGCATGGATGCGGCCCGCCTCGTCGAGGCAGACATCGAGCGCTATGAAGGTATTGGGGACGGACAATGACGGCCAAGGCCTGCCGGTTCTGCCAGGCGCCGCTGCACGAAAGCTTCGCCGACCTTGGCATGACGCCGCTGTCGAACGCCTTCATTGCGCCGGACAGGGCGGGTGCCATGGAGCCGTTCTATCCATTGCACGCCTATGTCTGCAGCGCCTGCCGCCTGGTGCAACTGGAGGAATTCGAAAGTCCGCAGCACATCTTCGGCGACTACATCTATTTCAGCTCGTACTCGGAAAGCTGGCTCCGCCACGCCGAAGCCTATGCCGCGAAGATGACGCAGCGCCTGGACCTGGGCGCGGATGCGCTGGTGGTCGAGATCGCCAGCAACGACGGCTACCTGCTGCAGTATTTCCGGCAGCGCGGCATCAGGGTGCTCGGCGTGGAGCCGGCTGCCAACGTCGCTGCGGTGGCGGAACGGAAGGGCATTCCGAGCGAGGTTGCCTTCTTTGGCGTGCAAACCGCGACGCGGCTGCGCGCGCAGGGCGTCGCGCCCGATCTCATGGCGGCCAACAACGTCCTGGCGCATGTGCCCGACATCAATGATTTCGTGCGTGGATTCGCGATCCTGCTGAAACCCGGGGGGGTCGTTACCGTCGAGTTCCCGCATTTGCTGCGATTGATCGGGGAATCGCAGTTCGATACGATCTACCACGAGCATTTCTCCTATCTCTCGCTGCATGTCGTGCAGCGTATCTTCGCCCGGCACGGGTTGCGGGTGTTCGACGTGGAGCAACTGCCGACCCATGGCGGCTCGCTGCGGGTGTTCGCCTGCCAGGCGGGCGCGGCACGCCACGATGAAACGCCGGCGGTGGCGCAGGTGCTGGCCGGGGAAGTGGCGGCCGGGCTCGAAGGCGACGACGTCTACCGCCGCTTCGCCCGGCAGGTGGTCGAGGCGAAATGCGCGCTGCTGCGCTTCCTTATCGACGCGCAGGCGCAGGGCAAGCGGGTCGCCGCCTATGGCGCGCCGGCCAAGGGCAACACGCTGCTGAACTATTGCGGCGTCGGGCCTGAGCTGATTGCCTTCACCGTGGACCGCAGCCCGCACAAACAGGGCATGCTGCTGCCGGGCACGCGCATCCCGGTGCGCGCGCCGGAGGCGATCCTGCAGGAGAAGCCGGATTACGTGTTAATTCTACCCTGGAACCTGCGGGATGAGATCATCGCCCAGATGCAAGCCGTGCGCGGGTGGGGGGGGCGTTTCGTGGTTCCGGTCCCGACCACGCGCGTGCTGGCGTGATCTTCACGCCGACCGCGCTGGACGGCGTCTGGCAGATCGATCTCGAACTGCGCAGCGACCCGCGCGGCCACTTCGCCCGCAGCTTCTGCGCCGGGGAGTTCGCGGCGCACGGCCTGCCGTCCGGCTTCGTGCAGTGCAACGTGTCGTTCAATGTGCGGCGCGGCACGCTGCGCGGCCTGCATTGGCAGGCCGCGCCGCATCCTGAGGGCAAGCTGGTCCGTTGCACCAGGGGGGCGATCTTCGACGTGGCGGTCGATCTGCGTCCCGGCTCGCCTACGCGGCATCGCTGGGTCGGGGCGGAGCTGACCGCGCAGAACGGCCGCGCCCTCTACATCCCGGCCGGCTTTGCGCACGGTTTTCAGACCCTGGCCGACGCAACCGAGGTGTTCTACCAGATGACCGAGAGCTATCACGGCGACCTTGCGCGCGGCGCGCGCTGGGACGATCCGGCCTTCGGCATCGTCTGGCCGCTGCCTGATCCGATCCTCTCGGAGCGCGACCTCACCTATCCGCCGGTGGTTGCATCGGCATGACCGCCCGGCGCGTTCTGGTGACCGGGGCGCGCGGTTTTGTCGGACGCCCGGCCGTCGAGGCGCTGCTTGCGCGTGGCTTCGAAGTCCATGCCGTCGGCCGTCACCTGGCCGGCCTGCCGGCTGGGGTGGTTGCGCATCGGGCCGACCTGCTTGCTCCGGACGGCCTCGAGGGGCTGCTCGCCAGCATCCGGCCGAGCCACCTGTTGCACCTTGCCTGGGACGTTACCCCCGGCCGGTACGCGCACGCGGCGGCGAACCTCGACTGGGTGGCGGCGAGCCTGCGGCTCCATCGCGCCTTCGCAGCCGCCGGCGGCAGCCGCCTCGTGGTGGCCGGAACCTGCATGGAATACGACTGGACCGCCGATCTGCTCGACGAAGCCACCACGCCGCTCCGCCCCGCCACGCTCTACGGCACGGCCAAGGATGCGCTGCACCGCATCCTTGCCGTTGCCGCCCGGCAGGATGGCATCTCGCTGGCCTGGGGCCGGCTGTTCTTCATGTATGGCCCGCACGAGGCGCCGAACCGGCTGGTGCCCGATGTGGCGCTGGCGCTGCTGCGCGGGGAGCCGGCGTTGTGTGGCCCGGGGACGGCGGAACGGGATTTCATGCACGTGGCCGATGCCGGTGCCGCGCTCGCGGCGACGCTGGACAGCCTGCATGCCGGGCCGGTCAATGTCGCGACCGGGGTGTGCGTGCCGGTCCGCGTGGTCGTGCAGACGCTGGCCGAGCTGATCGGGCGGCCGGGACTGGTGCGGCTGGGGGCGCGCCCGGCGCCGACGAACGAGCCGCCGCGCCTGGCCGCCAGCGTGACGGTATTGCGCGAAGGCGTTGGCTTCACGCCCCGCTTCGCGCTGGCGGACGGGCTGGCCGATACGCTGGCATGGTGGCGCGACCGTCTCCGCCGGCAGATGGGGTGAGCGGCGCCGGATTTCCTGACGGCAGCCGGACATTGCCGCGAGGGAGCCGGCGACCTCTGTTGATTCGGCAGTGCGGAACCGGTACGGACCGGACATCGGATTCACGGGAGACCGCCATGCGCCGCCATGCCCTGATTGCCGCCCTGTTGCTCGCTCCGGTCGCGGTTCTGGCCCAGCCGGCGCCGCCGGCGGTGCCGGTGGGCGTGGTCCCGGCCACGAAGCAGCCGGTGAGCCAGGGAGTCGAGTTCGTCGGCCGGGTCGAGGCGATGCAGAAAGTCGATGTGCAGGCGCGGGTGAGCGGCTACCTGCTGTCGGTGGACTTCACCGAGGGCAGCACGGTCAATGAGGGCGACCGGCTGTTCGTGATCGACCCCGCGCCATTCCAGGCCGCGCTGTTGCAGGCGCGCGGCACCCTGGCGCAGGCGCAGGCGAAACTGACAAATGCAGGTCTGCAGCGCCGGCGTGCCGAGGAACTGGTGAAGACCAGCGCGGTATCGGTCGCCATCCGCGACGAGCGGGTCGCCCAGGAACAGAGTGCCCAGGGCCAGGTGATCGAGGCGGAGGCGGCGCTGCAGACCGCCGCCATCAACCTCAGCTACACGCTCATTACCGCTCCAATTGTCGGGCGCATCGGGCGCAGCAGCATCACCAAGGGCAACCTGGTCACGCCCCAGACCGGCACCCTGACCACCATCGTCAGCCAGGACCCGATGTACGTGACGTTTCCGGTCAGCCAGCGCGTGTTTCTGCAGGTGGAACGCGGCACGCAGCGAGACACCACCGGCCTGCTGGTGCGGGTGCGCCTCGCCGACGGGACGACCTATCCCGAGCCGGGCCGCATCAACTTCGTCAACGTGACGGTGGACCGGTCCACCGACACCGTGCTGGTGCGCGCCACCGTGCCGAACCCGAAGGGGCTGCTGGTGGACGGGCAGTTCGTGCGGCTGCGCGTCGAGGGCGAGCATGCCGCCGAGACGCTGGTCATTCCGCAGGCGGCGGTGATGCTCGACCAGCAGGGTGCCTACGTGTTCGTGGCCGAGGGTGGCCATGCGGTGGTGCGGCGGGTGCAGATGGGCGAGCAGATCGGCCGCGGCATCGCCATCCGCGAGGGGCTGGCGGAGGGCGATGCGGTGATTTTGGACGGCATCTCCACGCTGCGCCCGGGCGCGCCGGTGCTGGCCACCCCCGCCAAGGGGAACTGAGCCATGCTCTCCTCGATCTTCGTCGATCGGCCGCGGCTCGCCGCGGTGATCTCCATCGTCATGACCATCGCCGGGTTGCTGTCGCTGATGGTCATCCCGATCGCGCAGTATCCCGATATCGTGCCGCCGCAGGTGCAGGTCAGCACGATGTATCCCGGTGCCTCCTCGGCGGTGGTGGAAGCCACCGTCGCGCAGCCGATCGAGGCGCAGATCGTCGGCGTCGACAAGCTGATGTACATGAAAAGCGTCAGCGGCAATGACGGCAGCTACTCGCTGCTGCTGTCGTTCGAACTGGGCACCGACCCCGACATCAACACCGTCAACGTCAACAACCGGGTGCAGGTGGCGCTGGCCAAGCTGCCGTCGGAGGTGCGCCAGCAGGGCGTGACGGTGAAGAAGAAATCCTCCGCGCTGCTCGGCGTGGTGGCGGTCTATTCGCCGAAGGGCAGCTACGACCCGCTGTTCATCAGCAACTACGTCACCATCAACCTGCTGGACCAGATCCGCAGCACCCCCGGCGTCGGCGATGCAAACATGTTCGGGCCGCAGGATTACTCCATGCGGGTGTGGGTGCAGACCGACCGGCTGACCGGCCTCAACCTGACCACCGACGACATCGTGAAGGCGATCCAGAGCCAGAACGCCCAGGCCGCGGTCGGCCGCATCGGCGCCCGGCCGGTCTCCGACGACCAGCAGTTTCAGCTCAACATCCAGACCAAGGGGCGGCTGACCTCGCCCGAGGAATTCGCGCAGATCATCCTGCGCACCAACCCGGACGGCTCGGTGCTGCGGCTGGGCGACGTGGCGCGGCTTGAACTGGGGGCACAGAACCTCGACCGTGCCACCCAGTTCAACGGCAAGCCGGCCGCGCTGATCGCCATCTACCAGTCGCCCGGTGCCAACGCGCTGACCACGCTGGATGCGGTGAAGCAGTTGCTGGCCGACCAGCAGAAGACCTTCCCCGACGATCTGGCCTGGAAGGTAACCTACGACCCGACCACCTTCGTGCGCGCGACCATCCACGAGGTACAGAAAACGCTGATCGAGGCGTTCGTGCTGGTGGTGCTGGTGGTGTTCCTGTTCCTGGGAAGCTGGCGCGCCACGCTGATCCCCACCATCGCCGTTCCGGTCAGCCTGGTCGGCGCCTTCATCGTGCTGAACGCCATCGGCTATTCCGCCAACTCGGTGTCGCTGCTGGCCGTGGTGCTGGCGATCGGCATCGTGGTGGATGACGCCATCGTGGTGGTCGAAAACGTCGAGCACATGATGGAGACGCATCCCGAACTGTCGGTGGCGGATGCGACCAAGAAGGCGATGGGCCAGATTACCGCGCCGATCATCGCCATTACGCTGGTGCTGCTCAGCGTGTTCGTGCCGGTGGCGTTCATCCCCGGCATTTCCGGCGAATTGTTCCGCCAGTTCGCGGTGACCGTCGCGGTGGCCATGTTCATTTCGGCGATCAACGCGCTGACGCTGTCGCCGGCGCTGTGCGGGGTGCTGCTGAAGCGGCATCACGGGCCGCGGCGGGGCATCATCGGCATCGTCATGCGCTTCATCGACCGGGTGCGTGACGCCTATGGCGATGCGGTGGCGCGGCTGGTGCGGGTGTCGGCGATCAGCCTGCTGGTGATCGGCGGGTGCGTGTTCGCCGCCGGCGGGCTGTCGAAGCTCACGCCCACCGGCTTCCTGCCGCAGGACGACCAGGGCGCATTCTTCGTCATCGTGCAGTTGCCGGACGGTGCCAGCGTGGGCCGGACCGCCGAGTTTGTCGGCAAGATCGAGGCCATCCTGGCCAAGGACCCGGCGATCGAGGACGTGTCGAGCACCATCGGGCTGAACTTCATCGACAACTACAACCAGTCCAACGCCGCCTTCATCGTGGTGTCGATGAAGGACTTCGAACACCGGACCTACCCGGCCCTCGGGGCGGAGCAGGTGTACCGGCGGCTGGCCGGCCAGTTCCGCGGTGTGCCGGGTGGCCTTGCGCTGCCGCTGGCGCCGCCGCCGATCATCGGCCTGGGCACCGGCGGCGGCTTCACCTACGTCGTGCAGGACGTGCGCGCCGGCGACCCCAAGGCGCTGGCCGCGGTGTTGCGCGGGCTGAGCGTGGCGGCCAACCAGGACCCGCAATTGTCGCGGGTGTTCAGCACCTACTCGGCGAACAGCCCGTCGGTGTATCTCGATATCGACCGCGACAAGGTGCAGGTGCTGGGGGTGCCGCTCTCGGCGGTGTTCCAGGCGCTCGGCACCAGCCTGGGCGGTGCCTATGTCAACGACATCAACCTGTTCGGCCGCACGTGGCAGGTGCAGGTGCAGGCCGAGCAGACCGACCGCAACGCCGTCGATGACATCTACCGCATCAACGTGCGCAGCAACTCCGGCAAGATGGTGCCGCTGCGCAGCCTGGTTGAGGTGCGCATCGTCGAGGGGCCGCAGGCGGTCATCCGCTACAACAACCTGCGCGCGGTGACGGTGCAGGGCGGCGCCGCGCCGGGGGTGTCGAGCGGCGCCAGCCTGACGGCGATGGAAGCGGTGGCGGCGCGCACGCTGCCGCCCGGCTATCGCGGCATCTGGACCGACACGGCGTTCCAGGAGCAGCGCGCCAGCGGCAAGACCGGCGCTATTCTCGCCTTCGCGGTGCTGTTCGCCTACCTGTTCCTGGTGGCGCAGTACGAGAGCTGGACCATTCCCGTGCCGGTGCTGCTGTCGGTCATGGTCGGCATTGTCGGCAGCTTCGCGGGCGTCGTGCTGGGCGGGTTGACGCTCGACCTCTATGGCCAGATCGGCATGGTGGTGCTGATCGGCCTGGCGGCGAAGAACGGCATTCTGATCGTCGAGTTCGCCAAGGAGGAGCGCGAGCGCGGGGTGCCGCTGCTGGAGGCTGCTGCCCAGGGCGCACGGTTGCGGTTCCGGCCGGTGATGATGACCAGCTTCGCGTTCATCCTGGGCCTGCTGCCGCTGGTGATCGCCGAGGGGCCGAGCATGCTGGCCCGGCGCAATGTCGGCACCCCGGTGTTCGCCGGCATGATCGCCGCCAGCACGCTGGGGATTTTCGTTATTCCGATGCTGTATGTGGTGTTCCAGGCGGTGCGCGAGCGGGTGAAGCGGCGCCGGGCGCCGGCGGCCGGGGCAGCGGAGTAAAGCAAGGCCAGAGGAGAGCGCCGGCGTCGGATGGAACGGCACCTTCACGCCGGGGCGACCCGATAGGCGAAGCGGTTATCCAGCCGCAGGTGCCTACTTCGCCATCCCCTGCGCCGCATCGATCAGCGGCGCAACCGGCACCTCGATCAGCCCGCGCGCCGGCCGGTCGAGATCGACCACCAGCATGATCACCACGGCGACGGTCAGCGACATGATGAGCGTTGCCTGCGGTCGCCGGGTTCCGGCGACGCCGGCCTGGTAGCCGGTGAACCCCATCGCCACCATTGCGACGCCGATCAGCATGAACATGACCGCGGACGGCACATGGTAGCGCAGCGCGGTGAGCCGCCGCTCGTGGATGTTGTTCATTTCATTCAGCGAGGCAACGAAGCGGTAGGCGGGCAGCGATTGCGGCGCCGCCGCGGTCACCGCTGCCGCCTGCTGCCACAGCAGGGTCTGCAGTTCCAGCGACCGGGCAATGTCGCGGTCCTGTTTGGGCGGGTCGAAGGGAACGCCAAGCCCGATGCGGACCGCGGTATAGTCGCGCAGCAGGCCCAGGATCGGCGCCTGTGCCGCCTGCGGCAGCATCAGGGCGAAATTCGCCGTGCTGCCGATGGCATTCGCCTCCTCCAGCACCATGGTCCGGCGCGTTTCATAGCGCGACAGCGCGATGGAGAAGCTGAACGCGAGCAGCAGCGCCAGCAGGCCGAGCGCGGCACCTGACAATGTGCTGATATCCGATCCGCCGTTTTCCGTGCCACGAAACCGCAGGCCGATCCGGTTGCCAAGTTCGGCGGCACCGGCGATCAGGATGATCGTGGCGGGATAGAGGGCCAACAGACTGAGGTCATGCAACCAATCGAGAACCATCCCAACCCCTCCCCGGAACACCGCGCGCTGCCGACGGCGAGGCCGCTGCGGCGCATCACCCTATCCAGGGCGGCGTCGGCAGCCCCTTTTCGCGCAGGAATGCGGGGTTGAACAGCTTGCTTTGGTAACGGCTGCCGCTGTCGCACAGCACCGTCACCACCTGGTGCCCCGGGCCGAGCTTGCGCGCCACCCGGATCGCCGCTGCCACGTTGATGCCCGAGGAGCCGCCGACCGACAGACCCTCGTCGATCAGCAGGGAAAACACCTGCTCCAGCGCCTCCGCGTCGGGGATTCGCTCGGCGTCGTCGATCGGCGCGTCCGCCAGATTGTCCGGCACGCGTGACTGGCCGATCCCTTCGGTGATCGAGCTTCCGGCCACGGTCAGGTCCTTGGCGGTCACCCAGCCATACAGCGCGCTGCCCTCGGGGTCGGCCAGCACGATGCGAATGGCGGGGTTGCGCTGTTTCAGGGCCATCGCCACCCCGGCGAGCGTGCCGCCGGTGCCGCAGGCACAGGTGAAGGCATCGACCCGTCCGCTGGTCTGGTGCCAGATCTCCGGCCCGGTGGTCAGCCGGTGCCCCTCGCGATTGGCGAGGTTGTCGAACTGGTTGGCCCAGACCGCGCCGATTTCCGCGGCCAGCCGGCGCGAGACATGCACATAGTTGCCGGGGTCGCGGAACGGCGCCGCCGGCACCAGCCGCAGGTCGGCGCCGATCATGCGCAGGAAGTCGATTTTCTCGCGCGACTGGGTTTCCGGCATGACGATGATGGTGCGGTAGCCGATCGCGTTGCCCATCAGCGTCAGCCCGATACCGGTATTGCCCGCGGTGCCTTCCACCACCGTGCCGCCGCGCTTGAGCACGCCGCGCTCCGCCGCGTCGGCGAGGATGGCGAGCGCGGCGCGGTCCTTCACCGAGCCGCCCGGGTTCATGAACTCGGCCTTGCCGAGGATGGTGCAGCCGGTTGCGGCGCTGGCGCGGCGCAGGCGGATCAGCGGCGTGTTGCCGACGGCGGCGGCGACGTGATTTGCTACCGGCGGTGCAACGGTCATGTTGGGTTTGGGTACCATGGCGGTTCCGGTCTGCTTCCCCCGGGGTTGAACGCATGACGGCGACATGCGATGGCCCGGCATCATCAGCGGAGAAGGGCCGATGGTCGAGAACATTCACCCGCGCCAGGTATGGGAGGCATTGCAGACCAATCCGCAGGCCCGGCTTGTCGATGTGCGAACCGATGCCGAATGGAATTTCGTCGGCATCCCGGACCTGACGGCGGTGCGGCAGGAGCCGGTGCTGATCCCCTGGCAGGTCTATCCCAGCATGCAGGTGAACGGCGCCTTCACCGATCATCTCCGCCGCGCCGGGGTGGAGCCGCGGCATCATGTGTATTTCATCTGCCGCAGCGGCGTGCGCAGCCTGTCGGCCGCGCGCGCGGCGTATGCGGTTGGGTTCCAGCATGTCTACAACGTCGCCGACGGCTTCGAGGGCCAGCTTGACCGCGAAGGGCACCGCGGCGCGGCTTCGGGGTGGAAGGCCGACGGGCTGCCCTGGCGGCAGAAATAGGGCCGGCGGTGCGCCGTTTCGCCTCGGTGCTGGCGGTTTCGCTCCCCCTGGCCGCCCCGGCCGCGGCCAACGACTCGGCGTCCGAACTGGCGGCCGGCGGGCTGGTGCTGGTGAAGACCGACCGCATCGCCATGCAGCGGGAAGACCTGACGCTGTCGCCGCTGGAGGTGCGGGTGCGCTACGAAATGCGCAACGACACCGGCGCGCCGGTGACGCTGCTTGTGGCGTTTCCGCTGCCCGAACTGCCGAAGGAAACGCCGGGCGGCATGGAGACCAGCACCGCCCATAACCTTGATGTCATACCGCCGCTGGATGCCAACTTCATCGGCTTCCGCGTGTGGGCGGACGGGCAGGCGGTGGCGCCCGAGGCGGAAATCCGCGCCGTGTTGCCGGACGGGCGCGACATCGCGGCGGCGCTGCGCCGGATCGCCGGTCCGTCGCTGGTGCTGCGGCCGCGCTGGTTCGATCTGCCATCGGACCCTGCCGGGCGGGCCGGGCCGAATGGCGGCTGGGACCTGGATGCGCCGACCCGCCACGCGCTGGCGGAACTCGGGGCGCTGCGGCAGGAGGCGGACGGCTACGAGACGCTGTGGACCACCCGGATCACCTTCCACTGGATGCAGACCTTCCGCCCCGGCGTGACCGTGCTGGAGCACAGCTACCGGCCCATTCTGGGCGCGCAACTGGTCGGCGCCACCAGGCAGGGCGATCCCGGCCGCGCCGACGTGCCGGCCGGCACCTGGCATGGCAGCCTCGACGACGATCTG
Source organism: uncultured Acetobacteraceae bacterium (assembly GCA_903907955.1). Lineage (GTDB taxonomy): Bacteria > Pseudomonadota > Alphaproteobacteria > Acetobacterales > Acetobacteraceae > Rhodovastum. The sequence goes on along the minus strand of CAIVPZ010000134.1, from coordinate 1,777 downwards.
GCGGGCGCCTACTGCATCGACGGCCCGACCGACCGGGCGATGCGGGCGGTCTACCGGCAGAAGCTGCAGGCGCGCGGGCCGGCCGGGGCGTCCGACGCCTATGTCACCGCCTACGTGCTCGGCTACATCCTGCGCACCGCGACCAACTGGCGCGGCCCCATCGGCACTTTTCATCTGGTGCTGGCGGGCGGCCATGTGGCCACCGGCGCTGGCGGGGAGGGCGCGGCGCGGGTGCTGTCGCTGTGCACCGACCTGCCGTTGCGGCGCACCGCGCCGATGCGCTTCGAGGCGACGGTGCGCGACTACGTGCCGGCGCAGGACCTGCGGGTGCTCATCATCCCCGACGGTCAGTAGTCGTACTGCACCCGCAGCACGACGAACCACGGATAGCGGGTGTCCACCGGCGGGCCGCCCGATGGGGCCAGCCGGCCGTCCGCCGTGGTGGGCACGTGGGTGAGCGTGACCGCATCGTCCACATTGCCGCCGATGATGCTGAGTTCCTGGCCGGTCGCCACCACGATGGCGCAATGCGACGGGAAGGATTTGTCGGTCGGCAGGTCCTGGAAGCGTAGCCGCTTTGCCCAGCCGCGCCCGGCGCAGATCAGGTCGCCGAGCCGCGGCGCATAGGCGTCCGGCGCTTCGGCCGCCACCGCCCAGCTCCGCGTCTCACCCAGCGATACCTGCCGGGCGGCGTTGATGTAGACATAATGCGACGGCGCATAGGGAAACCGCGTGCCGGCGCCGGCGATGCGCATGACATAGGACAGGAAGGCCGCCGACCAGGCGTAGTTGCCGTCGTCCGCGGCGGAGAACTCGGCGCCGGACTCGTCGTTGCGGCCGGTCCAGCTGGCTTCCGGCCGGCCGGCATCCTGGCCGGTCCACCAGTATTCGCCGACGCGCTGCCACAGCCCCGCCATCCTTTCGGGTTTCCGGTCGGGCGGCGGCTCGGGCCTTGTCTCGGGCGGGTCGTCGTCCACCGGCTGGCCGAACAGCCGCCATTCGCGCACCGCAATCGCCACCGCATCGGCGCGGCTGAACGGCGCATACGGCTTGCGGGCGAAGTCGGGCACGTGGGCCAGGCGGTCGACCGGGGAGCGGGCGCCTTGCGGGCCGGCGCAGGCGGCCAGCAGGGCGACGGGCACCACCACCGCCCAGCGGGGGCGGGGGCTGGGAATCTGGGTCGGGGACATGGTGGGGAAACATATACGATCGCGCCGGCGGTGACAGCGGGGGATTCGGGGGAAGCAAGCAAGGCCAGGGCGCTGCCCTGGACCCGCAAGGGGTCGGTGGACCCCTTGACCCCATTCATTAACGCAAGAGCGACCCGTCGCGCCTTATCGGGGAAGCGGTGCGGGCGCACATCCTTGAACTGTCGGCCGGGCAGGCCAAAGCGGCGAATGCCGATGTGGGCGCCGATGAACTGACGGCGATCGTCGCGGATGCGGTGCACTGGGCAGCCGTTCGGATCGGGCGGATAAACGCAGCGCCATCCGCCAACGCAAGCGCCGCGGACAGGAACGCTCGCCGCAGGGCGCGCCCCATGCCGCCACCCAGTGGCAACCGGGCTTGATGCCGCCGGTTTGAACGCTGGCACCACCGGGTCACTTATCAAGGCCAGCGACTTTGCGGCTTGCGTTGGCGGAAGGCGCTTCGCTTTTCCGCCCTACGCTTGCTGACAGCCGTTCGGATCGTAGGGCGGATAAGCGAAGCGCCATCCGCCAACGCAAGGCGCCGCGGACAGGAACGCTCGCCGCAGGGCGCGCCTTATGCCACCCCC
>CAIVPZ010000133.1 GCA_903907955.1 uncultured Acetobacteraceae bacterium | reverse complement strand
CTGCCAGATGGTCACCTTGCGGCCATCCCCGTGCCGTAGGGACGCAAACCCACCGAAAAACCCATACCGCGTTGCCCGTCCTGCCACGCTAACAGATTGATTCTACGTGACTTCCCACCACCCTGGAATCCAGTATGAGCCTTCTTTGTTTCGGCGAGCAACTTTATCGGCCGGCTGTAGCCGGTCTGGCCGGTGTTGCTCTAATGTCCATGATCGGCTCGTGGACACTATAGCTCCCTGCGAGGACAGTCCGTATTTGCGCAGCCCAAGCCAATGAAAAAGTGCACCACCGCTTAACGAACGGGGGTGCAGGGGGCCACCGCCCCCTGCCGGGTCCAGGGCAGCGCCCTGGCCTTCCTTACCCCTGTTCGACCGTGGTAACCGGCCGATCCGGGAACGCCAGTTGCCCGCGCTCCCGCCAGGTCGGCCGCACGTAGTTGATCTCCATCAACCGCCGCACGCCGATGATCGGCCGCTTCTCGAAGCCGTGCCAGGTCGCCGGCCCGGCCACGAAGATCGATGCCGAGTTGAACTCGCCCGACGAGCGGCCGCACCACTTGACGTTGACATCGTAGATATCGGTGCCCCAGTCCTTCGCGTGCGGGCCGGTGAACAGGTAGATCACCATCGAGAACAGCTTCTCGGGAATGTCGCGGTGTGGTTCCAGCCAGGCGCCGTCGATGTCCTGGATGTATTCCACCCGCAGATAGCCGCCTTCCACCTGGATATCGAGCGTCTCCGCCAGCAGGCGCGCCACCGCCGGCCGTTGCAGCGCATCGGCGAGCACCGAGCAGGTCGGAAACTGCGTGCGCAGCGACGGCGTGATGAAGGTCCGCTGGCTGTTGTAGGTGCCGCGCGTGCCGTCGGTTTCGCCGAGCAGCGCCGGCATGATCGGCAGCGTCAGGATGCCGGTGCAGATATCGATCGGCAGCACCTCCTTCAGCAGCCAGTGCCGGTACGGATTGTCATCGCGGCGCGACTCGCGGACGGCACGGGAGAAATGCCGCTCCACCTCATCGACGCTGGGAACCGGCGGATAGGCGCTCATGTGGGCACCTTCAGCTTGCGCGGCGCCCACTCGATGAGCTTGCGGGTGACCAGCCACGATTTTGCGAAGGCGCTGATGCTGTGCCGGAAATACTCCTTGCGGACGTAACTTTCGGAATCGACATAGCAGAGTTGCAGGCTCAACCGCTGGGCCTTCTGCGGCAGGAAGCCGTGCCAGGAGTTGTCGCCAACGCGGAACATCAGCATATTGCCGAACACGGGCGAGAATTCGAAGGCGCAGTCCTCGCGGTCGCTGCTGCGCAACACCCGCAGCTTACCGCGCTCATAGGGCCACTCGGCGGTAAAGCCCACCAGCACGGTGATGATCTTGTGCTTCGAATCCGGATGGGCATAGCCCTCATTATAGGCACCGGTGGTCGCGCCCATCATGACGATACAGGGCGGGCACTTGCTGAGGTCGATGTCGAACTTCTTCTCGACCAGGTGGCGGAAGCGATCGCTCAGCAGATCCTTGATCACCTCGCCGAATTTCGGCCCGTATTTCAGGTCGGGCAGGCCATAGCTGCCGCGCCAGGCGATCGGCGGCACGTCGGCCATCACCTCCGCCTTGTGGGACTGGTCCATCACATTGTCGATGAAGCAGTAGTCGTACGGGTCGCGGCGCAACTCGGCGGCGGCAATGGCCGCCTCGTTGAGCATGTTGAACGGTGCTTGCCCGTTTTCCGCCATCGGTATCTCCACTTCTGCGCGGTGCAGGCGCAGCAGCGGAACAGCGTACGATCGATGGTCCCGCTGCATCGCAGGCGCCCTCGGGGCGGAAGGTGGGGACGGCGGGGGGCGGCTGCCTTGATCTCGGTCAATGGCCCGTTAAACGCAACGAACACCCCTCCCCGCCCCCGGTCGCATCGCGGCCCCTACCGCGAACGGCGCGAAGGCGGCATGTTCGCGCCGCCCGTTACCCCCGTCACCATCGGCGCCGCCGCGGCAGCGCCTGGAGCCTGTGCCATGACCGAGCTTGTCGATCTCGAAGTCGGCGACCACGCCCTCGTCTTCGCGCCGGAAATCGGCGGCAGCATCGCCAGTTGGACCCGCCGCGGCGTGCCCGTGCTGCGCCCGCTGCAACCCGGTGCGCTGGAGCAGCGCGACCCGCGCGCCCTCGGCTGCTACCCGCTGTTTCCGTTCTCCGGCCGGGTCGCCGGGCGCCGCTTCACCTGGCGCGGCATCACCCACGAACTGCCGGCGCTGCTCGGCGGCCACGCCATCCACGGCGCCGGCTGGCAGGAGCCCTGGCGGGTGGCCGATCTGGATGCGCGCAGCCTGTCGCTGGTGCTGGACCACATCCCCGGCCCGCTCTGGCCGTTCGCCTTCCGCGCCGAGCAGTGTTTTACCGTCTCGCCGGAGGGGCTGACGGTGGAGCTGGAAATCACCAACACCGACATGCAGCCAACCCCGGCCGCCTTCGGCCTGCACCCGTATTTTCCGCGCAACGCCGACACCACGCTGCAATTCGCTGCCCAGCGGGTCTGGCTGAACCCCGCCGACAGCGAAATCCCCGACCGCCGCGAGGCCGTGCCCGCCGCCTGGGACCACACCACCGCACGCCCGCCGGTCGAAGGCATCGACAACTGCTTCGCCGGCTGGACCCGGCCGGCCCGCCTGTCCTGGCCGGATCGCGGGCTGGCGCTGTCCATCACCGCCGACGCGGCGCTGGCGCATCTGGTGGTCTACATCCCGGCCGGACGCGATTTCCTCGCCGTCGAGCCGGTGGCCAACATGAATGACGGGCTGAACCGGCTGGACAGCACCTGGCACGGGTTCTCCGTGCTGGCGCCTGGGGCTACGCTGCGGGGGAGCGTTGCTTTCAACGTGGAATAGGAAGCAAGGCCAGGGCTCTGCCCTGGACCCGCCAAGGGCCGGGAGGCCCTTGGAACCCATTACTTTCGTTCCGGGTGAACCCATGAAGCCGAATTTTGATCTCACCGGCCGCCTTGCCCTTGTCACCGGCTCCTCGCGCGGGCTGGGGTGGGCGATGGCGCAGGCGCTGGCCGCCAGCGGCGCGCGCATTCTGTTGCACGGGCGCGACGCCGCCGCGCTGGCCACGCATGCCGCCATTCTCGCCGAGCGTGGCACCCCCGCCGCGGAAATCCTGCGGTTTGACCTCACCGACGGCACCGCGGTGCAGGACGCCTTCGCCGAGATCGCCGATGCGCACGGGCGGCTGGACATCCTGGTCAACAACGCCGGCAGCGTGGTGCGCAAGCCGATACTGGAATATTCCGACGCCGACTGGCACCAGGTACTCGAGGCCGACCTCACCGCCAGCTTCCGCTGTGCGCGGGAAGCGCTGCGGCTGATGATTCCGCAGGGCAAGGGGCGGATCATCATGACATCATCCATCCTGGCGCATCTGGCCCGCCCCACCATCCCGGCCTATGTCGCCGCCAAGACCGGCCTGCACGGGCTGGTGCGGGCGCTGGCGGTGGAAGTGGCCAAGCATGGAGTGACGGTCAACGCCATCGCGCCGGGCTATTTCCCCACCGCGCACACCATCGACCTGAAGAACGATGAAGTCATCGGCAAGTGGATCGTCGAATCCACCCCGATGGGGCGCTGGGGCGATCCGGCGGAACTCGGCGGCGCGGTGGTGTTCCTCGCCTCCGACGCGGCGTCCTATGTCACCGGCAGCGTGCTGACGGTGGATGGCGGGTTCACCGCGTCGCTGTAATGCCGGGCGGCGGCAGGATGGGGTTCAGTCCGCGGCGCGCAGGAACGGCGCCGCGGCGGCAACCACGTCCTGCACCGGCAGGTCGGACAGGTTCCTCACCCGCAGCACCACCGGCCACTCCCCCTGCGGTCCGCGCGGGGCGGTCAGCGCGGGGTCGCTGTCGGCCGAGAACAGCACCACGCAGCGGCAGCCCACCGACGCCGCCACATGCATCGGTCCGGTATCGTTGCCCACCGCCAGCGCCGCGCCGGCGGCCAGACCGGGGAGGTCGGCCAGCGCGGTCTGCCCGGTCAGGTCGACCGCCGCCGGGCAGGCGGCGCGGATGGTGGCGGCGAGTTCCGCCTCGCCGGCGGTGCCCACCACCACCGGGGTCAGGCCGCCGCCGGCCAGCAGGGCCGCCAGCGCGCCATAGTGCGTCGCCGGCCAGCGCTTGCCGGAGCGGCCCGGGGCCGCTCCGGGCACCAGCAGCATATAGGGTGTCGGCACCTCGATGGCCGGCCAGCGCAGCAGCCAGGACAGGTCGGGCGGCGGGAAGTCCGCCACCCCGGCCATGGCCAGTTGCTCGCGCTGGCGTTCCAGCGTGTGCATGAAATCCCGCCGCGGATTGGCGTGCGGATGCGAGCAGCCGGGTGCGATGCCCGACCAGGGCGGCCGACCGGCGAGCAGAAAATACCGCCCGGAGCGGCCCGAAGTCTGCAGGTCGTAGACGAAGTCGAACCCCGCCATCTGCCGGCGCAGGCGCAGCAATCCGGCAACGTCCAGCAGGGCCGGCCTGGCGTCCACCTCCACCCGGTCGAACCACGGCGCCCGCCGTGCCAGCGCCGCGAAGGGGGCGGTGGTCAGCAGAGTGACTTCGTCCGCCGCATGGCGCTCGCGGATGGCGGCGAACGGCCCGAACGAAAGGAAGAAATCGCCCAGCGCCCCCAGGCGGATCACCAGGATGCGCTGCACGGCAGCCGGCCTGGCGCCGAACCGGACAGACTCCGCCGGCAACGCCTCCGCATCCGCCATCACCGGGGCCGGCATCACCGAGGCCGGCATCAGCGTCGCCGGGCCGGCGTGGTGGCGAGCAGGGCGCGATAAACCGCCAGCTTCGCCTGCTGCATGGCGGCCACCGTGTAGTGGGCCTGCACCGCGGCGCGGGCATGGGCGCCGACCTGGGCACGCCGCGCCGCCGGCAGGTCGAGCACCGCATCCAGCGCCATGGCCAGCGCCGCCGCATCCCCCGGCGGCACCAGCCAGCCGGTCTTGCCGTGCACCACCGTCTCGGCGGCGCCGCCATGCGCGGTGGCGATCACCGGGCGGGCCATCGCCTGCGCCTCGATGATGACGCGGCCGAACCCCTCCGGCTCGTTGGAGGCGTTGACGACGATGGCGGCCAGCGCCAGCGCCGCCGGCATGTCATCGGTGAGTCCGGCCAGGCGCACGCGGTCGGCCACGCCAAGCCGGGCCGCCAGCGCCGACAGCCCCCTGGCATAGCCGCTGCGCCCGCGATCGGCGCCGACCAGCACGACGACCGCGTCGCGATGGCGCATGCGGGCCAGCGCGTCGATCATCTCCTCCTGGCCCTTCCAGCGGGTGAGCCGGCCGGGCAGCAGCAGGATGGGGGCGCCTTCCGGCACGCCCCAGGCGCGCGCGAGGGCGGCCATGCGCGCCGGCGCGACCGCCGCGGGGTCGAACACGGCCGGATCGACGCCGCGCGGAATGACCCGGATGCGCCCCGGATCGACGCCGTGCCGCGCCGTGACCAGGCCGGCGAGGTGGCGGCTGACCGCGACCACCACCTCGCCACGCGCCATCACGGAATTGTACAGGCGCTTGAAGCGCGGCCGCTCGCCATAGGGGGCGTGGTAGGTGGTGACGAAATGCACCCCGGTGCGCCGCGCCGCCAGCCAGGCCGACCAGCCCGGCGCGCGCGAATGGGCATGCACGATGTTGACCCGCTCGGCGCGGATCAGCGCGGCCAGACGGGCGGCGTTGCGCCAGATCTCCAGCGGCGACTTGCGGTTCAGCGGCAGGGTGACGGCGCGTCCGCCGGCGCGCTCCACATCGGCCACCATGCGCCCGCCGGCGCTGGCCACCAGCGCGGTGCCGCCGGCGCCCACGATGGCGGCGGTGTTCTCGGCCATTCCCGGCTCGACGCCGCCGCTTTCCATCGCCGGCAGGACCAGCAGCACCACCGGGGCGGGGGGCGGGGTTTCATCCGTCATGCGGCGGCTATATCACGCGGCCGGACGAATGGAAGGACATGCACCGATGGAGCAGACCGGATTGCTGGATCGCGGCGACGGGGTGGCGCTGGCCTGGGCGCTGCTGCCGGGGCGCGGCCCCACGGTGGTGTTCCTGCCCGGGTTTCGCAGCGACATGAGCGGCGGCAAGGCCATCGCGCTGCGCGACTGGTGCGCCGCCGAGGGGCGGGGGATGCTGCGGTTCGACTACTCGGGCAGCGGCGGCAGCGGCGGCGCGTTCACCGACGGCACCATCGGCGCCTGGGCGGAGGATGCGCGCCGGGTGGTGGCCACGCTGACCGAAGGGCCGTTCCTGCTTGTCGGATCGTCGATGGGCGGCTGGATCGCGCTGCTGGTCGCGCTGGCAATGCCGGAGCGGGTGGCGGCCCTGGTCGGCATCGCCGCCGCGCCGGATTTCACCGAGGAACTGCTCTGGGCCGCCCTGCCGGCCTCGGCGCGCGCGGCGCTGCTGCGCGACGGCGTGCTGCCCATTCCCAACCCGTACGGCGAGCCGACGCCGATCACCCGGGCGCTGATCGAGGACGGGCGGCGGCATCTGCTGCTGGGCGGGGAGATCGCGCTCGACTGCCCGGTGCGGCTGCTGCACGGGCAGTGCGACCCGGATGTGCCGTGGGAGACCGCGCTGCGGCTGGCCGGGCAGCTGCGCAGCACGGATGTGCAGGTGGTGCTGGTGAAGGACGGCGATCATCGCCTGTCGCGGGGACAGGACCTGGCTTTGCTCCTGCGGACGGTGGCGGGGCTGGAGGCGGAGTTTTGAGCGGCCCGCCATCCCCGGTCATCCGCGCCGCGCGATCGGGTGATGAATAATGGGCTGGGGAGGATGGCGCGGATTTCGATCGCTGATGCGCACCGAGCTGAACCATCTGGCAACGATCAAATCCACTGAACGGCGCTGGGAAATGCCGTTCGGTGCGGCACTTGCGTCGGGGGTGCCGCTGCTGACCGGGGCGTATTTCGACCACCTGGATTACGGGCTGGTTTCGTCGCTCGGTGGGCTGGTGTTCCTCTATTCGCCCAACACGCCACTGTCCCACCGCATGGTATCGCTGATGGCCTGCGCGTTCGGTATGATCGCCTGCTACACGCTCGGGCTGATCAGCCATTTCTTCCCGCTGCTGCTGGTGCCGATGATGACCTTCATCGCCATCATGGTCACGATGGTGTGCCGATTCTACGCGGTCGGACCGCCGGGGAGCATGTTCTTCATCATGGCGGCGGCGATCGGTATCTATTCACCGATCGAGGTATTGCAGGTACCGCTGCAGGTTGGCCTGCTCACCATGGGCTGCCTGCAGGCATGCCTGATTGCTTTCTTCTATAGCGTTTATGTACTGCGGCTGCAGGCGCCGCAGCAGGTAATGTCGTTGCCGCCGGCGACGTTTGAATTCGTGGTCTTCGATTCGGTCGTCATCGGCCTGTTCGTGGGAATATCCCTGGCCCTGGCGCAGGCCTTCCACCTGGAGCGTACCTATTGGGTGCCGGTGAGTTGCCTGGCGGGAATTCAGGAAGTGTCGTTGCGTGCGGTATGGAGCAAGCAGTTCCACCGTATCGCCGGCACCGGCATCGGCCTGATTCTGGCGTGGGACATGCTGTCTCTGCCGCTGGACAGATGGAGCGTGGCCCTGATCATGATGGCGCTGACGTTCGCGATCGAGAGCCTGGTGGTACGGCACTACGGACTGGCGGTGATTTTCATCACCCCCCTGACCATCTTTCTTGCCGAGGGCGCCCGGCTTGGGCATGGCTCGGCGAATGTGATGCTGGAGGCGCGCCTTTTCGATACCGTGCTCGGTTCCGTCGTGGGGTTGGTCGGCGGCGTGTGCCTGCACAGCCCGCGCTTTCGTGACCTGCTGGGCCGCCGGATCCGGCGCCTGGCTCCATCACGCCTGCTGTCGTGAGCCTGCTCCGGAGGCGGGGGCATGACGAGATAAGGGTTGCCGCACCGGCTCCCGCCCCCGCCGCGCGGTGACTCCCCCCCGCCCGCCCGCCGTGCTACCAACCGCCGCCAACGCCAGCCCACCCGACCCCTCGCCCCCGATTCCGGGCCGCGAGTAAAAAACCTGAATCGAGACCGACGTGAGCGATACCCCCCTGGACCCGCCGGCAGGCACGCCACCGGACGGCCCCGGACCTTCGTCCGACCTGCATCCGGTGACGCTCGAGGAGGAGATGCGCCGCTCCTACCTCGACTATGCCATGTCCGTCATCGTCAGCCGCGCCCTGCCGGACGCGCGCGACGGGCTGAAACCCGTGCATCGCCGCATCCTGTTCGCCATGCAGGAAGCCGGCTACACCCCCGACAAGCCGTACCGCAAATCCGCCCGCGTGGTCGGCGACGTGATGGGCAAATACCACCCGCACGGCGACGCCGCGATCTACGACGCCATGGTCCGCATGGCGCAGTCGTTCAGCATGCGGGTGCCGCTGATCGACGGCCAGGGCAATTTCGGCTCGGTGGACGGCGACCCGCCGGCGGCCATGCGCTACACCGAGGTGCGGCTGGCCCGCGCCAGCATGTTCATGCTGGAGGACATCGACAAGGACACCGTCGATTTCCAGCCGAACTACGATGAAACCGCCGATGAACCGCGCGTGCTGCCGGCCAGCTTCCCCAATTTGCTGATCAACGGCGCCAGCGGCATCGCCGTCGGCATGGCGACCAACATCCCGCCGCACAACCCGTCGGAGATCATCGACGCCACCCTGGCGCTGCTGGATGACCCGACGCTGACGCTCGACGCGCTGATGAAGATCGTGCCCGGCCCGGACTTTCCCACCGGGGCGATGATCCTCGGCCGCGCCGGCATCCGCGCCGCGTTCGAAACCGGCCGTGGCTCCGTCGTGCTGCGCGCCCGGGCGGAGTTCGAGAAGATCGGCCGCGGTGGCGACCGCATGCAGATCGTGGTCACCGAAATCCCCTACCAGGTGAACAAGGCGACCCTGCTGGAACGCATCGCCGAACTGGTGCGCGCCAAGCAGGTCGAAGGCATCGGCGACATGCGCGACGAGAGCGACCGCTCCGGCATGCGCATCGTCGTCGAACTGCGGCGCGACGCCACCCCCGAGGTGGTGCTGAACCAGTTGTTCCGCTTCACCTCGCTGCAAACCAGTTTCGGGGTGAATTTCCTGGCGCTGGACGGCGGTCAGCCGCGCCTGATGGGGCTGAAGGACGCGCTGCAGGTCTTCATCCGGTTTCGCGAGGACGTCATCCTGCGCCGCGCCCGCCACGAGCTGGGCAAGGCGCGCGACCGGGCGCATCTGCTGGTCGGGCTGGCCATCGCGGTGGCCAATATCGACGAGGTGATCCGGCTGATCCGCGCCAGCCCCGATGCGGCCACGGCACGGCTGGCGCTGATGGAGCGCGCCTGGCCGGCCGAGCAGGTGATCTCGCTGCTGCTGCTGATCGAGGACTCCCGCAATTTCGTCGCCGGGGACGGCACGGTGCGGCTGACCGACGAACAGGCGCGCGGCATCCTGGAACTGCGCCTGCAACGGCTGACCGGGCTGGAGCAGGAGAAGATCAACGAGGAAATGCGCGAGGTTGCCGCCAAGATCGCTGATCTTCTCGAAATCCTCGCCAGCCACCCTCGCCGCATGGAGGTGATGCGCGGCGAATTGCTGAAGGCCCGCGCCTCGATCGCCTCGCCACGGCTGACCGAAATCGTCGAGGCGGCCGCCGACCAGGATGACGAAAGCCTGATCGAACCCGGGCAGATGGTGGTGACCATCACCCGCGACGGCTTCATCAAGCGCACCACGCTGGAGACCTTCCGCCAGCAGAACCGCGGCGGGCGCGGGCGCAGCGCCGCCGGCACGCGCGGCGACGACATCGTCACCCGCAGCTTCAATGCGCATACGCATCAGTGGGTGCTGTTCTTCTCCTCGGGCGGCAAGGCGTTCCGCGAGAAGGTGTGGCGCCTGCCGGAAGCGGGTCCAACGGCGAAGGGCCGTGCCCTGGTGAACCTGCTGCCGGAGCTTGGCTCCGACACCATCACCACCGTGCTGCCGCTGCCGCAGGACGAGACGCTGTGGGAAAACCTGCACCTGGTGTTCGCCACCGCGCAGGGCAACGTGCGGCGCAACCGCCTGTCGGATTTCCGCAATGTCCGCGCCAGCGGCCTGATCGCCATGAAGCTGGACGAGAACGACCGGCTGATCGGCGTGGCCACCTGCCGCGAGGGCGGCGACGACATGCTGCTGGCCACCCGGCTGGGCCGCTGCATCCGCTTCCAGATCACCGAGGACAATCTGCGCGTGTTCGCCGGCCGCGACAGCTCCGGCGTGCGCGGGGTGAAGCTGCAGGAAGGCCGCGCCCGCGACGAAGTGGTCAGTCTCGCGGTGTTGCGCCATGTCGAGGCGAGCGTGGACGAGCGCGCCACCTACCTGAAGCTGGCAGCGCTGCGCCGCCGCGCCGCCGGGGAAGACGCCGAGGCGCCCGGCGAAGTCGAGGAGGAAGGCGCACAGGAGGTGGCGATGCCGCCCGAGCGCGTCGACGATCTGACCGCCCGCGAGGAGTTGCTGCTGACGGTGACCGACCAGGGATTCGGCAAGCGGTCCTCGGCCTACGAGTATCGGGTTACCGGCCGCGGTGGGCAGGGGATCGTCAACATCACGCTGACCCCGCGCACCGGAGCGGCAGTGGCCGGCACCCTGCCGGTGCGGCCGGGCGACGGCGTGATGCTGGTGACCGATGCCGGCCGGCTGATCCGCCTGCCGGTTGACCAGGTGCGGCTGACCGGCCGCTCCGCCATGGGGGTAACGCTGTTCCGGCTGAATCAGGGCGAGCGGGTGACCAGCGTGTTCCCGGTGGTGGAGGACGTGGTGGAGGGCACCGGCGGCGACGATCAGCCGGCCGCGCCGGAGGGTGAGGCGGACGATGCCTGAGGCGGGACGCAGCGGACCCCGGATAGGTCTTTATCCCGGCACGTTCGACCCGGTGACCAACGGCCATCTGGACGTGATCGGCCGCGCGGCGCGGCTGCTCGACCGGCTGGTCGTGGGGGTGGCGATGAACGCCGGCAAAGGCCCGCTGTTCCCGCTGGAGGAACGCGTGGAGCTGGTGCGCGCCGAGATGGCGGCGGTATCGGGGCGCACCGGCACGCCGATCGAGGTGCAGCCGTTCGGCGGGCTGCTGATGCATTTCGCCCAGGCGATCGGCGCCAGCGTGATCGTGCGGGGGCTGCGCGCGGTTTCGGATTTCGACTACGAATTCGCCATGGCCGGGATGAACTATCGGCTGGACGCCGGCATCGAGACCGTGTTCCTGATGGCGAGCGAACGGCACCAGTTCATCCAGTCGCGTTTCGTGAAGGAGATTGCGTTGCTTGGCGGCGATATTGCGTCCTTTGTGCCGCCGCTGACGTTGCAGCGGACCCGCGCGCTGCTGGCGCGGACGGAGGACGGCGGATGACATTTCCGGTGATGCGGAGCGAGACGATGCGCAGACGAACAATGATGGCGGCCTTTCTTGCAACCCCTTGCGTGGTGATGAGCAGCATGAGTGAAGCCCAGGCGGCCGGTGATCTGGAGAACACGGTCTATCTCGACCTGAAGGATGGCCGGGTGGTGATCGAGCTGCTGCCCGAGTTGGCGCCGAAACACGTGGCGCGGGTCAAGGAATTGTGCCGCAAGGGATTCTACGACGGCACGCCGTTCCATCGGGTGATCGATGGCTTCATGGCCCAGGGCGGCGACCCGACCGGCAGCGGCACCGGCGGCAGCGGCCTGGGCAACGTTCCAGGGGAGTTCACCACCAAGCGGCGCTTCCTGCGCGGCGCGGTGGGTGCGGCGCGAACCAACGACCCGAACAGTGCGGACAGCCAGTTCTTCATCATGTTCGCCCCGGCGCCGAGCCTGGACGGGCAGTACACGATCTGGGGACAGGTGGTGTCGGGCATGGAGTTCGTGGACAAGATCAAGCGCGGCTCGGGTGGCAGCGGCATGGTGAGCGGTCCCGACCGGATCGTGCACATGCGGGTGGCGGCGGATGTGCATTAGGGTTGTTGGTTTGACCGGGCTCGCGTGACCCTGCCTGCTTGACTGAGGCCGTACCTTGGCGTTCAAGGCGCGGCGAGGAGCCCGTAGCTCAGTTGGTAGAGCACGAGACTTTTAATCTTGGGGTCGAGGGTTCGAGTCCCTCCGGGCTCACCAAGAAATCAAGGGGTTAGCTGGATAGGTCGGTAAAGTCTGCATCGTCTGACCGGACACTGACCGGACAAGATCACCAGCACGACACGACGGACGAGGCGGGGCGGCGGGAGCGGCCCCGTTTTTTTCGCGCGAGGAAATCCAGAAAACGCGAGAAAACCACGCAGGCAGGGGCGCAATGGACGCGCCGGCCGCGAAACCCGCCCCCCCTCGCCGGAACGTCGCGTCGGCCCCGGTCAGGACCCTGCCAGGACGCGGAGGAGCTGCTGCACCAGCTCGGCACCGGCCAGGACGCGGAGGAGCTGCTGCACCAGCTCGGCACCGGCCAGGACGCGGAGGAGCTGCTGCACCAGCTCGGCACCGGCCAGGACGCGGAGG
>CAIVPZ010000132.1 GCA_903907955.1 uncultured Acetobacteraceae bacterium | reverse complement strand
TGCCGCTGGGCTTGATCACCGGCCGACCCTTCAGGCCCTTCAGCCGGGCGATCTCCTCGCGCAGCCCCAGCACGAGTTGTTTCAGCTCCGACACCTCGCCCCGTAGCGCCGCGACCTCGGCTTCCAGCTCGGCGCGCGACCGATCGGAGGGGGCTTTGGGTGGTGACCTGGCCAGAGGGAATCGTACTCGACCGCGTCGGGGCAAGCGGCAAATGCCGCGTCGCCCGGGGTTTTGCCCCGGTTACTCGAAGACGCCCTCCGCTTCATCGCCAGCGAGGACATCTTCTGGGTCCTGATCTGATCCGCCCGCGGAATCACCGGCGGAAAGTCGAGCTCAGGCGGCATCTTGATCACGACGCGCTCGTCCGCAGCGATGGCCGGCTGCGGTGCGGCGAATGCGACAAGGCACGCCAGGACGAGAACCACGGCGGGGAACGCTGCGCTTGTGCGGGGGACAGTCATAACCATCGGTCAATCCCTTCTGCAACGAGTTGCGGCACCTTGGAAGCCAAGGCATGAGCGGCTTCTTCGGTGGTGTGACGCATCATTAGCTCGGGCCACAGGCGGACCTGATGTAGCTGTCGTACTCGCCCAGCTGCACGGAATAGCCGTCCGCGCCGGGCGGGATGTCGGTGGCGTAGCGCAGTGATGCGGCTGAGCCGCCGATGTCGATGACCAGGAAGTCGGCGGTGGCCAGCGCCATGGAAATGAAGCTGAGCAAATACACCTCCAGCGCCACGCCGCCGGCGAGCAGTCCCGCGCTCGTCACGTTCGCCGGCCCGACCAGCGGCAGCACCACATACGGCCCCGCCGGCACCCCGGCGGCGCACATCGCCTCGCCGAAATCCCCCTTCTGCCGGACCAGCCCGAGCGGGGTAGCAACATCGAACAGGCCGGCG
Source organism: uncultured Acetobacteraceae bacterium (assembly GCA_903907955.1). GTDB lineage: Bacteria > Pseudomonadota > Alphaproteobacteria > Acetobacterales > Acetobacteraceae > Rhodovastum. The sequence goes on along the minus strand of CAIVPZ010000132.1, from coordinate 31,142 downwards.
ATGCCAACGGTCGAATTGATCACGAACCGGCCGGCCGAGGTTGCGATCATGCCTGGATCACGCCGCAGGGCGCCGTTCAGCACGTACTCGACTTCGGTGAGATTGTTGTAGGCGTTGCCAAGTCCGGTTACCATCGGCGCCGGGGTGTAGGGCGCGACGGCGTCGACCGTCGGATTGATCACGTAGTCCACGACGCCCTTGTTGAAGCCGTACATCGCGCGGTTGAAGGACTCCAGCGGATCGCTGGACGCAGCCTCGACGGAGGGCGCCGGCGACACTTCGGCATGGGCAATGCCGGCGCACGCAAGCAGGACCGCCGCGACAACTGTGCAAAAGCTCGGCTGGATCATGGTACCTCCCTGGCCATCAGGCCCGACCGACGCGGCGATCGCGGAGGCCCCGGCTGAATGCCGATGCAACAGCGGCGGGGATGCCGTACGTTGCGTTTGCTCATCTATAGCCGCGCAGGTAATAGCGCTCGAAACCACGCTTGACCCAGTGCATGAGGCGCATGCGGGGCAGCACGACATTGAGGCGCTCGTTGCGGAACACCAGCACGCCGCCATCCAGCGTATCGACGATGCAGGTCAGTTCGGTGCGGAACCGCGCGGCGGCCGGCCGCCCGGCCAGTTCGGCGGCAATGTTTCGGGCAGCGGTTACGCCCCGCCGCCATCAGCTCGTCCACCGGCGTCATGGCCAGTTCGGCGGCAATGTTTCGGGCAGCGGTTACGGCCTGCAGATCGGCCTGGTGTGCCTGCTTGGGCATCCAGTCCGGGCCGGATAGCTGCCGGCATCGCCAGCGACATAGACAAGCTCACGATCCGGCACGCGGCACAGCGCATCGGCGACGACGAAACCACCCGCCGAGCGCGGCAGGTCGCTGCCATCAAGCCATGCCGGCCCGGTCAGGCCCGGCGGAACCCAGATCAGGCTTGGCAGGTAGGTCAGCGAATCATGCGGCGAGACCACCACGATCTCGGCATCGACGCCCTGCCGCCGCAGCTCGCGAATGGTCGTGAGAGCTGCGAAACCGCTGCCGATAATGGTGATCCGGGCCATGGCGGCGTCCTTGCTGATATGGCCCGGAAAGTCTCACAGATTGCTATTTGAATCAATAAGAAATTACGATCAGCGAAAATCAGCTTTCTTCAACTTCCCGCGCCGCCGCATCAATGGCCGCGGTGATGGCACGGATCCGGGTCTCCTCGGCCGGTTGCCCTTGCAGCCGCAACCGCACTGAAGTGGCGAGGTTTTCCATCGCCCGCACCACCTGCGGCGGCGGACCGCTGCGCGCGGCCGCCCCGCTCTCCAGCCGTTCGAAAATCGCGTCGACCGCGGCCTGGCTCACCGCCAGCGCCGTTCGCCCGTCCGGGGTCAGGGTGTACAGCTTGCGGCCGGCACGCTCATCCGTCACCGAGGCATGGCCCAGTTCCTCGAGCAGCGTCAGCGTGGGGTAGACCACGCCGGGGCTGGGGCTGTAGCCGCCCCCTACCCGCTCCTCCAGCGCCTTGATGATCTCGTAGCCGTGGCGCGGGCGCTCGGACAGCAGTTGCATGACCACCAGCCGCAGGTCGCCGTTGTCGAACATCCGCCCGCGACCACGGCCGCCGCCGCCGCCCGCGCCGGGACCGCGGCCACAGCCGCGGCGCCCGCAGCCGAAGCAGTCCCAGCTCGTCGGCCCACTCAATGTTTCCGGCACATCTCGTCGCGACATGGATTTCTCTCCCGTTCAGGCAGACCCGTCGCGCACGGTGGTGGCGAGAAGCGGCGGTCAGCCGATGATGATTTTGGTGTCGCTCTGGAACGCGTAGTTCACAAGAGGCAGATTGAGCGGCGCCGGGCCTTTGCGAATGCGGCCGGCGGTGTCGTACTGGCTGCCGTGGCAGGGGCAGAACCAGCCGCCGAACTCACCGCGCGGCTGGTTCGACTTGCTGCCGCCCGGCACGCAGCCGAGATGCGTGCAGATGGCGCTGACCACCAGCCACTGCTCATGTCCTGGCTTCACCCGGTCGACATCGGTCGCCGGGTCGCGCAGCTCGGCCACCACGGCTTCCCTGGCCAGCTTGATCTCGTCCTCGGTGCGGTGGCGAATGAACACCGGCTGGCCACGCCACAGAACGATAACGCCCTGGCCGAGCGCGATCGGGGTCAGGTCGACCTCGATCGTCGACATCGCGAGCACGTCGCTGGACGGGTTCATGCTGTCGACCATCGGCCAAACGATGGCGCCGGCCCCGACGGCGGCGGCGGCAGCCGCCGTCAGCCCGAGGAAATCGCGACGCGCCGGCTGGCTTTCGGCGTCGGGGCCAAGGTCGGAAGTGGTTGCGGTCATGAGTCGCTCCTACTTTCTAGAGTGCCGATTGGCCGGCGGATGCCGGGCCGGTGGTGCGGGCCGTGCCCGAGGCAATGGCGGCAAGGGTGCGCCGGCAGCAGCGCGGTCGGTGACGGCGACCCGCGAGCGGCGCAGCGTCGCGGGCTGCGTCGGCGGCATCAGCTAGGATGGCATCGGTCAGCAGATTTTTCGCGGCCAGGTGCGCAGCGCCCGCTTCGGTGAGCGCATAGACGCGGCGTCCGGCGTCGTCCCTGCTGGCGGAGAGAAAGCCGGTCTCCTCCAGCAGCATCAGGCCCGGATAGACCTCTGCCGCGCTTGCGGCCGCACCGGCGCAACCGCGGGCTGCGAGAGCCTGAATGGTCCCCAGACCGGTGCGCGGCTGCTCGGCAAGCACCGCCAGCATCGTCAACTGAAGGTCGGCGGCATCCAGAATCTGTCCTTCACCAAATCCCCTGAAGCCCTGCCCGCGGCCTCCTTTTCGACCAAGCCCGAGGCCACGGCCGGAGCCGAGGCGGCCACGGCCAGCCCCATGCCCGGAGCGGCAGTCTTGGAACGGCATAGCGAGTATCCTTACAGAGTGCGTTATATCGTGTTATAAGATATATCGTGACGTGCTTCGCTTTCAAGAGCTATCTTGCGGGATGGCTGGGTTTGCCCGTTGTCGTCGCCCGGACCATGGCCGTGCGCGAGGACCGGCCCGGGCCGATATAGACCTCGTGCAGGATCGCCGCCGCCGCCGCCAGCACCATCAGGCCCTCAACCATGGCCGAGACATGTTCCACCTTCTGGTAACCGTAGGGATGGCTCGCATCCGCCGGCCGGAGGCTGATCCACAGCGCCGCCAGTGCGGTGCAGGCGCCCACGACGTTGATGACGCACTCCAACGCATCGGAATAAAGCGCCACGCTGCCGGTGCTCCACCAGGCCGCGAATTTCAGCCCGGCGACGGCCAGGCTCACGCCCACGCCGCTCCAGGCCAACTTCATTGTCGGATGCATCCCGCCTCTCCCGGTATCGGCCGTGGCCGATCTGTCAGGGTGAAATTCGTCGGTGCGCGGCCGGACGACCCGCTTGCGCTTCCGACTGGGTGTGATATATCGTACTGCAAGATATATCACAATACCCCGTCGCCGATCCGGCGCGGCAGCACCCGAAAGCATTCCGATGAAAATCGCTGTTACCAGCCAGAATTTCCGCACCGTCACCGGCCACGCCGGCCGCGCCCGCCGCTTCCTGATCTACGACGTGCAGCCCGGCGCCGAGCCCGTCGAGGCTTCCCGCCTCGATCTGGCGCTCGAGCAGTCCTTCCACGAAACCGGCGGCGCCGGTGCCCATCCGATCGACGGCGTCAACGTGCTGCTCTCCGGCAGTTTCGGCGGCCATTTCGTCCAGGTGCTGGCGCAGCGCGGCATCCAGACCGCCATTACCGACAAGGAAGACCCGATCGAGGCGGTGCGCGATTTCCTGGCGCGGCGCGCAGCCGGCACGTTGCTGCCGGTGACCGGCTGCGACTGCGGCGGCGCGTGCCACAGCGACGATCACGGCCACGATCATTCCCACGAAGCGCCGCAGGAATCCCGGGTCGGCTGACCAGTTCGCCACGCCGATCGATGCTGGCGGTATCGATCGGCCGTCCACGCGATAGAGTGCGCTCCAGCGACAGCCCATGACCTTCAATGGTGAGACAGCACATGGACGAAGAATCCAGGCAACTGGCCAGCGCGGTGATCGATGCGGTTCGCCGCATGGCGGTCCATTACGGGCTGTGGTTCGCCAATTCCGTCAGCCGCTTCGGCATCGACGACGCACTGGCCATGGAGAAGGAGGCGGGCGACCTGGCCTCGTCGATTGTCATCAATCGCCTCTGTGCCACGCTTGGAACAGCGACGGAGGATGGCCTGCCGACACCGCTGGCCGGCATGGACGCCATGCAATTGCAGGCACTGCTCTCCGCCCTGGCGGTCAACTGGCTGGCGCTCGACGGGGTCTGGTTCCAGGCGGTGGAAAAGCGCGAAGGCATGGCTGCCGCGAAGGACGTCAATGATGCCTGCTGGGCCCATTTCGCGCCGCTGGAAGCCGCCCGTATCAAGGCTCTGAATGGCTTGCCGGACGCCGGCGGCCTCGCCGTGCTTGCGGCTACCTTTGCCCACCGGCTTTATGGTGCCATCAACGAACAGCGCGTGTTTTTCGAAGCCGACGGATCGCTGGTCCTGGAGATGACGAAGTGCCGGGTCCAGGCGGCGCGTCAGCGCAAGGGGTTGGCGGACTATCCCTGCAAGTCGGGCGGTGTCGTCGAATACTCCAGCTTCGCCCACGCAATCGACCCGCGCATTCGCTGCGAATGCATCGCCTGCCCGCCAGACGCCCATCCCGCCGAGTGGTTCTGCGCCTGGCGGTTCACACTCGAGGGTGCCGCATAACGCTTTGGCCCGAACATTCGCGTCCCTCGATGGTGTACGGGTCGCCTGTTCGAGGTTGTTTCCAGCCGCAGCGTGAGACCGTCCAAAACCTGGGGGGAGAACAAAGCCAGCGCGCCGCCGCGACCCCAGTCATCCGCGGTTCCCTTGGTCTTGCCTGCACGGCTTATCGGAATGACCGGCCAGATTCTGGACGGTCTCATCGACAACACCGAATGAGCGCGCCCAATGCCCTTTGCCATTCCGGACTCAGATCTCATGCGCCTCGTGCGGGAGGACGTCCCTTACGGCGACATCACGACGACCGGCCTTGGCATCGCCGCGCAGCCCGGCCGTGCCACCTTTACGGCCGCTACCGACATGACAATCGCCTGCATTGAAGATGCCGCGCGCATGCTCGAATTGTGCGACTGCCGCTGCACGCGCCATTCGAGCAGCGGCGCGACCGTCCGGCGCGACGCTCTGTTGCTTGAAGGCAGCGGTCTCGCCGGCAACCTGCACCGGGCTGGCAAGACAGCGCAGATCCTGCTTGAGCTGGCCTCGGGAATTGCCACCCGTGCCGCCGCCATCGTCACCGCGGCACGTTCCGCCAATCCGCGTGTGTCGGTCGCCTGCACCCGCAAGCACATGCCGGGCGCAAAGCGAATCGCGCTGAGGGCAATCATGGCCGGCGGTGCGGTGCCGCACCGGCTCGGCCTGTCCGATTCCGTCCTGGTGTTCGCCGATCATCGCATCTTCCTGGCCGGCGGTGCCAACCTGACCGACGCATTCCAACGCCTGCGGGGGCACGCGCCGGAGCGCCGGCTCAGTGCCGAGGCGGACAGCGAAGAGGAAGCGCTCGCATTGGTGGAAGCTGGCGTCGATGTGGTCCAGATCGACAAGGCTACGCCGGAAAGCGTCGCCCGTCTGGCCGCGGCGTTTCGGACGTGCCTGCCCCGCCCGCTGCTGGCTGCCGCTGGTGGAATCAACGAGACCAATGCGCCAGCCTTCGCCGCCGCCGGCGCCGACCTGCTGGTTACGTCCGCACCGTACTATGCGATGCCGCGTGACGTGAAGCTGCGGATGAGCAAAGTCATGGAATCGGATGGTAGCTTGTGATCCACCCCTGATGTTCCGCTTGCCCGTCTGCCTGCTGGCGACGCTGCTGCTGTGCATCGCGGGTGCGGCGACAGCGACCGAGCCCGCCGCTGCTCCCACTGTCGCTGTGTCAGCAGGAACCGAGCCTTCCAGCGATGACCTGCTGAACGGCTACAACCACCTCATCTTCGCCCTCAATCGCACGGTCTACTGGCTTCTTGGCGGCGTGCTCGGCAGCGACAAGGCGGCCGCGTCCGATTCGCTGTCGTCTGTCGCTTCCGCACCAGGCGCGCTTGCGCGCGGCGAGGAAGTGCCGCCACCGCTCTCCCCTGCCGCCGGGCCTGGGCGGGTGATCTCCAACCTGGTCAACGAGCCGCTGACGGCGCTATCCAGCCTGGCGGTCGGCGACATGTCGACCGCCTGGAATGCCGTGCAGCGCTTCGGCATCAACTCCACGGTCGGCGTGCTGGGCTGGTGGGACGAAGCCAGCACCATGGGCTACGAGCCGGAGCCCGCGGATATCGGCCTCAGCCTGTGCCGCATGGGGGTGGGCGAAGGCGGGTATGTGATGCTGGCCTTCGTCGGCCCGCGCACCTACCGCGACGGCGTGGCGGACATCGTGCTGGTCAACGCTCTGATGTGGACCGCCACCGCGGCGATCTTCACCGGCGGGATGTCGCTGCAGACGATCATCATCGCCGAGACCATCGAACTCACCGCCGACATCGTTGCCACACGGCAGATCGACCCACGCGCCAAGGAGCTTGGCTATAACAACTACGAAAAGCAGCGCGCTGACTATCTGACGCAGCGCCGGGCGCGTTGCGCCGGCCACCTTCGGGTGGCAGTCGCCGAAACGCCCACCGCCCGCTGAGCCGCAGACAGGGCATTGGTCAGCAAGATGATGTCATCCGCCTCGCGCCGGGCCAGATGCCAGTAAACTGGTCGCGTAGGGTCCATTGGCGCAGCGCCAAAACTGCACGAGCTCATTGCATGCCCTTGGCCACTCCGGAATGCGATCTTCTGCACCGTGTGCGAGAGGCCCCGTCCGGCGACATCGCGACGACCGGCCGGCACTTCCCGCGCCAACGGCACCGTTTTCATTCTTGACTATATGATGATCTCCTAATATGCCGGTCGTGGGAGCGTCCACGACAACAAACGAGGTCCGATCATGGCCGAAGCACGTGTGTACCTTGTCGGCGCCGGCCCCGGCGATCCGGATCTGCTGACCGTCAAAGCCCTGCGCTTGCTACGGCTAGCAGATGTTGTGGTCTTCGACCGGCTCGTCAGCGACGCTATTCTCGATCTTGTCCCGCCCGGCACCGCGCGCGTCTTTTCCGGCAAGCAGGCTGGCTACCACCACATGCGCCAGGACGACATCAACGATCTATTGCTGCGCCTCGCCCGCGCCGGGCGCACCGTGGTTCGGCTGAAGGGCGGCGATCCGTTTGTCTTCGGCCGCGGCAGCGAAGAGGCCGAACACCTGGCACGCCACAACATCGCGTTCGAGGTCGTGCCCGGCATTACCGCCGCCGCCGGCTGCAGCGCCTATGCCGGCATTCCGCTGACGCATCGCGGCCTCGCCGACAGCGTCCGCTTCGTGACCGGCCATGTCCAGGATGAGGCCGGACCAGAACGTGATTGGGCCGCACTGGCCGATCCGGACACCACGCTGGTCATCTACATGGGGTTGCGGCGCCTGCCGGTGATCGTGGCCGGGCTGCTCGCAGGCGGCTTGCCGGACCATACCCCGGCAGCGGCAATCGAGCGCGGCACGACCGGCGCCCAACGTCGCGTGGTTGGTACGCTGGCCGATCTGTCCGCGCAGGTGGAGGCAGCCGGCCTTGCCGCGCCAGCGTTGGTGGTCGTTGGTCGGGTAGTGTCACTCGCCGGCACGCTCGACTGGTTCGTGCCGCAATCTTCCGCCGATTACGCCGCCGCGTGTCACTCCGCCGTTGCCTGACCGAGTGCCTGTCGCAGCGCCGCTGCAAGCCACTCGACGGTAGCGGCGTCGAGATCGAGCATGGTGAAGCGATGGCCTTCGCGGATGCGCAGCCGCGCGAGCCGCATGCCGCTGTCGTAGGCGAGCGCCTGTACCACCAGTTCGCGCCCCCACGGGGCGGTCGTGCGTCCGATTTTAGTAATCTCCGCACTGCCGGATTCGTCCTGTGGATGCATTATCATTTCCTAATTTACCGCCTTGCCAAACAAATACCACGTGGCTATGAAGTTGGGTAAGGCCTCGCCAAAGGGGCCAGACGACCGGTCGGGGAAGCCGGGTCGCGCGTAGGGAAGGACGTCCAGTCAACGCCGCCAACCGCGGCATGACTCCCGCGGGAGTCGCGCGTCTCATGTCTTCCCCTCGCCGCCCGTCCTGACCGTTCTGCAATCATCGCGGCGCCCGCGCGCCGTCGCGGGTCGAGGGAGACGGGTCGAAATGTCCAAAGAAATGCCGGCGACGCCGATGCTCGATGAACTCGAGAGCGGACCGTGGCCCAGCTTCGTCTCCGGCCTCAAGCGGCTCGCCGCCGCCGAGGACAAGCCATACGCGCCGATGATGAAGGACCTGCTCGGCCAGCTTGAGCGTTCGTACGAGACACGCAAGGGCTATTGGAAGGGCGGCACTGTCGGCGTGCGCGGCTACGGCGCCGGCGTCATTCCGCGCTTCTCCGAACTGGCCGGCGAGTTTCCTGAGTCCGCCGAGTTCCATACGCTGCGCATCATGCCACCCGCGGGCATGCACTACACCACCGACATCCTGCGCCAGCTCTGCGACATCTGGGAGAAGTACGGCTCCGGCCTGGTCGCGCTGCATGGCCAGTCCGGCGACATCATGTTCCAGGGCATCCGCACCGCGAACGTGCAGCCCTGCTTTGAGGAATTCAACGCGCTCGGCTTCGATCTCGGCGGCGCGGGGGCGGGCGTGCGGACATCGATATCCTGTGTGGGCGCGGCCCGCTGCGAGCAGTCCTGCTTCGACGAGGCGCGCGCCATGCGCATGATCGTCAATTCCTTCCTCGACGAGATGCACCGCCCGTCGCTGCCGTACAAGTTCAAGTTCAAATTCTCCGGCTGTGCGAATGACTGCGCCAACGCCATCCAGCGCTCCGACTTCGCGGTGATCGGCACGTGGCGCGATGATCTGCGGATCGACCAGGACGAAGTGAAGACGTACGTTGCGAAGAACGGCCGCAAATGGATGATCGACCAGGTCATCGCCATGTGTCCGACCCGCGCGCTGTCGCTGAACGACGACGACACGCTGGCCTTCGACGGCGAAAGCTGCGTGCGTTGCATGCACTGCATCAACGCGATGACCAAGGCGATCAAACCCGGCGACGAACGCGGTGTGACGATCCTGCTGGGCGGCAAGCGCACGCTGAAGATCGGCGACCAGATGGGCACGGTGATCGTGCCGTTCCTGCGGCTGGAAACCGACGAGGATTACGAGGCACTGCTAGACCTCGCCCGTCGCGTGGTGGATTTCTTCGTCGAGAATGCGCTGGAGCATGAGCGCATCGGCGAGTCCATCGAACGCATCGGCCTGGTAAACCTGCTGGAAGCGGTCGGGCTTGAGCTCGATCCGAACATGGTCAGCCATCCGCGCACCAATTCCTATGTGCGCACCGATGGCTGGGAAGAAGAGGCGGCGAAATGGCGCGCCCGCAAGGGCAGCGCCGAGGCCGCGGACTAGCCGCGCGACATCGACGGGAGGAACAGAACAATGGCCGAACCGCATATCCCGATCGAGAGCGGCGTCCCCGACCCGTTCCCGTACATGCACCCTGTGCTCAAGCGCAACTATGGAACGTGGCGCTGGCACGACCGCCCGCGACCCGGCGTGCTGCGCCATGTCGCCGCCAGCGGCGAGACCGTGTGGACGGTGAAGGCCGGCACGCAGCGCCAGCTCGACGTGTTCACCGTTCGCCGCTTGTGTGCGATCGGCGACGAATGCGCCGATGGATTCATGCGCTTCACCACGCGGTCCAATATCGAGTTCATGGTCACCGATGAAGCCAAGGTGGCCCCTCTGGTGGCGCGGTTGGAAGCGGAAGGGTTCCCGGTCGGCGGCACCGGCAATTCAGTGTCGATGATCTCGCACACCCAGGGCTGGCTGCACTGCGACATTCCCGGCACCGATGCCTCCGGTGTGGTCAAGGCGTTGATGGACGCGATGATCCACGAGTTCCGCCACGAGGAAATGCCGAACAAGGTCAAGATCACCACCTCCTGCTGCCAGATCAACTGCGGCGGCCAGGGCGACATCGCGGTGAACGTCCAGCACACCAAGCCGCCGGTGATCAACCACGATCTGGTGGCGCAGATGTGCGAGCGCCCCGCCGTGGTCGCGCGCTGCCCGGTGGCGGCGATCCGGCCGGCCATGGTGAATGGCAAGCCGAGCCTGGAGGTGGACGAGAAGAAATGCGTCTGCTGCGGCGCCTGCTATCCGCCCTGCCCGCCCATGCAGATCAACGATCCCGAGCACAGCAAGCTGGCGATCTGGGTGGGCGGCAAGCATTCCTCCACGCGCACCAAGCCGACCTTCCACAAGCTGGTGGCCGCGGGCATTCCCAACAATCCGCCGCGCTGGCCGGAAGCCACCGACATCGTGATGAAGATCCTGCACGCCTACAAGGTCGGTGCCCGGCCGTGGGAGCGCATGTCGGAGTGGATCGACCGCATCGGCTGGCCGCGCTTCTTCGAGGTCACCGATCTGCCGTTCACCAAGTTCCACATCGAGACATGGCGGGGCGCGCGCGCGAGCCTGAACGCCTCCGCGCAACTCCGATTCTGAGGGACGCTTCGGATGAAGTTCGCCATCCTTGTCAACGAAGGCCCCTTCAATCACCAGGCGGTTGACACGGCGTATCAGTTCGCGCGTGCGGCGCTTGCACGCGGACATGAAGTGCTGCGCGTGTTCTTCTACTATGACGGCGTGCACAACGCGCATCGGCACTCCGCCCCACAGGCCGACGAGCGCAACATCGTCACGCGCTGGTCGAAGCTTGCCGAGGAGCACAGCGTCGATCTGGCGGTGTGTGTCGCCGCCGGGCTGCGGCGCGGCGTCACCGAGGCGGTGATTGCGCCGGGGTTCCGCATCACCGGCCTCGGCCAACTGATCGAGGCGGGCATCGATGCCGACCGCACCATGGTCTTCGGCGATTGAGGGGGCAGCGATGAACGAGCAGGATACGGACGGGACGGTCACCAAGCGGTTCATGGTCGTCAACCGTAAGGCGCCGCACGGCACGGTGTATGCCCTCGAAGTGCTGGAGATGGTGCTGATCTCCGCGATGTTCGACCAGGACGTCCATGTCGCGTTCCTCGACGATGGCGTCTGGCAGCTTCGCCGCGGGCAGATGCCCGGCGTGCTGGAGATGAAGGATTTCTCGAAGACCTACCGCGCGCTGGAAGGCTATGGCGTCGAGAAAATCTACGTCGAGGGTGAATCGCTCGCGGAGCGCGGACTGTCCGAGCAAGACCTGGTGATCCCTGTCGAGGTCATCGCCCGCGCCGACATGGCGCGGCTGATGGACGGCATGGACGTCGTGCTGACCGCCTGAGGAACCGACATATGCTGCACACGGTCAACAAATCGCCGTTCGAACGCAACACGCTGGAGGCCTGCCTGAAGCGGGCGGTTCCCGGCGCGGCGATTCTGCTTATCGAGGACGCCGTCTATGCCGCGCTCGCGGGAACCACGCTGGCGGACGCCATGACATCGGCGGCGCAGCGTTTCGAGGTCTCCGTGCTTGGTCCCGACCTGGCCGCGCGCGGATTGGAGAATACGGCGCTGGTAAAGGGCGTGACGGTGATCGACTACGGCGGCTTCGTCGATCTCGCCGTCGAAAAAGGCCCTGTGCAAGCCTGGCTTTGAAGGGAGAGTGACATGGACGCAGCGTATCAGGTGGATGGCAAAACCATCGCGCATGACGAGGAAGGCTACCTGACCGATATCGGCCAGTGGAACGAGGCCGTCGCCGGCATCATCGCCGAGGCCGAGGGCCTGCCGATGACGGCTGAGCGCTGGGAGGTGGTTAACTTCCTGCGCGAGTACTACCAGGAATATCAGATCGCTCCGGCAGTGCGCGTGCTGACCAAGGCGATCGGCAAGAAGCTCGGCCCGGAGAAGGCCAGCAACAAGTATCTGTACGAGTTGTTCCCGTACGGGCCGGCCAAGCAGGCCTGCAAGATCGCCGGCCTGCCGAAGCCTACCGGCTGCGTCTGAGACGGCAAGCGGGGGGGGCGTGACATGAGCGCGATCGCAGCGATCCTGCTGGTGCTGGCGACGGCGATGCTCGCCGCCGGCCTGGCGTATCGCGTCGCGCTGTGGCTTGCCGCCCCGGTGCCGTTGTCCATCCCGACCATGCCGGCGCCGCTGACGCGCGGCGGCGCTGCCATGCGGGTCGGCCGCGAGATGCTGCTGTTCCACAGCCTGTTCCGCGCCGACAAGCCGCTCTGGGTGGCATCCATGGCGTTCCATCTGGGCCTAGCTCTCGTGCTGCTGCGGCACCTGCGCTACGTGGTTGCGGTGCCGCCGGCATGGCTGGTGGCGATCCAGCCGGTCGGCCGGCTGGCGGGCTGGATGATGATGGCGGGGCTGCTTTTCCTCCTCGCACGCCGCTTTCTTGTCCCGCGCGTACGCATGGTGACGCGGACCGGCGACGTTGCCGTCCTGGTCCTGCTGCTGGCGATTGGCACCAGCGGGCTGGTCACAACATACCTTCTGCACACCGATATCCTGGCGGTGAAGGCGTTCCTCACCAGCATCTGGCGTGCCGCGCCGGAAGGGCTGCCGCCGGACCCGACATTCCTGCTGCATCTGCTGCTGGCGATCCTGCTGCTGGCCATTGTGCCGTTCAGCAAGCTGCTGCACGCACCGGGCCTGGTGTTCAGCCCGACGCGCAACCAACCCGACGGGTCGCGCCGCTATCGCCGACCGGCGCGCTGGGCCCGCACGCTGGCCGGAGGCGGACAATGAGCGCATTCGAGCCGCCGCCGCTCGCCGATGAGGTGGAGCTTGCCGCTCCGCCGGCGTTGGTCCCTGGTGCGATGGCGCACAGCCGCCCTTACGTCGCCGCGCCGGCGCACAACCAGGCGCTCGGCTTTCCTGCCGAGCGTGTGCCGGACTGGGAGCGGCGCGCGGTTGAGAAACTCGGCGAATTGCTGGAGCGCTCGCGCGCGCTGCGGGTCTTTCTCGACTCCTGCGTCAAGTGCGGCGCCTGCGCCGACAAGTGTCACTTTTTCATCGGCACCGGTGATCCCAACAACATGCCTGTGGCGCGGCAGGACCTGCTGCGATCGCTCTACCGCCGGCATTTCACCGTCGCGGGCCGGCTGCTCGGCAGGCATGTCGGTGCCCGCGACATGGACGAGGCGCTGCTGCAGGAGTGGTACACCTATTTCCACCAGTGCACGCAATGCCGCCGCTGTTCGGTGTTCTGCCCGTTCGGCATCGACACCGCCGAGATTTCCATGGCGGCCCGCGAGATCATGGATGCGATCGGGCTCGGCCAGAAATACAGCAACGAGATCATCGGCAAGGTCCACAAGATCGGCAACAATCTCGGCCTGCCCGAGCCGGCACTGGCCAACACGCTCGAAGGGCTTGAGGAGGATGTGCTCGAGCAGAGCGGGGCGGCGGTGAAGTTCCCGCTCGATGTGCATGGCGCCGACGTGCTGCTGGTGACGCCCTCGGCGGATTTCTTCGCCGAGCCGCATGTCGATGGGCTGATCGGCTATGCCAAGGTGTTCCATCAGGCCGGGATTTCGTGGACGCTCAGTTCGCACGCCTCCGAGGCGGCCAACTTCGCGCTGTTCATCGGCTCCTACGAGCAGATGCACAAGATCGCGCAGCGCATCCGCCAGGCGGCGGTCGAGCTCGGTGTGAAGCGCATCGTGTTTGGGGAATGCGGCCATGCCTGGCGCGTTGCCTACGCATTCCTGAACACGCTGGCCGGGCCATGGGACTTCCTCGACCCTGCCTACCCGGTGCCGCAGCACATCGTGGAAGTGACGCACGAGCTGATCCGCCGCCGCGGCATCGTGCTTGACCGCGACGCCAACGCGGGAAAGACGGTCACCTTCCACGATTCCTGCAACGTCGCCCGTGCCTCGCGTATGGGCGATGCTCCCGGCGGCCAGTTCGTGCTGCCGCGCGAAGTGATCAAAGCCGCCGTGCCCAGCTTCGTGGACATGCACCGGGATACCACGCATGACCGGACGTTTTGCTGCGGTGGCGGCGGCGGGCTGCTGACCGACGATCTGCTTGAACTGCGCATCAAAGGCGCGCGGCCGCGCATGCAGGCACTGAAGGAAGTGGTCGAGCAGCAAGGCGTCACCCACATGGCGGCAATCTGCGCCATCTGCAAGACGCAGTTCGCCAAGGTGCTGCCGGCTTATGGATTCCCGATGGAGATGGTCGTTTCGCTGCACCAGCTCGTCGGCCAGGCAATCCGGCTGGGCTGAGCGCAGGAGAGAAAAAAAGCGATGAGCGAGCACGCCGGGACGCACGCTTTCACCTTCCGTCGCTACCGCGACGGCGATCATGCGCCGCCCCCCTGGCAGGAGCAGATCTTCACTGCGGGGGCGTCGCACAAATGCCCCGTGTATGTGCATCGCACCTCGCCATGCCAGGGCGCCTGTCCGTCCGGCCAGGACATCCGTGGCTGGCTCGCGGCGGTGCGCGGCCTCGACAAGCCGGCGGACGGCATGAGCTGGCAGGAAGTCGCTTTTCGCCGCATGACCGCGGCCAATCCGTTCCCCGCGGTGATGGGAAGGGTCTGCCCGGCGCCGTGCGAGGACGCCTGCAACCGCAACGAGATCGAGGACCACGTCGGCATCAATGCCGTCGAGCATTTCATCGGCGACTGGGCGCTGGCAAACAACATCGCCTTCCCGCCGCCCGACACCGAGACGGGCCAGCGTGTGGCGGTGGTGGGCGGCGGTCCGGCCGGGCTGTCGGCGGCCTATCACCTGCGCCGCCGCGGCCACGCCGTGACGATCTTCGACGATCATGCGGCACTCGGCGGCATGATGCGCTACGGCATTCCGGGCTATCGCACCCCGCGCGACGTGCTGGACGGCGAGATCGCCCGCATCCTGGCCATGGGCATTGAGCCGCGCCTGTCCACCCGCATCGGCCGCGACGTGAGCATGGAAGATTTGAAGCGCGGTTTCGATGCCATCTTCTGGGCGCTGGGAACGCATAGCGGCCGCCGGCTGCCGGTGCCCGGTGCGGATGCGGCGAACTGCATCACCGGCGTCGAATTCCTCCGGGCGTTCAACGAAGGCCAGCTCGACGCGGTCGCGCATCGCGTAGTGGTGGTGGGCGGCGGCGACACCTCGATCGACGTCGCCTCCGTCGCGCGCCGACTCGGCCATATCACGCAGAGCCATGCGAAGGACCATCCCGACCAGTCTGTACTCGGCAACACCGCGCATGACGTCGCCACCACGGCACGGCGGGAGGGCGCAACGGTTGTGCTGACCTCTCTTTTCCCGGTCGATCAGATGACCGCCGCCGCGCAAGAGATCGCCGATGCCCATGCGGAGGGGGTAGAAATCCGCGCCGGCATCATGCCGCTGGAGGTGCTGAAGGACGCCGACGGTCGCGCCTGCGCGTTGCGCATGTGCCAATGCACCATGGACGGCATGCGGCCAATCCCGATCGCTGATACCGAGTTCGAGATCCCTTGCGATCTGGTTGTTTCAGCCATCGGCCAGAGCGGCGATCTTGAGGGCCTCGCCGGGCTCGATGACGGGCGCGGCTTCATCAAGGCCGATCGCAGTCTGGCCGTGCCGGGGCGGCCGGGCGAATTCACCGGCGGCGACATCGTCCGCCCGCATCTTCTCACCACCGCGATCGGCCATGGCCGCATCGCCGCCGAGAGCATCCATCGCTTTCTGCGCGGCGAGGAACAAGGCCGCCGGCCGCGCGTCGATGTCGTGCATTTCGACATGATCGACCGCCTCGCCGCCGCCGGGCTCGCCCCCGAGCCGGCACCGGGGCCGATCCGCGGCACCGCCGACTCCGACTTCGCCGTGCACAACTACGAAGACCGCGCGGCGCACGAAATCATCCCGCACGAGGCGCTGTTCCTCGGGCATTTCGCCACCGTCCCCCGCAACGAGCGCACGCATCGCAGCGTGGGCGGGGCGGTGCTCGGCGATTTCGGCGAGCGTCTGGTCCCGCTCGCCGCCGAGCAGGCTGTTGCCGAGGCAAAGCGTTGCATGAGCTGCGGCCTGTGCATGGAATGCGACAGCTGCATGATCTATTGCCCGCAGGATGCGATCGCGCGGGTGCCGCAGGCCGAGCGGGCACCGGGCCGCTACGTGGAAACGGACTACACGAAATGCGTCGGCTGCCACATCTGCCGCGACGTCTGCCCGTCCGGCTACATCCAGATGGGGCTTGGGGAATAGCGTGCGGCTCGGACTCATTCTCATTGCGTTGCTGCTCGCACCGCTCGCCGTCCGCGCAGCGGAGTGCCCGGCGCCGCCGGCGGAGATGCGGCGCATCCACATGGACCTGCTGGCGCACGACCGCAACGCCGCGGCGCGCGAGGGCATCAGGCGTCCCGGCCACGGGCTGGACGACTGCATCACCTGCCACGTCGTGCGCGATGCCGGCGGGGCGGCGGTCGATGCCACCAACCCGCGGCATTTCTGCACCAGTTGCCACGTGAAAGTCGCCGTGTCAGTGGACTGCTTCAGTTGCCATCGCGCGACCCCGGTGGAGGCCGCGCGATGAGCCACGGCCCAACGCGCCGCCGCCTGCTCGCCGCGGCAATCACCGTGGCGCCTGGCCTGTTGCTTGTGGCCGAGGCGGCCCCGCGCGCGCCCGGCAGCCCGGTAACCGCGCACACGCGCTGGGGGCTGCTGATCGACGTCGCGCGTTGCAACGCGGGCTGCACGGCATGCGTCGATGGCTGCCGGCACGAACAGGGTTGGGGTGGGGCGGCGAGCGATGGCCCTTGGATTCGCAAGATCGAAGCGACCGAGAGGCAAACCAACCGCAGCGTATCGCTGCCGGTTATGTGCCAGCACTGCGCCGAGCCGCCCTGCGTGGAGGTGTGTCCGACCGGGGCCTCGCTGCGGCGTGCCGACGGGATCGTGCTGGTAGACCGCCATCGCTGCATCGGCTGCCGCTACTGCGTCATGGCCTGTCCGTTCGACGCCCGCTTCTTCGTCGATACCGAGGTACACGACCAACGCCCGTACACGCCGCGCGGCAAGGGCACCGCCGAGGGCTGCACACTGTGTGTGCACCGCCTCGACGCCGGGCGCCTGCCGGCCTGCGTGGAAGCCTGTGCCAGCGCGGGCGGGGCGATGCTGTTCGGCGACCTGATCGATCCCACCAGCGAAATTTCGCAGGCGCTGCGGGCACGGGCGAGCACGGCGTTGCGGGCCGAACTCGGCCTTGCGTCCGCCATCCGCTACCAGGGTTTGTGAAGGAGGGCACGCAGCATGGTTGTATCTGGCGTCACGCTGATCCCCTCCGCACCGCGCATCTGGCCGGCGCTCGGGCTGCTTCTGCTGCTGGTCGCGCTCGGGCTTGCCTCGGCGTGGACAATGGAGACCCAGGGCCACCACATCACCGGCATGACCAACCGGATCGTTTGGGGCCTGCCGCATGTCTGCGCGATCTTTCTCATCCTGACCGCCTCCGGCGCGCTCAACGTCGCGTCGGTTGCCTCGGTGTTCGGGCGCAGTGACTACAAACCGCTGGCGCCGCTCTCGGCGCTGCTGGCGATCGCACTGCTGACCGGTGGGCTGGCGGTGTTGGTGCTGGACCTCGGCCGGCCGGACCGGCTGCTGGTGGCCATGCTGCACCAGAACCCGTTTTCCATCTTTGCCTGGAACGTGCTGCTGTATTCCGGCTTCATCGCCGTGGCCGGCGTCTATCTCTGGACCATGCTGGTGCGGCGGCAGAACCGGCACACCGCAGCCGCGGGGGTGGTAGCACTGGTCTGGCGGCTGGTGCTGACCACCGGCACCGGCTCAATCTTCGGCTTCCTGGCCGGGCGGGCGGCGTTCCATTCGGCGATGATGGCGCCGCTGTTCGTGGCGGCCTCGCTCGCCGACGGGCTCGCCGTGTTCATGCTGGTGCTGGCGGGTCTTGCGGCCTTCGGTGGGCCGGTGCCGGATACGGCACTGCGGCGGCGGCTGGGCCGGTTGCTTGGGATTCTTACGGCTGCTTCGCTGTATTTTGCGTTGGTGCTGCACCTGACCTGGCTGTATGCGCCTGACAGCCGCGCCGTGTCGGGGTTCCTGCTGTTGCACGGCGGCGTCTTCCCGGTACTGTTCTGGGGCGGGCAGGTGGTGCTGGGCACGGCGGTGCCGCTGTGGCTGCTGTTCCGGTGCGCAGGACGCGAGGTGCTGGCGGCGTCGCTGGTTGCTCTCGGCGGCCTCGAGCAACTCGGCGTGCTGCTGATCGGCGGCCAGGCGGTTCCGCAAAGCCTCCTGCCGGGCTGGGAACTGCACTCGGCCTTTGGCGACGGCAGCGCCGCCGCCTACGCGCCGTCGCTGCCGGAAGCGCTGCTTGGCGTCGGGGGCTTTGCCCTGGCCCTGCTGCTGGTGCTGCTGGGCTGCCGGCTGCTGCGCATCCTGCCCGCGCGTCTCTCCGAGGTATCGGCATGACGGCAGAGCATCCCTTCGCAGCCTTCATCCGCGCGCTCGGCAAAGGCCCGAAGACCGCCCGCCCGCTGACCCGGGCCGAGGCGCGCGACGCGTTCGGCATGGTACTGGCGAACCAGATCAGCCCCGTGCAGCTTGGCGCTTTCCTGTGCCTGATCCGGGTGATGACCGAAACCCCTGACGAACTCGCGGGGTTCGCCGAGGCTGCACGCGCCACTCTGGCTACACCGGATGCGGCGCTGCACGTTGCCGTGGATTGGCCCGGCTATGCCGGCAAGAAGCGCCGGCTGCCGTGGTATCTGCTGTCCGCCCTGCTGCTGGGCCAGAACGGCGTGACCGTGTTCATGCACGGCCACCAGGACCCGGCGGAGGGCCGGCTGCATGCCGGTGTCGCCCTGCGGACGCTCGGCGTGCCCGCTTGCGTGTCGCTCGCCGAGGCGGGGCGGCAAATCGCGCTGCACGGTTTCGCCTACATGCCGCTCGACTCGCTGTCTCCCGTTCTCGCGGAGATCATGACGCTGCGCCCGCTGCTCGGCCTGCGCAGCCCGGTGCACACCGTGGTTCGCACCCTCAACCCGTTCGGCGCGCCCTGCCAGGTGATCGGCGTGGCGCATCCGCCCTATCGCGCGCTGCATCGCGACACGGCGCGGCTGCTCGGGCAGGCCGAAGTTGCGATCTTCAAGGGCGAGGGCGGCGAGGCCGAGCGCCGGCCGGAAAAGCCCTGTGACGTCGCCGGCATCGATGGCGAGGAGACCTGGTCCGTGCTGACCGATCACCCGCATGCCGCCACCGATGAGGGCATGGACCCGGCGCGTCTGGCGGCGGTGTGGTATGGCACGGTGCAGGACCCGATCGCGGATGCAACGGTAATCGGCACCGCTGCCATCGTGCTGACGGCCACCGGTCGCGCAGCCACACAGGCCGAGGCATTGGCGCAAGCCGCAGCGATGTGGGCGGCCCGCCAGCCGCCGACGGTGGCGGTATGAGCGGCAGCATGGCACGCGTGTTCGTCTCGGCGGCGCATAAATCGTCGGGCAAGACCACGGTGTCGATCGGTCTGTGCGCCGCGCTCGCCGCCAGGGGTCTCGCCGTGCAGCCGTTCAAGAAAGGGCCGGACTACATCGACCCGCTCTGGCTGTCGGCCGCGGCGGGGCGGGCCTGCCGCAACCTCGACCACAACACCATGACGCCGGCGGAGATCGGCGCGCTGTTCCGCCGGCACGCCGTCGACGCCGACATCGCGGTGATCGAGGGCAACAAGGGCCTGCACGACGGCCTGGACCTGGAAGGCGCCGACAGCAGCGCCGCCCTGGCGGACCTGCTGCGCGCGCCGGTGGTGCTGGTGATCGACGCCGGCGGCATGACCCGCGGCGTCGCACCGCTGTTGCTGGGCCTGCGCGATTTCAACCCTGGCCTGCGCTTCGCCGGGGTGGTGCTCAACAAGATCGCCGGCGCGAGGCACGAGGCGAAGCTGCGCGCGGCGATCGAACGCTACACCGACATTCCCGTGCTGGGTGCGCTGCCGCGCAGCGACGCGCTGATCATCACCGAGCGGCATCTCGGCCTGGTGCCGGCGAATGAGGCACACGGTGCCAGCAAGCGGATCGCGGCGCTGGGCGCCGCGGTGGCCGCCAGTATCGACCTTGATCGGCTGCTGCAGGCGGCCCGTGCAGCCTCTCCCCTGCGCGGACGTCTGACCGCCCCGCAAGCTGCCACTGCCGCGCGCGGGCGCGTCGGCGTGGCCCGTGATGCTGCCTTCGGATTCTACTATGCTGACGATCTCGACATGCTGAAGGCAGAAGGCTTCACCGTCGTGCCGTTCGATGCGCTCCACGATGCACATCTGCCGAACGACCTGGACGGGCTGTTCATCGGCGGCGGCTTCCCAGAGACGCAGATGGACGCGCTGGAAGCGAATGCCTCGCTGCGTGCCGAGATTCGCGCCGCGGTCACCGGCGGCATGCCCGTCTATGCTGAATGCGGCGGGCTGATGTATCTCTCGCGCAGCATCACCTGGCAGGGCACGCGCCGCGCCATGGTGGGCGCGCTGCCGGGCGATGCGGTGATGCACGATCGCCCGCAAGGCAAGGGGCTGGTGCGGCTGCGCGAAACCGGGCTGTCGCCCTGGCCGGATGTTCAGGCGGGCACCATCGCCGGCCACGAGTTCCATCACGCAGCGCTGGAAAACCTGCCGCCGGAGACGCGCTTCGCCTACGACGTGCTGCGCGGCCACGGCATCACCGGAGCCGCCGACGGCATCGTGCTCGGCCGCACGCTCGCCGCCTTCACCCATCTGCGCGGCGTCGGGCCTGCTCCATGGCCCCGCCGTTTCGCCGCCCTGATGCGGAGCCGTGCCGTTCCTTCGTTCCCTCGCATGCCAGCAGGAGTTCTCGGGTCATGTCCAACCGCCAGACCGTTGACGCACGCAACACCTTCTGCCCCGGACCGCTGATGGAGCTGATCGCCGCCCTGCGCGCCTCCACCGTGGGCGACGAGGTGGAGGTGCTCTCCTCCGACAAAGGCTCGATCGACGACATCCCGGCCTGGACGCGCAAGGTCGGCCACACTCTTGTGTCAAGCGACAACCGCGGCGACCATTTCGCCTTCGTCATCCGCAAGGCGAAGTAGCAGCCGCAAACAACAACAAGACCACTCCGGGAAGGAGCGTCCATGCGCACAAAAATCCTCATCCTCGGCGGCGGGCTCGCCGGCACCATCGTCGCCAACGGACTGGTCCGTCGCCTCGCCAGCGAAATCCGCTCCGGCGAAGCCGCCATCACCGTGCTCGGCAACACCCCCAGGCACATGTACCAGCCGGGTCTGCTCTATGTCCCGTTCGGCCGTGCCCGCGAGCAGGAGTTGTTCCGTGATGAGCGGACCGTGCTCGACCGCCGCATCAGCCTGATCATTGATGCGGCCACCCGCATCGATGTCGTCAACAACCGCGTGCATGCGCAATCCGGCCGGAGCTTCGATTACGACTACCTGGTGATCGCCACCGGCTCGCGGCTGGCCCCCGAACTGGTGCCGGGGCTCGCCGAGAACGCCCACCAGTTCTATGACCTGCCGGGGGCAAAGAAACTTCGCGATGCGCTGACCGACTTCAAGGGCGGCCGGATCGTCGTCAACGTCAACGCGCCGCACAAATGCCCGGTGGCGCCGGTCGAAATGGCGCTGATGCTCGACGAGTTCCTGCGTGAACGCGGCCTCGGCGGCAAGTTCGAGATCACCTACACCTACCCGATCGGCCGGCTGCACGCGCTGGAGCCGCTGGCGAACTGGATGGTGCCGGAGTTCGAGCGGCGCGGCATCAAGTCGCAGAATTTCTTCAACACGCAGGCGGTGGACGGGGATGCAAAGACGATCACCTCCGAGGAAGGCGACACTCTGCCCTACGACCTGCTGATCACCATCCCGCCGCACCGCGGCGCGCAGGTGATCGAGGACTCGGGCCTGGGCAAGATGGGCTGGGTGCCGACCAACCCGAAGACGCTGCTGTGCGATGGCACGAAGAACGCCTTCGTGGTCGGCGACACCACCAACATTCCGATCTCCAAGGCCGGCTCGACAGCGCATTTCGAGGCCGACACGGTGGTCGACAACCTCGCCATGCTCGTTCAGGAAGGCCGCTGGTCGCGCGACTACGACGGCAAGGTGTTCTGCTTCATCGAGACCGGCATGAACACCGGCACCCACATGTGGTTCAACTACACCACGCCGCCGCAGCCAAGCCCGCCGACGCAGATGGTCCACTGGTTCAAGCTTGCCTATAACCGGATGTACTGGTTGTCGGCCTGCGGCCTGCTTTGAACGGGGAATATCCGATGGACACGCTCACCGGCACCGCCTCCCCTTCTCCCCTCGAAATGGTAGGGCGCGCGGCCGCCGAAGCCATGACCGACGGCATGGTCGAGCGCCTTGCAATCACCAGCGCGCATGGCCTCGAACTGCTTGACCGGCTGAACGACGACGAGACACGCGCCGCAGTGCACCACGCACTGGACGCCTTGACCACGCTGCACCGGACCGGCCAGATCGACACACTCGTGCAGGTGGTGTCGCTTGCGCATGCCGCGAAGGCAGCGCTGACCGACAGCATGGTGGAACGGCTGTGCCAGTTCATCGAGGTCATGGTCACCAACCTCGCCACGGCCGAGATCGCCGAGTTGGCACGCGAGACCGAGGCCGCCTTCCACGACGCCGCCCATGAATGCGCCGCCAAGCCGCCGACGACGCTGTTCGGGATCATTCGCGATCTGTCGAAGCCGGAGAGCCTGCGGATGATCAGCCTGCTGCTGGCGTTCGGTCGCAGCCTGGAGGCGCGCTCGCAGCATTTCGTCGGCGGTATGAGCGCGCCGCACCAATAGAGCAGACGACGGATCAGGCCTCCTGCAGTGCTGCCTTGCGGGAGGTCTGATCGTTTTCCGGCGTCCCCTTCGCCGCATCCTCGCAGAACAGCCGGTACAGCGCCTCGATCATCACCGGCACCTCGGTGCCGTTCAGCGAGTAGTAGATGGTCTGTGACGCGCGCCGCGTGCGCACCAGCGCATAGCGCCGAAGCCGGGCAAGGTGCTGCGACAGCGCCGACTGCGACACGCCGATGCGCTCCTCAAGCTGACCCACCGAGCGCTCGCCGCGCAGCAGTTCGCACAGGATCATCATGCGCGTCTCGTTGCTCATGGCCTTGAGCAGCTTCACCGCGCAGCGGGCGCTATGCTGCATCTGGTCGATGTCAATCATCACACTTGGCTAAATTGGAAGGCAGGCCGCCGATTCGACCGGGCAGATCTTCGTAATAGCAATCTTGACGCGCGAGCCGGGAGCGGTCAACCGAAGCACAGCATCAAAGAGAGCAAGACGTGGTCGATCAGACGGAAATTGAGCGTTGGAATGCCCGCTATGCCGGTGAGGACTACCTGTTCGGCACCGCGCCGAACAGGTTCCTCGCCGCCCAGGCCCACAGATTGCCGTCATGCGGCCGGGCGCTGTGCATCGCCGATGGCGAAGGACGAAACGGCGTGTGGCTGGCCGAGCAAGGGCTCGAGGTGACCAGCGTCGAGTTCTCACCCGCCGCGATCGCCAAGGCGCACCGCCTCGCCGTGCAGCGCGTTGTTGCGATCGACATCGTGCAGGCAGACCTTGCGACCTGGGACTGGGGCGCACCGCGCTTCGACGTCGTGGTGGGCGTGTTCTTCCAGTTCGCCGGCCCCGATCTGCGGGCGACGATCTTCCGGCGGATGCAGGACGTGCTGCTGCCCGGCGGGCTGCTGCTGATCGAGGGTTATACGCCGGCGCAGCTCGCGCACGGCACCGGCGGCCCGTCACAGGTCGAGAATCTCTACACCGAGGCGCTGCTGCGCGAGTCCTTTGCTGCAATCGAAATCGTGGAGCTTGCCGAGTATGAGGCCGAGTTGGCCGAGGGCACGCACCATGTCGGCTTTTCAGCGGTCATCGACCTCGTCGCCCGCAAGCCGAAACGCTAGCCGCCGATCAACCCGGTGCTGTGCGCCAGCATGTAGAGTGCGACCGATATCACGATGGCGCCAAACACACGGTTGAGCGCCAGCCGGTTGCGCGCGAGGCGCCCAGCGCTGGCCACCCCGACTGCTCCGCCGGCGACGCCGCCCGCGATGAAGATCACGGCGATGGTCCAATCAATCAGCCCGGAGATGCCGTAGTTCACCGCGGTCGTGAAGCCGAAGGCGCCGACCGAGAGGAGCGATGACCCGATCGCCTCCAGCGTCGCGAGCCCACAGATCAGCGTGAGCGCCGGCACGATCAGGAATCCCCCACCGATGCCGAAAAACCCGGCCAGCAGCCCGGTGCCGAGGCCCGCACCGGCGAAGCGGGCGACAAGCGGCGCGGTCAGATGGATCGGCCCGCCGACGACGAAGCGCCGCGGCTTCTGCATCAGCGCGGCGATCACCAGCATCAACAGGGCAAACAGTAGCAACAGGCGCTGGCCGTCGAACGCCTTGCCCGCGCTCGAACCAGCGTAAGCGCCAAGCACGCCGCCGGCAGCGAACACCGCGGCCGGCCCCCAACGCACATTGCCCGCGCGTGCGTGCGGGCCGAGATTGGCGAAGGCATTCGCCGCCACCGCCAGGGCGCTGGTGCCAATGGCCATATGCGGATCGGGCATGCCGACGACATACAGCAACAGCGGTACGGCGAGCACCGATCCGCCACCGCCGATCAACCCCAGCGAAAACCCAACCGCCCCGCCGCACACCAGGGCAAGGCCGTCCCGCACGACGTCGATGGACTGCATGGACGATGCCTCTCCGGGGCATGATCGTGCTGTCGTGCAGGCGGCCGTTCACACGACCGCGCACGTCCCGATACGATACGGGGCTGGTCGGCGGCCCTACTTCGGCGCGCCGTATTCCGCGATCAGATAGGCGAGAATCTCCGCCACCTCGTCATCCTCGATCGGCGCGCCGAAAACCTGGCGCATCTTCGTCACCTCGGCCTTCCACTGCGCCTCGCTCAGGAACGGGGCATTCATCCGGATGTAGCTGGTCGTGTGGCAGCCGGAGCAGATTCTTTCCACCGTCTCCTGCCCCGCGCCAGGGCGCAGCGGTGCCGGGACGTCGTCAGCAATAGCCAGGACGGGAGCGGCGGCCAGCAGCATGGCGAGGGCAATGCGATGCATGATCGGTTTCCCCCTCAGGCCGCGACGACATGCACGGTACGGACGGCGTTGTTGTGATAGCCGGCCGGGTTGAACATCAACTGGTCCGGCTGCACCGCACCGTTGTTGGCGGTGGCGCGCACCCGCAGCGCCACCGGACCGGGAGCCACGCGTGCGATCGGGTGCCGCCAGGCGCGGAACGCGAACGGGCCAAGGTCCTTGTCGAGCTTCGCGGTCTGCCAGGTCTTGCCTTCATCGATGGAAACCTCGACCTGATGGATGCCGCTGCCGCCGTCCCAGGCAATGCCCCTGACCTCGAACCCGCCGGCATGCACCCTTGAGTCGGCGACCGGATCAGTCACCAGCGTGTTCACCACGATGTCGGTGACCGGGCTGTTTTGTGCTGTGTCCTGGCTGGGAAACGGAGCCGCCGCCGGGAACACGCCATGCGGCACCCGATACGCCTTCTGCATCCAGAACCCGTCATCCGCCGCGCTGGTGATGTCGATACTGGTCACGTGCTTCATCCAGTACGTGGCCGTCCAGCCGGGGACGATGATGCGCGCGGGAAAGCCGTTGGCCAGCGGCAGCGCGGCGCCGTTCATCTCCCATGCGATCAGCGTGTTCGGGTCCAGCGCCCGCGCCATCGGCAGGCTCTTGCGGAAGATCGGCGTCTCGGACAACGGGCCGTGGTCGCTGCCATGGAAGCGCACCTCCAGCGCCTCGGGCTTCATACCGACCAGTTTCAGCACGTCGCGAAGCCGCGCCCCGCGCCAGCGCGCACATCCCATCGCGCCGATGCTCCACTGCACGCCCGGAACATGCGGGCTGAACAGGCCGCGCCGGTTACCCGCACACTGGCACACCGCCGTCACCTCGGCGGCCGGCAACCTGCGCAGATCGGCGAGAGTCAGCTTTGCCGTTCCAGCCGCGGCATCGCCGCCAAGCGTGAGCGTCCAGTCCTTCAACTCCGCCATCGTCGGCAACTCGGCCAGATGATAGCGAACGAAGAACCGGTTGTTGGGAGTGATCGGTGTGCGGAACGCTTCAAGCGGCGTCTCGTAGTTGGGCGGCCGGTCGGTCAGCCGGATCAGCTTCACCTTGCCGGGAGGCGATGCCATCTCGGCCACCTCGCGGGTGCCGGCGGGCAGGCCCGGGTCGGAGAGGGCGCCGGCGGCAGCCGCCTCACGCGCGCCCAGCAGGGCGGCGCCGGAACCCAGCATCAGGGTGCGACGGTGCATTTGATATTTCCTCGTGTCGTTTCTTTACGGCAGATCATTGCGTCAGCCTATGGCGCACCCGCCCGGGTGCTTGTCAGCCTCCGGCATCGCGCCGGTACCGTTGTTAGTCAAGACAAGGAGCCGCAAGAAAGCGCCCGGTCGATCTTGCCACGAGAAGACCGGCCGGGCGTTCGCCCGGTCAGGCCCGCGGCTGCAGCCCATCGGCTGCGGGGCCGATCTCGTCGCGCCAGGACCGCCAGCGTTCCAGAGCCGCGAGGCCGGCAACCAGCACCGCAGCGAAGCAGAGTGCGACTTGCCAGAACGGCACAGCGATAAGCCGATCGAGCGTGAGCGCACCCGATCCCGTCAGCAGCACCGGGCGCAGCGCCGGCTCGGCATAGGTGAAAGCGATGGCCCCAGCGAGGCCACCGGCGAAGGTGAACCAAGCATCGCGATAACCGGCACCGATCTGGGCAGCAACCGTTCCGGGGCAGGCACCGGCCAGGGTGATTCCGACGCCGAGCAGCGCACCGCCGAGCGCGTCCGCGAGGTACATCGTCGTCTTGGGGTGCAACGTCGCCAACCCCGCACCGTTCAGCGCCGCGAGCACCACAAGTCCCGTGGCAACTGCCGTGAGGAATATCTTCAGCATCAGGAAGTTGCGGAGCTGCATCTGGCCGACGATCACGCCGGGCTCGAACACGCGCGACTTTTCCAGCGCGATGCCGAACACCGCGCCCATGGCCAAGCCGGTCAGAATAGCTGTCAGGACGGACATTGCCTGCTCTCCCTTCAGATGCGGCGCAGCAGCTGCGCGGTGGCGATGCCGCCCGCAAACATCGCAGCCACTGCGATGAACGAGGCGATGGCAAGCTGGGCGATGCCGGAGATGCCGTGCCCGCTCGTGCACCCGTCGGCGATGCGTGCCCCGGCGAGCATCACGAAACCGGCGATGAACGCCAGCACGAAGCGAGAGAGCCGGCTGTTGGTGCCGAGCGCCCGCGCCCATGCCGGCGAAACGCCGCGCCGCCGCGTTCCCGACAAAACGGAGGAAACCAGCGCGCCCAGGGCGATGCCGCCGACCAGCGCCACCTGCCACCAGTTCTTCGCGCCGTCGAGGTGGCGGGCCGCGTACTGAAGGCCGCGCACCGAGGGATCCGCGAATTCAGCCAGGCTGGCGCCGACGGTCACATAGGACGACGAGGTGCCGAGGGCGGCATCGAGGAGCAGGAATGCGGGGATTTGCAGCAGCCCGATCAGCACCCCCGCGACGTAGGGTGACCAGGCGCGGTCTGTCAGGCGCGGCATCGGCATTTCTCCCGCACAGGCCCGCACGCGGCGGGCATCATCAATTGCCAGCCCACAGGTTATATTATTTGCTTTTTGAGGGCAATACGAATGACTGCGCCGGGCGGAACCGTGAGCGGGCCTTCCATCCGAGCGGCCTACGGCGACCGCGCGGTTGCCGGGCTGGTGTCCCCCGGACCCAGCTCTTGCACGGCCGCACGCGGCCCCGCGAAAGCAACCCGGATGGTCGCGCTATGGCTCACGTTCTATGTGGAACAGCCGACGCCAGACATCTGCCGCGCCCAGGCTGACCGCAGCAGTCGCAACACCAATACCGCAGCCGATTGCCGAGGCCGACGCGACCGCGCCCGCCAGTATCGGCAGCCCGATGCCGGCAGCCGCTCCGGCTCCTGCACCGGATGCCACCACGGTCGTCGTGGTTGCCGAAGTCAGGCCTCCGAGAAAGGCGCCACCAGCACAGGAGGCGAACAAAACCTGCCCGAGATCGCTGTCGGGATCGACCCTTCGTGGCGCCTTCAGCGTTCCTCCGTCTTCCACCACGACACTGGCGGGATCACCCGCACCGGCAGCGGCTGCCCCATAGGCGCGCGTCATGATCTGGGATTGCTGCATCATGTGGACCCTTGCTCCGGCATCGGAACCGTAAGGGCCGGCGCCACCGGCCGAGCGACCCGCGAACGGGTTACCACGTTGCTGCGCGCATGCCGGGGTCGTCACCATCGCCGCTCCGACGCACAGTGCGAACGCGAGCACCCGAACGACGCATGGCAACGTGCTGAAGCGGCTTGCGCCGACAGTGGACGGAAGCACCTTCATCGACGGAACTCCTCTGCGGTCAGCGGCGACCTGGCCGCCATTGACGTGAACCAGGTCGATTGTCGGGACAAAATCAGGGCCAGGACCTGGATAACGCGTTGCCCAAGCGGGGATCGCGACCGAGGCCGGCTTCGCCGAGGGTGCCGCCGGCTTCGCATTCCACCGCTATCATCGGTCGCGCGCTTCAGACGCCATACGCCAGCGAGCGGCGCCAGCAGACCGCGACACCCTCGCGCATCGCGCCGTTTCAGACCGTGCGTCGTGAGGCTGGTGGCCGTGATGCTGCTCATCAGCCCGCCTCACGCCCAGTGCCGGATGTGTTTGAGGGTAGATTCCAAGGTTCCCTTTATGGAGAACAATGCTAGTTGCCGCAATCTGCAAATTTCATCGGCCTCGTCGCCATCGCCGGGGCGAACCGTCGACCACGAGCGTGCATTTTCTCATTTCCTCAATTGACATAGATCAAGGCGCCCGAAGCGCCAGCCGCCCAAGGTTCGATCGGAGACGTGTCTCGAGGAGAGCGAAGTGCATAAGAACTGGCCGGAACTGGCGTCAGGCTTGTCGGCGCCCCTGAAGGAATTGCGAACCGGCGCCGCGGACGTGATGAAGGGTTTTTCCGCCCTCGCCCGTGCCGCGCTGGAGCCACGCGCGCTTGACACCAAGACAAAGGAACTGGTCGCACTCGGCATCGCGGTCGCCACACGCTGCGACGCCTGCATCGCATTCCATGCCGAAGCCGCGGTGCGCCACGGTGCCACCCGCGACGAGGTGATGGAAACCATGGGCATGGCGATCTACATGGGTGCCGGGCCGGCGGTCATGTATGCCGCCCAGGCAGTCGAGGCCTATGACCAGTACGCCGCGAAGACCCAGCCTGCCGCTGCCTGAACGATCCAATCCATTCAACAGGAGACTGCCATGAATCCGAATGTCGGAACTGTAGATCGCGTTATCCGTGTGCTTGTTGGCTTGGGCCTGCTGTCCTTGCTCGTCATTCTGGACGGCAACGCAAGGTGGTTCGGATTGATCGGTCTAGTACCGCTGCTGACTGCCGGCATCCGTTTCTGCCCTCTCTACACTGTGCTTGGTATCCGCACCTGCAAAGCTTGAAACGTCCAATCAGCTTCCGGCGTACACGGCAGCAGGAATGGTTTTGCAAATTTCTCTGATGCGCTTCTCCTGCTGACGAACCAACTTTCATCTGTTTAGCGATAACGCCCAGGCCAGAAGCACCAAAATGCTGCTCGATCTGACTATCTATGCATCAAATACGGGCATTTAGGGACTTCTGGCTTGATCGCGCCATCATGTAGCCGACTGAACACTTGTGCATCAGCTCGGTGACGATCAATATGCACTAATAACGGCCGCTGGCACGACAAACAAAATATGCTTCATTTTCTATGCGTTTGCTCACTCATCCCCTCATTTCGTTTCCGAGAGTGAACCGCAAAACAGCCCGCTTTGCGCCAGCATTTCGGCGAACCTCTGCATCAGCGGCAGAAGGCGGTGCTCCGGCATGTTTGGGATCAGCTCATAGAGCATGCATCCCTGCCGGAACAGCGAATGGGTGCGCGTCTTCGACGTGTTGGACTTGAGGTGTCGGTCCATTCCCAGACTTTCTCCGGCCGCCCCGAGCATGGTGAGCAACGCCATGGCGAAGGCGTTGATCAG
This sequence comes from uncultured Acetobacteraceae bacterium, assembly GCA_903907955.1. Lineage (GTDB taxonomy): Bacteria > Pseudomonadota > Alphaproteobacteria > Acetobacterales > Acetobacteraceae > Rhodovastum. Next base: position 1,022 of record CAIVPZ010000132.1, on the reverse strand, counting down.
CAGCAGCCGATCCCGCCGCTCCGGCTCGGCGATGCGGAGCTCGGCCATTCCCATGCCGAAACGCAGATCCTTTGTATCTCGGAAGCTGGGCTCGATGGTCCAGCGCCGTGCGTATTGCGCAATGAGCGTCCCGGCGGGCGCCTCGGCGTCGCTGGCCGCGAGGCACCACGGCTCCTTCATATCACGTGCGTGCACACAGACGACAGCACCGACCTGATAGGCATGCGACGCCGTGATGCGAGCGGCGCGCAGCTTGCGCGCCCGACCCGATTTGCCGACCCATTCGGCGGCGGTCCGCGTCTCGCCGGAGGCATCAGTGACGTGGATATTGCCACGGAAGCGGATGACATACCCGAAGCCGAGATCAGCAAGATACGCGAATAGCTTGTGATCGCCGAAGCCGCGGTCGGCCAGGATGGTGACACGGCAGCCGAGCGGGACGACCTGTGACAATCGCAGCAGACACGCATCCTCGAAGCCGTTGCGCTGATCCTTCAACTCGTCCTTCCACACTGACAGCCACAACAGTGGCATCGCCCGGCCATGGTCGGTCACGAGATTGAGCGCGAGGGTGGCCTGGTCGTCGCCGTCGAAGTCGGTCCAGTCCATGGCAACGACAATCTCTTTGCGCGTGCCAATCAGATGCGGCACCCAGCGGGCGAAGCTGTCCCAGACGTCGATGGCATTGTTGCTGAGCAACCGGTCGACTTCCTTGATCGCGTGCTTGGTCAGGAGGCCGCGTGCCTGCGCCAATGCCTGCCCGATCATCGCCACCGCCAGCGACGCCCCGGTCATGACTCCGAGTGTGGCCGCGGCCAACGAGTCCACACGCTTGGTGTGGAGGTCGCGATCGTAGAGGCCGTCAATGAACGCGTGTATGTCCTTCAGTCGTCCACCATCGCGCAGGTCCGCCGCTTCCATGTCCATGCCGTCCACTCATCCCAGAAAACTCTCACCCCTGGTAGAGAATCGGCACGAATCGGCACAAGATGTGGGACAGAGAAAATGAGGGGAGTCGTGAG
>CAIVPZ010000131.1 GCA_903907955.1 uncultured Acetobacteraceae bacterium | reverse complement strand
CTGCCGTGCGATCGCTCTTCTTCCGGGGCGCGGTGGTCGGAATCGGTCATCGGATGCGGAGAGTCCAAAGGGGGATCAAGGGCTTGGCTGGTATTATGGCACAATTGCAGGGCTCGTGATAAGTGCCAATTATCACGTGTGGGCGCCTCCAATTCCCACGTGAACCAGGCAGTTAGTACAGCACTAGAGCACTTCCGCCGTGACCGGAATCGCAGCCATGCGCAAATTGCGGTTCCGGCACCCCCTTGCTGTACGATTCGTAGGTCTCCGGTTGTCGAACACCGGAGGTTGGCATGCTTTGGCAGCGAGGCCGGGCCTACGCCCAAGACCTGCGCGAACGTGTGTTCGCGGCGTTTGATGCGGGTTTCCCTGTGGGGCAGATCGCCGTGATGCTGCTGGTCAGTATCTCATATGTCTCCAAGACGCTCAGCCGCCGCCGCGACACCGGCGAGACCGCGGCCCGGCCACAGCGCTGTCACGTGCCACGCAAGCTGGCCGGGCTGTTCCAAGAGATCAGGCAATACGTGGCAGCGCGTCCGGATGCGACGATCGCGGAAATTCGGTCCTGGCTGGTGGAGACGCACAAGGTTTCGGCCAGCAAGACCGTGGTCTGGGAAACCCTGGCGCATCTGGACCTGACACGAAAAAAAAGACCTTGCACGCCGCCGAACAGAACCGCCCGGATGTTGCCAAGGCCCGTGCCGAATGGCGTGACACCCAGCCCAGCCTGAACCCGGGCAAGCTGGTGTTCATCGATGAAACCTGCACCAAGACAAACATGGTCCGCCTGTACGGCCGTGCGCCGCGGGGCGAACGGCTGATTGACACCAGCCCGCACGGCCACTGGAAGACCTCCACCTTCCTCGCCGGTTTGCGCGAGGACGGCCTGGTCGCACCGGCGGTTTTCGACGGACCGATCAACGGCGACCGGTTCCTGGCCTATGTCGAGCAAGTTCTGGTGCCAACCCTGACGGCCGGCGACACCGTGGTGATGGACAATCTGTCCTCGCACAAGAAGCCGGCCGTGCTCCGGGCCATCGAGGCAGCCGGCGCGAGCGTGCGGTTCCTCCCGGCCTACAGCCCCGACCTCAATCCTATCGAGCAGGTGTTCGCCAAGATCAAGGCACTGCTGCGGGCCAAAGCCGTCCGAACCGTCGCGGCGCTCTGGAACGCCCTCGGCTCCATCACCGGATGCGTGTCACCAGAGGAGTGCAGGAACTTCATCCGCCACGCCGGCTATGTCCAGTCAGGGTGAAAATGCTCTAAAGGGCAAAGTGCAGCGGCCAAGGAAGAACGACAAGCGGTTCCAAACCTGGTGCGCTGCGCGCGGCGAGCCGCCGCTCCCAGCCGATCCGGGGGTGGTGGCACGGTTCTGCGCCAACGAGGCCGAAGCCGGACGCGCACCGTCCACCATCACCCGCCGGCTGGCCGCCATCGGCTGGGCGCACAAGCGCGCCGGGCACAAGCCGCCGCAGCGCGTCGACGGCGGCGGAGCCATCGCCGAGGTCATGGCCGGTATCCGGCGGTCGCGCGCCGCGCCGCCGGCACAAAAGGCCGCGGCCGATGCCGATGTGCTGCGCGACATGCTGCGCGCCTGCACCGGTGACCGCCTGCGTGCCGTGCGGGCGCGCGCGGTGCTCGCCATCGGGTTCGCCGGCGCGTTCCGGCGCTCGGAGCTGGTCGCCCTCCGTGTCGAGGATCTCCGGCGGGATGCCGAAGGCATCCGGGTGGTGATCCGGCGATCCAAAGCCGACCAGGAAGGCGAGGGGGCGGTGGTGGCCATTCCGCACGGCGACCGCCTGCGCCCAGTGGCCGCGCTGGATGCTTGGCTGGCGGCTGGCCGGTTGGCAGAGGGCTTCGTGTTCCGCCGGATCGGCCGGGCCGGTCAGGTGACGGACGAGCCGATGAGCGACCGCGCCGTCGCCCGGCTGGTCCAGGCCGCCGCCAGGGCCGCCGGCTACGATCCGGCGCTGTTCGGCGGCCATTCGCTGCGGGCCGGCTTCATCACCAGCGCGGCGCGGACGGGCGCCAGCATCTTCAAGATCCAGGAAATCTCGCGCCACCGCAGCCTCCAGGTCCTAGCCGGTTACGTGCGCGACGCCCAAATCTATCGCGACCATGCGGGGAGCGGGTGCCTGTAGCGCCGTCGCCCGGCCGCCAGGCACTCTCGGTAACGTGCAAGCAAGGCCAGGGCCGCTGCCACCGGACCCCATGGCGCCAATCGGAGAAAATCTTGCCCTGGTTGTCGCCCGTGCGCGTCAACGCCGCTGGCCGACCGTGGTAAACGGTGCGCATGCGCGACCACGATGGCCTTTATCACCGCCTGTTCGGCCACCCCGGCATGGTGGCTCAGCTGCTGCGCGAGTTCGTCGCCGGCCCCTGGCTCGACGACCTCGATCTGGAGCGTATGGAGCGGCAGAACGCCAAGTTCCATGCCGAGACCGGCGATCGACGCGAAGGCGACATGATCTGGCGCATCCCGCGGCGCGGCGGCGGCGACACTTACCTGGTGCTGCTGCTGGAGTTCCAGTCCACCCCCTACCATTGGATGGCGCTCCGTGTGCTGGTCTATGCCAGCCTCCTGTGGCAGCAGCTGCTGAACGAGAAGAGCCTGCTGCCCGACGGAAGGCTGCCGCCGATCCTGCCGGTCGTCCTGTACAATGGTGACCGACGCTGGGCGGCGCCGCTGACGCTGCACGAACTCGTCGGGCTGCCCGGGAATTCGCCATTGTGGCAATGGCAGCCGGCGATGAGCTACCAGATAGTGGACGAGGGCGCTTTCCCCGAGGATGATCTGGCGAGGCGCGACGCCCTCCCGGCGCTGCTGTTCCGGTTGGAAGGTTCTCCTGATCCGGAGCAGGTGGTCGTCCTGGCCGACGCGCTTCTGGCGTGGTTCAGGCATCATCCTGGGTTTGAGGGGGTACGGTCGGTCTTTGCCGAGTTGCTGGGCGCGATCATGGAGCCGCTGGCCCCGGGGGTTCGGGTGCCGGAGGAATTGTTGGAGGTCAGGAACATGCTGGCGTCACGGGCCGAGGACTGGAAGCGGCAGTGGTTGCAAGAGGGCGAGCTGAAAGGCCGTCAGGAAGGCGAGGAGACGGGCCGCCAGAAAGGCGAGGCGACCATACTGCTTCGCCTGCTGGAGCGCCGGTTTGGCGCGCTACCGGGCTGGGCCAGAGATCGCATCGCCACTGCGGACACTGTCGCGCTGGAGGAGTGGAGCCTGCGCGTATTTGACGCTGCGAGCCTCGACGACGTCCTGCGCTGAACCGGGTTGCCGGCAGGGACGGCCTGGTCAGGAAAGTACCCGTCCCGGCGCGCCACAGCATTTTTTGAACTTCCTGCCGGACCCGCACGGGCAGGGATCGTTGCGGCCGACTTTGCTCGCGCGGTGCGGCGGCGGATTGGTCCTGTGCGCCCGCCAGAAGTCGGCGATAGCGGCGATCATCTCCGGCAACTGCTGGCATAGATCATACGTTCCTGCCGCAGCACATACGTTCCTGCAACCGGGATCGGCCGGGGCATACCGAGTTCCGGCGGGATTACGGCGCGACGGCGGGGGGATAAGCGGCACGCCGAAGCCGAGAGAGGAAGCGGTGCAGGGTGCTTCGGCCGGGCGTGCGCGCCGCTCCGAACCGCTCGGCGATTGCCGCGCGCAGTTCTTCCAGCGTCTGCCCGGCGGCGTTCGCCCGCAGCCATCCGGCCACCTCGGCATCACGGTCCATCCGGCTCTTGCGCGAGGTGAGCTTTCCATCGGCCTGCCGAGCGAGGAAGCGGTGCAGGGCGCTTCGGCTGGGCGTGTGCGCCGCTCCGAACCGCTCGGCGATTGCCGCGCGCAGTTCTTCCAGCGTCTGCCCGGCGGCGTTCGCCCGCAGCCATCCGGCCACCTCGGCATCACGGTCCATCCGGCTCTTGCGCGAG
>CAIVPZ010000130.1 GCA_903907955.1 uncultured Acetobacteraceae bacterium | reverse complement strand
GTCCGATTTCCGATCCGTTTTCGCGCCCTTCGGCCCCTCGGTCGAGGGGCGCACGTCTATGCGGCCTTCGCGACCGACTCGGCGGCGCGGTGCGCATGCCGATGCTCGTTCATCCAGGCCACCACATCGCTGCGCAGGTAGTTCAGTCGGTGCGTGCCAAGCCGGACATAGGGCGGGCCGCCCCCGTCGCGACGCCAGCGCAGCGTTGTGCGCTGGGTGACGCCCAGCAGATCGGCCAGCATCTTGTCGGTCAGGAACTCAGGCGGCGGCTTCGTCGGTTCCGGGGTCAGATTGGCCGCGCTGGTCAGCAATTGCGCGGCACGCCCGGCGGCGCGGGTGTGGGTATTTTCGGCGGTCTGCATGGTAACTCCGCTCGGGTCAGTAGTTTACGACATGACCGGAGAAGTAAGGAACCGCGTTCTTGTGGGCGAATGCGAAATGCAATCGCCAACTATTCCACGTTAGGAACGTTCTCGAACAACCTCACGCAAGCCGGACGATTTTCGACGCTTGCCTTCCAGGTGCTCCATAGCGCGCTGGAACACTTCTCCCCCCGGCCCGGCGGTGAGAGTCGGCGCTTCATGTCCCGCCTGCGTCAACGCGCGTTCGATGAACCATGCCGTCGTTTTGGCGACAACTCGCCATGGCGGCGGTTTTTTCTTGCCGTCACTTGGAAATACAGGGAATTCATTCTTCCCCGCTTTTGCGCCCATCAGAAGGGCGCGGGCATTGCGAGCGGAGTTGTCTGCTTGAATTGTCGCCTCGTTGTCGTGTCCGAACAATTCAGTAAACTGGTCTCGCAGTGTTTCTTGTAGTTTTATTAAGCGAGGCGCCGTCTTGATAATAACGGCAATGGCCTTGGCAAGCTCGGCGCAATCCTTGTCGTCTCTGTTCTGCTGCGGACCGTCTTGTATCTGCGGCGGCTTTGCGTTTAGGAATTGGACAAACATTGTGACGGTGTATTTATCCGGCTCCTTCCCGAACGATTCCAAGAACCACCCGGTTACCGTCTCAATGGTAACCGGGTTCGGATGCGCCGGGGAGGGGCTTGCGCCCCCTCCCTTCTGCTGCGCTGTCACGCCGCTGCCCCATGCAGCCGCAGCAAGTCGCACACCAAGTCATATGCCCAGTCCGTCACGTCGCCCGGCCTTTCTTCCCCACTCGGCAACGTCGCTTCAAGTTTGATGACCTTGGCGAAGGCCACCGTGCCGGCCAGGGTCTGCGGCTCTGTTTCGCCGATCAGCCGGTATGTGCGGAGGTAGGCGGCTTCCAACGGGCCGCCGCCGTCCGGCTCGGCGCCGCTGGTGTTGAAGGCGTGGAAGTTGACGATGTGTTCGGAGCACAAGGCAATCAGAGCCGCGTCAGGGCCGGGTGATGCTGTAGCGGGTGCAGTGACACCCGGCAGCGCCAAGACAGCGCCAGCGCCAACCAGGAGGGCGCGGCGGGATGGGTTCGCGTTCATGCTGCCGCGCCTTCTTCCGGGTATGGCGCCCACGACACCGCTTCGACGGGCAGCCCGGCGGCGGCGGAGAGGATCGGCGTGATGCTGGCGAGCACCCGGCGCAGGGCCGCCAGCACCTTCCTGTAATCGTCCAGATCGGACTCGCACGCCTGAGTCCCCTCGGCGGCTTCATCCGCCAGCACGACCTGCACGAACGCATCGGCGATCGTCTGCGCCGGCAAATTCAGCACCAGGGCGCAGATTGCGCGGTCCTGCTGGTGCAACAGCATCATCCGCTTTTCGTGCACCCGCTCCATTTCCGGCAACCTGGCTTTCAAGAAAGCGGCGTCCGCTTCCTCGTGTGCGTCCCGGATCGACCGCAGATTCCGGCCGAGGTCGAGGATGGACGGAAGGGCTGCCGGGGGTGCGGCGGCGCCGGTTGGCGTGGTATTGGGTTGGGTAGCCTGCATGGTCGTGGTTCCGTCATGATCTGCGGGTCAGGGCCGGTGCGGTGCAGCAACACCCCCGGCCCGCCCTTGATGCCGGGGAAGCCGCCCCGGCTCGGTTCCGTCACCCGGCCGGGCCGGGCCTCGCTTCGGCGGCGCGCAGAACATGCGCCGCCCATGCGTCCAGGGCCGCTTTCCGCTCGGTCAGGAACTCGGCGCGCTGGTAGACCGCGGCGACACCCTGGATTGCCCCGGACACGTGGTTCAGCAGCCGGTCGCAGACATGCGGCGCGAACCCCATGCCGGCCAGCGCCGTGACGCCGGCCCGGCGGAAGTCGTGGAAGCGCCAATTCGACAACTCGGCAGGCTCGATGCCGGCTTCGACGCGCTCCACGGTTACGGCGGCATCAATCGTGCGCTTGGCCCAGGCGTAGCCGCTGATTGGTTTCATCGAGCTCGAAGGGAACACGAACGGGCACCCGGCAAAGCGCGGGACCCTGGCCAGCATGTCGCGCACCGGTTCGGCCAGGTGGACGATGTGGGCCTTGTCATTCTTGGCCCGCTCCCGTGGCAGGGTCCAGGTGGTCAGGTCTGCCGACAGTTCCGACCATCGCATGTGCGCAACCTCATCCCGGCGTTGCAGGGTCAGCAGCAGCGCCCGCATGAAGGCGTCGTAGGGCGTGGTCAGTTTGCCGGCAGCACGCCAGACGGCGCCGAGTTCCTCGGCAGACAGCACGCGATCGCGTGAGCGCTCCTCGGTGGGCGCCTCGATCCCGGTCAAGGGGTTGCACGCCACCACCTGCCGGCGCAGTGCCCAACCATAGGCTGCACGGGCATAGGCCAGGGCACGGTTGGCGGTGACGGTGCTGCCGGTGGCCTTGATGGCGTCCAGCGCGCGCACGGCTTCCATGGTGGTGATGCTGCTTGCCGGCCGGTTCAGCCACGCCTTCAGGTGCAGCTTCATCGTGGTGCGCGCCGTGGCGAGGTAGCCGGGCCGGCGTTCACCCTCGCGGGCATCGACCCAGGAATCGACAAGCCGGCCAAACGTGAAAGCATCCTCCTCGGCCCGGACCTTCGATGCCATCACTGCGGCCTTCCGAGTCGCGATGATGGCCCGTCGCTCGGCAACCGGGTCCACCCCCTTCGCCACGTCACCCAGAGAGGCGAGCGCCCGCTTTCTCGCTTCGTCTACCGTCAGTATACCGAAGGCGCCGAGAGCTAACCGGCGGCGCTCGCCTGCTACGTTGAACTGGACGAGGAAGGTCTTGCCGCCAGTGCTGCCGACACGCAGCGCAAAGCCTCTCAAGTCTCGGTCAAACAACAGCGCATCTTTTCTGCCCGGCGGGCAGCGCGCATCTTCGACTGTTCTTTGTGTTAGTCTGACTTCCCCGACCATAGCGGACCTTGTGCGGACCTTCGCGAAAACTCCGGAATTTCCAGCGGACCCTTTGCGGACCCTCTGCACCGGCACCTGATGTCAGAAAGATTCACGCAAAGTCTTGTGATGCGCAACGGAATCCTTGGGATAGCGCGGGCCGTGTCGCCAGTTGTCTCCTAGAGTCTGTCAGTTTCTCTAACCACGACGTGTCTACGGATCTGGGGGTTGGGAGTTCGAATCTCTCCGGGAGCGGTAACCGGGGCAAAACCCCGGGCGAACACAGAACGGAAGCGGGTCAATCCGGGTTCGACGGCCAAAAAATGGCGGATTTCTGCGGCGGCCGTTCCGCAGGCGGACGCATGCTGCACCTGCTTACCCGGGGTTTTGCC
>CAIVPZ010000129.1 GCA_903907955.1 uncultured Acetobacteraceae bacterium | reverse complement strand
GAATTCCCGGGATACCTGCGCCAGGCAGTGCCCGGGCACGACCAGCAGGGCCTTGCTGATCAGGCCGAGCCGCTTCTGCTCCATGATGGCGCCGGCGATGGCGTAGGATTTCCCGGCGCCGACCGCGTGGGCGATGTAGGTCGAGCCGGACGCGACAATGCGCCAGATCACCCGCTTCTGGTGGTCGTAGAGACGGATGATATTGCTCGCGCCGGGCAGGGTGAGATGCCGCCCGTCGAACCGGCGCGGCACCAGATTGTTGAAGTGCGTGTTGTAGATGCGCGCCAGCCGGTCAGTGCGATCCGGATCGGTCCAGACCCAGTTGGTGAAGGCGTCTTTGATCTTGGCCAGCTTCTCCTTCGCGGCCTCGGTCGCCTCGCTGTTGAGCACCCGTTTCTCGATGCCGTCCTCGATGATCGTGTCGAAGATCTGCGGCGTGGCGCTGTTCAGCGCGTCGTGCAGCAGCCAGCCGGCATTCCGCCGGGCGGTGCCCCATTCGGAGGTGCCGGCGGCGGTGCCGATGAACGGCGCGACATCCACCGACCAGGCGGCGATCTCGACCGTGTGGCGCACCCGCGTGTCGGCGCCCATCACCTCGGAGATGAACGCCTCGATGTCGGCCACGGGAATCCACGGCGCGCCAAGTCTCGCTGTAATGTCCGAAGGCTGAAGGTCTTCGGGCTGCACCAGCCGCAGTGCCGCCACGTTGCGCGCATACTGCGGATCGCGCTCCACCGCCGCCTCGGCGTCGGCGAGCTTGGTGCGGACGGACCCCGACAGGTAGGCGTCGTCGGTCTCCCAGATCTCGGTGCGCGGATTGAGGAACACGGCGGTGCCGAGTTGCGCCAGCGCAGTTTCCGGGTCGCGGTCCAGCAGTTCGGCCAGGTGGTCGATGTCCACGCGGCCGGTTTCGTTGAGGGTGACGGCGAGCGCGTCGGCCGCGGTCGCGATCAGCGGCGCCGACGGCGGGGCGATCACCCGCTCGCGGAAGATCGCGCCCATGCGGGCGAGGCCGGACTCCAGGTCGTAGTCTTCGATGCTGGCGACCAGCCAGCAATCGGGGTCGTCGGTGAATGGCGCCAGGTTCGGGCGGCGGTGCGTCTCCCGCTCTTCGCCGGTCTCCGGATCGGTGGTGACCGAGACGACGGTGTGGTTGATCGGGCCAAAGCTGCGGACGAAGCTGCTGTAGGCAATGCGCAGCCGGACCTGCGCCGGCGCCCATGGCTGGTCGGCCGCCTGGGCGCGGAGGACATCGCGCACCGCATCGCGGATCGGCAGCAGGGCGCGGATGACCTTGGCGGTGCGGGCGAGGATGCCGTCGCCGCCCTTGCCCTCCTTGATCGCGACGGCGCGCGCCTCGCCGTTGACGATCTGCATCAGCCGGTCGGCCGTGCCCGGGAGGTAGGAGCCTTCCTTGATCATGGCGCCGTCGGCTGCCGTGCCCACTTCCGTCCCGGCATCGTCGTCAAAGTCCCCCTCGGACTCTGCTGACGGGGTGAAGATGGCGGTGGGCAGACGGCCGAGCGCGGCGGTCAGCAGGGTCTCGAAGGCCGCGCCGTCTTTGCGCGGCCGGCAGGTGTAGGTGAGGGCGGGGCCGTAGATGCCGCGCCGCACAGCATGATCGCCCAGCACCATCTCCGGGTGCTCGGCGAAGTAGCGGTTCACCTGGATGGCGGACGACTCCGTCTCGTCGCAATCGTCATCCGCCGCCGCCTCGACCGTGGCGAGGTCGATCCAGGCCGCGCCGGCGGAGGACCGGCCGGCGTCGCGGCGCTGGAAGACCAGCAGATCGACCACCACATCGGTGCCCGCTGTCGCGCGCATGCTGGCCTCGGGCAGGCGCACCGCGCCGATCAGGTCGGCCATGCCGGCGATGTGCTCGCGCGCCGTGGTGCTGACCTTGTCCATCGTGCCGGTGCTGGTGACGAACAGCGCGAGGCCGCCAGGGCGCAGCCGCTCGATCGAGCGAGCGATAAAATGATCATGCAGCCGGAGCCGCAGCGCCCGCGTGGCAGGATCGGCCCGCACCACGCGATCAGAGAAGGGAGGATTCCCGATCGCCAGATCGAAGCCGCCGGAGAGCGGGCTGCGCGTGTAGTCTTCGCACCGTACGCGCGCCTCAGGATGCACGAAGCGGGCGATGCGGGCGGTGACCGGGTCGTATTCGATACCGGTGAGGTGACAGGCCGGACGCAGCGGGGCAGGGAGCAGGGCGAAGAACAGGCCGGTGCCCATGCCGGGTTCCAGCACACGGCCGCCGGTGAAGCCCAGCCGCACCGCGGCCCGCCAGAGTCCAGAGATGATCGTTTCAGGTGTAAAGTGAGCGTATTGGGTGGCACGCTGGAGGGCGGCGTATTCCTCCGGCGTGACGGCGGCTTCGAGCGCCGCGCCGATTTCCTGCCAGCCGGGCCGGAAATCATCCTCGCCGGGACGGCGGAAGCAGTTCTGCGCCAGGTCCGTGGCGCCGAAGCCGATGAAGCGCAGCAGTTGCGCCTGCTCCTCCGGCGTCGGCACGCGGCCCGACTGCTCCAGCGCCTTCGACAGACGGATCGCCGTGATGTTGTCGCGCGCCCGGGCGGGCCACCCCAGGGCAAGGTTGCGATCACCGGCAAGATGGAAGTTGCTGCCGCGCGCGGCCGGAGCCGCCGGTGCCGCTGCCGGCAGCATGTCGCCGTCGTCATCGGCCTCATCGAATGCGCATATATCCGTAGCGGTTGACGTCGCGGGGCAGGTCCAGCCCGACAGCGCGGTGTTGTCGAACAGCGTGAATCCAAAGGTGTCGTTTGGCATGATGGTGTCCTCGTGTGGGCAGCCGCGCAGCCTCGACCGCCTGGAAGGCGGCCGAGCCGAACGGCTGCAGGTTGATCGGAAGGGGTGGCTCTACGCGGCGGCCGGCATCAGTTCCGGCGCAGCGGCCGCATTGGCATCGTCGGCGGTGGACATGCTGTCCGGCGATCCGGCCTGGCTGTTTGCGTAGGCGGGATGGAAGGCGAGCAGGTAATCGGCGATGCGCTGGGCGTCTGCAGCCGCCCGGAAGATTTCCTTGCGGTCAGAGCGAAGCCGCTCTAACCAGGACGCAACGTAAGCGGCGTTGTTGGCAAACTCGCTGTCTGAGATTGCGAGGCCAAGCTCACCGCAGAGCATGAGCATCCCAAGCTCCGCCCGGAGCTCCTCTCTCGCGTAGTCATGCGAACCGAACCGGTTTCGCAAATCGCGGTTGAGCCGCTTCACCGCGCCCGACCAGTGACACAGCTCATGCGTAACGGTTCCGCAATATCCTTCCGCCGTCGCGAAGGCCGATTGCGGCGGCATCTGGATGTGATCCGTCGAAAGTGAATAGAATGCACGGTCACCACCGACCCTGATTACAGCTCCACTGTTAACGATAATGATCGCGGCGGCTTCCGGCGTGCGCCACGGCGCTTCCTCGATGGTAGGCGGAACGAAGTCGGAAATGCCGTCGATTTGGCTGGCGTGGAACAAAGTGAAGGCGCGCAGCAGCGGGATGCGCTTCACCGCGTGTTCGTCATCGGCTGGCCTGGACTCATCGCGCAGTTCGAGCCGCTTGAAAAAGAACCCTGCTGTGCCGCGCTCGCCTTTGCGAACCTGCCAGCCGCGATCTTCAGCTTGTTTGTAGGTTGCCCAACGAGGATCACCGCTGCTGAAAGCGAGAGGCGACATGCCGAGCATCAACAGTAGGGTAGGCTGGCGACACCTCAGTGAGGATGCCGCTCAGCCTCCCTCCGAACCGGACGGGCGGCTTTCACCGCATCCGGCTCTCCACTTTCACGGGCTTCCTTGGTTGTTTGGCATTGGG
>CAIVPZ010000128.1 GCA_903907955.1 uncultured Acetobacteraceae bacterium | reverse complement strand
CAACCCTTGCCCCGCACCGTCAGCCACGCCATCTCTCCACCACGCAGCGACCGGCCATCCTTGCTGTCGCTGACCGGCCATCCGAGCTGTCGCGCTATAAGCGGCGGCCAGAAGGGACACCCGGGGATGACGCGCCAGCCGAGCCCGATGCCGGATGTGGTGGTCGACCACTATCCGCCGGCCTGCTCGGACTGCGGCGAGGCGCTGAGCCCGGCGACCGCCAGCGGCCATGCGGCGCGGCAGGTGATCGACCTGCCGCCTCCGCCGCCGCCGGTGGTGACCGAACATCGCGCGCATGCGTGTCAGTGCCCGGCCTGCGGGACCACCACGCGAGCGGCGTTTCCCGAAGGGGTGAACGCGCCGGTGCAGTATGGCCCGCGCCTTGCCGCCATCGTGGTGTATCTGCGCAATTCGCAGCATCTGCCTGAGAAACGTCTGGCCGCCCTGATGGCGCTGCTGTTCGCGGTGCGCCTGAGCGGCGCCACCATCGCCCATCTCAGCCACACCTGCGCGCAGCGCTTCAGCGGCTTCGCCGACGCGGTGCAAGTGCTGATCGCCGCCGCCGCAGTCAAGCATCTCGACGAGACCGGGTTTCGCATCGCCGGCAAGACCCAGTGGCTGCACATCGCCTGCACCAGGCTGATGACCTGCTACCGCATCGCCGCCCGCGGCAGCATGCTCGAAGGTCTCGCCGGCATCGTCGTGCATGATCACTGGAAACCGTACTATACCCTCTCGGGCGTGCTGCACGCGCTGTGCAACGCCCACTATGCCGACCTCCGGATTATGCCGACCGAGGCCTGGGAACCGGCCCCAGCGGCGGCGATCGCTGCCGCCGGGGTCGGCATAATCAGAGCGCCTCGAGGAAGGCGATCAACTGGTCAGGTGGGCTGTAACGGCCTGGCGTGACGTTGGCCTGGGTTGTCTTCGCCAGAGCGCGTTCCTTGAGTTCTAGATCTGCGTGCAGGTAGATCTGGGTGGTTTCGATCTGTTCGTGGCCGAGCCATAGCTTGATGACCGAGGTGTCGACGCCGGCGTGCAGAAGTCGCATCGCCGCAGTATGGCGCAGCACGTGCATGGTGACGGTCTTTCGCCCCAGCGACGGGCAGGTGCGGGCGGCAATCTCCACGTACTTGGCAAGACGGTGCTCAAGCGCGTCACGGCTGAGCGCGCTACCGTTCCGGGTAGTGAACAGCGGCTCGGTCAGCTGGCCGGCGCGCTCGGCGAGCCAGCCGCGCAAGACCGCGATCGTGCCCGAGGTCAGCGGCGTGATTCGCTGCTTCCGTCCTTTTCCCAGGCAGCTGACATGTGCGCCAGTGCCAAGATGGATGTCGGCGCAGTGCAGGCCGATCAGCTCGGATGCCCGCAGGCCCGTCTGCGCTGCAAGCGCCAGCAGGGCACGATCGCGCCGGGCGGTTGGACTTGACGGGGTGGGGGCGGCAAGCAGCGCGTCGAGTTCCGGTTCGGTCAGGAAGGTCACCAGCCGTCGGTCGTAACGTTTTGGCGGAATAGCGAGCACACGCTCGATCACGGCGGCATGTTCAGGGTGACGAAGTGCTGCGTATCGGAACAGCGAGCGGATGGCGGCCAGTCGGGCATTGCGGGTACGCACGCCATTTTCCCGCTGCTGCTCGAGATGGTCGAGGAAGGCGCCGACGAGGGGAGCATCGAGGTCGTCGATGTCCAACTTCGATGGCTGTTTCTGTTGCCTGGCCGACGCGAAGACCAGCAGCAACCGCAGGGTGTCCCGGTATGCCGCGAGCGTATGCGGGCTGGCCTGACGCTGACGGATCAGGCGGTCGGTGAAGAACGCTTGCAAGGTCGTGGCAAGGGCGGTCATGCGGTATCATGTAGCAGCAGCCACCAGCAGACGGTTCGATTACGGAAGCATTCGGTCTACCATCTCTTTCGTTGGCTTTCAGAAGAGGGGCGGGGATGGTGGAGCTGCATGTGATCGCGGCATTGCGTGACAAGCGATCGGAACTGGCCGGGATGGTGATGGGCCTGGAGCGGCAACTGGCCGAGCATCGCGCCAGCCTGACGCATGTCGATGCGACCATGCGGTTGTTCGACCCGCAGCTCCGGCCGGAGGATATCCGCCCCAGGCAGCAACGGACCCGCGGTGCATGGTTCCGCCCTGGTGAGTGCCTTCGGCTGATCTACGACGTTCTGCGCGAAGCGCCGGAACCGGTGACGACGCGCGAGCTTGCCGCCCGGATCATGGCCGTGAAAAGCATTTTGGTCAGTGACGACAGGCAGCGCGAGTTGATTGAAAAGACCATTTTGGCCTCGCTCAATCGGGCCAAGGAGACGATCGAACGGATCAAGACCGCGGGCGTGGTCAGATGGCGAGTGCGTCAGGCTGCCCGTGCCCGCTGCCAGTAGCCGCAGAAATCAACCGAGGGCCTGCACCCCATCGCCAGGCGGACAACACCATGCGCCTGATCGCCGTTGCTGACGCGACGGGCATCTTCTTGCCAGGCTGCTTCCTGGGCGTAGCGGATCAGATATGGCCCGGCGATGTGGTGGTGATGCCCAAGCTCGCCGCGGCGCAGGCGTGAGAAGTAGGACTCCGCGCGATTGGTGCAGGCGCCGGCGATGCTGTAGCCGTCTTGATGGTTGATCCGCTGCATCGCGAACCCGGCGTGCAGCTTGTTCCAGGCCGGGCTCCCGTCGGCATGCAGCACGGTGCCTCTGGCGATCCGCTGGCGGATCGTCGGCACCGCGGCCGCCTCGGCCGGGGCGACATGCACCAGCGTGCGACCCTCGCGCTCGCGCATGACGATGACGACCTGGCGTTTGCCGACTGGTTCTCGCCGAGCCGTCGGTCGAGCCGGTCGGCCGCCCGGTTCTCCGGCCGGATGTGACCACCGAACCAGGCACCATCGATCTCGGCCACCTTTCCCTCGCCACCGATGCGCAGCGCCTTCGCGCTGGACGCCATGGCCTCGCGCAGCTTGTGCGCCAGCACGAACGCGGTCTTGTACTGCACATCCAGCTCGCGGCTGAACGCGAGCATGCTCTTGCCTTTCACCTCGTTGCAGAAGACGACGACCGCCAGCATGTAGGTCCGCAGCGGCAGCTTGCGCCAGGCGAACAGGGTGCCGGAGGTGATCGAGAAATCACCCCGGCACGCCTTGCAGCGCCAGCGCGGTTGGCCCTCGGGTCGGCGACAGTCGTAGACGATCATGCAGCCGCAGTCGGGACAGACCGGCTTGCCGTCGGTGGCGGGCCAGCGCAGCCGCAGGAACACGTTCTCGACCCCGCTATCGGACATCCGCATGACCTTGGCAGCGCTGAGCGAGCGCGCCGCCGCAGAAAGCAGAAAGTGTTGCGCCATGATGACCCCGCCGAGAGAACCAGCTCCGCGAGCTTCCTGGCACAGGCAGGGGTATAGTACAACCCCTTATTTTCATTGACAAGAGTCAGATGGTGGCGGCTGCTACATAAGGCCGTTCTTGTCGCCGAACCGGGCGATCTCGACGAAGCTGTCCGCTCCGGCCAGCACCGCGAGCAGAGCCAGCAACAGCACCTCCGCGAGCGGATAGGTGACCTTGCCGCGCTGGCGCGGGTCTGGCAGGCCATTGAAATGGCTGAGAAAGACAGCCGATTCGAAAACCGCCCCGTCGTCCGCCGCTGCGCCATCCATCGCCGTCCTCCGCCAATCGATTCAGAGGACCGCCACAGATTCAGCACTCTGCGGCTTTGTCACGCACTTCCTTCACCCGATTGCCCTGTCTATTGCGACGAGGCCGTTGCCGGCACCGAGACCTATGAGCCGGGCGATCCGATCCGCCTCACCCCGCATGGCGGCGGCGGCACCGCCTTCCGCCCGGTGTTCGACTGGATCGCCTGGTCGGACATCCAGCCGGTCTGCGCCGTCTATCTGACGGACCTCTATGGCAGCGAGTTCGGCCCGGCGCCGGAGTATCCGGTGCTGTGGGTCAGCACGGGGGCGAGTGTGGCGTCGTTCGGGGAGGTGATTGCGTATCGGTGAACGGCAAATGCCAATGTGAAATCCCCAGACCAGGCAAGAACACTTCTAACAGGCCGCGGAAAAAGGGCGCGCGCCGGCGAACAAGGGAAGCGCACGAAAGAGTGGTTCGAGAAAGGCGCAATATGGGCAAGAATAGTTCTCAGAAACACCCCATTCTATTCTCTTTCGTCGAGCGTTGCACCTCAGAGCGAAATTGGCCGACTTTTTCCGCAGCCTGCTAAATCGTCCTGCTCACCTCGAATTACTGCACGTGGCCTTGCCATGTGCCCGCATTCATAATGGGGGCGCTTTCCCTTCGTCCGGACGCAACCACACACGAGACTTCAGCTTTCCCGTGAAGCGGTCATGCGCTTCGCGGATTCCTGGCAAGATCTCCGCCTGCCAAGAAGCTGAGCACGCTTTGGCTTGATCCAGACCGGCCGTAGCAATGCGTGCAGTCTCGCGTTGCATATCTGGTCGGACGCTCCAATAGTCGAATGGCACATCAAGAAGACTTTGCAGCAGGTCACCCGGATAAAGGCGAGATTCGACCAGAGGATCATTTTCAAGGCGCTCGATTGCCAGCGGCACCAGATAGTTGATGCCAGCGTGCTGTTCCAGGCCAACCCGCACGTCCTCGTTTGTCAGGTCACGTAGAGGCTTGCGGCGGAGCGCAAACGTAGTCCTGGCAATATAAGATGAAAGCGATGGGGGCGCCCAAGCGATTCCCTCCAGTTCTTCGATCGACTTCGACCTGTCCGTGGGTTGGGACGACGTGACAGTACCCAATTTGAGCCTCCTACCGCTTTCCAGTCAATGCGTCTTGCATTCTATTTAGCGTGCTTTCTCCTCTCTTCAAAGCAGCCTCCAGCTTGCCACGAGCGTCGCCCGTCAGATTAGGATTAGCAAGACTACCTCGGATCGAGTTGACGGCATCGCGCAAACCACGCACGTTGTTCCTCATCTCAGTTACGTGGTCGTATCCCGTGTTTTGACCGGCAAGCTCTTTGACGACACCCTCGAAGTCGTGCTCTTTGGCTCCGTTGCTGATGATGTTGTCCACCTTGCTGACAGCGCCCTGCTGTGGTCTGGTCAGCCCAGAGGTACCATCAAGGCCCTTGGTGTCTTCAGCCTGGCTGCTGCCTTTTCCACTTTGGCTGTCACCGCCCTCCGAGTTGCCCTCCATATAGGTAATGAGTTCGCCTGCGGCCCTGCCGATGGCGCCGCCAACGATTGCGCCTGCCGCGCCGCCTGCAAGCGCCCCCTTGGCTGAGCCATCCACCGCACCCGCGATCCCGCCAGCGATGGTGCCACCACCAGGAAGGGCCAGGGCCCCCCCCGCCGCACCGACGGCGCCCTCACCTGCGCCACCAGCCGCCCCGCCAAGCAGGGCGCCCGCCACGCCGCCGGCCGCCGCACCCTGTGTTGCCCACTGATCGGGGTCCACATGGCCGAATACCGAGCGGAAAGCTGAAGCGACCGGCCCCGGGCCATTGCCGCCGCCCTTGCCGCCT
>CAIVPZ010000127.1 GCA_903907955.1 uncultured Acetobacteraceae bacterium | reverse complement strand
GTGCGCGCCCCACGCTTCCCTCGTCGCCGCCGGCCGCGGGCCCAGCCCAAGGCCGGCGGCGCTTGCGCACACCCCTCCACGTCCGACTGTTGCCATGACCCCGGCGGCCCGATCGCCCGCGTCACATGGCCAAATCGCCCAGCCACCGGTCCGGTCAGGACCCAAATCCCGCCACCGGCGCCAATACTCCACCGTCTATGCGCAGATTTTGACCGCCGCCAACAGCTTGTCCATGTAGGCACCCATGAACGCCTGATCGCCTTGCAGCGCCTCCACCGCAGACTGATCCCCGGCCGGCCTGGTCACCGCCTCGCCTGCCGCCGGGTTCGGGCTGCCTTCGGCGGCGATGCGATGGAGACCGGAAATCTGTTCGACATAGACATCATGCTGAGGGTGCTGTGGGTCTGTCATTGCCGCCCGGTATTCGGGTTGCGTTTCCGCCCACGTCATCAGCGCTTCGGCTTCGTCGCGGCTCATCCCGTTGAAGGGGTCCGTCTCGGTCGGCTGGTGCGTGCTCGCCGGTCTGTCCGGCCAAGGCTCCGGAATGCCTTGCGGGTCGGCTGGGTGCTTGAAGATGTAGTGTTCAACAAAGTCTTTGTAGAGCGCGACCTCTGCATGCGCCGGGTTGTTGCGGTCACGAAATGCGGCCACAACATCAGGGTTGGAGCGCCCCCAGGCAAATACCGCCTTGGCCTCATCGCGCGTCAGGCGGTCAGAAAAGCGGCTGTCGCGATCCATCCAGCCCAGCAGCGATGGCAGCAAACGTTTTGTCAGCAGATCATTGACCGTTGGCTTGCGTGGCATGCGCCTATTCCTTTTCCGTTGCCGGTGCTGCCGCGGCCCGGCTGGCGAGTGCCGCCGCGCGGGCCTTCCCGCGCAAGGGCGCGTGCACCAGGTGGAACAGGCCGCTGATTGCATGCGGCAGAATGTGCCAGTCTGCGCCAGCAGGATCGAGGCGGGCGCGTATCGTCTCGGCATCGTTGCGGTTGTCGAACACGCGCACGGCGCTGGCGAGCGATTGCAGTTCCACGGCGCCGAAAGCCGCGCGGCCAAAGGACGATGCCGGATTGGTCGGCCATGGAAGCAAGCGGTCTGCGCGGCCTTCCTTGATGACGAACACGGGCGCCATGCTCTCGCGAACGCGAGACAAAATGTTGTGTTCCGAGAACAAGCGCCGGGCATCGTCGGTGCCGATAGTCGCCCCCAACAAGCCGCCGATCGCGATCTGATCCCGCAGCGCCTGCGCCCATTGCCGGCCGAGGGTTTCCACGGTGGCGGCCTGCTCGCGGTAGGCCCTGGCGTGCCGCGCATGGGCAAAGGTCCGCTCGCGCTCGGCCTCCTCGGCCCGCCTGCGGGCGTCCTCGGCCTGCGCGGCCTCGATCTTCGTTACCGCCTTCCTGGCGGCGGCAAGCGGCGCCTTGAGCTTTTCAAGGGCGGCTTGAAGCTTGGCGGCCTCCTCGATCGCCGAGGGAACGCCGAGGCGTGCCGCCTCTTGCTGTTCCGCCAGCTCGGCGGTCAGCCGATGATGGTCAGCCTGCAAGGGCGCCAGCACCGCACGCGCCGCCGTCAAATCCGGGTGCGGATCGCTCCCGGCGGCCTCGGTCGCCTCGGTCGTCTGTGCCTGGTCGCCCTGGTCAGGCGCGGATGCCGCGCCCGGTTCCGGCTCCGCTGCGGCCTGGTGTTCGGCCTTCGCCGCAAAGCTGGCTTGCCAGTTGGCGCGCAGTTTCTCGCGGTCATCTTCGGTCGCAGAATCATTCGGGGGCTTGCTCATGTTGCGTCAGTTCTCCATGAGAGTGTGATGGTATTCATGTATCGGCATTCCGTAATAAGCCGATACGGTATAGTTTACTTGCGCGCCTTGGTGTGCGCATTGGAGTTCTTGGATTATGTTTCCCGAAGGCTCACGACGCGGAGCGGGCGCCACCACGCCGGTTTCCGCTCCCAGGGCCGTGTATCGACAATCGGCCGAAGATCACGGCGAAGGGCAACGAACCGAAAGGGGCATGATTTCGGATCAGTCGGACCAACAGTAACGGCCATCGACAACAAGCCCGCGCGGCAGCCCTCGGCCGAGAAACCGACGATCCGGCCGCCGTCATTCCGTAGCGGCCAGCGGCGCAGAAGGTAATCGTCGTCTCCATCCGCCAGAGCCAACAGAACCGATGAAGTAAGCGCCTCATTCTGGATCGCCCAATTGAAGCCCTTCGAGCTTCTTGCCCCTATCCAGCCGGGCCAATACCCTATGGCTTCGATCTCTCCCATTCGATGCAACGGCCTTTCCCGCTCATGTCCGCGAAAACCATGAGGCAAAGCGGCGGATCGGCCGGAGGGGAAAATCGGACAATTAGCGCAGGGCTGCATCGGCTGCGTCCCACGCGCGCGCCGCGAAGCGTTGCAGCTCTCGGGTATCAGGAACCGGCATCCGCCGATCAAGAAAGTAGCGCTCGCATATGCGCGCCAGCTCGGCCTGGTGCTTTGGTATCCCTTCGTGGTGCATTTGGATGCAGAGCCAGCCCGCAAGCCCTGCCCAATCGTGGAAGCCCGGCGCGCCGCGCTTCTTGGGCGACGGTGCCGCGGGAAGTAGTAATGCTAACGATGAGATGGAAAGTAAAACATGCAATCTTCTTCCAAGAATTCGGCCCAGTCCATTTTGGAAAAAATCAAATGAGACTTCGGTATCTGCGCCGACAAGTTCGCTTGCTGCAACATTGATGGCGAAAACCTCCGGAAGCATGGTCCGGTCCAGCGGCACCCATTGCCCGCCATAGGAACCGGGGGCGGGCGTCCGCGCGATCCATGGCGCCTCTGCGATCAACTGATGCAGCCGATTTTCAGCTTCATCGCTCGCAAGCTGGAAGCGCTCGACGATGAAGGCTTTCGCCTCGGGAATCCCAACAAGGTCTTTCGGAATTTCCATCGGCGCAATCCTACGTAGACGGGCCGGCAATCGTCGCGGCTGCGATCTCGCGGCGCCTTGCTTCTTCGAACAGGGCGCGCGTCTCGACATGGGCGCGACCGTTCAAGATCGTCACCGGCATAGGCCAGCGTTCCAGGCTGCGCGGGCTAACTTCAAAGAAATGTTGCGCAAGAAGTTTGGCCGCTCTGGCGCGCGTGACGCGGCGCGGAAGGTCGGGCAGCAGCTTGAATGGATCGCTGGCCACGGGCTGCGGTTCGGGCTTTTGTTTCGATTTGGTTTGAGGCTGCAAAGCAGGTCTCCCTGTGTTGGCAGGAACATTGTGCGTGACTGGGGGTGAAACTGCGCGACTGCGTGGAATCGTGTCAACTTCAGGCAGCCTCGAGCAGCTGATTTTCCATCAGCCGGATTGTTATATTTTTCAATGTGCTGTGCAACTCGAACTGGCGATTTCTGCCTTCGAATTTTAGCGGATTTCGGAATGAAAGTATCAAGAGACTCTATTTGTTTGCGATTTTTCATTACGCGAAGTTAATCTGTCCAAGTGCGTGCGACTGCAATTCCCCGACGTTTTCGGAACACGCCGCGCCGCAGCGCGGTCGCCAGCAGATCGCCCCACCGTTCCATGGCGGCTCGCTGTTCGGGCAGGCGTGCAGCCTGCTGGTACACGCCAAGCACGCCGGCACGCGTCGCGCTCTGGCGATGGTTCAGGACCGCGTCGGCAACCGCCTCCGGTATGCCGGCGCCGGCAACCGCTGTGGCGAAGCTGCGCCGGGTGTCGTGCAGTCGCCAGCCATCCAGGCCCGCGGCTTCGTCAAGGTCGGCCTTCGCCTGTCGCCACGTGGTTATGGCTCGCCCGCTCCGGGGTGCGGTGAAGACCAGGCCGGACGCTGCAGCGCCGCTCGATGCGTGGCGGGCACGCAGCAGCGCCAGCACCAGCGGGTGCAGGAAGAAAACATGCGGCTCGCGGTTCTTGGTGAGCTTGCCCGGCTGGGTCCAAATCCCTTCCTGCAGGTCCAGGTGGCGCCAGTCGAGTGAAGCGGCTTCACCGCGCCGGCAGGGGATAGCGATCAGCAGCCACAGAAAGTCGCGATGCAAGGCGGGCAGGTTGGCGGCAGCCGTCCAGAGTTGCGCCAGATCAGGCACGCTCAGGAAGTGCGTGCGCGACGCTGGCGGCTTCGGCCGGCCGGATCTGGTGATGCGCGCGCACGGGTTCGCCGGAATGCGATCGTCATCAACGAGCCAGTCACAGAAGCGGGAAAGCGCACCGAACCGCGCACGCGCCGCGGCAGGGTGGGCGCCGTGCTCCGCCAGCATGCGGCGAACGATGGGCGGCTTAAGGTCGGCTGCCGGCAACTCGGTGGCCTGCATCTCGGCCAGGGCATTCCGCAAGGCGCGCAGCTCGTTGGCGACGTGCGCCGGGGATGCGATGCCGGTGCCGCGCAGCTTGGCCCGCTTCGGCACGATGGCGGCGTACTCCTCGGCCAACCGGCCAAGCGTGGTGGCGCGGTCCTGCTGCGCCTGGGCGATCGCCTGGCGGCGCTCCCGTGCCGGGTCCTTGCCCTCGGCCACCTGTCCCTTGATCGCCTGCGCAGCAAGCCGGGCCGCGTCGGCTGTCATGGTCGCCGGCTCGCCGAGGATCAGCGACGAGTTGCCCCACCGCTTGCCGGTATTCGGATCGGTGCCCCGCGGGCGATAGTCGAACCGCCAGACCATCGCAGTTGGATGCACCACCAGTGCAAGGCCACGGCATCGGGCATCGCGGATCACCTGGCGAACGCCTTCGCCGCGCTGCCTCCATGCCTGGTCGATGACGGTCCGGTTGATCTGCACGGCTGCGCGCGATGTCACCCGGAGGGCGGCGGCGTCGGCCGGCTCCTGGGGCGCGTCGCCCTTGCGGGGTCTCGTCGGCTTTCGCTCGGGTGCTTTCATGCCGCGGCTGTTTCCCGGTCATTCTGACGGACACATCGTTGCATTGTGGCCATCTTCTGACCGGACACTGACCGGACAGCGGGAAGGTGGTCAAGCAGAAAGCCGCGGAGTCAGGCGGAATAAAGTTCTCGAAAAATGTCTTTATTATCATATCGTTTGCGTGGCGCGGCGGGCTATTGCGTGAATGCGCGCGGGTGCTCTGGGCTATACTTTGAACGTGCGCGAGCTGCGCCGGCATGCAGGAAGGACCCGGCATCGGGACGCCCGACCGGGTGAAGGCGGCGCTGGAGGAATTGGCCGGGCTGGGCTGGGTGCGGCAGGCCGCCCCCAATAGGGCCGGCATGGGTGGGCGCTCGCGCGATGACTGGACCGTCAACCCGGCGGTGGTGGGCGGCGCGCATGCGGTGGGCTGACCGCCTCCGCACGGCGCTGGCGGCCGAGGCGCCGGCCTCGGATGGGGCAGAATGTGCCCGTGCCAATTCTGCCAATTCTGCCAATTCCTCCGACCGGCCGGGCTGCGGGGGGCAATTGGCACAATTGGCACAATTGGCACAATTGGCAGAGGGGTATTTCGCCGAAAAAGACGCTGCGGACCCGGCCCCGCCCGGCAGGCTCGAGGCTGCGCATCTGGCCGGCGCCTACTCCGCCCCGGACGTGCTGCCCGACCGCGCCGCTATCGCCGCGGAGGTGCCGGGCCGGGTGGTGGCGCCCTCGATCCCGCCGACTGACGCGGGGGTGGAGAGGCTGGCCGCAGCCCTGGCGGCGCCGCGCCCGTGGCAGCGCATAGAGGGCGATCCGGCGCCGGCCCTGGCGTACTTCCACGGGCAGGCGCGCCACCGCTTGGTGCCCCTGGACGGGCCGGCGCGGGGGCGGCTGGTGCACGCGGAGGAAGCTGAGGCGCGGCGCTGGTCGGCGCTGGCGGTTCATGCGCGGGGCGCGGGGCGATGACTGGCACTGCAATGCGCTGCAATGCAAGCAATGCAGTCTTAGACGCTGTGATAGGCAGCCTATCAGAATGCGGAACCCGTTTTCTTGATAGGCTATTTCGCCCTGTCCCCGTCCTATCACTGGACCTTGCCCTATTGGTATTGCGCGCATTGCGGCGCATTGCCGGGCGGCGGTATCCTGGCAGTGCAACGGCAATGCGAGGCAATGCACATGGCGGCCCTTCCTGCATCCTCTTTCCGGGCACCGGCCGAACATCATGCCCTCGTTCATGCTATCGCCAAGGCCCTGTGGCGGAGGCGGTGGCGGCGGGCGAGATAACGCCCGACGAGGGCCAAGCGGTTGCGGCGGTGCTGGAGACGCAGCGGCGGGCAATCGAGACGAGTCAACTGGAGCAACGCCTTGCGGCGCTGGAAGCACGTCAACCGAAATAAGGGACGCACCCATGACCACACGCACACTCGAAACACGGCTGAAGAAGCTGGAAGCGACCGCAGGGCAGAGGTCGAAAGCAGAGGAGTGGGCGGAAATCGAATCACTGGCGGAGAAAATCAAGACGGACGAGCGGTTTTATGGTTGGCTCGATCTATCGTGGCTCGAATGGCCTGACGAGCTGCAAGCGATTCTTGTTGAAGACTATGACGCGCCGCGAGACGTGCTGGCCAAGGCGTCGTTGAAAGCCATGTCGCTCCGTGGGCTGGAACTGACGCACGACGATCTTGTGCGGCTTCGGGCAGAGATGGCAGGCTGACCGCGCGAATCGGCGACGGCCCAGTGCGGCCGGCGCTGGTGGTGACTGCATCGCGGATCCTTTGCGCTGAAACAGGACGATCAAAATATGCCGCTAAAATCAAAGATTCCAGGCGCCACAAAAAAAATCGTCATACTGGGCGGCTTCATAGTCGCGATAAGCGTCAGTACGGTAATAGGTCGGAATGCAGGCGACATTCTCTTTTCTTTCTATTCAAATTTGCCAAAAGAAACGGAGATAGAGAACGTTCTTCAAAAAATTGAACACACTGTGGCCAGCAAACTACCAAAACAAATTAACGAGTTTACCGCTCTAACCGGAGTTAGCCACATCAACCATCAGATCACATTTACTTACACAATAAGTGCGGACGGCTTCACTCTAGACGAATCCGCTCAAAAGGAAGCCGTAATTTCGGAGGTCTGCAACAACGATAATATGAAAAAATTATGAACGACTATGGTATAAGCTACGTTTATGAATATAAAGAATTATATCATCCAAATAGAATACTAACAAGCATCACAGTCAATCACTGCTGGACTTCATACTTGCCGCCCAATAGTTTAACGCTGCGGCATTGACGGTGCCAGCGGGCTTCCCAGATCGGCGGCGCTGCCTATGGTGCTACCGTCGACGAACGGGTCCGGCACCATCTGGCCGTTACCGCGCAATGGAGCACTTCAAAGCGCTCGGATGCGGATTTCGGCGGCGGCGTTCTGAGCGTCGCGGGCTGCCTGTAAACCTTGCGGCCTGCGCGGCTTGGCTGCCCACATCGTAACCGGGGCAAAACCCCGGGCGAACACAGAACGGAAGCGGGTCAATCCGGGTTCGACGGCCAAAAAATGGCGGATTTCTGCGGCGGCCGTTCCGCAGGCGGACGCATGCTGCACCTGCTTACCCGGGGTTTTGC
>CAIVPZ010000126.1 GCA_903907955.1 uncultured Acetobacteraceae bacterium | reverse complement strand
TGCACGCCGACGCCCTGGGGGGGCAGGCCGGGACGAAGAAACGGCCCCTAGCAGCCGAACCAAGAAACGCCAGGAAGTAGGAAGCACGGGCTGCACGAACAAGGGGCGGTCGTGACTGGCCATCCCAGACAGCGAGGAGGCACAATATTGGGCGCGCCTCCGGTGCCGGGGGGCCGGTGAAGGCCCGGCCTATCTCCGCGTCGGCAACCGCATTCTTTACCGCGAGCGCGACGTTCTGGAGTGGCTGGCCGGGCATCGTGTTGCCAGCACGAGCGACAACAAGCGCCAGCGCGCGGCTTCCTGACCGGGGCCGCGCCGGTGGCCCCCGCCGTGACGAATGAAGCCTTCCTCGAAGCGTGCTTCGGTGCCGATTGGCAGGACGCGCACGTAACCAGCTTCGCAGAACCCCCGGAGGCGCTTGAGACGCTTGGCTTGCGCAAATACTGGGCTGGCGATCGTTGGCGCAGAGCGTGGATAAAGCCCGCACCGGCCGGCAACAACTACTTTACAATTTCGCTGTTCAACGACGATCCAGCGGACGGACGCGCGCGGCGCCGGAAGAAGCTATTCAGGGCCGCGCACGTTTTTGTCGTGGACGATGTAGGGACCAAAACAGACCCGGCCGCGGCGGCGAAACTCCCGCCCCCGTCCTGGAAGCTGGAAACGTCTCCCGGAAGCTTCCATTGGGGATACATCCTTGCCGTGCCCGAGCGGGACGCGCCCCGCGTTACTGCGCTGCTGGATGGGGTGATTGCCGCGGGCTTGTGCGCGGACCGCAAGGACCCCGGCATGAAGGGCGTAACCCGTTACGTGCGCCTGCCGGCAGGGCGGAACACGAAGGCGAAATACGGGCCGGGCGGCTTCACGTGCAGGCTGACCGAATGGCACCCGGAACGGCGCTTCACGATCGACGAGCTTGCAGCCCCGTGGGGCATCGCCCTGCCAAGGCTAGGCGCAACCGCCGCCGGCAGATCAAGGCCCACCGCGAAACCCAGCGGCAGGGACGCGCTGTTCGGGCACCTGGACGGGTGGGGCATGATCACCGGGCAGCGCACCGGTGACGGCGGCTTCATGTGCTCTTGCCCCTGGACTGACGAACACACCGGCGGGGCCGACACAGGCGCGGCTTATTGGCCGGGCGGCGGCTTCAAGTGTCATCATGGTCATTGCGAGAAAAAAGACAGGCGCGACCTGATCGCGTGGATAGACGCGAAGCTACGAGCCGAAAGAAAGCCCGGACTTGCCTCGGAAGATTTCAGGGACGCGGACAGGCTCGAGCTTGATCGGTTCTGGCGCATCCTGGCAGCGGGGACGTGTCCCACGTCCCAGGACATCGCCCAGCTTGCTCACGTCCCAGGCCACGGGGACGTGGACGCGATGTTCCGGGCCGCGCGCGCGATCCTGGCTTTCTCCTCATCAAGGCGCTTTCAGCCCTATTAACCTCAACCGATGTGGGCGGCCGTCGGCGCTAGTGCCTCGCGTCATTGAATATGACGGGGTTCTGTGACTCTATGGCAACGGTATCGTCACGTCGTCAGGGATTCGGTCATGTCGGAGTCGGAGGTGGAGTCGGAGGCTGGGGGCAAGCGATACGTCGTTCGCTTGAGCGAGGAGGAACGTTCGACGCTGGAGGCGACGGTCAGCAAGGGCAAGCGCCCAGCGAGTGAGATACTCAAGGCCCGGATACTGCTCAAGGCCGACGTCTCCGAAGCGGGCGAAGGTTGGAGCGACCAACGGATCGTGAGCGTGAGATGTCGAAGGCATTCATCGCGTCGGTCATTCAGGAGTCTGCCGGCCTTACCGGGGTGGCGGCCAATCAAACCGCGACTGACCTGATCGCAGCGATCGTCAGGGAGATCAAGAAGACCGGCGGGTTCACACTGCCGAGCTTCGGCACGTTCCGAGTGGCCAAGACCAAGGCGCGAAAAGGACTGAATCCGCGGACGGGTGAGGCCATCAAGGTCAAGGCAGGCAAGACCGTGCGCTTCAAGGCCTCGCCGACGCTCAAGAAGGCCGTGTGAAGCACGCGTCGGCGCGCCGGTAACTGCCTATCGGCCGCCAATCCGCGGCAGCGGCCCAGCAGCCTGACGGAGCAGGAATTCGAGGACGACGAAAGTCGTGTCGATGGCGGACGTTCTCCGGCCGACCAGGAACTCCGGATAGCCGATATCGCTGCCGGGCCAGCCGTGCCCGCCTCCCTGGATGAACCAGCCCTCGGTGTCACCGCCCCGGCACTGCCGGCCGACCGTGCGAAGGATGGTAACGCCCGGTTCCCGGGATTCGGCGCCGGCGAAGTCGAAGCCGCGGCAGCGATTCCCGGTGGCCCAGAACGCGAGCGTTTCGTTCGCGGGCAGAATACGGTCCTCGCCGGTGCCGGTGCCATTGACGGGAACGACCGGGTCGTCGGTTCCCGCGATCAGCAGGAACGGAACGGTGATACCCGGTTTGCAGCCCGCCGCCGCCGATGCGGCCAAACCCGACGCGACCACGGCGACGCCGGCCAGACGCAGACGGCCCGCGCACGCGAGTGCCTGGGCCATGAAGCCGCTGTTCGAGAAGCCGACTGCATAGATCCGCGCAGGATCGACCGGAGTTCTGGCTGAGACATCCGCCACCACATCCGCCAGGAAGACCGCGTCGGCAGCACCGCGGCGGCTGGATTGGTCGATCCCCCAGGAACGCCAGTCACCCTGCGGATAGACAACGGCAAAGCCGAGCCTGTCGGCGGCCGATGACAGCCCCGACATCCTGGCCATCTGCTCCGGCGTGCCGAGCCAGCCATGCAGGGCGATGACGAGCGGACGCGGCGCGCTGTCACTACCGGGCGCTGCGACCAGCTTGTAGGAACGCGGCTCGCCGGCGGAGACGACGCCGACCGTGCCTGCACCCGCAGCACACCCGACCAGCGCCGCGGCAACGGCGAACATCCGGCCGAGCATCAAACACCCTTGGGCCAAACGCCGGATCGGCTGCGAAGCGGGCGTCCGGTTCCAGGGCAAGCCGACCATCATCGCGCGCGGTTGTGGTTGGCTCGACATGCTGGGCAGGCACTCCGTGCTTTGTCTGAGCGGCCTTGGAATGGCAGTGTAGGAGCGCACAGGGTGGCGCCCCACGCTGCCCGACAGTATCGGAGATGCTGGCCATGCGCCTCTATCGTCTGCCCAGGCAAACCGGATTTGGTGATCTGACCCTCACTGAAGCGGACGTGCCGGGATATGGGCGCGGCCAGGTGCTGGTGCGCATGCACGCCGCCTCACTGAATTTCCGCGACCTGGCGGTGGCAACCGGAAAATACATGATGAGCGCTTTGCCGCCGAACCTAGTGCCGCTCTCGGACGGCGCCGGCGAGGTCGTCGAGATCGGTGATGGGGTAACCCGGGTAAAGCCGGGAGACCGGGTCGCGGGAATCTTCATGCAAGGCTGGATGGGAGGAGAGTTGGAACCGCAGCACGCGCAGACCGCGCTGGGCGGCGCCATCGACGGCGTGCTGGCCGAGTATGTCGTGTTCGATGAACAGGGTTTGGTACACATCCCCGAACACCTTTCGTACGAGCAGGCGGCTACGCTGCCATGCGCGGCGGTGACGGCCTGGAATGCACTCTATGGCCTGCATCCGCTGCAGCCGGGGCAAACCGTGCTGATCCTGGGCACCGGCGGCGTGTCCATCTTCGGGCTCCAGTTCGCGCATACGGCGGGCGCCCGGGTGATCGTGACGTCATCCAGCGACGCGAAGCTGGCGCGCGCCAGGGCGATGGGCGCCTCGGACGTGATCAACTACCAGGCCAACGTCGAGTGGCAGGATGCGGTGCGGGATCTGACCGGTGGCCGGGGTGTCGATCACGTGGTCGAGGTCGGCGGTCCTGGAACCCTGGGCCGCTCGCTCCGCGCTGCGCGCAATGGCGGCGTGGTGACGCTGATTGGCGTTCTGACGCGCGGTCAGATCGACCCGCTGACCATCTTCGCCAGCGGTGCCATCGTGCGGCCCATTTACGTTGGCTCGCGGCAAATGTTCGAAGCGATGAACCGCGCGATTTCCCTCAACCATCTGGAGCCGGTCATTGATCGTGTCTACGCCTGGAAGAAAGCGCAGCAGGCCTACCACTATCTGAAGGGCGCAACCCATGTCGGCAAGGTCGTCATTCAAATCGGATGACGCTCGCAGGAATGTCGAAGGGAGCCCTTTGCCCGCGTCCCTCGCCGCCACCCGAAATTCCGCCGTGCTTTCCGTAGCGACGCGCCCCTTGCCTCGCTACCGCGCCAGGAACTTCTTCACGGGTTGCAGCGCCTCGGCGGGTGATTCCTCCTGCGGGACATGTCCCAGGCCGGGCAGCGCGACCAGCCTGGCATCGGGCAACGCGGCGAGGTAATCGGCCGCGTTGCTGATCGGGATGATGCCGTCCTTCTCGCCCCACAGCAGCAGCACCGGCAGGTTCAACCTGCGCAGGACCGGCACCGGGTCCTCCAGCGCATCCTGCTCCATCCGCGCGAGCACCGCATCGCGGACGCCGGGGGCCAGAATCATGTCGCGATAGCGTATCAACACCTCCTCGGTCAGGCGCTGCGGATCGCCATAGGCGGGGGCGAGATTGGCGCGCAGCAGCGGCGTCGGCAGTACGTAGGGCAGCAGCCGCGCGGTCATCGGCACCCCCATGGCCTGGCCATAGGGGATGCCGGCACTGGCAAATCCGTCCGGCGAGATCAGCACCAGTCTGGTCACGCGCGCCGGGTGGCTGGCGGCGAAGCTCCAGGCGATGCGGCCGCCCATCGAATTGCCGATCAGGATGGCGCGCTGGACACGCAATCTGTCCATCAGCGCCGCGAGCACCGCTTCGGCGCGGGCGTCCGTGTAGTCGCCGGTCGGATCGGCGCCGGTAAGGCCAAACCCCGGCAGATCGAAGCGGATCACCCGATATTCGGCCGACAGCACCTGCGCCCAGGCCTCCCAGGTGTGCAGGCTGGCGCCGAAGCCGTGCAGCATGATGATCACCGGCTCGTCCCGCTTGCCGGTGTCGCGCAGATGCACGCGGACACCGTCAGCCTCGACGAAGCTGGACGGCGGCCCGGCATACAGCGCCTCGAGGTCGGTGCGGGATGCATCGGGCGCATACAGCCACATGCCCGCGGTGACGAGACTGGAAAACAGGATCTGCAGGATGACCGCTGTCACGGGACTGAATCGGGCCTTTCGCCATGGCGCCGCGCGGCATCGGCAAGCACCGCCGCCGGCGGGGAATTGTCTGCTCCGAGATTGGGGCGGATGTGAGTCCGTAAAGGCCGCTGCCCCTGGCGCCACCCGTTCCGGCGCGTTACTGGCGCGCAACGCCAACCGAACCGTGAGCCGCCATGCCCCAGCCCCTCATCGCCGTCGCCCTGGGCGCGATCGCCCTCGATGCCCTCCGCCGCCTGTTCGCCGCCTGGCCAGGCGCGGATACCGTGCCGGTGCTGAATTCGCGCTCGCCGAGCCGCGACCGGGCCTTTCTCGCCCGGCTGTTCGACCGCGTGCTGGAAGGCCGACCGCCCGGCGGCGCGGTGGTGTGCGATATCGGCGGGGCCGGCCAGATCAGCCCCGGCTCCGACCCGAACGGGCGGATCGGCACGGTGATCGAAGTGAACGACCCGACCGCCGTGCCGGGCGCGATTCCGGAAGCCGCCTTCCATGCCTTGCAACGGACCGATCTCGACCTGGTGACGCTGTTCGGCGTGGCGATGTACCTGGATGAGGCGCAACTGGCCCGCTACTTCGCCACGGCGCGGGCGAAGCTGCGGCCGGGCGGCTGGCTGGTGATCGGCGACCCGGAATACGGCTCGGGGCTGGAGCGCAGCCTGCGGTCGATGGCGATCGGCTGGCTGCTGGCAACGCGCATCGACTTCAAGCCGTTCCGCCAGGTGGCACCGATCGCACAGCGCTGCGGGTTCCGGCTGGCGGAGCGCCAGGCCCATGGCCGTGACTGGTACGTGGCGATGTTCCGCGCCGGGTGACGCGGGCCTTCGTTCCCACCAAGGTGCCATTGCCAGCATTTCCGCGGCCCGCGTCGATCCTTCCGCTTCAGTCGCGGCCGCTGGTTGTCTCGGCGGAAGCAGGCAAAGCTGCGTCGCCGGAAGCGCGACGCAGTGCGTGCGACACGCCGGCCCAGAGCACCGCGGCCGGCAGCAGCAGCGGCTTGTGCAGGATCGTCACCGTCATTTCCGCGCGCTGGTTATCGTGCTCGAAGCGCACGACGACGTCGCCAAACGGCGACGTCTTGTTGACCGTGCCGCCAGTGCGGTCGGCATTGAGTTCGAGCGCGTAGTCACCGCTGTCTTCCTCCCGCATGCGGTTGAGCACTTCGAGGGTGACACCGGAAAAAACATGCGTCCTGGACATCGGCTGCCTTTGGCTGGTGGGGTGTTGGCGGCGGGTGACGAGGCGGTTGCCGGCCCGCGGTGTGGCGTTGGGTGATGTTGTCGAGCATCCGCCCGAAGAAAGCCAATCCGGTGCACAGGGTCGAGTCGGACGACACGCCGCTGAGCGGTCGCGCCCGAAACGCCTGCGCGAGAACTGCGCGGCACTGGCAGCGATGGAAGAACCAGACAGCGAATTCCTGTTCGGCCACGCCGCTGACCTGCTGGCAGCGTGATGCCGGAGAGATCGAAGGTTCAGCCTGAAAAAACCTTGTTTTTGTACCGGGGATGATGGGACCATTCAAATATCGAACGGTTTCGGAACTTCTGATCTTGCCGCGGTCACGGCGTCGTCGCTAAGGTGAATGATGATCTGGGCTGCCGAATTGTATCAGCGCCCGGTTCGGAAAGGAACCAAACGACCATGGCCATCAAGGACAACGCCCGGACGCGTGCTCCGCGCGGGACAAAGAACGTGACGCAGGCCTTCTTCGAGGCGCTCGACGGCATTCCGGACAACCAGCAGGCCGCGGTCGCCACAGCAGCATTGGCCGGCATTCGCGACGAAGTGAAGGCACGCCGCCTGAAGGGCAAGGAAGCTGCTGCCAGGGCAAAAGCGAAGGCACCCGCAACAACGAAGGCACCGGCAAAGACCAAGGCCCCCGCGAAAGCAAAGCCAGCCGCAAAAGCGAAGGCAGCGCCCGCGCGGAAAGCCACGAAGGCGGCGCCAGCCAGGCGCGCACCGGCCGCACCAAGCAAGCCGGCTGCCACGAAGAAGGCGCCGGCAAAGAAGAAGCTCGCGGCCACGCCGGCGAAGCGGAAGTCGCCCAGCCGAACCGCGCCCCCGCCTTCGCCCTTGCCTGAAGCCGGCACGGAATAGCGCGCGGCAACGCGAGGTTGGTTCCGTCGTGGGACAAGCCTCACGGGGAGCGGCGCGAAGCCCATCGCTGGTCATGCGATTTGCGCCGTTCCAATCGGCCACTCCCACTGCTTCGACCTGCGCCTCCGATGTTGGCGCAGCGCCTTCGGTTGTGCTCCCCTGCCCTGCTTGCTCCGCTCACCGGCATTCCATCTGGCGTCGCCGCCGCCGATACGTTGCGACCAGTCGGCCCCTGCAACAGAGCATTTCAGCCGGGTCGAAAGGTGCGGCGTGTTCAGGTGAAAGTTGCTGTCCGAATCTGGCGCCGACGATGCCTTGATTTGAATGCGCGCGATGAGGTCTGGCTCTTCGTGTGTAACGGCTCTATATGCACGATAAGCAAACCAGGGTGAAAACCATGACCGACGAAGTCCTCAAACTTACTGCCCAGATCGTGTCCGCGCACACCGCGCATAACACGGTGACCACAGATGCTCTGCCGGCATTGATACAGTCCGTCTATCGCACGCTCGCGAACGTCGGCACCCCTGCCCCAGAACCCGAGAAGCTGGAGCCAGCCGTGCCGATCAAGAAGTCCGTCTTCCCCGACTTCATCGTCTGCCTGGAGGACGGCAAGAAGCTGAAGATGTTGAAGCGGCATCTGAAGACCGCCTATGACCTGACGCCGGAGCAGTACCGCGAGCGCTGGAATCTGCCGCGCGACTACCCGATGGTGGCGCCGAACTATGCCGAGAAGCGCTCGGCACTTGCCAAGTCGATCGGCCTGGGGCGCAAACCGGCAGCCGCGGTGATCGCAGCGCCCGAGGTCGCCCGCAAGACCGCTGGACGGCCCCGCAAGGCCGCCAAGGCAGCCTGATCCCGTCCCTCCGCACAGCGCCCGGGCGCATCTCCGGGACCGGTCACTCGCCCGGTGGACATTTTGGCGAGGCACAAAAAGATGGCGGCGCCCCATGGGGCGCCGCCAAGTCT
The DNA here is from genome assembly GCA_903907955.1 of uncultured Acetobacteraceae bacterium. GTDB lineage: Bacteria > Pseudomonadota > Alphaproteobacteria > Acetobacterales > Acetobacteraceae > Rhodovastum. The sequence continues at coordinate 24,777 of CAIVPZ010000126.1, read as the reverse complement.
AGGGAGGAAACGTCCAAGAAAGCAGCGCGCCGAAGCAACGCTGCGGACTCCATAATGGCGCGTCAGGTCGCATTGGCAAAGCTGTTTTTGTGCAGTGCAGCATTTTTCTTGCCGCTCTGCCCCCTGGTGTGACCAATCGGCAACGGAGAGCGAACAGTCGCAGAGCCGTTGACGTGCCTCAGGCGGGCCGATTCTGGCTGTCCGCGAGGCCCTTTCCCATCATCAAACGCAGGATGCCCGGGCGGTCGCTGAACTCCTTCATCGTCCGATAGGGAACGCCCGTTACCCCGGCGATGAAATTCAGCTTTGCCGCAACATCGAGGGCGCTGAACTTGCCTGCGGTCCGCCGCTCGAACAGCACCGCGACCGCCTGGAGCGTCTGCGGCGCAACGATGGCCAGTACCTTGCGGTGTTCGTCGGTGATGTCGGCGGTCGTCAGGGTGCGAGCCACCATGGTGTAGCCTGGCGGTTTCTTGTCCACCGGAGCCGCCGCGGTCAACTCGTCGGCCCGGAAATCCGCCTCGACACCGTTGGCTTGCACGATGAAGACCCTGTCGCCATCACACTCCAGCACGGTGCCGCTGCGGCGGCTGGCCTTGTGGTGGACGGTTTGTCCAACCGAAAACATGCGGCTCACCCTTTCCCTCGCGGCGAAGTTCGATGCCAGCCACGGGTGGCCGCGCGGATCAGACCGCGATGCGCAGGCCCGGGCGTTGTGTCTGCCGCGCGGCCTTGCCGGCGCTGGTCGCCCGCGGCAGGATACCGTCGTCACGGCTGATGCCGATGACCGGAATCTCGACCCGGCCAATCAGCTTGATGCCCGCAGCGGAGACAGCCATCACCACGCCGTCCGCTCCCACGGGAGCGGCTTGCGCACCGCAATCGAGCGCCAGACTGGCATGCGCGCGCAGATGCAGGTCGGTGCCGTGAACCGGAATGACGAAGCGCGGCCTGGCATGCCGGTGCATGATGGCAAGTTCGGCGCGTCCGGCATGGCCGGACACGTGGATCGGTTGCCCCTCCGCAGCCTCGCTCTGCGTCAGAACTTCCACGCCTCGCGCCCGCAGCGGCTCCAGCACGCGCTCAACCGCCGCCTCGTTGCCGGGAATGACGCTGGCCGACATGATGATCGTGTCGCCCAGCCCCAGTTCGGGCAACCGCCAGTCATTGCGACGGGCAAGCCGGGCCAATGCCGCGTTCTCCTCCCCCTGGGTGCCGGTGCAGACCAGCGCCATTTCACGGCGGTCAAGGCCGCGCAAATGCGAAGGCTCCGCCAGCATGTCCTGCGAGTCGAGGATGCCCAGCTTCTCCGCGGTTTCGGCATGCGCCCGCAGCGACCGGCCGGTCAGGGCGATCTGGCGCCCGGAGCGGGAAGCCGCGTCACAGGCCGAGATGGCGCGCGCCACGTTGGTGCCGAAGCAGCAGACCACGACCGTGCCCGGCCGGTTTGCGAAGATCCGCCGGAACGAGTCCCTGACCTGCGCTTCCGAGGTGATCGGCAGATCACGTTCCGCGTTGGTGCTGTCGCAGACCAGCGCAAGCAGACCGGCATCGCCCACCGCGCGGATGGCCTCGATGTCGGTCGGCAGGCTGATCAGCGGCTCCGGGTCCAGCTTGAAGTCGCCGGTATGCAGCACGGTGCCGGCCGGGGTGGCGATGGCCAGGGCAACCGCCTGCGGAACCGAATGCGTCAGCCGGATGGAGCGGATGGCGAATGCGCCGATCCGGAAGGCACCGCCGACCGGGAAGGTCCGGATCTCGGCTTCGTCAAGGGTTCCGGCTTCCTCGAGGCGGCGGGAGATCGCCGCCGCCGCGAACGGCGTCGCCCAGATCGGGCAGGTGATCTGGCGGGGAAAGACGTGCTGGATGGCGCCGATATGGTCCTCATGGGCATGCGTCACGACCAGCGCGTCGATACGGCCGACGACGCGGTGCAGGGCCTCGGGGTCGGGAATGAAGGCATCCACGCCGCCCGCGCTGCCGTCGTTATCCGGAAAGGCGATGCCCGCATCGACCAGGACCCAACGGCCGTCATGGCCATAAAGCGTCCAGTTCATGCCGATGCGGCCGAGGCCGCCAACCGGCACAACGACGATCTCCGTCGCGCGTGGCCGCGGGAGGCGATGCAGGTGCCGCAAAGGAGGGTGAGCGAACGGGGTATTCCCCGGGTGGTTGTCCAGCGAGCCGTCCTGGGCTCTGCTGGTCGCGCCCGACAACCGGGCGCGCGATTTGATTAAATCCATCTGGGGCGCAGATAAGCGAAACACATAGAACTATCAAGTTAATATTTTGGCATGCCAGCTCCAGGCGCGTCCGGCATCCACTGGACCACGGAGCACAAGGTGAACAGCGCCCGGGACTTCAAAAATTCCGCCGACATTAACGGGGCGGATCGGCCGCGCAGAGCGCAAATCGGGCTGACACCGGCGCGGGCAACCATCAGGGGGCCCGGACGCCTCCGCCCAGCCGGGCGGGTCCGTTTCCATGCATCTCGTGCGGATGGATCGTGCCGTCGGGCCGCGTGGCAAGGACGACCAGGACCGCCCCGCCTGCCGCCGCCCGTCGTTCGAGAATCGCGAGTTCCCGATGCCACAGCGCATTGCGCTCCTCCGGAGCCGCCTGCTGCATCTGGGTGCGGAAGGCAGCGCGCTCCTCCCGCGTCATGAGGTCGCGTGGCAGAACTTCGCGGGACGAGCGCGCCCTGGCGGACCGGATTGCCTCGTATTCGGCCGGCGTGCCCCAGACCCTGCCGGGCAGTTCTTTATGTGCCGTCCACCTGTCCTGCCGGGCTGCGGCCATCAAATCGGCAGTGGCACGCCTGACGGACAGGCTGTCAATCCAGTCGTCCATCTCCTCGCCGTCATGGTCAAGATTGGCACCACGATTGCGCGCGTCATCCTTGGCTTGGTCTACGGTCTCTCCAATACCCCATATTTCATCACCCCATATGATGTGATGTTCCGTCAGAATATAGCCTGCGGCCCGGGTTTGGCCCCAGGCGGAGCCCAGGAACAAACCCATCACCATGAAGGCCGCGATCATTACACGCCATATGCCCATATCACCCTCGGCTTTGCGAAACCGGAAATGTCGTCCGTGTCACCATCATCGGCACCTCGCTCACCAGGGACCGACGGAACCTGGCCCGCACTGCGTGCATCCAGTCTCGGCGCCTCATTCGCGCGCCGAAATTCGCAATCCTTGAAACACGATAGGCACCTTGCGCAAATTTAGCGATAAACAAGGTGTTAACAGTCCGGCGTACGGCGATGAAATCGGCCCGGCATTCACCGTCGAGCGGGACGCACTGCCGGGCGGGCGGGCTCAACCTGTGGGTACGCCTGCCGCACGGCGGGTCGGATCAGGAGGTGACGGATGCAGCGGCGCGGCAGGACGTGCTGGTCAGCGGCAGCGGCGCTTGCCCGGCCGGTTGTCGTCACGCTGAGCGCGGTCGCTCCGCTACCGGGTACGCCGATCCGCAGGCGCATCGAAGTCGATCTCTGGTCCCAGCGGCACAACCCCGGTCGGGTTGATCGTCGCGTGGCTCTGGTAATAATGGCCCTTGATGTGGCCGAAGTCGACCGTGGCCCGGATTCCCGGCATCTGGTACAGTGCCCGCGTATAGGGCCAGAGATTGGGATAGTCCACAAGCCGGCGGATGTTGCATTTGAAGTGACCAACATAGACTGGGTCGAAACGCACCAGCGTGGTGAACAGGCGCCAGTCCGCCTCGGTCAGTCGGTCGCCGCAGAGGAACCGCTGGCCTGACAGCCGGTCGTCCAGCCAGTCCAGCGTTTCGAACAGCGGGCGGACGGCTTCCTCGTAGGCGGCCTGGGTCGTGGCGAAGCCCGCTTTGTAGACGCCGTTGTTCACCGTGTCGTAGATGCGTGCGTTCAGGGCGTCGATCCCGGCGCGCAGGGCCTCCGGGCAGTAATCGCCTTCCCGCGCGCCGGCGCGGTCGAAGGCGCTGTTGAGCATGCGGATGATGTCGGCGGATTCGTTGCTGACGATGGCGCGCCGCTGCCTGTCCCACAGCACCGGCACCGTGACGCGGCCGGTGTAGTGTGGATCGGCAGCGGTATAGACCTCGTGCAGGTACCGCGCGCCGTTGATCGCATCGGGAATGACCCCCGGCCCCGGCTCGAAGGTCCAGCCCTGCGCGCCCATCAGCCAATGCGTGGCCGAGAACGAAATGGCGTCCTCCAATCCCTTCAGCGCCCGGAAGATCATGGTCCGGTGCGCCCAGGGACAGGCGCGGGAGATATAGAGATGGTATCGCCCGGGCTCGGCGCCGAAACCGCCCTCACCGGTCGGCCCAGGTGCACCGTCGGGCGTGATCCAGTTGCGGAACTGGCTCTCGGTGCGCACGAAGCGCCCGCCGGTTCTCCCGGTCTCGTACCACTGATCCTGCCAGATGCCGTCAACAAGAAGGCCCAATTGGAATCTCCAACCCGCCCGCAGCGGTCCACGCTGTGATCACACCCGGCACTTCGCCGGCGGCGGCAAAGCCCGCCCGCCAGACACCGCCGCCGCTATTCCGCCGTGGCCTCGACCAGCACCAGTTCGGCATCCTCCTGCGCCGTTACCACGATCCCGGCCTCGGCACGAATTGCCGCACCGTCGCGGGCGTTCAGCTTCGTGCCGTTCACCTCCACCGCACCGCTCGCCGGCACCAGATAGGCAATGCGGCCGGCAGCAAGCGGCAGGCGGAGCGTCTGACCGGCCTTGAGTGTGGCGGCCAGCACCGCGGCGTCGGCGTTCAGCGGCAGCGCGCCGCTTCCCGCGTCGGCCGGGCGGCCGGATGCCAGCACCTCGAACCCCGCCGCACGGGTTGCCTTCGGGAAGCTCCTGGACCCCCAGCCCGGTTTGCCGCCGCGGCGATCCGGCAGAATCCAGATCTGGAAGATCTTCGTGGTCCCTGGCTCCAGATTGTATTCGGCATGCACCACGCCGGTGCCGGCAGACATGATCTGTACGTCGCCGGCTTCGGTGCGGCCTTCATTGCCCATATTGTCGCGGTGGGTGATCGCGCCCTCGCGGACATAGGTCACGATCTCCATGTCGCGGTGCGGGTGCGGATCGAACCCGGTGCCCGGCGCGATCTCGTCATCGTTCCAGACCCGCAGCCGGCCCCAGTGCATCCGCGCGGGATCTTGATAGTCGGCGAAGGAAAAGTGGTGCCGGGCTTTCAGCCAGCCATGGTCTGCGCTGCCGAGGTTGGCGAAAGGACGAACGTCAATCATCGTACGTGCTCCTCTGGCAAGGGCGATCCGGGCCGGCGGGACGACCCGGATTCGCAAATTGGGGATGCGGTGCGCGCGTTGTCAGGCGGCCGGCCGCAACGGCAGGTCATCGATCTGCGACTGCGCCTGTGCGATCGCCTTGGCGCGCGGGGCCTCGCCCAGGGCAAGACCTTCGGCGCGAATGACGGTGACGTCGGTGATGCCCAGAAAGCCCAGCACGGTGCGCAGATAGGCCTCCTGGTGGTCGAGCGCCTGCAGCGTCGCGTTCGCGGAATAGACGCCGCCGCGCGAGGAAGCGATCACCACGCGCTTGCCGCCCGCCAGGCCGACCGGGCCGTTCGCGGTGTATTTGAAGGTCTTGCCCGCCTGGGCGATGCGGTCGATCCAGGCCTTGAGCTGGGTCGGGATGGAGAAATTGTACATCGGCGCGCCGATCACCACGATATCGGCGGAGAGGAACTCCTCAAGCAGCGCGTCGGTGCAGGCGCGCTCCTGGCGTTGCGCCTCGGTCAGGCTCTCGGGGTGACCGCTGGTCATCGCCTGCAGCACCGCGCCGGACAGGTGGGCGGGCGGGGCGGCGGCGAGGTCGCGGTGGGAGATTTCGGCGCCCGGCATGGACCCGCTCAGGGTCTCGACGATGGAGGCGGTCAGCCGGCGGGAGGCGGAGGCGTCGCCGAGCAGGCTGGAATCGATGTGCAGGATCTTCATGGTCGTTGCGTCTCGCCTTTCCCGGCCGGCGGACCCGCTGCGGGTGCTGGCCATCTGGTTGCGCAAGAGGCGCCGTCGGGCGGCATCCCCTTGCTCGAACCGGAAGATAGGAGGGAGGAATTCATGGATAAACCCGGCTCTGCTTGACAGATTGTCTCTGCTGATTGACCAATCATCCGCCCACGCGGCGACGCTCGCCAGCACAGGAGGAAACCCGGCATGGACCGCCTGGCAGCAATGGAAGCCTTCGTGCGGGTGGTCGAGCGCAGCGGCTTCACCGCCGCCGCCGAGGATTTGCGCCTGTCGCGGGCAATGGTCAGCAAGCACGTCCAGGATCTGGAGGCGCATCTGGGCGCGCGCCTGCTGAACCGCACGACCAGGAAGATCAGCCTGACGGAGGTCGGCCGCGTCTACCATGAGCGCTGCACCCAGGTCCTCGCCGAGATCGCCGAGACCGAGGCGGCGGTGGGCGAACTGCAGGCCGAACCCCGCGGCCGTTTGCGGGTCAATGCGCCGGTTTCCTTCGGCGCGCTGCACCTGGCCGCGCCGATCGCCGACTACATGGCAGCCTGTCCGGAGGTCGTGGTGGAACTGACCCTGAATGACCGGGTCGTCGATCTGGTCGAGGAGGGCTACGACCTCGCGATCCGCATCGCCCGGCTGGCCGACAGCAGCCTGATCGCCCGCCGGCTGGCCGCTTGCCGGATGGTGGTGTGCGCCTCGCCCGAGTATCTGAAGCGGCACGGTCAGCCGCACCACCCTGACGACCTCGCCCGCCACAACTGCCTCGGCTACCGCTACGGCCAGGGCCGCGACGAGTGGCGCTTCGAGGCCGCGACGGGAGCGGCGTCCGTGCACGTCCGGGGCAGCCTGCAGGCTAACAACGGCGACGTCCTGCGCGTTGCGGCGCTGCGCGGTGCGGGCGTTGTTCTGCTGCCGAGCTTCATCGTCGGGCCGGACCTCGCGGCCGGGCGCCTCGCCCCGGTGCTGGCCGGTTACCGCGTGCCGGAACTCGCCATCCATGCCGTCTACCCGCACAGCCGGCATCTCTCGGCCAAGGTGCGCAGCTTCGTCGACTTCCTGCTGCCGCGTTTCGGCGAGCGACCGGCCTGGGATGCCTGGATGGCCGGGGGCGGAGGACGGTGGTGGAGCTCGAACGGCGGCACGGTGACAGGGGAATTCGGGTGAAGCTTTCACCCGTTGATCAGGCTGGCCAGGAAGTCCTCGTCCCAGGAAGCGGCCTTGCGGCGATCGCGGATTGATTTCATGCAGATCCCGTCCTTATCTGGCGCATCAGCGGCGCCTGCAGGAGGGCGACGGGCGGTCGAATTGCGCCAGCCTGTTCGGTCTGGAGAAAATCCCCAGCGACAACCACATCCGCGCCATGCCTGACCCGGCGGCTTGGCAAGGGGGAAAACGCGGCTTCCTGCGGAGTCGGGTATACTTCCTATCTTCGCGCCTGTCGGGCACCATCCCCCGCCCATGCCCGACACCCCCGCCCTGCGCATCCCCCCGCCCGCCTTCCTCGCCGCCCCCGGCCTGCGCGCCGTGCTTGCCGCCCTGCCCGGTGCCCGCGTGGTCGGCGGCGCGGTGCGCGATGCGCTGGCCGGGCGGGAAGTCGCCGATATCGACCTCGCCACCGGCATGCGCCCGGAGGAAGTCACCACCCGCCTGCTGAACGCCGGGCTGAAGGCGGTGCCCACCGGCATCGACCACGGCACCGTCACCGCGGTTGCCGACCATCGCGGCTTCGAGGTCACCACGCTGCGCCGGGATATCGAAACCGACGGCCGCCACGCCGTGGTAGACTACACCGACAACTGGCGCGCCGACGCCGCCCGCCGCGACTTCACCATCAACGCCATGTCGCTGGCGCCGGACGGCGCGGTGTTCGACTATTTCGGCGGTATTGCCGATCTGCGCGCCGGCTGTGTCCGTTTCGTCGGCGACGCGGCGACGCGCATTGCCGAGGACTACCTGCGCATCCTACGCTTCTTCCGCTTCCACGCCCGCTACGGCAGCGGCGCCCCCGACGCCGCGGCGCTGGCGGCGATTCGCGCCGGCATGCCGGGCATGGCGCGGCTGTCGGCTGAACGGGTGTGGAGCGAACTGAAGCGCATCCTGGCCACCGCCGATCCGTGCGACTCCGTGATGTTGATGCAGGCCACCGGCGTGCTGGCAGCAGTGCTGCCGGAGGGCGCCGCGCCCGCCCGGCTGGCGGCTCTGCGCGCCGCCGGGGCGCCGCCCGACCCGCTGCTGCGGCTGGCCGCGCTGCTGCAGGGCGACGCCGCGGCGCTGGCAACCCGGCTGCGCTTCTCCGCCGCCGAGCGCGACCGCCTGCTGGCCCTGCGAAGCGGCGACGTGCCGCCCGATGACGCCGACAACGCCACCCTGCGCCGCGCCCTGGCCGACACCCCGGCCTATATCCTGGACGGCCGCGCCTGGCTGGCCGGGCGCGACGCGGCGCTGCGGGCGCGGCTGGCGGCGATGCCGCGGCCGGTGTTCCCGCTGCGCGGCCGCGATCTGGCGGCGGCCGGCGTGGCGCCCGGTCCGCGGCTGGGGCAATTGCTCGCGCAAATCCGGGCCTGGTGGATGGCAGGCGGCTGCGTCGCCGATGCCGCCGCCTGCCGGGCGGAACTGGCGAGGCTGCTGGCGGACTGATACACGCCGCGCATGAACGCCATCTCCACCGCCGCCTTGCGCAACGACGACACCGGCCCGCTGCTGCGCCGGCTCTGGCGCGAGCACATCCGCCACCACCGCGGCAAGCTGCTGGTGGTGCTGGGGCTGACCCTGATCATGGCCGGCACCCAGGCGCTGTATCCCGAAGTGATCAGGAACGCCGTGGATATGTTCGCCCGCCGCGACCGGCGCATCCTGTACCAGGTGCCGGTGCTGGTGGCCTGCATCACCCTGGTGCGCGCGGCGGCGTGGTATTTCCAGACCGTGCTGATGCAGAAGGTGGTGCTGCTGATCATCCGCGAGCTGCAGGGCCGGATGTTCAGCCATCTCACCCATGCCGACCTCGCCCGCGTCGAGCGCGAGGCGCCCGCCACCCTGGCCAGCCGCTTCACCACCGACGCCGCCACCATCCGCGAGGCGCTGACCCGCGCCGTCAACGGCCTCGCCGATGTGGTGACCGTAGTCGGTCTGGTCGGCTGGATGATCTATGCCGACTGGGTGCTGAGCGTGATCGCCGCCGTCCTGCTGCCGGTCGCCGCGATCCCCATCCAGCGCATCGGCCGGCGCATCCGCCGCGCCTCCGGCGGCATGCAGGAGCGGGTGGGCGAAACCGCGGCACTGCTCAACGAGAGCTTCGCCCAGGCCCGCACCGTCCGCGCCTACCGGCTGGAAGGGCAGGAAACCCGCCGCGCCGAGGCGGCGTTCGAGCGGCTCTACCGGGCGCTGCTGAGCATGACCCGCTCGCGCGCCCGCATCGACCCGCTGCTGGAAATGCTGGGCGGGCTGGCGGTGGCGGCGGTGCTGGGATTCGCCGGCTGGCGGGCGGCGCTGGGCACCACCTCGATCGGCGATTTCGCCGGCTTCATCGGCGCCCTGTTGATCGCCTCGCGCCCGTTGCGGGCGCTGGGCAACCTGAACGCGGCGGTGCAGGAGGGCCTGGCCGGGCTGGCGCGGGTGTTCGCGGTGATCGACGAGTTGCCTGGCGTCGCCGAGCATCCGGGCGCCGTTGCCCTGCCGGCCGGGCCTGGCCGGGTGGTGTTCGAGGATGTGCGCTTCATCTATCCGGACGGCCGGCACGGCCTGCATGCCTTGTCGTTCATTGCCGAGCCCGGCCTGACGGTGGCGCTGGTCGGCCCGTCCGGGGCTGGCAAGTCCACCGCGCTGGCGCTGATTCCCAGGCTGCATGACGTGGCGGAGGGGAACGTGCGGCTGGACGGGGCGGATGTGCGCGAGGTCACGCTCGCCTCGCTGCGCGATGCCATCGCCTATGTCGGCCAGGACTCGCTGCTGTTCGACGACACGGTGGCGGCGAATATCCGCATGGGCCGCCCCGGCGCCGACGACACGGCGGTGATGGCAGCGGCGGAAGCGGCGGCGGCGCACGACTTCATTGCCGCCCTGCCGGAGGGCTACAACACCGTGGTGGGGCCTTCCGGCGGGCGGCTTTCCGGCGGGCAGCGGCAACGCGTGGTGCTGGCCCGCGCGCTGCTGCGCGACCCAAGGGTGCTGCTGCTGGACGAGGCCACCAGCGCGCTGGACGCCGAAAGCGAGGCGGCGGTGCAGGCGGCGCTGGCGCGGCTGCGGCAGGGGCGCACCACCATCGTGGTGGCGCACCGGCTGTCCACCGTGCGCGATGCCGATCTGGTGGTGGTGCTGGCCGAGGGGCGCGCGGTCGAGCAGGGCACCCATGCCGAACTGCTGGAGTGCGACGGACTGTATGCGCGGCTGGTCCGCACCCAGGCGCTGGCGCAGTAACGGCCGCAGGGGACGGGCTGCGCCGCGCCGGCGCGGTTCTATCCGGCGCGGCTTCGGTCCAGTATCGCGCGCATGACGCGACCACCGCCGCCCGACTGTGTCCCCGAGCGTGCCTGGGTCCGTCTGCCCAGCGGGCGGCGGCTGGACCTGATCGCGCCGACGCCGTTCGACTGGACCGACGAGGACCTGGCGCTCGGGCTGGCGCGCACCTTTCGCTGGGGGGGGCATTCGGTGTGGCCGGGCGCGCCGCTGTCGGTGGCGCAGCACTCGCTGGCGGTACTGGAGCTGCGGCGCGCTAAGGCGCGGCTGACCCCGGGGCAGCAGTTGCGCGAACTGCTGCATGATGCCGACGAGGGGCTGATAAATTTCGACTGCATTTCGCCGCTGAAGCCGTTTCTCGGCCCGGCCTTCGCCGAACTGGCGCGGCGGCTGGCGGCGGCGATCGCGCTGCGCTACGCCCTGCCGCCCTGGAATGCGGCGGAACAGCGCGCCCACAAGATCGCGGACGTGGCGGCGGCGGCGGCCGAGGCGGTGTTCGTGGCCGGCTGGACCCGGGCGGAAGTGCGCGAGACGCTGGGCATCCGCGCCCCGGTGCGCCCCGCCGATCCGCTGCTGGCGCGCTACGGCGGCGAGCCCTGGCGGCCCTGGCCGCCGGAGGTAGCCACTGAGCGGTTCCTGGCCGAACTGAAGCGGCTGGCCTTCGCGGCGCGGTAGCCTGGGTCATCCTATCGGGGCAGGGCCATAGGCCCTTGGAACCCAAAGATTTCTTATCAAACGGGGTCAAGGGGGCCACTGCCCGCTTGCGGGTCCAGGGCAGCGCCCTGGACCTTCTTTCCGTCTATCCTGGCGCCCAGGGGAATCCACCGATGGGATCACGCAGACACGATGCCCTGCCGCGTCGTCCTGATCAGGCAAGCCTGATCAGGACGGCAGCCGATTCAGTGCCCGTGGGCCTTGTGCTTGCGCTCCACCGGCGCACGCGCCTGGGCATAGAGCGCGAACGACCCGGTCGCGGCAGTCAGCCGCGCGAGCCAGGGCGGGTCGTTGTTGCGGAAATCCTGCAGCAGGGCGAGCAGCAGCAGCAGCCACCAGACGTTCAGCTGATTGAACAGCCAGATCAGCAGCAGCCCCGCATAGAACGAGCCATAGGCCGACAGCGCGAAGGTGGCGATTTCGCAAAGCAGGAACGGCCCGGCGCGCGCCACGCTGACGCTGATCAGCCCGGCCGCCAGACGCAGCAGCCAGATCGAGCAGGCCAGCGACAGCCACACGCGCAGGTCCCGCTCGGCGTCATCATAGTGCAGAAGTTCCGCCATCGCCGGCAGGCCGCGCGACGCCATCGCAAAGGCGCGGTGCAGGAAGCCCACCACCGACAGATCCCACACGCCGCCCGGAGCGACCACCGCCTCGAAGCGCAGCGAGCCGACCGGGATCACCACGGCGAGCGCGGCAAAGCCGATCATGGCGCCGGCGATCAGCGTGGGGTCGAGCAGGCCGAAGGTGCCGCGCCAATGCCGGGCGCTCAGCACCACCCATTGCCACACCACCAGGGGCAAGGCGACGATCAGGCCGCTCAGCAGTACACGCCCGACATTGCCGAGCAGATCGATTACATCCATGCGCGCCTCGTCGGCAAAATCCGCAGCCCGCCCCGGCGCGGCGCGCTCAGATCTTGACCTGCTCGAACCAACCCCGCGACCATCTCAGCCCGGCGCGACGCGGCCGCCAGCCGTGCTCAAGCATCAGTCGCTTGAGCTGGCGCCGGGCCTCCTCCTCGCCGATGCTCTTTTCGGAGAAGTCGCGCAGAATCTGCGCAGTATTCTCGAACTGTTCCCGCGATATGGAACCGCTCTTGCCGGCATGCCGGCTCATGAGCTGTTCCACCCGACGCGATTCCTCGGATTCGAAAACGTAGCCGTTTTCCGCGGCCACCTTCCGCAACGTGGTGCGAGCCTCCTCCAGCGCCATGTTGAAACTCATGACACCCTGCTCAAGCAGGCGCAGTTCCTGCGCCCGATCGATGTACTTGGTCTTCATGCCGGCTAGCTTGACCAGGTCCGTGTAGCGCCGAAGCGAGTCGCTACCCGGACGCCTGGAGCCATCGTCCTCGACGGTCAACGTCAAACCCTCGCGCTGCAAATCATGCGGCGCTTATAGGTGCGCGAACCAACAGGTGTAAAGGCTTCACGACGCCCGATGCGCATTTCAGCGCGCCGCTGCGTTTCCTGCCCACCGGGCATAATCCTATGAAACCGATCTGAAACAAAGCACTCAGTTTGTGACGGATCAGCATCGGCCTGCCGGCGCGGGGCGACACGGGGGGAGCAACTCCGGCGCCCTTGGCGGGCGGGGACGGAACGCCTGCACCGCAGGACGCACCAGCGCCCTCGCCCGGCAGTCCGGTTGCGTCGCAGGCAACGTCGCCGCGATCACAAGCTTGTATTTCCGTCCGGCATGGAGAGATAACCACCCGCCGACTCGCCGTCCCTGCGGCAACAGCGACTCCGTCCGTCTGCCCGCCGTGCGGCTGCGACCGGCAAAAACTGAACTCCTGGGGGTTCCTCTGCCCGATCCGATGGATGCCCTGCGCTCGATCCTCCGCAGCGCCTCGCGTGGCTTCGCCTCCGGCCGCCGCCCGCAGCGCCCGACGCATGCCTGGTTCACAAGCGCGGGCGTGCTGGCGCTGCTGGTGGCCATCGGCTGGTCGTCGCTGCCGGGCAGCCTGGACGAAAATGCTGCCGCGGTCCGGCTGGCCGACCCCAGGCCCGGCGCGGCCAGCCTGACCACAGCGGTGTTCGCGCTGCGGGAAGATGGCACCGCGGTGCGTTTCGGCAATGCCGAGATGGCGCCCGGCGGGATCATCCGCGTCGGTCTCTACAACCCGCTCGACCGGCTGATCGGCATCGCCACCGAACCGGTTTCGCTGCCCGCCGACCCGCGGCTGCTGTGGCTGCTCGCCTCGCCCGCCGAACGGCAGGGCCTGAGCGAGCAGTCCTCCGCCCTGGTGGTCGCCGTCTCCAGCGCCGCCGGCAACATCCTCCGCTCCCCCGAGTTCAACGCCGCCTACCGCGACCGCTTCGTCGCCGTGCTGCAATCCTGCATGCAGGAAGCCTGGCAGGTCGAGCAGGTCACCGGCGCCTGGCAGGCGCTGATGCACAGTTATGAGCCGATCCTGCGCGACGTCATCGCGCGCGACATCCGCCCGATCGTCGAGCGGCATTTCCGCGCCGTGCCGATGCGCATGCTGCGGTCCAACGCGCTGCCGCTGCTCAACCCGTTCAGCGAACGCCCGTGGGACATGCAGCCGGTCGAGGACGCACTGCGCGAGGCCATCATCAACATCCGCGATCGCGGCGTGCCCGAGCACGCCGTCATGGAACTGATGGACAGCCCGGTGACCGTCGATTTCCTGAAGGTGTTCCAGACCGTGCTGGTCGGCCGGTTCGCCCGCAGCAAGGAGCTGTCCGGGCTGATCGGCGAAATGGCCTTCGACCCGCGGCTCCGCCCCTATCTCACCGAGGTGACCGAACGTGCCAACGACCTTGCCCGCAGCGCGCCGCGCCTGCTGGTCAGCCTGCATGGCAGCGCGGACATGAACCTGGTCGCCGCGACCGTCATCCGCACCGTCTTCAACGGACGGCCCGACCGGGTGGTGGTGTTCATGAGCCCGGCCCAGCGCGACCAGATCACCGAACTGGACCGCGCCGCGGTGCACGTGCTCGACCGGCTGGCCCCGAATGGTGTCTGACCTGAACGAAAGCCCGGCGGGCGTGCTCGGTCGCGGCCGCCGCGGGGGACCGCTGCGCAGCGAGGGCTATTCCGGCCCGCTGCGCCGTGACGCCGATGCGCTGGTCGTCGAGCATCTGAACATCGTCCGCCCGGACGGGCGGCCGCTGCTGCAGGACGCCGCGCTGCGGGTCGGCCCCGGCGAGCTGGTGTTGCTGCTCGGCCCCAGCGGCTGCGGCAAGTCCACCCTGCTGCTGCTGCTTGGCGGCCTGCTGGAGACCGAGACGGACCATTGGGACGTCACCGGCCGGCTGGCCTGCGGCGACCGCGAGATCGACCTCGCCACCGAACATGGCGGCGTCGGCGGCGTGGTGTTCCAGAACTATGCCCTGTTCGACGAGCTAGACGCCCGCGGCAACCTGCGCATCGCCCTCGACCACGCGCCGCCCGGCACCGCCGGCCTGTCCGACCAGCTCGCCGGCATGCTGACCGACATCAACCCCAGCCATGCCGTCAGCGCCTGCAGCGGCGGCCAGCGCCAGCGCCTCGCCATCGTCCGCACCGTGCTGTCCAACCAGCCGGTGCTGCTGTTCGACGAGCCCAACTCCGGCCTCGACATCATCTCCTCGCGCCGCCTGGTCGAACTGATCCGCGACCTCTGCCGCACCATGGGCAAGCCGGCGCTGATCGCCGTGCACCACTATGAGGAACTGCTGCCGCTGGCCGACCACGTGCTGGTCATGGACCCCAGCGCCGCCCGCCTGACCGCGCTGGCGCCACGCGCGAAAGCGATCGAGCGTGCGCTGGAGGAAGCAGCCGGGCTGGACAGCGGCAAACACCTCGACGCTCCGGTGGCGGCGGCCCCCTCCACGGCGCCGTCCTGGGGGCTGGAGCGCCCCGGCCGGTCCCCCACGATCTGGTTCCTGCGCTACGTCGTCGAGTATCTCTGGCTGCTCTGCGCCTCGCCGATCATGCTGCTCTACATCGCCGCCGGCGCCGGCATTACCGGATTCGTCACCATCTGGTTCGGCTTCAACTACTACTCCTACGGCGGCCTGCTGAAGTCGATGCTGCACGATGAGACCGTGATCGGCCTCGGCGCGGTGCAATGCCGGGTGGCGCTGCCGCTCATCTGTACGCTGCTGTTCGTCGCCCGCAACAGCGCGGTGATCGCCGCCGATGTCGCCAACCGCGTGCTCACCCAGCAGTTCCGCGCGATGACGAACCTGAAAGTGCCCGGCCGGTCGTATGTGTTCGCCGCCATCCTCAGCAGCGTCGTGATCGGCTCGCTGGCGCTGCATGCGCTGGCTTTGCTGCTCGGCGCCTGGGCGGCGCAGGAAACCTGGCACATCGTGTTCCCGACGCAGTACCGCGCGCTGTTCCGGACGTTGTATTTCAAGAACGTGCTGACCCCCGACGGCTGGCCGGTGTTCAGCATGGTCTGGGTGTTCTGCAAGGCGGCGCTCAGCGCCCTGCTCGCCGGCATCGCGGCGATCGTGGTGGCGCTCGGCCCCAAGCCTTCCAGCCAGGCGGTCAACCATTCGGTTGCCAACGCGATTGTTATCGGTGTCATCATCGCGTTGCTTGTGCACGCCGGCATTTCCGTGCTGACAACGATTTGAACCAGACATCACACTGCCGGGCCGGCCGGCCCGCGAATGGCGCTGAAGCGCAGGAGTCAAGGCCATGAGCACTGCCACCTCTCCCCCCGCGCCCAGCCTGCTGCCTGCCCGCATGCTGGCCATCCTGGCCATCGCCATCGCCGTCGGCGCGCCGTTCTGGTTGGATCGCGGGCTCGGCCTGGTCGGCCTGCACACGCCGGCTGCCGCCCGCCTCGCCGCCACCCGCAGCGGGGTCGCCGCCGAGGCCCCCCAGGTCGCCGCACTGGAACGCCAGATCGACACCGCCCTCGCGCTGCTTGCCCGCAGCCGGGCCGACGCCACCCAGATCAAGCTCGCCAACTGGTCGAGCATCTACGCGCTCACCGACCTCACCGCCGCGCTGCGCCGGGCAGAGCCTTTCAACGTTGCGTTCGCCGTCGCCCGCGCCGTCACCGGCCTGCCGGACGACATCGGCAAGCTGCTTGACCAGCTCGGCCCGTATGCCGCGATCGGCGTGCCGCCAGCCGCGCGGGTCAGCCGCGATTTCGCCGCCCGTGCCGCCCGCCTGGGATGGAGCGGGCCGGACTCCGCGCCGGTCGCCGTGGTCAAACAACTGCTCACCTGGTCCGAGCAGCAACTGGCCGGCAGCGCCCGGCCGGTCGACGACACCCGCCACCGGCTGGCCGAGGCCAGCGCCGAACTCGCCGCCGGCGACGTCGCCGCCGCGGTGGAGACGATCGGCGGGCTCGAAGGCCCGGCCCGGGACACCTTCGCCGACTGGCTGCAGGACGCCGGCGCCCGCGCCGCCGCCGATCAGCTGACCAACCGGGTCAACCTCATGCTCGGTAACGTCCACCCTGCAGCCCCGCCGGTGCGGCCATGAGACGCGCCGCCCTGGTGCTCGCCGCCCTGTTGCTGGTGCTGCCGGCGGCGCCGGAGCCGGCCGGCGCGCGGGAACGCACCGCCCTGGTGCCGACGCAGCCGGCCGGGCTGGTGGAATCGGCCATCGCCTCATGCACCGGCGGCGCCGTGATTGGCGTCATGATCGGCGCCCTGGTGGTGTTCGCCGGTGGTTTCGGCGCGATAGCGCCGGCTGCCGGTCTGTTCTGCGGCCTGTCGGTCGCCGCCAGCGTGGTCACCGGCGCCGCTGACCACATCTCCCGTCTGGTCGACCAGATTCTCGCCCACCACAGCTCTGCCCCTTCGGAGACGCCCCCATGAACCGCCCCGCCGCGGCCCTTGCCGCCCTGCTCCTTCTGTTGCCGGCGGCCCCCGGTCCGGCTGCCGCCCAGGACCGCACCGTCGTGGTGGTGCAGCCGCCCGGGCTGGTGGAAACTGCGATCGCCTCCTGCGCCGGCGGCGCCGCGATCGGCGCGCTGGCAGTCTATGCCACCGGCATAGGCACCATCGGCCCCACCGCCGGGCTGTTCTGCGGCCTGTCGGTCGCCGCGACGGTGGCCAGCACCGCCGCCATCTGGACCTGGCGCATCGCCACCGGGTCGGGGCACTGAACCGAAACGTCTGCGTCCGGGGGAATTTACCGCCACCGCTCGTTCCGTCACCGCATCTTGGTCCACCAGGAGAGGAAGGCCGGTCACCATGCAGATTCTGATGTTCGCCAAGCAGAAGGGGGGCGTCGGCGCCAGCACGCTGGCGCGCGAGATGGGCACCCTGGCCGCCGCCGGCGGCGAGCGCGTGGTGTTCGTTGACCTCGATCCGCAGGCCTCGCTGTCGAAGTGGTGGAACCGCCGGACCGCCGGTGCCGCCGATCCGCCCAATCCCGCCCTCGCCGCCACCCGCCCCGACCAGTTGCTCGGCGTGCTCAACCACCTGCGCGCCACCGACAGCACCGACCTGGTGGTGATCGACGTGCCGCCCTCGGTGCACGGTTTCCTGCTTGGCATCATGCAGGCCGCCGACGTCATCATCATTCCGGTCCGCCCGACCGCCGACGATTTCGAGGCGCTGCCCGATATCGTTGACATGGTCGAGCGCGCCGGCCGCCGCTACGCCTTCGTGCTGACCCAGGCGCCAACCGGGCGGCGCATCCGCGCGGTTGAGGAAGCGGTGCCGATTCTCGCCCGCCAGGGGCGGGTCGCCGGCGTGGTGCGCTTCCGCGGCGCCTTCCCCGCCGCCGGCGCGGTCGGCCGGACGGCCACCGAATACGAACCCAACGGCAAGGCGGCTGCCGAAATGACCGAGCTCTGGGCCTATGTGGGCGCCGAGTTGCGCAAGATGCACCGGCCGCCACCGTCCAATCTGGCGGCGGTGGTGTGAACAGGACGGACCGAGATGGCGCGGAAGCCGCAAACCGAACTGCCTGACGTGTTCGCCAAGCCGGGCCAGGCCCCCCAGCGCAACACCCCGATCGAGGACCTGCCAAAGCCGGCGGAGCCCGCCCCCGCGCAGCCGCGCGCGCCATCTGGCGACCAGCCGGCTCCGGCTGCCGCCACCCCTGCCCTCCCCGTCCCGGCGCCTGCCGCCAGGCCGGCCTCACCGCCGCGTGCCGTCCCGCCGCCCTGCCCCGCCCCCAGCCGCAGCGCCGCACGCGGGGTCGCCATGCTGGCCGGCGCCGCCGTGCTGGTGGCGCTGCTTGCCCCGTTGCTGGAAGATGATCTGCTGGGCCATTACGGCTTCGCCACCCCGGCCTTCCGCGCCCAGCATGAGACCGCACTGATGCTCTCCCGCCAGGAGCAGAAGCTGCGCGAACTCGAGCAGCGCCTGAACGAGGCGGTCGCCCAGCTCACCGCCACCAGCGCCGACCTGCAGCAATCCGCCATGCGCAGCACCGACGGCGTGGCCTGGGGCCGGCTGCTGTCGCTCGGCCGGGTGGCCGACGCCCTGCGCGGTCCCACACCGTTCGCCGTCGACCTCGCCATTGCCAAGTCCGTCGGCGCCGGCATCGACGAGTTCCAGCCCGACCTTGGCAAGCTCAGCGCCTATGCCAACACCGGCGTTCCCACCTTCGCCGACCTCAACCGCGAGTTCCGCCGCATCGCCGACGAGGCGCTGCGCCCCGGCCGCGGCATCCTGCCGACCGGCCTGGTCCGCCGGCTGACCGAGCTGAACCAGTGGACCTCCAGTTCCCCACCGCCCGCCGATCCGACCCCGGAACTGGTGCAGTCCGCCACCGCCCGCCTCAATGACGGCGATCTGGCGGAGACGATCGCGCTCGTCCGCCAGGTCAGCGGCGCCTACCAGGGGGCCTTCGCCGGCTGGCTGCAGGACGCGCAGGCGCGCGTCAACGCGGATGCGCTGGTGCGGCGGATCGACCGCTCACTGACCGCTCTGGCGCGCGAACTGCCGCGCTAAGATATCGTATGGGAACCAAATACTTTCTTAATGAACGGGGTCCAGGGGGCCACTGCCCCTGGCGAGTCCAGGGCAGCGCCCTGGCCTTGCTTCCTGTCCCCGCCAGCCCGACCGCAGTTCCGAACTTGTATTGTATCGCTGCGGTGAATACGCCAGAATTCGGCTGAAACCCGCTGACACGGCGCGGCCGTGCGGCGCTCGCCCCATAGGGAGATCGATGAATGCGTAATACTGTCTGCTCGGGCATCCTGGCACTCAGCCTGCTCCTGCCGGCTGCGGCCCAGGCCCAAACCGCCACCACCCCGGCCAGCGAACAGCTGATCGTGCTGAAGCCGACGCAATTGCTCGCCATCGGCGCCGGCGTCGTGGTTGGCGCCCTGGTGGCCCAGGTCGCGATTCCCACCCGCCTCGGTCTGATCGCCGGCGCCGTGATCGGCGGCTACCTCGGCGATTTCTGGTACACTGGAAGCCAGCTCGAACTGCACATTTCCACGCCCAAGACCTGACCGTCACAATGCCGCACGATCGCCCCGCGGTCGCGCGCCGGATCGCGGCGGTGGCGCTCGTTGTCTGTGTCCTCGCCACGGTCGTGGCCTACGCGGCCGACGCCCCTCCGGCGCCGCCCGTATGGGTCACGGTCGGCGTGGCCGACGCCGCGCCCGTGGTCACCGCTGCCCAAACGCCAGCTGCTTCCGCCGCTGCACCCGACAGCATCCCAACCCGCGCTGACACGACCGCATCGGTGACCGCCGCAACCACGGTCCAGCCGGTCGAAACCGCTCCGGTGCCGGCCGGACTGGTCGTGGCAGGTTCGAACGACACCGCGGCGCCCCCGGCCGTCACCGCCGCTCCGGCCCCGCCACCCCCTGCCCCGCCCACCCCGGTCCTGGCGGCAGCGCCTGCGGTCGTGGCGGCTCCGGCGGCACCCGCACTGGTTGCGGCGCATGCCGGGAACACCGCAGCCGCGCCGCGCGCCGGCAGCACGGCAGCCTCGGAATCCCGCGGCCTTGGCTGCATGGCGGTGGGTGCGCTCGCCAGTGTCGGGGTGTTCGTCTACAGCAACACGATTGCCGCCGCAGTCACCGGGGGACCCAATCCGGGCGTGCTGGTGCCCATGATGGCCGCCGGCTTCGCGGTAGGCTGCGGCATCGGCGCCACCGTGGCGCCGGGCCTGCACTGGCTTGCCAGCCACATCCGCTGATCGCCGACGCCACGGCTTCCGGGCGGGACGGTCACTGCATGACCGTCCCGCCCGGCGGCTTGGTCTCTACGGACGCGACGGGCCGGGCTGCTCCAACCCGATACCAGGCAGTTCGTGCAACTTCGCCGCCGGGTCGGGCACAAAGCCCCAGGCCCAGTCTTCCGCGTAGGACAGCGCGCTGCCGGCCACCGACGCAGCGACCGACAGCGTGCTCGCGGCGGCAAGGCTGCCCAGATACACATACGCCACGGTAAACCCGGTCAGCCCGCCGATCATCTGATTGGTCATCGTCCTCAGTTCGGAGCGGCTCATCGGCTTGGGCGCGATCGTCCTTGACGACGGCACCACACGCATGAATGCCGGGTCGGCCAGCGCATCCGTCCCCTTCGGCCTCAGGCGGTCACGCACCCCGAACTGGATCTTCCACCAGGACGCTTCGCTCCACGCCACCAGACGCGCCACCTGATCGGCCGCCACGTCGTTCTGCCTGGCATCGCCATGCGCCGGATCGAACAGGTAGCGCACCTGCAGCGCATCGATCGGATCGGTCAGGCGGTAGACCACGGCGAGCCACCGCGACGGCACATTCCAGCCGTTATCGACCGCCTCCTGCATGGACAAGCGCCAGGCTTCGTCCACCTGCGGGCCACCGGACGCCTGCGGCGTGACGTAGGTCACATAGGAACAGGCGGAATCGTGGTCGGAGGTGTAGCGAACATGGGCGAAATAAAAGTCCTGGCGCACGCAGCCCGGGGCCAGGCCCCAGTTCGACGCCGTGTCTGGCAGGTTGACCTGCACCAGCATCGCCGCATCCACCTGGTGCCCGCGCAGGCGCAACAGCACCGTACTCGCCACCGGCGAGGCGACATCGCCGATGCGCGGCCCGATCTGCGTGACCACGCTCTGCATCACCACCCATTCGCCGGGTGGCAGCGGCACCTGCTTGCCTTCGGTGGAGAACACCCCGCTGACCGTGGTCTCCCTGATCGACAGCACCTCCGGCAGGAGCGCCTCGGTCGCCCGCACCAGCGCGGGTTCAGGAACCGATGAAAGCGCCGTGGCAAGCAGCACAGCGGCGCCGCCGGCAGCGATCACCGCGCCGCCCCATACCATGAACTCGGATCGCTTCATGCCCGTTAAACCCGTCCCCCGGGGACGCAGCGCGCGTCAACGCCCCATGTCAGCGCCGACGCATGCATAGCATTCCGACGCTGCAGGTCCACCCCACAGCGTCGGAACATCGCAGCATCGCATCGGCTTCAATCCTGGCCCCGCAACATAATGCACTGCTGGCGGGTTCGCGGCGCCTGGGGGCGCCCCGGCATCAGGGCGCGATGGTATAGCCGAGAACGGCGCCGATCGCCGCGCCAACCGCCGCCCGCGTGGTCTGGAACGAAGCCCAGGTCACCGTCGTCGGGGCCGTGGCGGCAGTCAGGCCCACCGTGGCGGGGAACACCAGCGGCCAGACCACGGCGCCGACGGCCGCGCCGGTGGCTGCCCACAGCACCACCGGAACGGCGGTTCGCGCGAAAGACGAAGCAGCGGCAGGCGTAGGCAGGGCGGTTGAACCGACAACCAGTGCAGTTGCGAGAGCCGCGGCGCGGAGCCGATCGTTCATGAGAATTCCTCCTCGAATGGTTTCCCAGGGAAAGTCTAGCCGCAAAGCTGCGTGTCTGTCACGCCTGGGCATCAAGCCAAATGGCGCCAGGGCAGGCGCCGGTTGCCGCTTGACGCCAAGTGCGCCATCCCGACTTGCGGCACGCAACCAACCGGAGCGCAGCATTGCCAACCGACCGTTCAATCGCCGCCCTGCCCATCGCCGTTCTGGGCGGCCTGCTGCCCTTCCTGCGTCCCTACCGGCTGCGCATCGCCGCCGCCGTGCTGGCGTTGCTGGTGGCGGCGGCGCTGGTGTTGCTGCTCGGCCAGGGAGTGCGCCAGTTGATCGACCACGGCTTCGCCGGCGGCAGCCCGGACCAGTTGAACGGCGCCGCGCTGGCAGTGTTCGCGCTGGTCGCGGCGCTGGCCTGCGCCACCACCCTGCGCTTCTACCTGGTTTCCTGGCTCGGCGAGCGGGTCGCCGCCGATCTGCGCCGTGCCGCCTTCGACCGCCTGCTCACGCTTTCGCCGGCCTTCTACGAAACCGCCCGCACCGGCGAGTTGCTGTCGCGCCTCAATGCCGACACCTCGCTGCTGCAATCGCTGATCGGCTCGGCCATATCGCAATGGCTGCGCGGGGTGATCATTCTCGCCGGCGCGGTGGTGATGCTGCTCGCCACGAGTACGAAACTCACCCTGGTGGTGCTGGCGGTGATCCCGCTGGTGGTGGTGCCGCTGGTGCTGTTCGGCCGCCGCGAGAAGCGGGCCTCGCGCGCCGCCCAGGACCGGGTCGCCGATCTCGGCGCCCAGGCCGAGGAGGTGCTGAACGCGCTGCGCACGGTGCAGGCGTTCGTGCACGAGGAGCTCGACCGCGCCGCCTTCGCCGCGCGGGTGCAGCGCTCGGTGGAGGCCGCGCTGACCAGGGTGCGCATCCGCTCGCTGCTCATCCTCATCGTCATCCTGCTTGGCTTCGGCGCCATCACCCTGAGCCTGTGGCTGGGCGGGATCGAGGTGCTGGCCGGGCGCATGACCGCCGGCCAGCTTTCCGCCTTCGTGTTCTACGCCATCGTGCTGGCCACCTCGCTGTCCGGCATCAGCGAGCTGTGGGGCGAGCTGCAGCGCGCCGCCGGGGCAGCCGAGCGGCTGCTGGAACTGCTCGCCGAGCGCCCGACCATCGCCGTCCCCGCGTATCCGGTGCCGCTGCCGCGTGCTTCGCGTGGTACCGTCGCCTTCGATCGCGTTTCCTTCGCCTATCCCGCCCGCCCGACCCCGCCGGCGCTGCGCGATTTCGACCTGCAGGTGCAAGCCGGCGAGACGGTCGCCCTGGTCGGCCCCTCCGGCGCCGGCAAGACCACGGTGTTCCAGTTGCTGCTGCGCTTCTACGATCCGCAATCCGGACGCATCCGGCTGGACGGCGTGGACCTCGCCGCCGCCGATCCGGCCGACATCCGGGGCCGCATCGGCCTGGTGCCGCAGGACCCGGTGATTTTCTCCGCCGATGTCTGGAGCAACATCCGCTATGGCCGCCCCGGCGCGAGCGACGCCGAACTGCGCGCCGCCGCGCGGGCCGCCGCCTGCGATTTCGTCGAGGCTCTGCCGCAGGGCTACGACACCTTCCTGGGCGAGAAAGGCGTGCGGCTTTCGGGCGGCCAGCGCCAGCGCATCGCCATCGCCCGCGCCATCCTGCGCGACGCCCCGCTGCTGCTGCTGGACGAAGCGACCAGCGCGCTCGATGCGGAATCCGAGCGCGACGTGCAGCAGGCGATTTCCCGGCTGTCCTCCGGCCGCACCACGCTGGTGATCGCCCACCGGCTGGCGACGGTGCGGCGGGCGGGGCGGATTGTCGTGCTGGCGGATGGCGCGGTGGTGGCCACCGGCACGCATGACAGCCTGGTGCGCGAGAACGGCCTGTATGCCCGCCTGGCCGCTCTGCAATTCGACGACCGCCGCCAGCCTGCCGCAGGGGCGTGATGATAGCTGCCGCCTCCTGCTGCGGCTGGGCGCAACGACCGTCCGCCCGCGCAACGCGGTTACCGGCGAGCACTATGCAGATGTGGAGAAGAACCAATACGGCGACACCACCCGCAAGGCCGAGTTGACCAAGAAACCGCGGGCAACCGGATACAAGCCGGAGCCCTGGAGTCAGCGCGGGCCGCTTTCACAAAGGCCCGGCCGCCGGATACCGGACGGCGCGCGATCGTGGCGACGATGCGGAGCGGTGGGACCGGGAAATGGCGCCGCCGGCCGCGCCCGCGAGCAACGTCGGCATCACGGTCAACATCCCTAATGCCACGCCCGGCACCAGCGTCACCACTACCACCACGGGCGCGCCGCTCAACGTCGCGCATACGGAAGTCGGCAGATGAGCGGCGCCTGGCAGCGGCGCCACCTGCGTCGGGACTGCTCGACCTGTCCCGCTGGCCGAATGCCGATCTTGCGCTGGTGCGGGTGCCGGGGCTGCCGGCCGCGCTGGCGCTGGCATAGGGCGCTCCGCGCGCGCGAGGGCGGAACGCAGCCCGCGCCGCTTTCGTGGCGAACTCATTCGGGCGCTCCGCGCGCGCGCGAGGGCGGAACTGACGGCGCTTGAGCGGGCTGAGCCTATCGCGGAGTGGGTGCGGCTGACAGAACAGAAGTAAGCCAATGCGGCGCAACCTGCGCCTCATTGCAGGCCCGGACAGAAGCCCGGCGGCATCAACGCCGCTACCCGCGAACTCGGCATTGACCGATCCGTGGCGCAGACCCTCTCGGCTGGACCCGCGCTTGCTCATCCTTCATTGCCTCCCCAGCGCGGCGCGGAATCCAAAATAAGTTCTGGCTCATCCTGGGTTTCGGGGTGGTGGCTTGGCGATCAGGCGACCAGGGCACCAACGAGCGCGGCGAGCAGCTGTTTGCCTCTCTTGCGGGCATTGTGAACAAACTGGAAGAACCCGAGATAGATCGGAAGCTTTTCCTG
>CAIVPZ010000125.1 GCA_903907955.1 uncultured Acetobacteraceae bacterium | reverse complement strand
GGTCAGCGACGCCGCGCCGCTCGCCGGACTCACCAACCTGCAATCCCTCTATCTGCGCGATACCCAGGTCAGCGACGCCGCGCCGCTCGCCGGACTCACCAACCTGAAAATCCTCGATCTGCGCAACACCCAGGTCAGCGACGCCGCGCCGCTCGCCGGACTCACCAACCTGCAAATCCTCTATCTGCGCAACACCCGGGTCAGCGACGCCGCGCCGCTCGCCGGACTCACCAACCTGCAATACCTCGGTCTGAGCAACACCCGGGTCAGCGACGCCGCGCCGCTCGCCGGACTCACCAACCTGCAAACCCTCGATCTGAGCGACACCCAGGTCAGCGACGCCGCGCCGCT
Organism: uncultured Acetobacteraceae bacterium; assembly: GCA_903907955.1. Lineage (GTDB taxonomy): Bacteria > Pseudomonadota > Alphaproteobacteria > Acetobacterales > Acetobacteraceae > Rhodovastum. Next base: position 90,548 of record CAIVPZ010000125.1, on the reverse strand, counting down.
CCAGCAGCTTGTCCGTGCCGGGCTGACAATCCATCGCTGACAGCGCGCGCCGAACGCCGCCACCCCGTGGCCGCCGGCCAGGACGGCGCGGGTGGGGCTTTCCGCGGCTTGGTGTAGGGTCGCCGGGCAGCGGGCGGTGCGGACCTGGGCGCGCTGGCAGGGAGGCGGACCGATGGCAAAGGCCAGCGACAGGCAGAACGACAAGCAGAACAAGGAGCTTCAGAAGTCCGCCGACAGGATGCAGGATTTGTCGGACGATCTGGTCAAGATGGCGCAGAAGATCGCCGACAGCGATGAAAAGGCCAAGCAGAAACTGATCGCCGGGTATCAGGCGACGCTGCGCGCCCTGTCGGACCTCCAGAAGGACCAGACCGACATGCTCAAGACGATCATCAGGAACATCGGCAACTGATACCAGTCCGCCAGGAGATTCCCCCACGCCGACAGGGGGCGGGCAGGGTTTGTGCCTCCCAGGCCGGTCGCCGCCTATTCGTCGCCGGGGCGACCGCGCAGCCGCTTGGTGCCGGCGCGCTGCGCCTTGCCCTCCAGCCGGCGCAGTTGCGACCCGTAGGTCGGCCTGGTCGGCCGGCGCTTCGGCGGCGGCGGCTCGGCGGCGGTGCGGATCAGCAGCAGCAGCCGCTCCAGCGCGTCGGCGCGGTTGCGCTCGCGCATGCGGTGCCGTTGCGCGGTGATCACCAGCACCCCGTCCTGCGTCAGCCGCCGCCCCGCCAGCCGCTCCAGCCGCGCGCGCACCGCATCGGGCAGCGACGGCGAGTGGCGCACATCGAAGCGCAGTTGCACCGCCGTCTCCACCTTGTTGACGTTCTGGCCGCCGGCGCCGGAAGCGCGCATGAACGTCTCGGTCAGCTCGGCCTCATCCAGCGCGATGCCGTGCCCGACCGCGATCATGCCCGCCATTATCCGCGGACCTGGTCCAGAGCGGCCGGACGGAACGCCTGCACATCAACCCCCATATCGTGCCGCCGCGGCGGGACGGCGCAGCGAACGCCTGGCCGATCCGCCACGACAAATCAATGCGGCAACGCACCCGCCTGCCATGGTAGCATGGTCCGCGCCTTGCGAGCAGGGATGCAAGAGGATGCCGATGCGGGCGTCGAACGGCTGGGTTGCGGCACTGGCGCTGATGGCGCTGCTGCTGTCGGTTGCCCCGGCGCTTGCGCGTGCCTGCCACAGCGGGCACGGCACCGCTGCGGCCGCGGTTTCGGCCCCGATGGCCCGCCAGGGCGCCGCCCATCACCGCGATACCCTGCCCTGCTGCGCCGGTCCGTCCTGCGCGAACCTGGTGCCGCTGCCGAGGGCCGGCTGCCCGGCGGCGCAGCCCGCCACCGCGGACCTGCACAGCCCCCCGTGAGCTGCCGGAAGCGGCCGGGTCGGGCGGTCATGCCAGCCGGGGTCGCGATTACGAGATTGCTGGCCTATGCTGCCGCCAAGGAGCAGTCTGCAACCAGGAGAGGGTACGCTACCGCTCCGCGCCGGCGGCGGGCATCGCCGATTCCTGAACCAGCCGGCGGTCAATCGACGCCATATCATCACCTGCCGGTGATGGTACCGGCAGCGGGGGAGAAGCCCATCGTGCCGCCCAGCCATGCGACCGCGCCGCGCAACGGCAACGGGCTGAAGGCCAGCCGGGCGAGCCATGGCGGGCTGAGCTGGCTGAATTTCCTCACCGCCCTGATGCAGACCGGCTTCGGCGCCTTCCTCGCCGTCTACCTCACCAACCAGCACTGGAGCCGCACCGACATCGGCTTCGCGCTCAGCGCCGGCGCCGCGGCGGCCATGGCCTGCCAGGTGCCGGCGGGCCTGCTGGTGGACTGGATGCCCAGCAAGCGCCTGGCGGCGGCCGGCGCGGTGCTCGCCATCATGGCGGCGGCCGTGCTGATCGCCTTCGTGCCGCAGCACTGGCCGGTCTTCGCGGCGCAGGTGCTGCAGGGCGCCGCCGCGGCGGTGCTGACACCCGCCATCGCCGCCCTGACGCTGTCGCTGGCCCGCCAGGAGAAGCTGGGCGAGCGGCTCGGCCACAATGTGCGTTTCGCCGCCATCGGCTCGGCCCTGGCCGCGGCCATCTTCGGGCTGGTCGGCGCCTGGCTGTCGCTGCGGAGCGTCTACTGGCTGGCTGCGTTCTGCGCCCTGCCCTGCCTGGTGGCCATCCTCAGCATCCGCCCCGCCGACCTGGCGCTGGCGCCCCGCCGCGTTACCCACGCCGCGGTTGTCCCGCGGCACTTCCGCACCACCCCGCCGAAGCGGGTGCGCGACGTCTGCTGCGACCGGGCACTGCTGGTCTTTGCCGCCAGCGTGATGCTGTTCCAGCTCGGCAATGCGGCCCTGCTGCCGACCGCCGCCGGCGCGCTCGCCCGCGCCTTCGGGCGGCTGCCCGACCTGACGCTGGCCGGAATTGCGCCGGCGCTGGAGCATGTGCAGGTGCACACCGACGACCTGCTGGTGGCGGCCTGGATCGTGGTGCCGCAGTTGCTCGCCGCGCTGCTGTCGCCCCGGGTGGGGCGGCTGGCCCAGTTTCGCAGCCGCCGGCGGGTATTGCTGATCGGCCTCGCCGCGATGCCGCTGCGGGCCGTGCTGTTCGCCACCGACGGCAGCCCGGCGGCGACGGTGGTCTACCAGATGCTGGACGGCATTACCGCCGCGGTGCTGGGCGTGATGATTCCGCTGGTGGTGGCCGACATCACCCATGGCGGCGGCCGGTTCAACCTGGCGATCGGCATTGTCGGCCTGGCCAGCGGCATCGGCGGCACCCTCAGCACGGCGGTTGCCGGCGCGCTGTCGGATCGGATCGGCGATATCGGAACGTTTCTTGCCCTGGGTGGGGCCGGGCTATGCGCATGCGCATTACTCGCGGCTGCCATGCCGGAGACGCATGGAATAGCCGCCCGAATCCAGGCCAATGCCGGCCCGCGCCCGGTCTGACCGGCGTAACGGCGGCGTAAACGTCCTTCGCCCGTCGCGGCAAAAATGTAACAGGCAGACAGGTGATTCCGGCATGCCAGCCAAGCGGCCCCATCTCGCCGGGCCTGCGACCGCGCGCAACTGTCAATCCCGCCTGACGATCCGGCTGCCTGACATGCCAGTGCTTATCAACAACTTTGTCCATGCGTCTTGACGCCGTCGCCGCTTGGGAGCGATCGCCGGCCGGGGGCCGCAGCCGCCGCGCCGCACCAGCTTGTGAACACTTGATTCATTAGAAAAAGAGCAGAATCAGCACCAGATGCAACGGTGTGCCTGATTGCCGCCACACCTCTCCGACAAACTGCGTTGCGGTGCAGCACGCATGCTTTGCAACTTGCCGTTACGAATTGATCCGGATCAATTCGCCGAAGAGCCTTGCGTTGCTTGACTGTACGCCGACTTCAAAGCGTAGTCTTAATAATTGGCTCTTGACGAATCGTGCGGCCCGAACCCCCCGGGCCTGACAGGTCCGACACTCGGGGACAGGTTTGAACCCATGCCGGAAGATACGCGTCTGATCGGCGGACCGCACCGCGAAACCAGGAAGCCTGGTGGCGACACCACGGTGATGTCCCGCCTGAACGCCGGCGAACCCGATGTCACCCTCATCCTTGATCTCGACGGGGTCATCCGCGACGCCTCCCTGTCCGTGGCCTTCTCCGGCGCCGTCTCCGCCGCCTCGCTGGGCGAGGCGATGCGCGACTGGGTCGGCCGCCCCTGGGCCGACACGGTCGGCGAGGTCGGCGGCGACGCGGTGCGCCGCATGATCGAGGACGCCCGCGCCATCGGGGTCTCCGCCTTCCGCCAGGTCACCCAGCGCTTCCCCAGCGGGCTCGAACTGCCGATCGAATACACCACCGTCCGCCTGGGCGGCAAAGCCGGCCTGATCGCCATCGGCAAGAACCTGCAGGCGGTCGCCGAGCTGCAATCCCGCCTGATCGCCGCCCAGCACGCCCGCGAGCAGGACTACTGGAAGCTGCGCGAAATCGAAACCCGCTCGCGCCTGCTGTTCGACGCCTCCAACGAGGCCGTGCTGCTGGTCAAGGCGGAAAACCTGCGCATCGTCGAGGCCAACCCGGCCGCCATCCGCGCCCTCGGCCTGGCGCCGGGCTGGGAGTTCCTGCGCGAGATCGCGCCCAAGCAGCAGGAACCCTTCCAGGCCATGCTGCTGCGCGTGCGCCAGCAGGGCCGCGCCCCCGGCATGATGGTGCATATCGGCCCCAACCGCGACCCCTGGGTGGTGCGCGCCTCGCTGATGGCCGCCGGGCCGGGGCCGGCCTTCCTGCTTCAGCTCAGCCCGGCCGGCGGCGTCCAGCCCGACGCGCCGCAGGCTCCCGCCTTGCCGTTCGAGGACATCATCGACCGCCTGCCGGAAGGCTTCGTGCTGATCGACCACCAGGGGGTCATCCGCCGGGCCAATCGCGCCTTCCTCGACCTGGTCCAGCTTGGCGGCACCGGATCGGTGGTCGGCGAACGCCTGGGCCGCTGGCTGTCGCGCCCGGGCGCCAACCTCACCGTGCTGCTCGCCAACGTGCACCGGCACGGGGCGGTGCGGATGTTCTCCACCACCATCCAGGGCGAACTCGGCATCGACACCGATGTCGAGGTCGCCGCCGTCGGCAACGCCGACAGCAAGCCGCAGTATTTCGGCGTGCTGATCCGCGACGCCAGCCGCGGCGCCTCCTCGCTGGAAGGCGAGGGCCACCTGCGCACGGCGCTGAACGCCATTACCGAGCAGATCGGCAAATCGCCGCTGCTCGAGCTGGTCCGGAAGACATCCGCGGCGGTCGAACGCCACTGCATCGAGATCGCCCTGCTCCGCTCGGACGGCAACCGCACCGCCGCCGCCGAACTTCTCGGCCTGAGCCGTCAAAGCCTCTATGCAAAGCTCAACCGCTATGGCTTCGATGGGGCTCCCGGCACGCATGCCGATGACAGCGAGTAACCCAGCGAGACTGCTGCCGTGCCGCCCACAGGACCCATCGTCACGCCCGCCTTCGGGCAGGCCGACCTCTCGAACTGCGAACGGGAGCCGATCCATCTTGCCGGCTCGATTCAGCCGCATGGCGCGCTGCTGCTGCTGCGCGAGCCCGACCTCACGGTGGTGCAGGAAAGCGCCAACACCGCTGCTTTCCTGGGCATGGTCGCGCCGCTGGCCGGACGCCGGCTCGACCAGCTTGGCGGCGACCTCGCCCGCCAGGTGCGGCGCTGCCTGGACGATCCGCAGCCGCTGCTGCCGGCCGCGCTGCGCTGCCGCCTGGGCGAACCCGGGGCCGGGTTCGACGCCCTGCTGCACCGGCCGGCGGGCGGCGGGCTGCTGATCGAACTGGAGCGCGCCGGCCCGCCGGTGGACCTCTCCGCCCCCATCGAGGCGGCGCTGCGTGCCATCCTCGGCGCCCATTCGCTGCGCACCCTCGGCGACGAGACCGCGCGGTTGTTCCGCGACCTCACCGGCTACGACCGGGTGATGGTCTACCGCTTCGACGATGACGGCCACGGCGAGGTGTTCTCGGAGCGGCGGCGGGCCGATCTGGAAGCCTTTCTGGGCAACCGCTACCCCGCCTCCGACATCCCGCAGATGGCGCGCCGGCTGTATGAGCGCAACCGCGTGCGGGTGCTGGTGGATGCCGGCTACCAGCCGGTGCCGCTGACCCCCGCCCTCTCGCCGCTCACCGGCGGCGAGCTCGACATGTCGCTGTGCTTCCTGCGCAGCATGTCGCCGATCCACGTCCAGTACATGCGCAACATGGGCGTCTCCGCCACCCTGGTCGCCTCGCTGGTGGTCGGCGGCCGGCTGTGGGGGCTGGTGGCCTGCCACCACTACGCGCCGATGCTGCCGCATATCGAGGTGCGGACCGCCTGCGAACTGCTGGTCGAAGCCGTCGCCACCCGCATCGCCGCCCTGGAAAGCTTCACCCAGGCGCAGTCCGAGCTGGCGGTGCGCCGGCTGGAGCAGCGCCTGATCGAGGCCATCCCGCGCGAGGGCGAGTGGCGCAACGCCCTGTTCGACACCCCGCAGACCCTGCTGCAACCGGTCGGCGCCAGCGGCGTGGCGTTGCTGTTCGAAGGCCAGGTGCTGACCGCCGGCGAGGTGCCCGGCACCCAGGAATTGCGCGCCCTCGGCGCCTGGCTGGACGCGCGCGCACACGCGCCGGTATTCGCCACCGCCTCGCTCAGCCTCGACGCGCCGGCGTTCGGGGCGCTCGCCGCCACCGCCAGCGGCCTGCTCGCCACCGGCATCTCCACCGCGCCGGGGGATTACCTGATGTGGTTCCGTCCGGAGCGGGTGCGCACCGTCACCTGGGGCGGCAACCCGTTCAAGCCGGCGCTGCCCGGCGACACGCCCGACACGCTGTCGCCGCGGCGGTCCTTCGCGCAGTGGCACCAGCTGGTCGAGGGCACCAGCGAACCCTGGACACAAGCCGACCTCGCGGCGGCGCGGCTGATCGGCGACACGGTGGGCGACGTGGTGCTGCAGTTCCGCGCGGTGCACATGCTGATCGCGCAGAGCCAGCTCGACGACGTGCGCCGGCAGGTCCGGCTGGCCGAGCAGCCGGTGGTGATCGCCGACGCCGAGGGGCAGATCCTGGTCGGCAACGACGCCTTCCACCGCATGCTGCCGGACGCCCGCGACGCCCTGCACCGGCTCGACGACCTGCCCGCGTATTTCGCCGAGCCGGGTGAAATCCGCCACCGGCTGCGCGACGTGATGACGCACCGCCACACCTGGCGCGGCGAGGTGACGCTGCAGGCCGGCGCCGGGCCGCGTGCATTGCTGGTGCGCGCCGACCCGGTGTTCTCCGCCCCTGGCCGGGTGCTCGGTTTCGTGTTCCTGTTCACCGACCTCAGCGAGCGCAAGGCCGCCGAAGCGGCGCGGCGGCGCTTCCAGGAAAGCGTCATCGAGCGCAACCGCGGCCACCTGCGCCACAACGACCCGAACGTGGCGATGCTGTACCGCCAGCTGATGTCCTCGGTGGTCGAGAACGCCCAACTCGCCGCCCTGGAGATCACCGACGGGCTGGATATGGTGCGCATGGCCGAGCTGCTGGAAAGCGTGCGCGGCTCCGTCACCCGCGCCGCGGATGTGCTGGAACAGCTGATCCGTCAGAGCCGCCGCGCCGCCGCAGGCGCGGACAGCAAGGAGCCGTGATGGCCGAAACCGCCGATGCCGGCGCCCGCATGGCGCTGCGCCAGGCCACCGCCGCCGCGCACGAACGGCTGCACCACCTGCCCGGTCTGGCCGCGTTGCAGGCCGGCACCATCGAACGGGACGAGTACGCAGCCCTGCTGCGCCGGCTGTTCGTGTTCTACCGCGCGGTTGAAGACGGGCTGGCGGCGGCGCCGTCGCTGCTGCCCTATGGCATCGACCTCGCCGCGCGGCGGCGGTCCGGGCGGCTGCTCGACGACCTCGCCTTCCTCGGCGCCCCCGTCCCCCCGCTGCCTGCTCCCCCTGCCCTGCCCGCGCTGCCCAGCGCGGCCCAGGCGCTGGGGCTGATGTATGTCATCGAAGGCTCGACGCTGGGCGGGCGCGAACTGGCCCGGCGGCTGGACCACCTGCTGCCGGCCGGCAGCGAGTCCGGCCGGCGCTTCCTGTCCGGCCACGGGGCGCAGCATGGCGCGATGTGGCGGGAATTCTGCGCCGCCCTGGAACGCTGCGGCGATACGCCGGAGCGGCGCGCGGAAATGATCGCCGCGGCGCTGCTGGCGTTTGCGGTGTTCGGCGAGTGGTTCGGCGCGGCGAAGTAAGCAAGGCCAGGGCGCTGCCCTGGACCCCGCCAGGGGTCAGTGGACCCCTGGACCCCGCTACTTGGAGGGTTGTTTTGAGAGGGGCGTGAGGAGATGTTGCAACATCTCCTCACGCCCCTCTCAAAACAACCCTTTAAAAGTAATGGGTTCCAAGGGGCCACTGCCCCTTGGCGGGGTCCAGGGGCAGCGCCCCTGGCCTTGCTTACTTCACCCGCCGCACCACCGCCGCCGCGAACGCCTGTGTCGATGCGGCGCCGCCGAGGTCGCGGGTGCGGATGTTATCCTGCATCAGCACCTGGTCGAGTGCCGTGCGCAGTCTGGCGTCGAGGTCGGGGCGGCCGGCGTGGTCCAGCATCATCGCCGCGGCCAGCAGCAGGGCGAGCGGGTTGGCGATGCCCTGGCCGGCGATGTCGGGGGCCGAGCCGTGCACAGCCTCGAAGATCGCCGCGTCCGGGCCGATATTGGCGCCCGGAGCCATGCCCAGCCCGCCCACCAGCCCGGCCATCTGGTCGGACAGGATGTCGCCGAACAGGTTGGTGGTGACGATGACGTCGAACTGCCACGGATCGAGCACGAGTTGCATGGCGCAGGCATCGACGATGCGTTCGTCGCAGGCCACCCGGCCTTCATAGGCGCGCGCCACGTCGCGGGCGGTATCCAGGAAAATGCCGGTCAGGGCTTTCAGCACGTTGGCCTTGTGCACGATGGTGACCTTGCGGCGGCCGTGCCGCACTGCGTAGTCGAAGGCGTATTCGGCGATCCGGCGCGAACCGGCCTTGGTGTTCACGCCCGAGGAGATCGCCACCGCCTGCGGGTCGTTGCCGACCGGAATGTAGTGCTCGAAGGCGACATACAGCCCTTCCAGATTCTCGCGGACCATCACCAGATCGATGTTTTCGTAACGCCCGCCGGGCAGCATGGTGCGGACCGGGCGGACGTTGGCATACAGGCCGAATTCCTCGCGCAACCGCACGTTGACCGAGCGGAAACCGCCGCCCACCGGGGTGGTGAGCGGGCCTTTCAGGGCGAGGCGGGTGCGGTGGATGCTCGCCAATGTCGCCGCCGGCAGCGGATCGCCGCAGGCGGTGATGCCGGCAAGGCCGCCCTGCTGCACATCCCAGGCGAACGGCGCGCCAAGGGCGTCGAGCACCTGCACGACGGCCTCGACGATTTCCGGGCCGATGCCGTCGCCAGGGATCAAAGTGGCGGGGATTTGCGGGCCGTCGTGCTGAGCTGCCATGCGATACCGTCTCCTGCTCCCCGGGGGCGGGGCTGGCCACGTGCATCCGCATGCACGCGGGCGGCGTCAAGCAAACTCTGCGCCAGCAGGCCGGGCGCGGCCAGGGCAGCGCCCTGGCCTGCGGTCACCCCTACAGCTTCAGCCGCAGCGCCGCCGCAAGCTCGCCGATCACCCCGCGCCGGAACGCCACCACGCACAGAACAAAAATCACCCCCTGCGTCACCGTCACCCAGGAGCCGAACTGCGCCAGGTAGTTCTCCATCCCGTTGAGGATCAGCGCCCCCGCCACCGGCCCGAACACCGTGCCCAGCCCGCCGACCAGGGCCATCAGCACCACCTCGCCATGCATCGTCCAATGCACGTCGGTCAGCGTGGCGATGCCGAACACCAGCGCCTTGGTGCCGCCGGCGATGCCGGAGAGAAAGCACGACAGCACGAACGCCACCCATTTGTAGTCGTCGGTGCGGTAGCCCAGCGAGGTAGCGCGCGGCTCGTTCTCGCGGATCGCCTTCAGCACCTGGCCGAACGGCGAATGCACGATGCGATGGATCAGCAGGAAACCGAGCAGGAACACCCCCGCCACCAGCCAGTACATGGCCATGTCGCTCTGCAGGGAGATGGCGCCGAACAGCGGCGGGCGCGGCACCTGCTGGATGCCGTCCTCGCCGCCGGTGAACGGCGCCTGGATGCAGACGAAATACACCATCTGCGCCAGCGCCAGCGTGATCATGGCGAAGTAGATGCCCGACCGCCGGATCGCCAGCCAACCGAACACCGCGCCCAGTCCCGCCCCGGTCAGCCCGCCCAGCAGGATGGCGAGTTCGGCCGACAGCCCCAGGTTCTTTGCCGTCCAGGCAGTGACATAGCAGCCCATGCCGAAATACGCCGCATGGCCGAAGCTCAGCAGGCCGACATAGCCGATCAGCAGGTTGAAGGCGCAGGCAAACAACGCGAAGCACAGCACCTTCATCAGGAACACCGGATACAGCACCGCCGGACCGATGATGATCACCGCCACCATCGCCACGAAGCCGATGGCCTGCGCACGCGTAAAGCCGAGCATCTCAGGCCTTTCCGAACAGGCCGGCAGGCCGCGCCAGCAGCACGATCACCATCACCATGAACACCACCGTCGCCGAGGCCTGGGGATAATACACCTTGGTCAGCCCCTCGAGGATGCCCAGGCCGAACCCGGTCACGATCGAGCCCAGGATCGAGCCCATGCCGCCGATCACCACCACGGCGAACACGGTGATGATGAAGTTGGCCCCCATGTTGGGGTTGACCGAATAGATCGGCGCCGCCAGCACGCCGGCGAAGGCGGCCAGCGCCACCCCCGCACCGTAGGTCAGCGTAATCAGCCGCGGCACGTTCACGCCGAAAGCCTGCACCAGCGGCGCATTCTCGGTCGCCGCCCGCAGCGTCGATCCGATCCGCGTCTTCTCGATCACCAGCCAGGTCGCCAGGCACACGCCGGCGGCGGCCACCACCACCCAGGCGCGATAGGCCGGCAGCATCATGAAGCCCAGGTCGAGCGGCCCGCGCAGCTCGTCCGGAATCGGGTAGGGCACGCCGGAGGAGCCGAACTCGTTGCGCGCCAGCCCCTCGATGATCAGGGCGCAGCCAAAGGTCAGCAGCAGGCCGTACAGGTGGTCAAGCTTGTACAGCCGGTTGATCAGCGTCTTTTCCATCACCACCCCGAACACGCCGACAATCAGCGGCGCCAGCACCAAAGCGGGCCAGTAGCCGATGTCGAGGTATTCCAGCAGCGCCCAGGCAACGAACCCGCCGAGCATGAACAGCGCGCCATGCGCGAAGTTGATGATGTTCAGCAGGCCGAAGATGACCGCGAGGCCGAGCGAGAGCAGCGCGTAGAACGCGCCGTTGATCAGCCCCAGCGTCAACTGCCCGTAGAGCAGCAGCAGCGGTTTCCCGAAGATCGTGATCATGGCTGGCGGATCATCCCGCACGCTCGTTTCAGAAGCTGGAGTTGCAGAACCGGGCGGCGGAAAGACCGGCCCCTGTCGTTCCTTCCGCCGGCGGGAGTCAGAAGCTGCCGGTCAGGCTTTGACCAGCGGGCAGGCGCTGGCCGAGAGCGGCCGGAACGCCTCGTCGGCCGGCGTGGTCGCCAGCAGCTTGTAGTAGTCCCACGGCCCCTTACTTTCACTCGGCTTCTTCACTTCGAACAGGTAGGCCGGGCACAGCTTGCGGCCGTCGGCGCGGATGCTGCCTGGGCCGAAGCAGTCGTCGCTGGTCGGCGTCGCCTTCATCCGCGCGACCGTGGCGGCACCGTCGGCGCGCGCCTGCGCCAGCCCCATGTCGCCCACCGTCTTCAGGTAGTGCAGCCCGCTCGAATAGACGCCCGCATGCACCATGGTCGGCCGCCGGCCGGGCTGGCGCCTGGCGAACTTGTCGGCAAACCGCCGGGTATCGGCGTTGAGGTCCCAGTAGAAGCTCTCGGTCAGCGTCAGCCCCTGCGACACCTCAAGCCCCAGCGAGTGCACATCGGTGAGGAAGATCAGCAGCCCGGCGATGCGCATCTTGATGCCGAACTCGTGCGCCTGCTTGATCAGGTTGATCACGTCGGTGCCGGCACTGGCCAGACCCAGCACCTTGGCGCCGGAAGCCTGCCCCTGCACCAGGAATGACGAGAAATCGGTGGTGCTGGGGAACGGATAGCGCACCGCGCCCAGCACCGTGCCGCCCGCCTTCTGCACGAAATCGGTCGAATCGCGCTGCAGCGCATGGCCGAAGGCATAGTCGGCAACAATGAGGAACCAGGAATCGCCGCCGGTCTTCACCATCGCCGCGCCGGTGGAGTGCGCCAGCATGTAGGTGTCGTACACCCAATGAATGGTGTTGGCGTTGCACTGCGCCCCGGTCAGGTCCGAGGTCGCCGCGCCGGAATTGATGTAGACCTTGTTCTTCTCCTTCGTCACCCCCGCCACGGCGAGCGCCACGCCGGAGTTCGCCACTTCCAGGATGATGTCGACGCCGTCGCGATCGTACCACTCCCGCGCCACGCTGGCACCGACATCGGCCTTGTTCTGGTGGTTCGCCGAGAGAACCTCGATGTTGATCCCCTTGGCGGCCAGGCCGGATTCCTCCACTGCCATCCGGGCCGCATCGACCGCGCCGGGGCCGGCGAGATCCTTGTACGGGCCGGACAGATCGGTCAGCACGCCGATCTTCAGCGTTGGTTTCTCGGCCCGCGCGGGCCGGACCGGCAAGGCGGTTGCGGCGGCGGTTGCCAGCAGCGCGCGGCGTGACATCGGCATCGGTCGTTCTCCCTGTTCCCCGGCCTTCGGGCCGGTGTCGGTTGCAGTCGCAGTAGGGCTAAACCCCAAGGTAGCCGTGCAGTTTCTCCATGCTGGCACCCAGTTGCGCATTCGGAATCATGTCCACCACACGGCCATGCTCCATGACGTAGTGGCGGTCGGCCACAGTCTGCGCGAAACGGAAATTCTGTTCCACCAAAAGAACAGTGAAACCACGCGCCTTGATCTCGCGGATGGTGCGGCCGATCTGCTGCACGATCACCGGCGCCAGCCCCTCGGTAGGCTCATCCAGCAGCAGCAGCCGCGCGCCGGTGCGCAGGATGCGCGCGATCGCCAGCATCTGCTGCTCGCCGCCCGAAAGTTTCGTCCCCTGGCTGCCGGCGCGCTCCTTCAGATTCGGAAACAGCGCATAGATCGTCGGCAGGTCCAGCCCGCCCGGCGCCACCACCCGCGGCAGCATCAGATTCTCGGTAACGCTCAGGCTGGCGAAGATGCCGCGCTCCTCCGGGCAGAAGCCGATGCCGGCACGCGCGATCAGGTCCGGCCGCAGCGCGATGGTTTCGCGGCCGTTGCAGCGGATGCTGCCGGCGCGGCGCGGCACCAGCCCCATGATGCTTTTCATCGTCGTGGTCTTGCCGGCTCCGTTGCGGCCAAGCAACGTTACCACCTCGCCCGCACGCACGTCGAACGCCACCCCGTGCAGGATATGGCTTTCCCCGTACCAGGCGTTCAGGCCGCTGACTTCAAGCATCGGCGCGGCCCAGATAGGCGGCCACCACCTCGGGATTGGCCGAAACGGTAGCGTAATCACCCTCGGCCAGCACCCGCCCACGGGTCAGCACCGTAATGGTGTCGCACAGCCCCTCCACCACGGACAGGTTGTGCTCCACCATCAGGATCGTGCGGCCCTGCCGCACCCGGCGGATCAGCGCCACCACCCGATCCACGTCCTCATGGGTCATGCCGGCGGTCGGTTCGTCGAGCAGCATCATCTGCGGGTCCAGCGCCAGCGTGGTGGCGATTTCCAGCGCCCGCTTGCGCCCGTAGGAAAGGTTTACCGCCGGCGTGTCGGCAAACCCGCCCAGGCCGACATCCTCCAGCAGCGCGCGGGCCTGCCCGTCATACACATGCAGTACGTCCTCGCTGCGCCAGAAATCGAAGCTGCCGCCGCGCGCCCGTTGCAACGCCAGCCGAACGTTCTCCAGCGCGCTCAGATTGGCGAACACCGCCGAGATCTGGAAACTGCGCACCAGGCCGAGCCGCGCCACCTCGGCCGGATTGCAGCCGGTGATGTCGCGCCCCTTGAAGCGGATTCTGCCCCGCGTGGGCTGGAGGAATTTCGTCAGCAGGTTGAAACAGGTGGTCTTGCCGGCGCCGTTCGGACCGATCAGCGCGTGGATGGTTCCCGCGCGCACCCGCAAGTCAACATCGGTGACCGCGGCAAAGCCGCGGAATTCCTTGGTCAGCCCCACCGTTTCCAGCATGGTGTTGCTCACCCCCGGACGCCTCCCTCGTTGTCAGCAACCCTGATTTGCATATGGTGCGGCCGAGCGCAAGATTGTTTCATGCCGGACGGTGTGAAGAAGGAACCAGCGATGCCAGGTCTGTGGTTTGAAGAGCTTCCGGTCGGCCGCGTCATCGACGCGGAATGGACCCGCACGGTCACCGAGGCCGACAATGTGCTGTTCTGCAGCATGACGATGAACGTGCAGCGGCTGCATCTCGACGCCGAATTCGCCGCCGGCACCGAGTTCGGCCGGCCGCTGGTGAACTCGCTGTTCACCCTCGGCCTGATGATCGGCATGAGCGTGCACAACCTCACCCAGGGCACCACGGTGGCCAATCTGGGCATGACCGATACCGTCTTCCCGGCCCCGGTATTCGCCGGCGACACCATCCATGTGCGCACCACCGTGGTCGCCGCGCGCGAAAGCCGCTCGCGCCCCGATGCCGGCATCGTCACCTTCCGCCACGATGCGTTCAACCAGGCCGGCGCGCTGGTGGCGCGCTGCGACCGCCAGGCGCTGATGCGCCGCCGGCCGGTGGAGACGGCGTGATGCGCGCCCCCGGCGAAGCCGGACCCATGCGCCTGCGCAGCCCGCTGTTCGCGCCCGGCGACTCGGAAAAAAAAGCGGCCAAGGCACTCGCCTCGGCCGCGGACGCGGTGATTCTCGACCTGGAGGATTCGGTCGCCCCTGGCGGCAAGGATGCCGCCCGGGCCATGGTCGCCGCCATGCTGCCCGGCCTCGCGCGCCCCGGCGTGGTGGTGCGGGTCAACCCGCGCGGCACCCCGTTCTACCTGTTCGACCTCGCCGCCGTGGTGCCCGGCCGGCCGGCGGCGGTGATGCTGCCGAAATGCGCCGGCGCCGCCGACCTGCTGGCGCTCGACCACCATCTGGAGGCGCTGGAAGCCGCCGCCGGAATCGAACCGGGGTCGATCGGCGTGCTGCCGATCATCACGGAAACCGCCGCCTCCGTGCTCGCCCTCGGCACCTGCCCGCAGGCCGCGCGCCGGGTGCGCGGCTTCTGCTTCGGCGCCGAAGACCTCTCCGCCGATCTCGGCATCGACCCGCGGCGGGCGGACGGCAGCTATCCGCCGCCGGTCGCGCTGGCCCGCGCGGCGGTGCTGCTGATGGCCGCCGCCGCCGGCCTGCCGGCGATCGACACCCCCTGGCCCGACCCGCGCGACCCGGCCGGCCTGGCGCGCGAGGCCGGCGAGGCCGCCGCCGACGGATTCGCCGGCAAGCTCTGCATCCACCCCGACCAGATCGCCCCGGTGAACGCCGCCTTCAGCCCCTCGCCCGAGCGCATCGCCTGGGCGCGCCGGGTGCGCGCAGGCTTTGCCGCCAACCCCGGCGCCGGCGTCTTCGCCCTCGACGGCAAGATGATCGACCGCCCCCATCTCAAGCTGGCCGAGCGTATTCTGGCCACCGATGCGGGCGCGTCAGCCGCCACGTGAAAGGCAAGGGCGGAAATTCGTCGCTGGAAGCCGGGCAACAGGGACAATCCCGCCTGCCCGGCCGCACGCTTGTGAAGCCCCGACCTGCCGGTTATCAGGAGCCTGCCGGCCCGCCGGGCGCATCTTGTTCGGAGGTTGCCGGCACCATTGGATACCAGCATATGCGTATTCTGCACGTCATCACCGGCCTCGGGTCGGGCGGCGCCGAAAACATGCTCGTCAACGTGGTCCGCGCACTGCCGGCACCACGTTTCGAGCACGTTGTGGTTGCGCTGACGTCAGGGGGCGCCATGCGGGCCGCCGCGGCGGCGGCCGGCGCCCGCGTGATCGATTTCGAGCTGTCCCGCTCCGTGCAGGTTGTCCGCACGCTGCGTCGCCTGGGGCGCATCATCGCCGACGTGGCCCCCGATGTCGTGCAAGGCTGGATGTACCACGCCAATCTCGCCGCCGCGCTCGCCGCTGGCGGGCGGCCGGTGGTCTGGAACGTGCGCCAGACGCTCAACCGTCTCGGTGACAACAAGCCACTGACCGCCGCCGTTATCCTCGCCTGCGTGCCGCTGTCCGGCAGGGCCGGACGGGTGATCTACAATTCCGCGCTGGCCGCCCGGCAGCACGAGCGCTGCGGCTATCCGGCCAGCAAGCGCCTGTTGATCCCGAACGGCTTCGACCTGGCGCGATTCCGCCCGTCTGCGGCGGCCGGCATTGCCCTTCGCGCCGCGCTCGGCCTGCCGGCGGAGGCACTCGTCGTCGGCCGGGTCGCGCGCAACGCGGCGATGAAGGACCACGCGACGCTGTTCGCGGCCTTCGCGCGCATCCTGGCCGCCCTGCCGGCCGCGCAGCTTGTCTGCGTCGGCCACGGGATGACGGCCGAGGCCCCCGAACTGCGCGCCCTGATCGCGGCGCACGGGCTGGGCGCGCACGTGCACCTGCTCGGCGAACGGCGCGACGTCGCCGACCTGACCGCGGGCTTCGATATCGCCTTGTCGTCGTCGGCGCACACCGAGGGATTTGCCAACGTGATCGGCGAGGCGATGGCGTGCGGCGTTCCCGCCATCGCCACCGATGTTGGCGAAGCGTCCGACATCATTGGTGATCCCAGCCGTGTCGTGGCACCAGGCAATGCCGCCGCGCTGGCCGCCCCGGCGATCGCCCTGCTGCGGCTGCCGGCGTCGGAGCGGCAGGCGATCGGGCAGGCCGACCGCGCCCGCATCGCCGACCGCTACGCGCTCACCGCCATTGCCGAACGCTACGCCGCCTGCTGGGACGAAGCGGCGCACGGCCCGGCGCGACCAGCGGCGACCGACGCCGACTGCGCAGCGTCACCATCATGATGCGCCGAAGAACAACGCCTCGAGTTCCGCCCGGAGCTGCGCCGGTGCGATCTGCGCCTTCAGCAATTTCACCGCATCCACCGCCCTGTACCAGCGCTCCGATTGAAAGCTTCGTTCCATGTCGTCCAGGGCGCCCCGCACCGACGACAGATTTCTTGAATCGCAAATAAATGGATAATCGTTTCCAAGATAGCTGATGGCCTCCTCGTCGCTTTTTTCAATCAAAACCACGGCGCCGACGCGGGCCGCAACGAAGCCCTTCAGGAACGGCTTGAATCCCGCCCAATACTTCCTGTTCCACAGAGAGTGCCGCCGGCTCCGCAGGACATAATGGGTACTGTACAATTGGAATTTTTCAATCCATTCGGAAGTCGTCTCATTAGTGTTGACAAAATCAACCTTGTCGCGCAGGTGATTGTGAAACAGCGCATTTTTCAGATCCCCAAAGTAGCCGCAGCGAAACACCTGGTGGTCAATATCGGAATCCGGGATATTCAGGTCCACATGGTGCGTGATATGCACCACCCGCTTTTCCGGATATTTCGACATCAGAAACCGCTGCTGCGCCCTGGAACATGCCAGGAACCCATCCATTAACGGCGCTGTCGATGAAGGAATGATCCCATCCGCATAGTCGGCATATAATTTGTTTCCTCTTGACCGGATTTCCTGTAATGTTCTTGCATCCGTGGTAAGCGCCGCCATCTTGGAAAATACAATGAAAGACCCGGAAATCCCCTGCGCCGAATACGCCACTCGGAATCGAACATCATCGCCTGGGAAAAACTCGCTGCACATCTTGCATAGCTGATCGCCGCGCAAAATGCTTGAACCAAAAGTTTTGTACTTCTCGCTGATCAGGAAGACCACATCCAGCAACTGAACAACTCCGGCAAACGCGCATCGAAGTCCCGATGTCGCCCCTCACAATGAACTGCCTGCGGCGCCTTCAAATCCTGATCAAACGATCGCTGCGCAGCGTGCCACCTGCCAGCAATTGCGTTCCATCGGTTCAGCTCCGTTCGCAACGATCGCATGCCTGCACCAATATGGTGCCGGGCGCAAGATCATCCCTGCGCGTGCCATCCCGAAATGCCGCCCGCCGGCAACGCCCTGCCTGACCGGTGCCCCCGGACAACGGACAGGGTGCGCGAATTTCCCGCAATGGCCATATACTTCCGCCTCAGCCGCCCCGATGCCACCATACCCGAGGAAGCACCCTGCCCCGCCCCCTCCTTGCCGCACTGGCCGCCCTGCCGGCGCTTGCCGCCTGCTCGCTCGGGCCGGCCGACCCGCGCCCGGACACCCAGGGCGTCGTCGCCGCCGCCTGGCGTGCCGACACCCCCAACGCCGCCCCGGTCTGGCCGTCCGCCGACTGGTGGACCGGCTTCAACTCGCCCGAGTTGAACACCCTGATCGCCCAGGCCCGCACCGCCAATTTCGACATCCTCGCCGCCGCCGCCCGCATCCGCCAGGCCGATGCCGCCCTGGTCAGCGCCGGCGCCCCGCTGCTGCCCGCAATCACCGCCACCGGCCAGGACCAGTGGAACCGCAACTCGGTCGGCCACGCCTCCCAGCCCATCGGCGCCACCGGCCGCGCCGTGTCCAACAAATACTATGAGACCCGCACCTACAGCCTGACCCCCGGCATCTCCTACGAACTCGACCTGTGGGGCCGCGTGCGCGCCACCCGCGACGCCGCCCTGGCCACCGCGCTGGCCAACCGCTTCGACCAGCAGACCGTGGCGCTCACCGCCGTTACCGGCGTCGCCACCACCTGGTTCCAGGCGCTCGCCTGGCAGGACCGGCTGGACGTGGCGCAGCGCAACCTGCACGATTCCGAGGAAATCCTGCGCGCCATCCAGGCCCGCATGGAAGCCGGCACCGCCTCGCAACTGGATGTCGAGCAGCAGGCGGCGCTGGTGGCCGGCATCCGCGCCACCATTCCCAACCTGCGCAGCCAGCTGGAACAGCAGATCAACGGTCTCGGCATCCTCACCGGCCAGCCGCCGGAAGCCATCACCGTGCGTCCGGGCACGCTGAATGCGCTGTCACTGCCCGAAGTGACGCCCGGCCTGCCCTCCGACCTGCTGGCCCGCCGGCCGGACGTGGCCTTTGCCGAAGCCAGCCTCGCCTCCGCCCGCGCCGATATCCGCGCCGCCCGGGCCGCAATGTTCCCCAAGGTGGAACTCACCGCCAGCGGCGGCTGGCAGGCCTTCGCCCTCGGCACGCTGTTCGGCCCCGGCTCGCTGTTCGCCCAGGCCGCGCTGGGCGCCACCCAGACCATCTTCGACAACGCCGCCCTGGCCGCCAATGTCGAGCAGTCGCGCGGCCGGGCCGACGAACTGCTCGCCGACTACCGCAAGGCGATCGTGCAGGCCTTCACCGATGTCGAGAACGCCCTGACCGCCTACCGCTACGCCACCGAGCAGGAAACCCTGCAACGCGCCGCGGTCGCCACCGCCCAGCGCGCCGCCGACATCGCCCGCGCCCAGCTGGTCGCCGGCATCAGCGACATCGTCACCGCGTTGCAGGCGCAGACCACCCTGTTCACCGACCTGGACACGCTGGCCCAGGTGCGCTCCGCCCGCTTCGCCGCGCTGGTGAGCCTCTACAAGGCGCTGGGGGGCGGTTGGACTCGCGGCGATACGGCCCCACCTGAGAGCCGGTTGTTTCAGGGGGTGTTGTGACGGTCTTTCGGGCGCGTAGCCGGGGCGTTGCCCCGGACCCCACCAAGGGCTTCGCCCTTGGAACCCACCAGGGGCCGGCGGCCCCTGGACCCCGTTACGGGCGTGGCCTCGCCGCCATCATCTGCATCATCATCGCCGTGGGGGGCGGCTATTGGTGGCTGCACCGCGGCGCGCCGGCCGATGCCGCCAGCCACCCCGCCTTGCCCGAATCAATCCCCGTGCTGGTCGCCGCCGCCGAGCGCCGCGACGTGCCGATCTACCTGGAAGGCCTCGGCACCGTGCAGGCTTCCGCCACCGTCACCGTCAAGCCGATGGTCGATGGCCCGCTGATCGAAGTCCGCTTCCGGGAAGGCCAGGACGTGCACGCCGGCGACGTGCTGGCCCGCATCGACCCGCGCGCCTATCAGGCATCGCTCGACCAGGCGGTGGCGAAGAAGAAGCAGGACGAGGCAACCCTCGCCAACGCCCGGCTGGACGTCGCCCGCTACGCCAAGCTGGCCGCCACCGCCTACACCTCGGCCCAGCAATACGACACCGCCCGCTCCACCGTGGCCCAGCTGGAAGCGCAGGTGCAGTCCGACCAGGCGCAGATCGACAGCGCCCGCACCCAGCTTTCCTACACCACCATCGCCTCGCCGATCGACGGACGGGTCGGCTTCCGGCAGGTCGATGCCGGCAACATCGTCCACGCCGGCGACACCGTCGGCCTCGCCGTGCTCACCACGCTGCGGCCGATCCAGGTGCAGTTCACCCTGCCGCAGCAGAACCTGCCCGCCGTCGCCGCCGCCATGGCCGAAGGCGCGCCGGAGGTGCTGGCCCTGCCGCAGGACGCCGACGCCGCACCGCAGAACCCGGCGCTCGACCGCGGCACGCTGACCGTGCTCGACAATCAGGTGGACCCCGCCACCGGCACCATCCGCCTGCGCGCCCGCTTCCCCAACGACCGGCTCACCCTCTGGCCCGGCGCCTTCGTCACCATCCGGCTGCTGGTGGCAACCAGCCACGACGCCACCGTAGTGCCGCCGGTCGCGGTGCAGCGCGGTCCCCAGGGCACCTATCTGTATGTGCTCAACGCCGACCAGACCGTCGCCCGCCGGGCGGTGAAGATCGGCCACGAGGACCAGTCCGCCGCCATCGTCACCGCCGGCCTGCAACCTGGCGAGCGCGTGGTGGTGGACGGCGCCTCCCGCCTCACCGACGGCGCCAGAGTGGCGATCGCCCAGCCGCCCGGAGCACAGCCCGCCGCGCCGCCGCTGCCCGAAACGGCCAGCCGCCGCGCCCCCGGCGCCACCTGACCACGCCGCCTTGAACATCTCCGCCCCGTTCATCGCCCGCCCGATCGCCACTTCTCTGCTGGCCATCGCCGTCGTGCTCGCCGGCCTGATGGGCTACCGCGCGCTGCCGGTCGCCGCCTTGCCGCAGGTGGATTTTCCCACCATCCTGGTCACCACCCAGCTTCCCGGCGCCAACCCGGACACCGTCGCCACCCTGATCACCGCCTCGCTGGAGCGCCAGTTCGGCCAGATCCAGGGCCTGACCAGCATGACCTCGACCAGTTCCGAGGGCACCAGCCAGATCACCCTGCAATTCTCCCTCCAGCGCAGCATCGACAGCGCCTCGGAGGACGTGCAGGCCGCCATCAACGCCGCCGGCGGCACCCTGCCGGTGACGCTGCCCTACCCGCCGGTCTACGCCAAGGTGAACCCGGCCGACGCGCCCATCCTCACCCTGGCGCTGCTGTCGGACGCGGTCACCATCGACCGGGTCAGCGACGCCGCCGATACCCTGCTGCAACCCAAGCTCAGCCAGATCGACGGCGTCGGCCGGGTCGCCGTGCAGGGCAACATGCGCCCGGCGGTGCGGGTGCGCGTCGATCCGGCGCGGCTGGCCGCCTACGGCCTGTCGCTGGAGGATGTGCGGGCCGCCGTCGCCGCGGCCAACGTCAACGGCGCCAAGGGCGGCTTCGACGGCCCGCGCCAGGCTTTTGCCCTCGGCGCCAATGATCAGCTCGTTTCGCCGGACAGCTACCGCAGCCTGGTGATTGCGTATCGCACCGGCGCCCCGGTGCACCTGTCCGACATCGGCAGCGTGGTCGGCGGAGTCGAGAACGACCGCGTCGCCGCCTGGTACTACCCGCCCGGCGGCGCCCCCGGCCAGCCGGCGGTGCTGCTCGACATCCAGCGCCAGCCCGGCGCCAACATCGTGCAGACGGTGGACCGGCTGAAGGAGGCGCTGCCGGCTTTGCAGCGCGCCATGCCGGCCGCCATCCGCACCGTCGTCGTCACCGACCGCACCGAAACCATCCGCGCCAGCGTCGCCGACGTGCAGGCCACCCTGGCGCTGTCCGGCGTGCTGGTGGTGCTGGTCATCTACCTGTTCCTGCGCTCCTGGCGCGCCACCCTCATCCCGGCGATCGCCCTGCCGCTGTCGCTGATCGGCACCTTCGGCGTGATGTCGCTGTGCGGCTTCGGCCTCGACAACCTCTCGCTGATGGCCCTGGTGGTCGCCACCGGCTTCGTGGTGGACGACGCCATCGTCATGATCGAGAACGTCGTGCGCTGGCTCGAGCTGGGCGAGCCCCCGCTGGCCGCCGCCAGCAAGGGCGCGGCGCAGATCGGCTTCACCATCGTCTCGCTGACCGCCTCGCTGATCGCCGTGTTCATCCCGCTGCTGTTCATGACCGGCGTGGTCGGCCGCCTGTTCAGCGAGTTCGCCGTCACCCTGTCGGTGGCGGTGGTGGTCTCGGCCATCGTGTCGCTGACGCTGACGCCGATGATGTGCGGCCGGCTGCTGCGCCCGGCCCGCGACGAAAAACCGTGGCTGGTGGCACGCCTGGCCGAATCCGGCTTCAACCACCTGCTCGCCGGCTACGCCCGCACGCTGCGCTGGTCGCTGCGCCACCAGACGCTGATGCTGGCGCTGTCCGCCGCCACCCTGGCCGGCACCATCCTGCTCTACATCATCGTCCCGAAAGGCTTCCTGCCGTTGCAGGACACCGGCGTGATCGTCGCGGTGACCGAGGGCGAGCAAAGCATTTCCGTCGCCCGCATGAGCGCCCTGCAGGCAAAAGCCGCCGACATCGTGCGCGCCGACCCGGCGGTGGCGGCGGTGGCCAGCTTCGTCGGTGCCGGCGCCATCAACCCCACCCCCAACACCGGCCGCCTGACCATCGCCCTCACCCCGCGCCGCGACCGCGCCGCCGATGCCGCCGCCATCGCCGCCCGGCTGCAAACCCGGCTCGCCGCCATCCCCGGCCTGACGGTGTTCATGCAGCCGGTGCAGGACATCCAGATCGGCACCCGCATCAGCCGCACCCAGTTCCAGTACACCCTGATCGACACCGACCGGGCGGAACTGGCCACCTGGGCACCGCGCCTGCTGGAACGCCTGCGCGCCGCCCCCGCCCTGCGCGACGTCGCCACCGACCAGCAGGATTCCGGGTTTTCCACCTTCATCCGCATCGACCGCGACGCCGCCATGCGGCTCGGCGTGTCGATGCAGGCGGTGCAGGACACGCTGTACGACGCCTTCGGCCAGCGCCAGATCTCCACCATCTTCACCCAGGCCAACCAGTACCGCGTGGTGCTGGAAGCCGACCCGTCCTGGCAGGCCAACCCGTTCTCGCTTGCCGCCCTGCGCGTGCCCGGCACCGCCGGCGCCCAGGTGCCGCTCGCCGCCATCGCCAGCATCGAGCGCGTCACCGCCCCGCTCGCCATCACCCGGCAGGCGCAGTTCCCCGCCGTCACCCTGTCGTTCAACCTCGCCCCCGGCGCCGCGCTCGGCGAAGCGGTGGCGGCCGTCGCCGCCGCCGGCCGCGACATCGGCCTGCCCGCCACCATCTCCGGCAGCTATGCCGGCGACGCCGCCGAGTTCCAGAAATCCCTTGCCAGCGAACCCTGGCTGATCCTGGCCTCGCTGGTGGTGATCTACATCGTGCTCGGCGTGCTCTACGAAAGCCTGATCCACCCGGTGACCATCCTCTCCACCCTGCCCTCGGCCGGCATCGGCGCCCTGCTGGCGCTGATGGCGGTGGGATCGGATCTGTCGCTGGTGGCGCTGGTCGGGCTGGTATTGCTGATGGGCATCGTCAAGAAGAACGCCATCATGATGGTGGACTTCGCCATCGAGGCCGAACGCGACCGCGGCACCGCCCCGCTCGCCGCCATCGAGCAGGCCGCCCTGCTGCGTTTCCGCCCGATCATGATGACCACCATGGCCGCCCTGCTCGGCGCCCTGCCGCTGCTGCTCGGCCATGGCACCGGCAGCGAACTGCGCTTCCCACTCGGCGTCACCATCGTTGGCGGACTGCTGCTGAGCCAGTTCCTGACCCTCTACACCACGCCGGCGATCTACCTGGCGTTTGAGCGGGCGCGGGTGCGTTTTCTGGGGCCTCGGACCGCCGCCGTGCAGTAGAGTAAGGCAAGGCAAGGGCGCTGCCCTGGACCCGCAAGGGGTCGGTGGACCCCATTGACCCCATTCACTAAGCGGAGGTGGTACGATGAGTGATTTGTACGACCGTGATTTCTTTGGCTGGGCCAATGAACAGGGCGCATTGCTGCGCGCCGGCAAGCTCGCTGCCGCCGACATCGAGCATATCGCCGAGGAAATCGAGAGCATGGGCCGCAGCGAGCGGGAGCAACTGACCAACCGTCTCGGCGTGCTGCTGGCGCATCTGCTGAAATGGCAGTTTCAACCCGCCCGCCGCCGCAAAAGCTGGCGATCCACCATCCGCGAACAGCGCCGCCGCGCCGCCCGGCTGCTGGACAGGAACCCAAGCCTGCGCCCGCACCTCGCCGCCATCCTCGCGGAAGCCTACGGCGACGCGGTGCTGATCGCCGAACGCGAAACCGATCTGGCCGAGGGAACTTTCCCGGCGGAGTGCCCATGGAGCTTTGATCAGACAACGGATGACGGCTTCTGGCCCGGCCCGGACTGAGAGTTTGAAAAAGAATGCCCGCAAGCCGCCGAACGATGATGGAAAACTCAATGATATCAGCGGGCGTTCATTCATAGGTTCGATTGCTTCACAAGCCCTGACCGCTCCCCCCTCGCCTCGGCGCGGCGGCAGCGCCTATGGTCCGCGCCATGACGCCGGAACAGTTCATCGCCAAATGGCAGGCCAACACGCGCGCCGAGCGGGCCGCCTGCCAGGAACATTTCATCGACCTCTGCCGGTTGCTGGACGAGCCGACGCCGAACACCGACCCGGACGGCGCCGCCTACGCCTTCGAGAAAGGCGCCACCAAGGCCACCGGCGGCGACGGCTGGGCCGATGTCTGGCGCCGGGGCTGCTTCGGCTGGGAATACAAGGGCAAGCACAAGGACCTGGAAGCCGCCCACCGGCAATTGCTGCTGTATGCCGGCGCGCTCGGCAATCCGCCCTTGCTGGTGGTGTCCGACATCGCCCGCATCGTCATCCGCACCAACTGGACCAACTGCATCTCCGAGCGGCACGAGGTGCTGCTGGCCGAACTGACCGACCCGGCCAAGCGGCAACTACTCCGGCATGTGCTGGCCGACCCCGAACAGCTTCGCCCCGGCAAGACCCGCGACGCCCTGACCGCCCAGGCCGCCGCCGGCTTCGCCGAACTGGCGAAACGCCTGCGCACCCGCGGCCACGACCCGCTGGCGGTGGCGCATTTCGTCAACCGCCTGGTGTTCTGCCTGTTCGCCGACGACGTGAAACTGCTGCCGGAGAACATGTTCCAGCGCATGCTGGCGGCCAGCCGCAAGGCGCCGCGACGCTTTCCCGATTATGCGCGGGAACTGTTCCACGCCATGGCGGTCAGGGATGGGTCGGTCGGCTTCGAAGCGGTCCAGTGGTTCAACGGCGGCCTGTTCGACGACGACACCGTATTGCCGCTCGACCCCGACGACCTGGCCTTGCTGGCGCGCACCGCCGAACTGGACTGGGCCGATATCGACCCGTCAATTCTGGGCACCCTGTTCGAGCGCGGGCTCGACCCCGACAAGCGGTCGCAGCTTGGCGCCCACTACACCGACCGCGAGAAGATCGAAAAGCTGATCGACCCGGTCATCCGTCGCCCGCTGCTGGCCGAGTGGGCGACGGCGAAGGCCCGCATTGCCGGCGCGCTGGCACTGGCGGCGGAGGCGCGGCCCGGCACCCCGAAAGCCAAACGCGGGCGGACCGACGCCGAGGCGGCGCTGCATGGATTCCTCGACCGGCTGCGGGCATTCCGGGTGCTCGATCCGGCCTGCGGCTCCGGCAATTTTCTGTATTTGTCGTTGCTGGCGCTGAAGGACATCGAACATCAGGCAATGGTCGAAGCCGAGGCGCTGGGCCTGCAACGCGAATTCCCCCAGGTCGGGCCGGAAGCGGTGCTGGGCATCGAGATCAACCCGTTCGCCGCCGAACTGGCGCGGGTGTCGGTGTGGATCGGCCATATCCAGTGGGCGCGCCTGCATGGCCTGCCGCCGCCATCCGATCCGGTGCTGCGGCCATTGAACACGATCGAATGCCGGGATGCGGTGCTGGCCCCGGATGGATCGGCGGCTTCATGGCCGAAGGTGGATGCGATCGTGAGCAACCCGCCGTTTCTGGGCGATAAGGGGATGCGCAACGTGCTCGGCGATGCCTACACTGAGGCGTTGCGCAAGGCGTATGAGGGCCGGGTGCCGGGCGGGGCTGATCTGGTCTGTTACTGGTTTGAGAAAGCGCGCGAGGCACTGGAGAGCGGAGCGGCTGGGCGGGTCGGGCTGGTCGGAACCAACAGCATCCGCGGCGGCGCCAACCGCGCCGTGCTGGACGCGATCGCCCGCTGCGGAACCATTTTCGAGGCATGGAGCGATCAAGCGTGGAGCGTCGAAGGAGCGGCGGTGCGCGTGTCGCTGGTGTGCTTTGCCCGCGCCTTCGACGGTCCTCTACGCCTGGACGGCGCCAATGTGGTGCAAATACACCCTGATCTCACCGCGGGAATCGTTGACCTAACGGCTGCACTGCCACTCACGGAGAACCTGGGCATCGCCGTGCAAGGACCAACCAAGGGTGGTGCCTTCGACGTTGATGGAGTCATTGCTCGCCGCTGGCTCATCGCACCGACGAACGCCAATGGAGGTCAGAACATTGACGTGCTTCGCCTATGGTGCAGCGGTGACGATATTACCAGTCGCAGGCGGGATAAGTGGCTCATCGACTTCAACGACATGAGCGAGTCCGCGGCAGCTTACTATGCAGACCCTTTTGCCCACGTTGTTGCTTCAGTCAAGCCCGTGCGGGAGTTGGTAGCCAGGGAGCGAAGGCGGCGTCTCTGGTGGCAGTTCAACGAGCCGGCCCCAGGATTACGGCGAGCCGTTGCCGGGCTGCCTCGCTTCATTGCAACACCAGAGGTATCCAAGCATCGGGTATTCATCTGGCTGGAAAGTCAGATTCTGCCCGACAAAAATGTCGTGGTGATTCTTCGGGATGATGACACTTCCTTCGGCATTCTGCACAGTCGGTTCCACAAAGTCTGGGCGCTGCATTTGGGCACTTCGCTGGAAGACCGCCCACGCTACACCTCGACGACGACGTTCAGAACCTTCCCCTTCCCCGAAAACCTCACCCCCAACCTCCCCGCCGCCACCTACGCGGAAAACCCGGCAGCCCAGCGCATCGCCGCCGCCGCCCGCGACCTGGTGGAAAAGCGGGACCGCTGGCTCAACCCGCCCGAACTGGTCGATATCGTCCCGGAAGTGGTCCCCGGCTTCCCCGACCGCATCGTGCCAAAGACCGAAAAAGCCGCCGCCATCCTGAAAACCCGCACCCTCACCAACCTCTACAACACCCGCGGAACGCCGGCCGGAACCTGGCTCGACACCCTGCACCGCAGCCTCGACGAAGCCGCCGCCGCCGCCTATGGCTGGCCGGCCGACCTGCCCGACGACGAAATCCTCGCCCGCCTGCTCGCCCTGAACCACGCCCGCGCCCCGAATCCGGCCTGAAAAGCCGGCACAGCGCCGCGGCGGCAATTGAGAATCACCTCATGACCCGCGACGAAATCCTTGCCGAGTACGACGCAATCCGGGCGAGCGTCGAGCGCATGGCAGAAGCAAGCCGCCGTGCTTTCAGCAAGGCTGAAGGGAACCGGGCGGCAAGGCTGATCGCCGGGGCAGGCTGGAAGGATGCCTTCTGCATCGAAGATGCCTTCCTGATGATCTCCGATCTGGCGCTGCACGAACCCGGGCCGAACGGACATCGCGCCTACGAACGCTTCCTCGCCGGGGTCTGGATCGAGGACCTCATGCACGAAAAGCAGCGCCTGTGGCTGATGGACCGGAGTGCCGAAGCAAACGCGTCCGAGGGGGTCACTCTTGCCCTGCGCGTGCTGGATGCCGGCCGTTTCCATGTCAGCGTGTTTTGCATTCCCGACTTCCCGCCGCTGGTGGCTGAAATGTACGCGCATGATCTGCTCTCGGACGCCGGTTCCCTCACGGTCGTGGCCTATCGCTATTGGATGATGTCCAGTGTGGGATTGGCAGGCATGCTTCACCGGAAGACGTAGGACGCCCCGATCGCCGCCGCATGAACCAGTGCCGGGAATCGGAAGGCCCGGAGGAGCGCGCCCCCGGGCCTTCCGCATTCCGATGGCCGGAAATCACCAGGCGGCGCGCAGCATCTTCTCGGTTGCGTTCCACATCCTGGCAATTTCGGCTTCCGTCATGGTCGCCTGCGCGGAACCCGGGCGCAGCGTTTCCAGCGCGGCGTGGGCCTGCTCGATGATGCCCTTCAGCCGCGCGATCTCGGCGGTAAGGATGGCGCTGGCGTGCGGGTCATACAGCCCGCCGATCCAGATGTGGTCGGTCGCGCCGGCCTGCGCTGCGTCGCTGCGCTTCTCGTCGCGCAGCACGTCCAGCTCTTCGACGTCGGTGGTGTTGGGCATAGGGTTCGGTATCTCCTCGGGGTCGTCGTGCCGGCATCCGGCGCAATCGTCCGCGCCTCGGCGGCGGTAGCAAGCAGGAGATGCAACGGAATGCAACGCAGCGGCGCGGGAAGCAGATATTCGGGCCAGGGCTGGCCCGTTTCAGAATGGGGTCCAGGGGTCCACCGACCCCTGGCGGGTCCAGGGCGGAGCCCTGGCCTTCGTTAAACTGTTATACTCCAGGCCATGACCTTCTCCGCCGCCTTCATCCGCCGCCCGGTCGCCACCTCCCTGCTGGCCATCTTCCTGCTGATCGCCGGCGTGGTCGCCGCTCGCTTCCTGCCGGTTGCCGCCCTGCCCAGCATCGACATTCCCACCATCGTCGTCTTCGCCAGCCGCCCCGGCGCCGACCCGGAGACCATGGGCACTTCCATCGCCGCCCCGCTGGAGCGCCGCCTCGGCGAGATCGCCGGCGTCACCGAAATCACCTCCACCTCGGCCACCGGCACCAGCCTGATCATTGTGCAGTTCGATTTCAGCCGCGACATCGACAGCGCCGCGCACGACGTGCAGGCCGCCATCAACGCCGCCACCCCCGACCTGCCCTCCGACCTTCCGGTCCGCCCGTTCTTCCGCAAGTTCAACCCGGCGGAAATGCCGGTGCTGACCATCGCGCTGACCTCCGACACATTGTCCACCGCCCAGATCTACGACGCCGCCGACAGCATCCTGGCGCAGCGGCTGGCGCAGGTGGACGGGGTGGCACAGGTGCAGGTGAACGGCTCGGAAACCCCGGCGGTGCGCATCCGCCTCGACCCCGCCGCCCTGGCCGCCGCCGGCCTGTCCGGCCAGGACGTCGCCGCCGCCATCCGCGCCGCCAACGTCACCGGCCCGCTCGGCGGCTTCGAGGGTCCCGACCGGGCCGAGACCATCGCCACCAACGGCCAGTTGTCCCGCGCCGCCGACTATCGCGGCCTGGTGCTGAAAGCCGCCGGCGGCGCCATCGTCCGCCTGTCCGACGTCGCCACCGTCATCGACGGCGTCGCCAACACCCGCCTCGCCGCCTGGTTCGGCAAGCAGCCGGCCATCCTGGTCACCGTCACCAAAGCCTCCGGCGCCAACGTCATCGAGACGGTGGACCATGTGAAGGCGGTGCTGCCGCTGCTGAAAACCTGGATGCCGCCCGACATCCACCTCACCGTCCTGTCCGACCGCACCAAAAGCATCCGCGACAGCATCGACGAGGTGGAACTCACGTTGCTGATCACCATCGCCCTGGTGCTGCTGGTGGTGGCGCTGTTCATGCGCCGGCTGGTGCCCACCATCGCCGCCGGCGTCACCGTGCCGCTGTCGATTGCCGGCACGCTGGCCGCCATGTGGTTCAACGGCTTCGCGCTCGACAATTTCTCGCTGCTGGCGCTGACCATTTCGGTGGGCTTCGTGGTCGATGACGCCATCGTCATGATCGAGAACATCATCCGCCACATGGAGCAGGGCAAGCCGCCGCTGCAGGCCGCCTTCGAGGGCGCGGCGCAGATCGGCTTCACCGTGATGTCGATCAGTGTGTCGCTGGTGGCGGTGTTCATTCCGGTGCTGTTCATGGGCGGCATCCTCGGCCGCCTGTTCCACGAATTCGCCACCACCCTTACGCTCGCCATCGCCATTTCCGCCCTTGTCTCGCTGACGCTCACCCCGATGCTGTGCGCCCACTTCCTGCGCCCGCAAAGCGCCGCCCGCCCCGGCAGCGCCCTGGCGCGGCTGGACCATGCGGTGGAGCGCGGCTTCCGCGCCGTGCTGGGCTTCTACGCCGCCACGCTGGAAGTGGCGCTGCGCTGGCGCTGGCTCATGCTGTTCGTCACCGTCGCCACCGTGGGCCTGACCATCTGGCTCTACACCGTGGTGCCGAAGGGCTTCTTCCCCACCCAGGACACCGGGCTGATCGAGGGCAGCACCATCGCCGGCCCGGAAATCTCCTTCGCCGCCATGGCCGGGCGCCAGCGCGCCATCGTGGACGTGCTGCTGGCCGACCCGGCGGTGGCCGCCGTCGGCTCGACCATCGGGGTGGCCAACGGCTGGAGCGCCATGAACCGCGGCCAGCTCACCATCAGCCTCAAGCCGCTGGCCGGGCGCGGCGGCGTATCCTCCGAACAGATCATCGCCCGGCTGCGCCCGAAACTCGCCGAAATCGGCGCGGTGCAGACCATGCTGTGGTCAACCCAGGACCTGCGCGCCGGCGGGCGCCAGGGGTCGGCCAACCAGTTCGTGCTGCTCGGCCCCGATCTCGCCGAGTTGCGCGCCTGGTCGGAGAAACTCACCGCCAGACTGCGCACCATCCCGCTGCTCACCGACGTCACCTCCGACCAGGACCGCGCCGGCCCGCAGGCGGACGTCACCATAGACCGCGTCGCCGCGGCGCGGCTGGGCGTCTCGGTCGCCGCGATCGACGCCGCCCTGAGCAACGCCTTCGCCCAGCGGCAGATCTCCGTCATCTACACCCAGCGCAACCAGTACCGGGTGGTGCTGGAAGTCGATCCGCGCTTTCAGGCCGACCCCAGCAGCCTGAACCGCATCTTCGTCGGCGCCGCCAACGGCCAGCAGGTGCCGCTGCTCAGCCTGGTGCGGCTGGAGCGCGACACCGCCCCGCTATCGGTGCGCCACCAGGGCCAGTTCCCCGCCGCCACCATCAGCTTCAACACCGCCCCGGGAATCGCCCAGGCCGACGCGCTCGCCGCCGTGCAGCAGGCCACCCGCGACCTGCATCTGCCGGAATCGATCCGCACCGACTTCGCCGGCAACGCCCGCTGGCTGATGCAAAGCCTCAGTTCGGAACCGTTCCTGATCGGCGCCGCCTTCCTGGCGATCTACATCGTGCTCGGCGTGCTGTACGAAAGCCTGACCCAGCCGATCACCATCATCTCCACCCTGCCCTCGGCGGGGCTGGGCGCCTTGCTGGCGCTGCTGGTCACCGGCACCGATTTTTCCATCCTCGTCGTCATCGGCATTCTGCTGCTGATGGGCATCGTGAAGAAAAACGCCATCATGCTGGTGGATTTCGCCCTCGAACAGGAACGCAAGTTCGGCCGCACCCCGCTGCAAGCCATCCACGCCGCCTGCCTGGAACGCTTCCGCCCGATCATCATGACCACGCTCGCGGCCCTGCTCGGCGCGGTGCCGCTGGCGGTCGGCTTCGGCGCCGGCGGCGAAATCCGCCGGCCGCTGGGGATCGCCGTGATCGGCGGGCTGATCGTTAGCCAGGTGCTGACCCTTTACACCACGCCGGTGGTTTATCTGGCTTTGCAACGACGGCGGCGTCCTCGCGCCGCGGCTTTGCCGGCGGAGTAAGAAAGCAAGTAAGGCCAGGGCGCTGCCCTGAACCCGCAAGGGGGCGGTGGCCCCCTTGACCCCATTCTTTAAGTAATTTGGTGCGAGGGCAGCTAGTGACCAACTACATCGGCATTCTGGACGGCGATGGTGAGGCGTGGGGCGTGCGCATCCCCGATCTGCCCGGCTGCCATGGCGGCGGCGCAACCAAGGAAGCGGCGCTGGCCGACGCCATCTCCGCAGCGCGCGAATGGGTCGAGCATCGCCGGGTTGTCGGACTCGACCTGCCGCCGCCGCGGAAACTCGCCGAAATCGGCGCGGCGGAAAACATCGACGCATCAACGGGCGAACTGGCGGTGGTCGTGCCGGTGCTGCTGGACGCCGGGCGCACCGTGCGCGCCAACGTCACCTTCGATGCCGGCCTGCTCGCCGCCATCAACACCGAAGCCGGGCGCCGCGGCCTGACGCGCTCCGCCTTCCTCGCCAGCGCGGCACGCGACAAAATCGAGGCACGGCGGTAGCAACGTGCAGGTTGCGCCGCGTTGGTCCCATTGTCGCTTCACTGCGGGAATGAACAAAAAATACGCTGCGCTTGCTTTGGTTGGAGAGAGAACATTTCCACGAAGAACGTAGGGCGGGAAAGCGCAGCGCATCCCGCCGTCGCAACGGGCCCTTCGCGCGGCGCCGGCAATGAGTCACTGCGAGCGGAAGGGCGGTGGTGGCATACAAGAGGCGGGATACGCTGCGCTTTCCCGCCCTACGGCTTGCTGCTGTCAGCGTTTGGGCAGGGCGCCGCATGCGCTTCGAGCAGCAAAGCATCAAGCCGATCAATGAGGGCACGGACGCGATAAAGTGGGATGATCAAACACGAATCCTCCTGTTCGTTGGGCCAATCTGCGCGTTGCCTAATCACAACGTCGCCCTCTGTGTTAAGGTAGGCTGCCGTTTCGCGCGCTGCATTTACAACCTTTTCATTTTTGTCAATTTGGTTCCAGTCAAAATTATCAGTCATCGGCCTCTCCTGTAGTGTCGCATGGTGGCCGCAATCTGCCGAACATTTCTCGGATGGCAACAGGGTCAATCTTGTTGCCGTGCCCATGCAGCAGCAATGCCACCATCCATGCCGTCGTAAACTCGTCTATATCGACCCATTTTTTCGTCGCCATATGCAGCGGCCACGGATAGTTCTGCTGTTCCAGAAGCCGGCAAGCCTCAGCAACATATGTTCCATCTAAGCTTTCGATTCCATAAGCCGTAACGGCCCACTGCTTTCCGCGCCACCAAACTTCATGGAGAATTTCTCCGCGAACCTTAACGGGATTGCGATTCATTTCAACGCAGTTCACACCGCGCCGTGAGCGCGGCGGTATTTCGTTAAGATCGTCAAAGTTAAGCGTTCGGAATACTGGGTGTTGATCGTCGCTGCTTTCCATCTTGGCAAAATCCCGCTGCGAGCTAGGTCGGAGAAGCACCATTTTGGTGCGGCAATCACAACTTCGGCGCTGGCCAATCGAAGTGTCATTCTACCCGGTTCAGTAAGCCGGTGCCAAGGTCCGTTCAGGGTCGAAGCCCCCCTACCGCCCCAACACCCCCATCATCTCCCCCCACTCGCGCTGGCTCAACCCGCTCCCCTCCTGCGCCACGTCCTCCCCCGCCAGCATCCGCCGCAGCACAGCAAGCATCGCCGCCGAGAAATTCACCGCCCCCAGCCGGTAGTCGCGGAACGCGGCAAATGTCGCCGGCACCCAGGCTTGCACCGTCGCCAGCATTGCCTCGGCATAGGCGCGGATTTCGTACTGCGCGTGCACGTCTGCCCGCAGCGACAGGAAATGCAGCAGATTGTGCAGGTCGCACTTCCAGTACCACTGCGTGTAGGTGTTCAGCGTCAGGTTCATCCGCGCCAGCTCGCGCGCCAGCCCCTGCCGGCCCGGATCGGCCGGCGCCCCGTCCGCCCCCTCGTTCAGCATGTCCACGTAATGGTCGTAACAGCGCGACGCATCGCTGCGCAGAAGTTCAAAAACCTGCGCCGCTTCGTCGCCTTCCAGCACCGCCCCGCGCCCCTGCCGGTTGACCTCGGATTGCGCCGCCAGATGCTCCGGCGCCGGCAGGTAGAATTCCCGGTCAAGGATGGAATAACGGGCGGAATATTCGTTCACATTGGCGGTACGATGGCGAATCCACTGCCGCGCCACGAAAATCGGCAGCTTCACGTGATATTTTATCTCGCACATCTCGAACGGCGTGGTGTGCCGGTGGCGCATCAGGTAGCGGATCAGCCCGGCATCCTCGGAAACCCGCCGCGTGCCGCGCCCGTAGGAAACCCGGGCAGCCTGCACCACCGCCCCGTCATCGCCCATATAATCCACCACCCGGACAAAACCGTGGTCGAGCACCGGAATGGCGCGATACAGCATGTCCTCGAGCGCCGGCACGGTGGCGCGACGCGTCGCCGCGCTCTCGGCCCGTTGCGCTTCGATCTCGGCGCGCTGCTCCTCGGTCAGGCTCATCGCACATCACCCCTTCTCTGCGGCCACCCGCCACCCTATATTCGTCCTGCCGGCTTGCCGGCTATGGCGATAAACGGTGCGTGGAATAAGCGTTGTGGACCCGGGGGCAGTGCCCGGCGCCTCCACCAGACCTCCGGTCAACCGGGGGTTGGGTATGGGGGGGTGAAACAGTCTCGACACGCGTGGTAAAGGCTCACCTTTTGCCCGGCATGGTTCCGCCGTCATCGGGCCATTTTACAAGTGCCAACGACAATACGGCGCTCGCTGTCGCTGCGTAAGCATCGATAAGCGCGGTTCGGGGGGGCACCGGGCAACAGAAGCCCCCTCACTTCACCGCCCCACCTTCCCCCGCCGCGCCCCTTTCGCTAATGGGGGGTGCTCACGTGCGAGGCAGCGATGGAAGACGATCCGACAGGACACGGCGGGCCGCCCGGACAAGGCGAGCAGCCGCCCGAAAGCCTGCTCCCCTACGACGAATGGACCGAGGCCGCGCTGCGCCAGGTGATGCTGCGCGCCCTGCAGCACGCGGCGACGCATGGCCTGCCCGGCAACCATCATTTCTACGTCACCTTCCGCACCGACCATCCCGGCGCCGCGGTGCCGCCCCGGCTGAAGGCCCAGTACCCGCAGGAAATGACCATCGTCCTGCAGCACCAGTTCTGGGACCTCCAGGTGGACGAAGCGGCCGGGGTGATGAGCGTGGGCCTCTCCTTCGGTGGCATACCCTGCACGCTGCGCATCCCGCTCGCCGCCATCACCGCCTTCGCCGACCCGCAGGTGCGCTACGGGCTGCATTTCAGCGTCGAGCTTCCCGAACTGGCCCCCGAACCGGACGCGCCCGCCACGCCGGAGCCTGCCGCCGACGCGCCTTCCGCCGCCCCCCAGGTGGTCAGCCTGGATGCGTTCCGCCGGCGCACCCCGCCCAGGGAAAGCTGAGACCAGCCGATGAACGCCCCGCCGCCCCGCCCGCCCGGCTTCCTCTACACGCCGGTCTTCCCGCTCGACGCAGATGCGACGCCCTGGCGCCGGCTCGACATCATCGGCCTCTCGACCATCGTGGTCGACGACCGCACGGTGCTGAAGATCACCCCGGCGGCGCTCAGCGAGCTGGCCTTCCAGGCCTTCCGCGACGTCGCGCAACTGCTGCGCCCGGGCCATCTGGCGCAGTTGCGCGCCATCCTCGACGACCCCGAAGCCTCGGCCAACGACCGGTTCGTGGCGCTCGACCTGCTGAAGAACGCCAGCATCGCCGCCGGCGGGGTGCTGCCGATGTGCCAGGACACCGGCACCGCCATCGTGTTCGGCAAGAAGGGCCAGCGCGTCTGGGTGGAGGGCGACGAGGAGGAAGCGCTGAGCTGGGGGGTGCACCGCACCTACACGGAAACCAATCTGCGCTATTCGCAGATGGCGCCGCTGTCGATGTTCGAGGAGGTCAACACCGGCAACAACCTCCCGGTCCAGTTCGACATCTACGCCGCGCCGGGCGAGCACCATGCCGACGAATTCCATTTTCTCTTCGTTGCCAAGGGCGGCGGCTCGGCCAACAAGACCTTCCTGTTCCAGGAAACCCGGGCGATCCTGAACCCCGGGAAGCTGGCCGGGTTCCTCGAAGCCAAGCTGCGCACCATCGGCACCTCGGCCTGCCCGCCCTATCACCTGGCCATCGTCATCGGCGGCACCAGTGCCGAATCCACCCTGAAAACCGTCAAACTGGCCTCGACCAAGTGGCTGGATGGGCTGCCCACCGCCGGCAGCAGGGCCGGCCACGCCTTCCGCGACCTGGAGATGGAGCGGCAGGTGCTGGAGCTGAGCCGCCGGCTCGGCATCGGCGCCCAGTTCGGCGGCAAGTATTTCTGCCATGACGTGCGGGTGATCCGCCTGCCCCGCCACGGCGCCAGCCTGCCGGTCGGCATCGGCGTTTCCTGCAGCGCCGACCGCCAGATCCGGGCGAAGATAACCCCCGAGGGCATCTTCCTCGAGCAACTGGAAACCGATCCGGCGAAATACCTGCCCGAAGCCACCGACGACATCCTCGGCGGCGAGGTGGTGCGGATCGACCTCAACCAGCCGATGGACGACATCCGCCGCCAGTTGTCGCAGCACAAGGTCAGCACCCGGCTGTCGCTCACCGGCACCCTGGTGGTGGCGCGCGACATCGCGCATGCGAAGCTGAACGAACGGCTCGATGCCGGCCTCGGCCTGCCGCAATACCTGAAGGACCATCCGGTCTATTACGCCGGCCCGGCCAAGACCCCGCCCGGCCTGCCCACCGGCAGCTTCGGCCCCACCACCGCCGGCCGCATGGACAGCTACGTCGCCGCCTTCCAGCAGGCCGGCGGCAGCCTGGTCATGCTGGCCAAGGGCAATCGCAGCCGGTCGGTGAAGGAAGCCTGCAGGACGTATGGCGGCTTCTATCTGGGCAGTGTCGGCGGCCCCGCCGCCCGGCTGGCACAGGACTGCATCCGCCACGTCGAGGTGCTGGAATACCCCGAGCTCGGCATGGAAGCGGTCTGGCGCATCGAGGTCGAGGACTTCCCCGCCTTCATCGTCATCGACGACAAGGGCAACGATTTCTACGACGGATTGGAGTAGACCGCATGCGCTTCGCCGTGGACCGCCTCGACCATCTGGTGCTGAACGTCAAGGACATCGACATCGCCGCCTCCTGGTACCAGCGCGTGCTGGGCATGGAGGTGGAAACCTTCGGCCGCGACAACCGCACCGCGCTGAAATTCGGCGGCCAGAAGATCAATCTCCGCCCGATCCATGCCGATGCGCTGGAATGGGTCGCGGCCAGGGTGCCGGTGGCCGGCGCGAGCGATCTCTGCTTCGTCAGCGCGGTGCCGGCCCTCGACGTGGTCGAGCACCTGCACAAATGCGGCGTGATGATCGAGGTCGGCCCGGTGGAACGGCTGGGTGCGCTGGGTCCGATGACCTCGGTCTATTGCCGCGACCCGGACGGCAACCTGATCGAGGTGGGAAGCTATCTGCGGGCGTGACCGGGGCAGCCCCAAGACAGGCAACCCGTCATGGCCGGGCTTGGCAAGCCCTGGCCTTCCCCCGCCGCCATTGCCGGACATGATACCCGACTTCGGCTTTGATCTCCCCCCGGACCGCATCGCCCAGCATCCCGCCCGGCCGCGCGAGGCCGCGCGCCTGCTGCACGTCACCGCCGACGCGCGGCACGACCACTTCGTGCGCGACCTGCCCGGCCTGCTCCGCCCCGGCGACCTGCTGGTGGCCAACGACACCAGCGTCATCCCGGCCCAGCTCGAAGGCACCCGCGGCCAGGCCAGCATCGGCATCACCCTCGACCGTCCGCTGCCCGACGGCACCTGGCACGCGCTGGCCCGCAACGCCCGCCGGCTGCGCCCGGGCGACACCATCAGCTTCGCCGGCGGCCTCAGCGCCATCCTGCACCGGCGCGACCCGGATGGCGGCGTCGTGCTCGCCTTCAACCGCGCCGGAGAAGCCTTCGCCGCCGCGCTGCGCACCGCCGGCGCCCTCGCCTTGCCGCCCTACATCAGCCGCCCCACCGGTCCCGAACCGGCCGACGCGCAGGACTACCAGACGGTTTTTGCCACCCATGAAGGCGCCGTCGCCGCCCCCACCGCCGGCCTGCATTTCACCCCCGCTTTGCTCGACGCCCTGACCGCGGCCGGCATCCGCCGCACCACCCTCACCCTGCATGTCGGCGCCGGCACCTTCCTGCCGCTCCGGGATGAACCGGTCGCAACCCACCGCCTGCACAGCGAACGCGGGGTGATCACCGCCGGCGCCGCCGCCGCGATCAATGCCGCCCGCGCCGCCGGCGGACGCATCGTCGCCGTCGGCACCACCAGCCTGCGCCTGCTGGAAACCGCCACCGACGCCACCGGCCGAACCCACGCATTCGCCGGCGACACCGACATCTTCATCCGCCCCGGCCATTGCTTCCGCTCCGCCGACCTGCTGATGACCAATTTCCATCTGCCGCGCTCGACCCTGTTCATCCTGGTCTGCGCCTTCGCCGGCACGCAGCGCATGCGCGACGCCTACGCGCACGCCATCGCCACCGGCTACCGCTTCTATTCCTACGGCGATGCGACCCTGCTGGAACGCGCATGACCCTTACCTGGACCTGCACCGCCACCGACGGCGCCGCCCGCGCCGGCACCCTGCACACCGCGCATGGCGCGGTGGCAACCCCGGTGTTCATGCCGGTCGGCACCGCCGGCACGGTCAAGGCGATGACCGCGGACTCCGTGCGCGCCACCGGGGCGGCCATGATCCTGGCGAACACCTACCATCTGATGCTGCGCCCCGGCGCCGGCCGGGTTGCCGCCCTCGGCGGCCTGCACCGCATGATGGACTGGTCCGGCCCGATCCTGACCGATTCCGGCGGCTTTCAGGTCATGTCGCTGTCCGGCCTGCGCAAACTCGACGCGGACGGCGTCACCTTCCGCTCGCACGTGGACGGCAGCGAACACCGCCTGACGCCGGAAACCTCCATCGGCATCCAGGAAAAACTCGACGCCACCGTCACCATGGCGCTCGACGAATGCACCCCCTTCCCGGCGACCGAGGCGCAGGCGCGCGACTCCATGGCGATGTCGATGCGCTGGGCCGCCCGCTCGCGCGCCGCGTTTTCGCCGCGCCCGGGCTACGGCATATTCGGCATCGTCCAGGGCAGCATTTTCCGCGATCTCCGGCTGGCCTCGGTCGAGGCGCTCGCGGAAACCGGCTTCGACGGCTACGCCATCGGCGGCCTCGCCGTCGGCGAGGGCCAGGAAGCGATGTTCGACGTGCTCGACTACACCACCCCCGCCTTGCCGGCCGACCGGCCGCGCTACCTGATGGGCGTCGGCACACCGGATGACCTGATCGGCGCGGTCGCCCGCGGCGTGGACATGTTCGACTGCGTCATGCCCACCCGCGCCGGCCGCACCGCGCGGGCCTACACGTCGCGCGGCGTGTTCAACCTGCGCAACGCCCGTTTCGCCGACGACCCGCGCCCGCTCGACCCCGGCTGCGCCTGCCCCCTCTGCACCCGCCATGCGCGCGCCTATCTGCATCACCTGTTCCGCTGCGCGGAAATGCTCGGCCCGATGCTGCTGACCTGGCACAACATCCAGTATTACCAGGACCTGATGCGCGGCCTGCGCGCCGCCATCCGGCACGGCCGGCTGCATGCGCACGCCGCCGCCCTGCGCGCAGCCTGGGCCGAAGGGGATGAACCGCGATGACCATACTGCAGGAAGGCCTGACCCTGCTCGGCTGCCCGGCCGCAATTCCGGCCTCCCCCACCGACGCAATTCTGGAGCGGGTGGCCAACCCGCACGCCGCGACCAACTACCTGGTGCGTTTCGCCGTGCCCGAGTTCACCTCGCTCTGCCCGATCACCGGCCAGCCCGACTTCGCCCATCTGGTGATCGACTACATCCCCGGCGACTGGATCGTCGAAAGCAAGTCGCTGAAGCTCTATCTTGCCGCCTTCCGCAACCACGGCGCCTTCCACGAAACCTGCACGCTGGACGTGGCATTGCGGCTGGTGGCGCTGCTCGACCCGGTCTGGCTGCGCATGGGCGGCTACTGGTATCCGCGCGGCGGCATCCCGATCGACATTTTCTGGCAGACCGGCACCCCGCCGGAGGGCGCCTGGATTCCCGACCAGGGGGTCGCACCGTATCGCGGCCGAGGATAATGCCCGCCGAAGCCATCCGCGCCAAAGCCCTCGCCCTCGGCTTTGACGCCGCCGGCTTCGCCCCGGCCAGCCTCGCCCCCGCGGCCGGCGCCCATCTGCGGGCATTCCTGCAGGCCGGCCAGCACGGCAGCATGGCCTGGCTCGCCGACCGCGCCGAACAGCGCAGCCACCCGCAGGCGCTCTGGCCGGAGGCGCGCAGCGTCATCTGCGTCGGCCTCTCCTACGCGCCGGCGGACGACCCGCTCGCCACCCTCGCCGCCGCCGACCGCGGTAACATTTCCGTGTACGCCCGCCACCGCGACTACCACGATCTGCTCAAGGGCCGGCTGAAACACCTCGGCCAGTTCATCGCCGCCCGCTTCGGCGCGGAGATCAAAGTGTTCGTCGATACCGCCCCGGTGATGGAGAAACCGCTGGCCCGGCAGGCCGGGCTGGGCTGGCAGGGCAAGCACACCAATCTGGTATCCCGCCGGCACGGCTCCTGGCTGTTCCTCGGCACGATCTTCTCCAGCCTCGAAATCCCCGCCGACGCTCCGCATGCCGACCGCTGCGGCAGTTGCAAGCGCTGCCTGTCCGTCTGCCCAACCGACGCCTTTCCAACGCCCTACCGGCTCGATGCCACCCGTTGCATTGCCTATCTGACGATCGAACACCCCGGCCCGATCGACGCAAGCCTCCGCCCGGCGATGGGCAACCGCATCTACGGCTGCGACGACTGCCTCGCCGTCTGCCCCTGGAACCGCTTCGCCGCCGCGACCCGTGAGGCAAAGCTCCAGGCCCGCCCCGACCTCATCGACCCGCCTTTGGCCGCCCTCGCCGCGCTGGACGATGCCGCCTTCCGCGCCCGCTTTGGCGGCTCCCCGATCAAGCGCATCGGCCGCCACCGTTTCGTGCGCAACGTATTGATTGCCATCGGTAATTCGGGTGGCCTTTCGCTGCTGCCCGCCGCCGCCCATCTTCTCACCGACCCCGATCCGGTGGTCGCCGAAGCCGCCGCCTGGGCCGTGGCGCGCTTGCGGAAATGGGAAATGGACAATGACCACGCGCACCGAGACCGACAGCCTCGGCAGCATCGAGATCGATAACGCCCGCTGGGTGCGCCCGGCGGAGATGCCGCGGCCAAACGCCGAACCAACGGCACGCTGATGGGCCAGGCAAACCTCCCCGGCCCAAAGGGCGTCCTGGTCAAGCGCAGCTTCACGCTCGCCGGCCACCGCACCAGCGTGGCGCTGGAGACGGAGTTCTGGGCCGCGCTCACTGCCATCGCCGCCGCGCGCAGGCTCAGCCTGTCCGCGCTGGTGGCCGAAATCGATGCCGCCCGCGGCACCGA
Source organism: uncultured Acetobacteraceae bacterium (assembly GCA_903907955.1). Taxonomy (GTDB): domain Bacteria; phylum Pseudomonadota; class Alphaproteobacteria; order Acetobacterales; family Acetobacteraceae; genus Rhodovastum. The sequence continues at coordinate 49,626 of CAIVPZ010000125.1, read as the reverse complement.
GCAGCCGCTGGCCTCGGCGCTGCGTGTTCACGCCCTGTTGTGGCCCTGTTAAGGATTCCGCAACCAATCCCGGATCAAATCAGTGTGGGCCGCAAATGCTGGCCTGCCATTCGTGTTGAACTCCATGCCGTTCCGGAAAATCCGAACACAGGGACCGTTCGCCATGCTGCAGCTGCATTCCATCGAGATACCCAAGATCACGCCAAGCCCGCTGGTGCTCTGCGACCGTTTGCTCACCCTCGCGGAAGATGCCGACCGCGCCGGCTGCGCCGTCACCGCCGAGCACCTGCTGCACCTTGCCCACACGGTGTTCGAGGAACAACGGCACCCGCAATAAACCCTGCACCCGCGCGCGCCGGCTACCGCCCGCCGGCGTGCCCGGCCCGCCAGCGTGCCACCGCGGCCAGATCCGGCACCCGGCGCAGCGCATCCAGCGGGCCGGCAAGCACAACCCCGATCTCCGGCGGGTCAGGCACCGCTGGCAGCAGGCCAAGGCTCAGCGCCGCCGTATTGCCCGCCAGATCGACGCTGCCGGCCAGCCGCACCGCCCCTGGCAGCCCGGTCACCCGCCCGTCGGTCACCTGCAACAGCCCGCGCCGCGCCCGCAGCACCAGCTCCAGCCGGGCAAACGGCGTCGTCCCGCCGGCCAGCGCCGCCCGCACCGCCGCATCCGTCAACGCGCCTCCCCCGCTGCCCAGCGACACGCTGCCCAGCGACACGCCGGCCAGCGAACCGTCCGACACCACCAGCCGCGCCTCCCCGGTCAGCGTGGACAGCAGCGCCGCCGGCGAATGGCCGGAGGCGATGAACGACAGCGCCGCATCCAGCCGGCCGCCGGCAATATCCACCGGCAGATCGAACAGCGGCTCGGTCAGCACCGCCCCGGCCAGGTGCACGTCCAGCGCCAGCGCCGGCCCGTCGGCGCTGGCGTCGCCGGGAGACCGCGGCGGCGGCATCACCACGCTGGCGGAGCCGGTCAGCACCCCCTCGGCCAGCCGCGCCGACATTCCCTCGATCCGCAGCCGGCCATCCGCCAGCGCCAGCGTCGCCACCGCCTGCTGCAACACCGGCGAAGCGCCGGCCAGCACATTCGCCGCCTCCAGCTTCACCTGCGCCTGCCAGCCGGAAAGCGCGCCGAACGGCAGCGGTTCGGGCGAGCGCGGATAGGGCAGCGGCAACGGCAGCGTGTCGGCAACGATCCGCCCGGTCAGCCGCAGCGGCGCGGCCGGATCGCCGATGCCTTCCAGCACCAGCGACCCGCCGGCGCGCAGGTCGCCGGCCGCGAGGTCGAACGGCCCGGCGGCAATCCGCCCCGGCTTCTCGCCCGGCAGTTGCACCGCCAGTTGCACCACCAGCCCGAGCGAGCCGTCGCCCAGCCAGGACGGCACGCCGCGCAGGCCGAACGACTCGGCCAGCCGCGGCGCCCCGGGATGGCGCAGCGTCAGCACCCCGGCGGCCCGCCGCGCCCCCAGGTCGATCAGCGGCTGCGCCTCCAGCCGCAGGTCGCCGAGATCGCCCACCACCCGCAGCGCCAGCGCCTCCGGCGGGCCGGACGCCTGCACCACCACCGAAGCCGGCCCGCGCCAGAACCGCGTCATGTCGCGCATCCCGGCGAACGGTGCCGGCAGCGCCTCGGCCAGCGCGGTCGACGACGGGGCCTGGATGTCCAGCCGCCCGTCGGCCAGGCGCCCGCCCTCGGCCAGCGTGCCCGACGCCACCGCCCGCGCCGCGCCGCCGGCCAGTTCGAGGCGGCGCAGCCTGACCTGCCCGCCCTCCACCGCGGCATCGAGCAACACCGGCCCGAACGGCGCCCCCTGCAGCACCACCTGGCGCACCGCCACCCGCAGATCGGCATCCATCCGGTCCAGCCGGGCCGGAATCGCCGCCAGCGGCGGCCAGACGGCGGGCAGCCAGGGATCGAGCTCCAGCCGGTCGGCCTGCAGCACCGCGGTCAGCACCGGCCGCTCGCCGGCGTGAAACCCCAGGCTGCCCGACAGGCGGGTGGCATCGGCACGGCCGTCCAGCCCGCTCAGCGTCAGTTGGCCGGGTTCCAGCACCGCATGCGCGCTGAACTCGGCGGTGCGCAGCACCCGCTCGGGCAGCGCGCCGGAAGGGGCCACCCCGGCGCCTTCCAGCCAGGCCAGGGTGGTGCGCAGCGCCGGCGCCGACAGCGTCACGTCGCCCTCGAAGCGCGCCGGCCCGCGCTGCACCTGGCCGCTCGCGACCAGCGCGGCATCGCCCGGCAGCACGGCGCGGACGTCCCGCACCGCCATGGCCGCGCCGCTGAAATCGAAGCCGCCGCGCAGTTGCCGCAGCGTGCCGCCGGCCAGCTGCGCCGCCTCGGCGGTGAGGTCGATGGCGGTCGGCAGCAGCGCCGGCCCGCCATGCAGCAGCGCCGGCAGCCAGGCGCTGAGATCAAGCCGGCTGGCCGTGAGGGCAACATCCAGCCGCGGCGCCGGCTCGGTACGCAGCGTCGCCACCCCCTTCAGCGGCGAGCCGCCGATATCGCCGGTCAGCTCATCCGCCGTCGCCAGCCCGCCGGCGAGCGACATCCGCGCCGCGGCGGTGAACGGCGCCGCCGGGGCCGGCAGCAGTTGCGACAGGTCGGGGCCGCGCCCGGTCACCCGTCCGCCGAACGTGCCATCGCCATGGATCTGCCCGGACAGCATGGCACCGACGCCCTGCACCGGCCCGCGCCCGTCCAGCGAGGCGTCCAGCCCCGCCGAGCCGTCGCGGCCGGCGCGGGTCAGCCGCGCGGTGAAGTGCCAGGGCCGGGAGGACAGCTGCAGCGTGCCGGCGGCGGCGAAGCTGCCGGTCCAGGGGTCCTTGCTGAGCGTCGCGCGGACGCCGCTGAAGGCGAGGCTGCCGATGACCAGCCGCCCGTCCTCGATGTGCACCGAGGCAGCGGCGAACCAGGCCGGCGCCCCGGCGGCGATCTGGATCGGCCGGAACGGCCAGGGCACATGCATCTCGGCGCCCTGCAGCACCAGTTCCTCGGCGTCGATCTTGCCCGCCGCCAGCGCCCCCAGCGCCACCCGCAGCCGCAACTGGGCGGCATGGATGGCGATGCCGTCGCCGGCATCGGCCAGGCTGACATCGGCCGCCGTCAGCACCGGCTCCGGCAGCAGGGTAAGCGAAACCGCGCCGGCGATGCGCACCTCGCGCCCCAGCCGGTCGGAGGCCAAAGTGGCGATGGAATCGCGGTAGCGATTCCAGTCCAGCAGCGGCGGCAGCACCCAGGCAGCCACCAGCGAAATAGCCAGCAGCAGCAGAAGGCCGCCCAGCAGAAGGCGGGTGATACGCATCAGCCCAAAGAATGGGTTCCAAGGGCCTCTCGGCCCTTGGCGGGTCCAGGGCAGCGCCCTGGCCTTCCTTCGCCAAACCCTCCCCCCCCGGGGGTCTCAATCACCAGCACATCCCCCGCGTTCACCGCAACGCAACCGGTGCCCGCAAGCGGCAGGATGGACCCGTCCACCCGCTCCACCCATTGCCGCCCCGGCGCCGCGTCGCCGCCGCCGGCCAGCCCGAACGGCGCCACGCGGCGGCGTGACGACAAGATCACCGCCGTCATCGACGCGCCGAAGCGGATGCGCCGCCGCGCCCCGTCACCGCCGCGCCAGCGCCCCGCCCCGCCCGAGCCAGGGCGGATGGAAAACGCCTCCAGCACCACCGGGTAGCGCAGTTCCAGCACTTCGGGGTCGGTCATGCGGGTGTTGGTCATGTGGGTGTGCACCGCGCTGGTGCCGTCAAAGCCCGGCCCGGCGCCGGCGCCGCCGCAGATCGTTTCGTAGTACTGGCGGGTCGCGTCGCCGAACAGGACGTTGTTCATGGTCCCCTGGCTGCTGGCGAGGGCCCCCAGCGCGCCGAACAGTGCGCAGCAGATGGCCTGGCTGACCTCGGTGTTGCCCGCCACCACCGCCGCCCCCGGCGCCGGCGACAGGAAGGTGCCGGGCGGAATACGGATGGTAACCGGCTTCAGGCAGCCGTCGTTCAGCGGGATGTCGTCGCCCACCAGGCAGCGGAACACATACAGCACCGCCGCCCGGGTCACCGCCGGGGGGGCGTTGAAGTTGCCGGCATGCTGCGCCCCGGTGCCGGTGAAATCCACCAGCGCCGTGCGGGCGGCGCGATCGACCGCCACCCGCACGGCAAGCCGCGCCCCGTCATCCATCACGTAGTCGAAGCTGCCGTCGCCGATGCGGTCGATCACCCGGCGCACGCATTCCTCGGCATTGTCCATCACATGGCGCATGTAGGCGCGCACCCTGTCCCAGCCGTGCTGCGCGACCGCCCGGCGCAGCTCCTGCACGCCCTTTTCGTTGGCCGCCACCTGAGCCTTGATGTCGGCCACGTTCACGTCCGGGCTGCGCGCCGGGTAGCGGGCGGCGCCGAGCAGGGCGCGGAACGCGGCCTCGCGGAAATGGCCCCGCTCGACCAGCAGGAAGTCGTCGATCACGACCCCCTCCTCCTCCAGCGTGCGCGACAGCGGCGGGGTGGAGCCGGGGGTGATGCCGCCGATATCGGCGTGATGGCCCCGGCAGCCGACGAAGAACCGCAGCTCACCGGCATCGAACACCGGCGTGATCACGGTGATGTCCGGCAGGTGGGTGCCGCCGTTGAAGGGGTTGTTCAGCGCCACCACGTCGCCCGGCCGCAGCGTGCCGCCGCGCCGGGCGATGACGGTGCGCACGCTCTCGCCCATGGCGCCCAGATGCACCGGAATATGCGGCGCATTGGCCACCAGGGCGCCCCCGGCATCGAAGATGGCACAGGAGAAATCCAGCCGTTCCTTGATGTTCACGCTCTGCGCGGTGTTCTGCAGCACGGCGCCGGTCTGCTCGGCGACGTTCATGAACAGGTTGTTGAACAGCTCCAGCAGCACCGGATCAGGGCGCTCGGAGCCGGCCGCCGGCCGGGTGTCGCGCGGCCGGACGCGGCGGAGCAGCATGTGGTCACGTTCGCTCACCGCGGCGCTCCAGCCGGGCTCGACCACGGTGGTGGCGTTGGCCTCGCGGATCAGCGCCGGCCCGGCGATGACGTCGCCGGCGCGCAGCGACGTGCGTTCGAACACCGGGGTCGCGTGGGCGATGCCGCCGCTCCAGATCCGCACCGTGTCGATCGCCACCGGCGCGCCGCCGTCGCGGGCGGGAATGCGGGCCTCGACCACCGCCTCGCCGCCCGCAACAGCCTCCACCGCCACCGCCTCGACGATCAGCGCGCGACCGGGGGTGGCGAAGCCGAAGCGGGCGCGGTGCGCCGCGGTGAAGGCGGCGCTGGCTGCCTCGAACGGCGCCAGATCGACCGGCAAAACGGCCTCGGTGCCGGCGCAGCGCAGGTGCAGCCGGCGGACCACGGTAACCCGCGACAGGTCCGCCCCCTGCGCGCGCAACGCATCGGCCGCCTCGGCCGCCAGCCGGTCGGCCCGCGCCGTCAGTTCGGGCAGCGCGTCCGGGACAAAACCGGTCTCCACCGCCTGCTCGCGCATCACCGTCTGGTCGGCCAGCCCCATGCCATAGGCCGAGAGCACGCCGGCGAAGGGATGGATGAACACGCTGGTCATGCCGAGTTCGTCGGCCACCAGGCAGGCGTGCTGGCCGCCGGCACCGCCGAAGCACTGGAGCGCGAACTGCGTCGCGTCGTGGCCCTTCTGCACCGACACCTGCTTGATGGCGTTCGCCATGTTGGCGACGGCAATGCGCAGGAACCCCTCCGCCACATCGCGCGGATCGCGCTGCTGACCAGTGGCCTCGCCGATCCGACCCGCCAACGCGGCAAATTCCCGGGCGACGATCGCGCCATCCAGCGGCGCGTCGCCATCCGGGCCGAAAATGGCCGGAAAATGCGCCGGCTGAATCTTGCCGACGCACAGATTGGCGTCGGTGACCGTCAGCGGCCCGCCGCGCCGGTAGCAGGCCGGTCCCGGATCGGCGCCGGCGGAGTCCGGCCCCACCCGCAGCCGCGCCCCGTCGAAATGGAGGACGGAACCGCCGCCGGCGGCGACGGTGTTGATCGCCATCATCGGCGCACGCAGGCGTACCCCGGCGATTGCGGTCTCGAAGGCGTGCTCGAAGCGGCCGGCATACAGCGCGACATCGGTCGAGGTGCCGCCCATGTCGAATGAAATGATGCGGTCGATCCCACCCATGGCGGCGGTGCGGGCGGCGCCGACGATGCCGCCGGCCGGGCCGGACAGGATGGCGTCCTTGCCCTGGAAGCACTGCGCCTCGGCCAGCCCGCCGTTGGACTGCATGAAATACAGCCGCACGCCGGCCAGTTCGCCAGCCAGCCGGCCGACATGGCGGCGCAGCATGGGCGAAAGATAGGCGTCCACCACCGTGGTGTCGCCGCGCGGCACCAGGCGCAGCAGCGGGCTGACGGCATGGCTGGCCGAAACCTGGGCAAACCCGGCCTCGGCCGCCAGCGCCGCCAGCCGTTGCTCATGGGCGGGATATTTCCAGGCATGCATCAGCACGATCGCCACCGCCGCGATGCCGCGCGCGCGCGAAGCGGCGAAGGCGGCCCGGGCGGCCGGCTCGTCGAGCGGTTCCAGTTCGGCGCCCTGCACATCGACCCGCCCGCCGATCTCCACCACCTCCTCATACAGCATCGAGGGCAGCGCAATCGCGAGGTCGAACAGACGTGGCCGCGCCTGGTTGCCGATGCGCAGCGCGTCGGCAAAGCCCCGATTGACCACCAGCAGGGTGCGCTCGCCCTTGCGCTCCAGCAGGGCGTTGGTGGCCACCGTCGTGCCCATCTTCACCGCCTCGACCAGCCCGGGCGGAATCGGCGCCTCCGCGGCCAGACCCAGCACCAGCCGGATGCCGGCCAGCGCCGCATCGCGATAGCGCCCGGGGTTTTCGGAGAGCAGCTTGCGGGTGAACAACCGGCCTTGCGGATCGCGGGCGACGATATCGGTGAAGGTGCCGCCGCGGTCGATCCAGAACTGCCAGGCTGCCATCGTGGTGTCCGTCGGGGCCTTCCTGCGTGAGGGGCTGGTTGGGGTACGAAGGATATGGGCGGAACAGGCAGACGTCTTTTGCTCCCGGTAATCCCCACATGATAGAGGCATTCATACCGAAGGGAGGGCGTACAGGCGCGTGTGGGGAAAGATCATTGGAGCGACGGCCGGCTTCTTCATGGGCGGCCCGTTCGGAGCGATCGTCGGCGCAGCCGTCGGTCATGCGGCGGAGCATGGCGGCCTGGGGCAGTTCGGCCAGATGCCTTTTGGGATGCCGAACGCGGACGCGTTCAGCGCCGCCCGGCTGGCGGCGATGCTCGGCCAGCGCGAGCAGTATTTCGCCATCGCCTCGGTGGTGCTGTCAGCCAAGCTGGCGAAATGCGACGGCCCGGTGAACCGCGCCGAGATCGACGCCTTCAAGCGCAGCTTCCGCATCCCGCCCGAAGCGGTCGGCCATGTCGGCCGCCTGTTCGACCAGGCGCGCGAAAGCCCTGACGGGTATGAGGCATACGCCAAGCAACTGGGCGAAAGCTTCGCCGACAACCGCGTCATGCTGGAGGACGTGCTGTCGGCACTGTTCCAGATCGCCCGCGCCGACAAGCCGCTGACGGTGAGCGAGCAGGAATTCCTGCGCCACGTGCACCTCGCCTTCGGCCTGGACGAAGCGGCGTGGGAGCGCGCCAGCGGCAGCCGCGCCCGCACCCCGTCGGGCCAGGCGGAGGTGGACCCTTACGCGGTGCTCGGCCTGACCCGCAGCGTCAGCGACGAGGAGGTGCGCGCCACCTGGAAACAACTGATGCGCGACAACCACCCGGACAGCCTGGCCAGCCGCGGCGTGCCGGCCGAGTTCATCGCCCGCGCCGGCGACAAGGTGGCCCGCATCAACGCCGCCTGGGACCGGATCAAGCGGGAACGAGGGCTGTGACGCTGCCCATCCGCGACCTGTCCAGCCCGAACCAGGACGACCGGCCAGAAAATTGTCCGATCGATATGGTTATCTTGCATTACACCGGCATGCGGACGGCAAGCGAGGCGGTCAGCCGGCTGCGCGACCCGGCGGCGAAGGTGTCCAGCCACTATCTGGTGGACGAGGACGGCAACGTGCTGCGCCTGGTGGCGGAAGCGCGGCGGGCCTGGCATGCCGGGGCGTCGCACTGGCGCGGCCAGCGGATGCTGAACAACCGCGCGATCGGCATCGAAATCGTCAATCCCGGGCACGAACACGGCTATCGCGACTTCCCGGTGCTGCAGCTGGCCTCGGTGTGCGACCTGTGCCTGGAAATCCTGTCGCGCCATGCCGTGCCGGCGCGCAATTTCGTCGGCCACAGCGACGTCGCCCCCGACCGCCGCGCCGACCCTGGCGAAAAATTCGACTGGGAGGGGTTGGCCCGCAACGGCGTCGGGCTTTGGCCGGACGGCGCGCCCGACCTTGGCACCTCCGGCGCGGTGCGCGATGCCGCCGCGCTGCGCGATGTGCGGGCGGCGCTGGCGCATATCGGCTACGAGGTAACGGCCGAAGGGGCGCTGGACCCGGCACTGGCGACGGTGCTGCGCGCCTTCCAGCGGCACTGGCGGCCGGAGGCGGTGACCGGCCAGGCGGATTCCGGCACGCTGGCGCGACTGCTGGCGGTGGCGCGGATGTGCGGCGGCCGTTGACGCCAAACCTTCAAACGCGCATCTGAGGCAGGCCAGACGGCCGGGCGGCCGCTGCCGGGGGCAACCCCGGTGGAGGAAAGTCCGGGCTCCACGGGAATACGGTGCCGGCCAACGGCCGGCGGGGGCGACCCCAGGGAAAGTGCCACAGAAAACAAACCGCCCGCGCCAGGAGGCAACTCCCCGCGGGCACGGGTGAAACGGAGCGGTAAGAGCGCCCCGCGCCCCCGGCAACGGGGGCGGCACGGCAAACCCCACCGGGAGCAAGACCGAATAGGGGCGACCGGCGGACGGAAGCAATTCCGTGCCGCGGGGGCATTCCCGCCCCGTCGCCCGGGTTGGTCGCGCGAGGCGTGCCGCGAGGCGCGTCCCAGAGGAATGGCCGTCACAGTCGCAGGACTGGACAGAACCCGGCTTACAGGCCGTCTGGCGCCTTCCCGCTGCGGCCCGGGTTACCGGTTGCCGCCTGATTGCCGTTCAGCGCACGGTATTTTGATGATCCGCATTGTGGTCACGACGCTGTCACATAAATGTCTGAACCAAGCATGAAAAGGAAACCAGAACCGGCAGGCTAACGTGTTGTTCCCCCTCCGCAATACCACCCCGACTTGGGGATCGACCGATACAATCCCTTTGACGCCCATGGCAGCCCATGATATCCCATGGCTTCCCAAGGGTGCGCCCATGCATGCCCCTTCGGACCCATGGCAAGGCGGGCGGCCCCTCCGCCTGGGAACCGGCAAAGGCCGCGGCACGAGGCAAGCGGAACCGCGCTGCAAAGGGCAGACCCAGCCAGATGACCCAGTTCGTGGGCACTCATCAGAACAGGCTGGACGCCAAGGGCCGCGTATCAATTCCCGCGGCCTTCCGGAACCTGCTGAAAAATGGCGAGGGCGTGGCCGCCTTGGTGCTCCGCCCCTCCCACCAGCATCCCTGCATCGAAGCCTGGCCGCCCGCCATGTTCGAGGCGCTCGCCGCCCCGCTGGAGAAGTTCGACCTGTTCAGCCAGGAGCAGGACGACCTCGCCGCCACCCTCTACGCCGATGCCTATCCGCTGGAGGCCGATAAGGAAGGGCGGATCAGCCTTCCCGAATCCCTGAAGGACCATGCCGGCCTGACGGAAGGAGTGGTCTTCATGGGACTCGGGCGCACGTTCCAAATATGGGAACCGGCCGCCGCCGAGCGCCGCCGCGCCGAAGCGCGGGAGCGTGTGCGTGCGCGTGGCCTGACCCTGCCAGGGAGCGGCGCGGCATGAGCGAACACGGGAGCGGCCATATTCCGGTGATGCTGGGGGAGGTGCTGGACACGCTCGCCCCGCATGACGGCGGCATCTATCTGGACGGCACCTTCGGCGGCGGCGGCTATGCCGCCGCCATCCTTGAGCGGGCCGCCTGCACGCTGTGGGCGATCGACCGCGACCCGGCGGCGATTGAGCGCGGCGCCGCCCTCGCCGCCCGCCATCCGGGCCGGCTGCACCTGCTGCAGGGGCGGTTCGGCGACATGGTCGAGCTGCTTGCGGCGCGCGGCGTGACCACGCTGGACGGGGTGGTGCTCGACCTCGGCGTGTCCTCGTATCAGATCGACGATCCCGCCCGCGGTTTCTCGTTTCGTTTCGACGGCCCGCTCGACATGCGCATGGGCAGCGACGGCCCGACCGCCGCCGACCTGGTGAACCGCCTGCCCGAGCAGGAACTGGCCGATACCCTGTTCCGCTTCGGCGAGGAGCGGCTGTCGCGCCGCATCGCCCGCGCCATCGTCGCCACCCGCGCCGCCGCACCGATCACCACCACCGCGCAACTCGCCGGCATCATCCGTGCCGTGGTGCCGCCGGAGCGTTCCGGCCTCGATCCGGCGACGCGCAGCTTCCAGGCGCTGCGGCTGCGCGTGAACGACGAACTGGGCGAGATCGAGCGGGCGCTGGCCGCCGCGGCCGGGCTGCTGGGCGAGGGCGGGCGGCTGGTGGTGGTGGCGTTCCACTCGCTGGAAGACCGGCTGGTGAAGCAGTTCATGACCGATGCCGCCGGCCGCACGCCCTCGCCGTCGCGGCACGACCCGGGCGGTCTGGCGCCGCGCGCGGCGCCGGCGTTCCGGCTGCTGACCCCGCGCGCGCTGCGCCCGCAGGACCGCGAAACCGACGTCAATCCGCGCTCCCGCAGCGCCCGGCTGCGCGGCATCGAACGTATCGCGCACCAGCACGCCGCCCCTCTCGCGCGCACCGAGGCCGCCCCCGGAGGCCCCCGCCCATGATCCGCCCGTTCACCTTCATCTGCATGCTGCTCGCCGGCGCGTCCGGCCTCTACCTCTATCAGTCCAAGCACCAGGCACAGTTGCTCGACCGCGAGATCGCCCGCACGGTCAAGCAGGCCGAGGCGGCGCGTGAGCGCGCCGGCGTGCTGCGGGCGGAATACACCCGGCTGAACGATCCGCAGCGGCTGGCGGAGCTGGCGAACGACCACCTGACGGTGCTGAAATCCACCACGCCGCGGCAGTTCACCACCTGGGCCGAGCTGGAGAAGCGCCTGCCGGCGGTGGGCACGCCGCCGGCGGCAGCGCCGCCGCTGGAGCCCGAAGCACCGGCCGCGACACTGCCGGAAACCAGACCGGCTGAAACCAGGCCGGCTGAAACCAAGCCGGAAGCGGCCAGGGCCGCCGAAGCCAGGCCGGACGCGGCCCGGCCGGTGGCCACCGTCCACGCGGCAACCGGCGGCGCCCCGCCGGCAGGCCCCGCCGCCCCGGCCCGCCAGGCGCCCGCCGCGCCGGCGCCGCGGGTGGCGAACCCGCCGGTCTCGCTCACCACGTCCCTGCAGACGCCGGCCGCGCCGCCAAGACAGCCTGCGCCGGCAACCCGGCCGGTGACGGTCGCCGCGGTCGTCGCCCGCCCGCCGCCGCCGCACGGCGCGGCAAGCGAGCAGCCGGGCGCACCGGCGATGACCTCCTCGCTCGGCATGGCGCGCACGATGCTGGCCGCGCCGGCGGTGCCGCACGCCAGCCCGGCGGCCATCTGGCGGCCCTCCGCCAATGATCAGCAGGCGAGGGCACAATGAGCGATTGGCCGGATACGCCCTCCCCCCTCACCCCGGCCCGCCGGTTCGGCGCGCCGCGCGCCGCCTCGGTGCCGCGCATGGAGACGGTGCGGCTGACCGCGCCCGGCGCGGGGCGCAACAGCGCCCTGGACCGCTCGCAGGGACGGCTGCTGTTCTCCGCCGGCTGCTTTGCCCTGCTGTTCCTGGCGCTGGCGCTGAAGCTGGCCGATGCCACCATCATCGCCCCGAAGCTGCCGAAGAAGCTGCCGGCCGACCGGGTGCACGTGCCACCGCCGCCGCCGGCCGGCCAGAGCGCTTCCCAGGAGCCGCTGCTGCACTCCCGGCGCGCCATGATCACCGACCGCAACGGCGACATCCTGGCCATCTCGCTGCCGACCGCGGCGGTCTACGCCAACCCGCACGAGTTGATCGACGCCGCCGATGCCGCCCACAAGCTCAAGGGGGTGCTGCCGGAGCTGGACGAGGCGGTGGTCGCCCAGCGGCTGTCGAGCGAGAAGCAGTTCGTCTACCTGGCCCGCCAGATCACGCCGCGCCAGGAGATGCAGATCAACGCGCTGGGCATCCCCGGCATCTCCTTCGAAACCACCGAGCGCCGCCGCTATCCGTTCGGCCGGGTTGCCGCCCAGGTGCTGGGCGGTGTCGATGTCGATGGCCACGGCGTCGCCGGGGTTGAACTGTATTTCGAGCAGCGCCTGCGCGACGACGCCGCGCCGCTGCGCCTGTCGATCGACGTGCATGTGCAGGCGGTGGTGCGCGAAGAACTGTCGGCGGCGATGGAGACGTTCGGCGCCATCGGCGCCTGCGGCATCGTCATGGACGTGCGCACCGGCGAGGTGATCGCCCTGACCAGCCTGCCCGACTACGACGCCAACCTGTTCGGCCAGACCGTCGAGGACGATCGTTTCAACCGCTGCATCAAAGGCGACTACGAGCCGGGCAGCACGTTCAAGCTGCAAACCGCGTCGATGGCGCTCGACAACGGCGTGGTCAACCTGTGGAACGGCTTCGACGCCAGCGCGCCGATCCATATCGGCCGCTTCACCATCAATGATTTCGAGGGCAAGCACCGGTTCCTGTATGTGCCCGAAATCCTTGCCTTCTCGTCCAATATCGGCGCGGCCAAGATGGCCCAGGCCACCGGGGGGACGCTGCAGCGGGCCTGGATGGAAAAGATGGGCATGCTGAAGCGGCTGCCGGTCGAACTGCCCGAGGCGCGCACGCCGATGGCACCGGCAGCCGCCAACTGGAAGGAAATCGCCACCCTGACCATCGGCTTCGGCCACGGCATCGCGGTGACGCCGCTGCATGTGGTGGCGGGCACCGCGGCGATCGCCAATGGCGGCGTCTACATGCGCCCGACCGTGCTGGCGGGCGACTCCGGCGTGCCGCGCGAGGGCACGCGGGTGATGCAGCAATCCACCTCGGACATCATGCGCCGGCTGATGCGGCTGGTGGTGACCGACGGCTACGGCAAGGCCGCCGAGGTGCCGGGGTATTTCGTCGGCGGCAAGACCGGCACGGCGGAGAAGATTTCGCACAAGGGCTACAACCGCAACGCCCGCGTCTCGGCCTTCATGAGCGTCTTCCCGATGAACGCGCCGCGCTACGCCGTCTACATGATGCTCGACGAGCCGCACGCGACCAAGGCAACCTTCGGCTATGCCACCGCCGGCTGGGTGAGTGCGCCGGCGGCCGGCAAGGTGATTGCGCGGATCGGGCCGATGCTGGGGCTGCTGCCCGAAACCGACAACGTCCCCGCCATCAACGCCCAGCTGGCCCAGCCGCTGCAACCCGGACGGCCCGCCGGCGCCCCGGCCGGCGCCAGACAACCGCCCCCCGCGCCGGTGCCGCCGCCGGTGAAACCCGCGCCGCCGGTGGCGGCGGTGCCGCGCCCGTCGATGCCGGCCGCCACGCCGCCCGCCGCGCCGGCGGCGCCGCGCGACCTGCGGCGCGACGCAGATGCCGCCGGAGCCAAGCTTGCGGTGCGCTGACCTCATGCGGGCGATCCCCGGACTCGCTGCCTCAAGCGGGGCGGCGCGCAACTGGCATGCCGCCGCGGCGCTGGATTTTGCCGGCGTGAGCGCCGACAGCCGCCGCATGCAAACCGGTTTCCTGTTCGTCGCCCTGCCGGGCACCCGGCTGGACGGTCGGATTTTCATTGCCGATGCGGTGGCGCGCGGCGCCGCCGCGGTGCTGGCACCGGAGGGCACCGCCTGGCCCGCGGGCGTGCCGGCACGGCCGTTCATTCTCGATCCGGAACCGCGCCGCCGGCTGGCGGAAATCGCCGCCGCGATGGCCGGTGCGCAGCCGGCAACGGTGGTGGCGGTCACCGGCACCAACGGCAAGACCAGCACGGTGGAGTTCCTGCGCCAGCTCTGGGCGCTGGCGGGGCATCCGGCCGCCAGCCTGGGCACGCTGGGGCTGCGCGCCCCGGGGTTTGCCCCCGGACCCGGCCTGACCACGCCGGACCCGGAGGCGCTGGCGGCAACGCTGGCGGCGCTGGCGCGGGCGGGGGTGCAGCACGCCGCCCTGGAAGCCTCCTCGCACGGGCTGGACCAGTTCCGGCTGGACGGGGTGCGGCTGGCGGCCGGGGCGTTCACCAACCTCACCCGCGACCATCTCGACTATCACGGCACGACGGAAAACTACCGCGCCGCCAAGCTGCGGCTGTTCACCGACCTGCTGCCGGCCGGCGCGCCGGCGCTGGCCAGCACGGCGCTGGACCCGGCAAGCATGGAGGCGCTGCGCGACGTGGCGGCGCGGCGCGGGCTTCGGTTCGGCACGGTGGGCCCGCACGGCACGGCGATCCGGCTGCTGCGGGCGACGCCGCTGGCGGACGGGCAGGAACTCGATATCGAGGCCGGCGGGGTGCGCCGCACGCTGCTGCTGCCGCTGCCCGGGCGGTTCCAGGCGGATAACGCATTGCTGGCGGCGGCTTTGGCCGAGGCAACCGGGGTGGAAGGCGTGTTCGACCATCTTGGCGGCCTCACCGGCGTGCGCGGGCGGATGGAGCTGGCGGCGCGGCTGCCGAACGGGGCGGCGGTGTATGTGGACTACGCCCACACGCCGGACGCACTGGAACGGCTGCTGACGGCGCTGCGCCCGCATACGACCGGCCGGCTGCACCTGGTGTTCGGCGCCGGCGGCGACCGCGACCCGGGCAAGCGTCCGCTGATGGGGGCCGCCGCCGCCCGGCTGGCCGATGTGGTGGTGGTGACCGACGACAATCCGCGCGGCGAGGACCCGGCCGCGATTCGCGCCGCCGTGTTGGCGGGCTGCCCGCAGGGACGCGACGGCGGCGGGCGCGAAGCGGCGATCGCCGCGGCGCTGGCTGAGCTTCGGCCGGGCGACGTGCTGGCGGTGGCCGGCAAGGGGCACGAGCAGGGCCAGACCATCGCCGGGGTGACGCTGCCGTTCGATGATGTGGAGACGGTGCGGCGGCTGCTGGGCGCCGCCCCTCCTCCCGGCCAGGGGCTGGAACCATGACGCTCTGGACCGCCGCCGACCTGGTCGAGGCGACGGGCGGGGTGATGCGGACCCCGTTCGCCGCCAACGGCGTGTCGATCGATACCCGGACCCTGCGGCCCGGCGACCTGTTCGTGGCGCTGCACGGCGAGGCCCGCAACGGCCATGCCTTCGTCGCCGATGCGCTGGCGCGCGGCGCCGGCGGGGCACTGGTGGCCTGGCTGCCGGTCGGCGTGGCGGCGGAGGCCCCCCTGCTGATCGTCGATGACACGCTGGCGGCGCTGAACCGGCTCGGCGGCTTTGCCCGCTCGCGGTTCGGCGGCGCGGTGGTGGCGGTGACCGGCTCGGTCGGCAAGACCACCACCAAGGAAATGCTCCGTACCATTCTGGCTGCCCAAGGACAAACCCATGCCGCCGAAGCCTCCTACAACAACCACTGGGGGGTGCCGTTGACGCTGGCCCGCCTGCCCGCCGCGGCGGACACCTGCGTGATCGAGATCGGCATGAACCATGCCGGCGAGATCGCCCCGCTGGCCCGGCTGGCAAGGCCACGGGTCGCGGTGGTGACGGCGGTGGAGGCCACGCATGTCGGCCACCTCGGCAGCATCGAGGCGATCGCCGATGAGAAGATCGCCATCGTGCACGGGCTGGAACCCGGTGGCGCGGTGGTGCTGCCCGGCGATTCGCCGCTGCTGGACCGGCTGCGGGCCGGCGCGGGGGCGGCGCGGGTGCTGACCTTCGGCACCGCCGCGACCGCCGACGGACGGCTGCTGCAAGCCGCTTCCGACGCCGACGGCACCGATGTCACCGCCGACATTCTCGGCCGCACGCTGCGCTTCCGGCTGGCCGCGCCGGGACGGCACATGGCGATGAATGCGACCGCCGCCCTGCTCGCCGCCGCCGCCCTGGGGGCGGATGCCGCGCGCGGCGCCGAGGCGCTGGCCGGGTTCGCGCCGGTCGCCGGCCGCGGCGTGCGCCGGCGCGTGCGCGTGCCCGGCGGGGAAGCGCTGCTGGCGGACGAGAGCTACAACGCATCGGGCGCCTCGGTGCGCGCGGCGCTCGCGGTGCTGGCTTTGCAGCCGGCGGCGCGGCGCATCGCCGTGCTGGGCGACATGCTCGAACTGGGCGCGCAGGGGCCGGCCGAACATGCCGCCCTCGCCGCCGACGTGGTGGGCAGCGCCGATCTGCTGTTCACCTGCGGGCCATTGATGGCGGGGCTGCACGCGGCGGTGCCGCCGGGGCTGCGCGGCGCGCATGCCGACACCGCGGCGGCGCTGGCGCCGCTGGTGGCGGCGGCGCTGCGGAACGGCGACGCGGTGCTGGTCAAGGGCAGCCTGGGCAGCCGCATGAAGCTGGTGGTGCAGGCGATTGAAGACCAGTCGCCCCGGATGCCGGCGAGAGGGGCGGCCTGATGCTCTACAATCTGTTCTCGCCGCTGGCCGAGCAGTTCATCCTGTTCAACCTGTTCCGCTACCTGACCTTCCGGTCGGGGGCGGCCTGCCTGACCGCGCTGGTGCTCAGCCTGGCGCTCGGGCCGGTGTTCATCCGCTGGCTGAAATCGGTGCAGACCAACGGCCAGCCGATCCGCCCGGACGGGCCGGCGCGGCATCTGGTGGAGAAGAAGGGCACGCCGACCATGGGCGGCGTGCTGATCCTGGCGTCGCTGTCGTTCTCCACCCTGCTCTGGGCCAACCTGCTCAACGGCTATGTGTGGGTGGTGCTGCTGCTGACCCTGGGCTACGGCGCGGTCGGCTTCATTGACGACTACATCAAGTTGTCGAAGGCGAATTACCGCGGCCTGTCGGCGCGCGGCAAGCTGTGGCTGCAATGCGGCATGGGGCTGGCGGCCGGCATCGCCCTGATGCTGCTGACCCGCGAGCCGCTGGCGACCGGCTTCGCCGTGCCGGTGTTCAAGGAAATCCTGATCCCGCTCGGCTTCGCCTTCCCGCTGGTGGCGATGATCGTGATGCTGGGCTTCTCCAACGCGGTGAACCTGACCGACGGACTCGACGGGCTGGCGATCGTGCCGACCATCATCGCCGCCGGCGTGTTCGCGCTGATCGCCTATCTGGTGGGCAACCGCATCTTCTCCGACTACCTGCAGCTGAACTTCGTGCCCGGCGTGGGTGAACTGGCGGTGTTCTGCTCGGCGCTGATCGGCGCCGGGCTGGGGTTCCTGTGGTTCAACGCGCCGCCGGCGGCGGTGTTCATGGGCGATACCGGGGCGCTGGCGCTGGGCGGCGCGCTGGGGGCGGTGGCGGTGGCAACCAAGCACGAGGTGGTGCTGGGCATCGTCGGCGGGCTGTTCGTGGTCGAGACGGTCAGCGTGATCGTGCAGGTGTTCTGGTTCAAGCGCACCGGGCGGCGGGTGTTCCTGATGGCGCCGCTGCACCACCATTTCGAGAAGAAGGGCTGGGCGGAAGCCACCATCGTCATCCGCTTCTGGATCGTCGCCGTCATTCTTGCCCTGATCGGGCTGGGGACCCTGAAGATCCGATGATGTTCCCACGCGACATCTTTGCGGGACGGCGGTTTGCCGTGGTCGGGCTGGGCCGCAACGGGCTGCCGGCGGCGCAGGCGTTGCAGGCCATGGGCGCCGGCGTGGTGGCCTGGGATGACAAGCCGGCGGCGCGCGAGGCAGCGGTCGCGGCCGGCGTGACGGTGGCCAGGCCGGAGGTGGCGGAGCTGGAGGCGCTGGTGCTGTCGCCCGGCATTCCGCACCGGCTGCCGTCGGCGCACCCGATCGCGGCGCAGGCGCGGGCCGCCGGGGTGCCGATCCTGTCGGATGCCGAGCTGCTGTTCCGCGCGGTGCGGGCTGCCGGCTCGGCGGCGCGGTTCGCCGGCATTACCGGCACCAACGGCAAATCCACCACCACGGCGCTGCTGGCACACATCCTTGAGGGCGCCGGACGGCCGGTGGCGGCGGGCGGAAACCTCGGCACCGCCGCCCTGGCTCTGCCGCTGCTACCCCAAGATGGGGTGTACGTGCTGGAAATGTCCTCCTACATGTTGGAGCGACTCGAAACTATACGGTTCGATGCGGCGGCCATGCTCAACCTCAGCGCCGATCATATCGACCGCCATGGCGACATGGCGGGCTATGCCCGGGCCAAGCGGGCGATCTTCGAACGCCAGACCGCCGCCGACACCGCGGTGGTGGGCTTCGACGATGCGCTTTCGCGCGAGATGGCCCGGACGTTGCGCGGCGCGGCGGCGCGGCTGGTGACGGTGTCCGGCGAAGGCCCGGCCGATGTGTGGGCCGAGGGAACGATGCTGCGCGACGCCGACGGCCCGATCGCCGATCTCGCCCCCGCGCGGGCACTGCCCGGGGCACACAATACGCAGAATGCGGCGGCGGCGGCGGCGCTGGCGTTGGCGCTCGGGGTCAGCCGGGCGGACATCGCCGCGGGCATCGCCTCCTATCCGGGGCTGGCGCACCGCCAGGAGCGGGTGGCCGAGGCCGGCGGCGTGCTGTTCATCAACGACAGCAAGGCAACCAACGCCGATTCCACCGCCCGCGCGCTGGGCTGCCACGACCGGGTGGTGTGGATCGCCGGCGGCATGGCCAAGGCCGGCGGCATCGAAAGCCTGCATCCGTTCTTTCCGCGCATCGCCCTGGCCCTGCTGATCGGGCGGGATGCCGACATGCTGGCGGCCACGCTCGCCACCCACGGCGTGCCGTTCCGCGATGTCGGCACGCTGGAGGCCGCGGTGGCGCAGGGCTGGGAGGCGGCGCGCGGCGGCGCGGCGCCGGTTGTGCTGCTGTCGCCGGCCTGCGCCTCGTGGGACCAGTTCACCGGGTTCGACCAGCGCGGCGACCGGTTCCGCGCGCTGGCCGGCGCCATCGCCGAAGCCGCCGCCCGCCCGACCAGCGCGGAGGGTGCGTAGATGCTGCCGCCGCTGTCGCGCGCCGATACCTCGCTGCTGGGCCGCTGGTGGTGGACGGTGGACCGCTGGACGCTGCTGGCGATCGGCACGCTGATCGGGCTCGGCTACGTCATGATGCTGGCGGCCAGCCCCGCGGTGGCCGAGCGCATCAACCAGTCGCGCGACATCTTCATCCTCAAGCAGGTGTTCTTCCTCAGCCTGGCCGGGGCGATCGTGGTGGTGGTGTCGCTGCTGTCGCCGCGCGGGGTGCGGCGGGTGGCGCTGGCGGGGTGCCTGATCGCGCTGGCGCTGACCGCGCTGACCCTGGTGGCGGGGGTGGAGATCAAGGGCGCGCGGCGCTGGATCGCGCTGCCCGGAATGTCGCTGCAGCCGAGCGAATTCGTGAAGCCGTGCTTCGCCGTGGTGGCCGCCTGGCTGATGGCCGAGGGCAAGCGGACGGCCGGCTTCCCCGGCATGCTGGTGGCCTTCGGGGGGTTCGCGGTGATTGCGGTGCTGCTGAAGTCGCAGCCCGATATCGGCATGCTGGCGGTGATCTCGGGCGTGTTCTTCACCCAGCTTTTCGTCGGCGGGCTGAACATCGTGCTGGTGGGCATCGGGCTGGCCGGCATGGCCGGGGCGGCGGTTGCCGCCTTCATCTTCTTCCCGCACGTGCACGCAAGGGTGCTGAACTTCCTGTCGCAGTCGTCCCACACGCCCCCGGGCGGCCTCCACCCGGGGGCGCCGGGCGCCGACCTGATGCAGAACTATCAGGTGATGCGCTCGCTGGAGGCGTTCGGCAACGGCGGGCTGTGGGGCCGCGGCCCCGGCGAGGGCCGGGTGAAGGACGTGCTGCCGGACGCCCATGCCGACACCGTGTTCGCCGTGGCCGGCGAGGAATTCGGCATGGTGCTGTGCCTGATCATCCTGGGGCTGTTCGCCTTCATCGTGCTGCGCGGGCTGCTGCGGCTGCTCGGCGAGTCGGACCTGTTCGTCATCCTGGCGGCAACCGGGCTGGTGGCCAGCTTCGGCCTGCAGGCGTTCGTCAACATGGCCTCCACCCTGGCGCTGATCCCCACCAAGGGCATGACCTTGCCGTTCCTGAGCTATGGCGGCTCGTCGGTGCTGGCGGTGGCGCTGGGCATCGGCATGCTGCTGGCGCTGACCCGCAGGCGGCACGGCGGGGAATTGCTGTGAGGGGCCCGGTGGATCGTCCGATCGTGATCGCCGCCGGCGGCACCGGGGGACATCTGTTCCCGGCCGAGGCGCTAGCGGCCGAGTTGCTGCGGCGCGGGTGGCGGATCGCGCTGATGACCGATGCGCGGTCGGGCGCGCTGGCCAGCCCGGTTTTTGCGGGGCAGGAGCAATTCGTGCTGCGCGGCGCCGGCATCGCCGGGCGGGGCCTGCTGCGCGGATTCGCGGCGGCGCTCGGGCTGGCGCTCGGCACCATCGCGGCGCGGCGGCGGCTGCGTGCGGTCGCGGCGGAAGCGGTGATCGGCTTCGGCGGCTATCCGGCGGTGGCGCCGGTGCTGGCGGCGCGGTTCCGGCGTGCCGGAAGCGGGCAATCCGCGCAACCGCGCCGGCCGCGCATCCTGTTGCACGAGCAGAACGCCGTGCTCGGCCGGGCCAACCGGCTGCTGGCGCGGGTGGCCGACGTGCTGGCGCTGAGCCATGCCGACACCGCCCGGGTGGCGGGCGGCGTGTGCACGATGCTGACCGGCAATCCGGTGCGGCCGGCGCTGGCGGCCCTGGCCGGCCAGGGCTACGCCGCGCCGACAGCGGGCGGGCCGTTCCGCCTGCTGGTGCTGGGCGGCTCGCTCGGCGCGCGGGTGTTCAGCGACGTGGTGCCGGCCGCGCTCGGATCGCTGCCGGAGGGGCTGCGGGCGCGGCTGGCGGTGACGCAGCAATGCCGCGCCGAGGACCTCGAGCGGGTGCGCGCCGCCTATGCCGGCACCGGCATCGCCGTCGATCTGGCACCGTTCTTCACCGATGTGGCCGACCGGCTGGCCGCGGCGCATCTGGTGGTGGCGCGCGCCGGCGCCTCGACGGTGGCCGAGCTGGCGGTGGCCGGGCGGCCCGCCATCCTGGTGCCGCTGCCCGGCGCCATCGACGACCACCAGACCGCCAATGCCCGGGCGCTCGAACAGGCCGGCGGCGCCTTCCTGGTGCCACAGCCGGCGTTTACCGCCGTCGCGCTGGCCAGCCGCATCCTCGGCCTGGCCGCTGCGCCGGCACTGCTGACCGCGGCGGCGCGCGCCGCCGCCGGCTGCGGCATCGCCGATGCGGCCAGCCGGCTGGCCGATCTCGTGGAACTCACCATCGCACAGGACACCGTTCCATGAGGGCGCTGCCGCTTTCCATCGGTATCATCCATTTCGTCGGCATCGGCGGCATCGGCATGTCCGGCATCGCCGAGGTGCTGCACAACCTGGGCTACCTGGTGCAGGGCAGCGACCTCGCCGAAAGCGCCAATGTCCGTCGGCTGCGCGAGTCGGGCATTGCCGTGCAGGTCGGCCACGACGCGCGCAACCTGGGGGCGGCGCAGGTGGTGGTGGTGTCCACCGCGGTGAAGCCGGACAACCCCGAGGTGCAGGCCGCCCGTGCCCGGCTGATCCCGGTGGTGCGGCGCGCCGAGATGCTGGCCGAGCTGATGCGCCTGCGCTGGGCGGTGGCGGTCGGCGGCACCCACGGCAAGACCACCACCACCAGCCTGGTGGCGGCGGTGCTGGAAGCGGCGCATCTCGACCCCACCGTCATCAACGGCGGCATCATCAACGCCTACGGCAGCAACACCCGCCTGGGCGCCGGCGACTGGATGGTGGTGGAGGCGGACGAAAGCGACGGCAGCTTCCTGCGCCTGCCGGCCACCATCGCGGTGGTCACCAACATGGACCCCGAGCACCTGGACCACTGGGGCACCCCGGAGGCGATGCTCGCCGGCTTCGAGCACTTCGTGCAGAACATCCCGTTCTACGGGTTCGCCGTGCTGTGCATCGACCATCCGGCGGTGCAGCAGATGATCCCGCGGCTGTCGGACCGGCGCATCATCACCTACGGGTTCTCGCCGCAGGCCGATGTGCGCGCCGACAAGCTGGTGTCGGACCGCATGGGGGCGACCTTCGAGGTGACGGTGACCGACCGGGCGCGCAACCGCTCGCGGCGGATGGGACCGTTCCGCCTGCCCATGCTGGGCAGCCACAACGTGCAGAACGCGCTCGCCGCGGTCGCCATCGCCGCCGAGATGGAGATCGACGACGTCACCCTGCGCAGCGCCTTCGCCAGCTTCCGCGGCGTCAAGCGGCGGTTCACCAAGGTCGGCGAGGCCGGCGGCATCACCATCATCGACGATTACGGCCACCACCCGGTGGAGATCGCCGCGGTGCTGAAGGCGGCGCGGCAGGCCGGCGCGCGCGACGTGGTGGCGGTGGTGCAGCCGCACCGCTTCACCCGGCTGCGCTCGCTGTTCGAGGAGTTCTGCACCTGCATGAACGACGCCGGCACGGTGATCGTGGCCGATGTCTATGCGGCGGGCGAACCCCCCATCCCCGGCATGGACCGCGACGGGCTGGTGGAGGGCTTGCGCGCGCACGGCCACCGCAGCGTGGTGCCGCTGCCCGGCCCGGAGCACCTGGCCGAAATGATCCACGCCATCGCCCGCTCCGGCGACTTCGTGCTGTGCCTGGGCGCCGGCAACATCACCCAGTGGGCCGCCGCCCTGCCCGGCCAGCTCGCCACCCTGCAGGCGGGGACGAAGCGGGTGGCCTCGGCATGACGGCAGCCGAAATCATCCCCGCCCTGGCCGACCAGTTGCCGCCGCTGCGCGGGCGGGTGGCAGGCGATGCCGTGCTCGGCCCGCAGACCTGGTTTCGCGTCGGCGGGCCGGCGGAGGCGCTGGTGCGCCCGGCCGATGCGGCCGATCTGTCCGGTTTCCTGCGCGCGCTGCCGCATGACGTGCCGGTGACCGCGATCGGGGCGGCATCCAACCTGATCGTGCGCGACGGCGGCGTGCAGGGGGTGGTGGTGAAGCTGGGGCGCGGATTCGCCGATGTCACGGTGGAGCCTGACGGCCTCGTCGCCGGCGCCGCCGCGCTCGACGCGACGGTGGCCGAAACCGCCGCGGCGGCCGGGCTGACCGGGCTGGAGTTCCTGTGCGGCATTCCCGGCACGATCGGCGGCGCGGTGGCGATGAACGCCGGCGCCTATGGCGACGATATCGCCGCCTGCCTGGACTGGGCCGAGATCGTCACCCGGTCGGGCGAAATGGTGCGCCGTTTCTCCCATGAGCTGGGTTTCGAGTACCGGCATTCGTCGCTGCCGCCGGGCGGCGTGGTGGTGCGGGCGCGGCTGCGGGCGCGGCACGGCGATGCCGCCAGCATCGCCGCCCGCATGGCCGACATCCGGGCCAGCCGCGAAGCCGCCCAGCCGGTGCGCGCACGCACCGGCGGCTCCACCTTCCGCAACCCGCCGGGCATGAAGGCGTGGGAGCTGATCGACGCCGCCGGCTGCCGCGGGCTGGCCCGCGGGGCGGCCCAGGTGTCGGAGAAGCACTGCAACTTCCTGATCAACACCGGCGGCGCCACCGCCGCCGACATCGAGGGGCTGGGCGAGGAAGTGCGCCGGCGGGTGCGCGACACCAGCGGCGTGGTGCTGGAATGGGAGATCCGGCGGATCGGGCTGCCGGCGCCGCGGGGCCGCGCCGCTGCCGTCCTGCCCGCGCAACCAAGCGAGGCCGCGCCATGAGCCGGGTGGCGGTGCTGTATGGCGGCATGTCCGCCGAGCGCGACGTGTCGCTGGTTTCGGGGACGCAGGTCATCGCGGCGCTGCGGGAAGCCGGCTACGCGGTGGTGCCGGTCGAGGTCGGGGCCGATCTGCGGGCGGTGATCGCCGCCCTCGATCCGGCGCCGGACGTGGTGTTCAACGCGCTGCACGGCCGCTTCGGCGAGGACGGCACCATCCAGGGCGTGCTGGACTGGCTCGGCATTCCCTACACCCATTCCGGCGTGCGCGCGTCCGCCGTGGCGATGGACAAGGCGGCGGCGAAAGCGGTGTTCGCCGCCGCCGGGCTGCCGGTGGCGCGCGGCCGGGTGATCGACATCGCGGAACTGGCGCAGGCCGACCCGCTGGCGCGTCCCTACGTGGTCAAGCCGGTGAACGAAGGCTCCTCGGTCGGCGTGGAGATCATGCACGAAGGCGACAACCGCCGCGCCGCCCTGGCCGCCGCCTGGCGCCATGGCCGCGACGTGATGGTCGAGGAATATATCCCCGGCCGCGAACTGACCGTGGGCGTGATGGGCGATCGTGCCCTGGCGGTGACCGAAATCGTCGCCGGCACCGCGTTCTACGATTACCAGGCGAAATATGCCGCCGGCGGCTCGCGCCACGTAGTGCCGGCGGCGATCCATCCCGACGCCGCCGCGCACGCGCTGGAAGTGGCACTGGCGGCGCATCGGGCGCTCGGCTGCCGCGGCGCCTCCCGCGCCGATTTCCGTTACGACGACACCGCCGGCGAACCCGGGCGGCTGGTGCTG
The DNA here is from genome assembly GCA_903907955.1 of uncultured Acetobacteraceae bacterium. Taxonomy (GTDB): domain Bacteria; phylum Pseudomonadota; class Alphaproteobacteria; order Acetobacterales; family Acetobacteraceae; genus Rhodovastum. The sequence continues at coordinate 25,114 of CAIVPZ010000125.1, read as the reverse complement.
CTGGAAGTGAACACGCAGCCGGGCCTGACCCCGACCTCGCTGTTGCCCGAACAGGCCGCATACCGCGGCATGGGTTTCCCGCAGCTGTGCGCCTGGATGGTGGAGAACGCCGCATGTCGCGCATGAAGCAGACCGTGCCGCCGTCGCCGCGCATGCCACCGCCCCGCACGCCGCCGCCGCGCATCCCCTCCGCGCGCGCCCCCTCCCCGCGCACCCCGGCCTCGCGCCTGTCGACATCGCGCATGCCCGACCGGCCCGGCCTGCTGCGGCTGCTGTGGAAGCGGCAGCGCCGGGTGCTGCGGCAGCTGCTCGTGCTGCTCCTGCTGGTGGCGGCCGGGGTGGCCGGCGCCGCCACGGTGCAGACGATCGGCCGGGGCAACAGCTTCCGCGAGCGGCTGGGCGAGGCGACGGCGCAGCTGGGCCTGCGGGTGCATGACGTGGTGATCGAGGGCCAGCAGAAGACGCCGGAGCCGCTGCTGTGGGCCGCGCTGGCCCTGCACAGCGGCGACCCGATTCTGAGCTTCTCGCTGGCCGACGCGCGGGCGCGCATCGAGACGATCAACTGGGTGCAGAGCGCCTCCGTCGAGCGGCGGCTGCCCGGCACCATCGTGGTGCAGCTGACCGAGCGGCGCCCCTTCGCGGTGTGGCAGAATCAGGGCCGCTTCGTGCTGATCGACCGCAACGGCCAGACGGTCTCCGATTCCGACGTCGGCGCGTTCGCCAGCCAGGTGCCGCTGGTGGTGGGCCCCGGCGCACCGGGCGCCGCGGCGGCACTGCTCGACACGCTGGCCGCCTATCCGCTGGTGCTGTCACGCCTGCAGGCGGCGGTGCGGGTCGGCGAACGGCGCTGGAACCTGCGGCTGAACAACGGCGCCGACGTGCTGCTGCCGGAAGGCGCCGAGGCGCCGGCGCTCGCCAAGCTGATGGAACTGCAGAAGACCTACGCGCTGCTCGACCGGCCGCTGCAGGTGGTGGACCTGCGCCTGCCGGACCGGCTGGTGCTGCGCCCGCATGCCGAGAAGCCCGATGGCAAGGACCCGGGCAAGACGGGCGATGGCGGCAAGGCCGACGCCGGCAAGACCGACGCGGGCAAGACCGATGCCGGCAGGACCGATACCGGCAGGACCGGGCGGAAACCGACGTGAGGGAGCGGACATGAACGAAATGCCGCGTCGCATCGTGCCGCCGACCGCCGAGCCGATGGAGCCGCAGGCGCGCACCCGTCCACGCCCCTCCGGCGCGTTCGGCGTGCTCGACATCGGCACCACCAAGATCGTCTGCATCATCGGCCGGATGGAAGCCGATTTCAGCATCCGCGTGCTGGGATTCGGCTGGCAGAAGGGCCGCGGCGTGCGCGCCGGCGGCATCTCCGACATCGAGGAGGCCGAGCGCGCCATCCGCGCCGCCGTCGGCCAGGCCGAGGACATGGCCGGCACCCGGCTGCACGCGGTGACGGTGAACCTCTCCTGCGGCCAGCCCGAAAGCCGGCTGTTCAACGTGCAACTGCCGGTGGACGGGCGGGCAGTGACCGAGCACGACATCCGGCGCGTGCTGCACGAAGCCCGCGCCCGCGCGGTGTGCGATCAGCGCGAGATCATTCACGCCTTGCCGCTGACCTTCACCGCCGACGACATGCAGGGGGTGACCGATCCGCGCGGCCTGCATTGCGAGACGCTGACGGCGCGGCTGCATGTGGTGGATGCGCTGTCCACCGCGCTGCGCACGCTGGGGGCGGCGATCGCCCGCTGCGACCTCGACATCGCCGAGCTGGTCTCGGCGCCGATGGCGGCGGGACTGGCGACGCTGGTCGAGGATGAGCGCCAGCTCGGCGCCACCGTGCTCGACATGGGCGGCGGCACCACCGGCATGGCGGTGTTCGCCGACGGGCAGCTGCTGCACACCTCGCAACTTCCGGTGGGCGGGGTGCATGTCACCAACGACATCGCCCGCATCCTGTCGACGCCGGTGGCGCATGCCGAACGGCTGAAGACGCTGTACGGCAGCGCCCAGGCCAGCCCGGACGACGAACGCGAAATGCTGCCGGTGCCGCTGGTCGGCGAGGAGGAACACCAGATCGCCAAGGTGCCGCGCAGCATGGTGGTCAACATCATCCGCCCGCGCCTGGAAGAAACCTTCGAAATGGTGAAGGAACGGCTGGCGGGATCGGGGCTGGGGCGCATCGCCGGCACCCGCGTGGTGCTGACCGGCGGCGCCAGCCAGCTCTCCGGTGCGCGCGAAATGGCGGCGCGCATCCTCGGCCGCACGGTGCGGTCGGGCAAGCCGATGGCGTTGCGCGACCTGCCGGATTCGGCGTGCGGACCAGCCTTTGCGACGGCGGTCGGGCTGCTGGCCTGGACCGCCGGCGAGGGCCGCTCGGTGGTGGATCTCAACCCTGACCTGGAACGACCCGGCGGCTGGGTGCGCCGCATCGTAAATTTCCTGCGCGAGCGGGTGTAATGCTGACGCGAATCGGAAACGTCTTCTACAACCCAACCCATATAGGGGAGCAATGAAATGACCCTGAACCTGACGATCCCGCAGAACCTCCACACGGACTTCACGCCGCGCATCACCGTGATCGGCGTGGGCGGCGGCGGCACCAACGCCGTCGACAACATGATCGCGATGAACCTGCAGGGCGTCGAGTTCGTCGTCGCCAATACCGATGCGCAGCAATTGCTGCACTCGAAGGCGAGCCGGCGCGTCCAGCTCGGGCCGCACATCACCCAGGGACTCGGCGCCGGGGCGAAGCCCGAGATCGGCCGGGCCGCGGCCGAGGAGGCGGCGGACGAGCTGTACCGCCATCTCGACGGGGCGCACATGGTGTTCATCACCGCCGGCATGGGCGGCGGCACCGGCACCGGAGCAGCCCCGGTGATCGCCCGCATGGCGCGCGAGAAGAACATCCTGACCGTCGGCGTGGTAACCAAGCCGTTTACCTTCGAAGGCCAGCGCCGCGCCCGCGCCGCCGATGAGGGCATCAGCGAGCTGCAGCAGTTCGTCGACACGCTGATCGTGATCCCGAACCAGAACCTGTTCCGACTGGCCAACGAGCGGACCGGCTGGAAGGAAGCCTTCAAGATGGCCGACAACGTCCTGTACATGGGCGTGCGCGGCGTCACCGACCTGATGGTCGCCCCCGGGCTGGTCAACCTCGACTTCGCCGACATCCGCACCGTGATGGCGGAGATGGGCAAGGCGATGATGGGCACCGGCGAGGCGGAGGGCGAGAACCGCTCCATCCGCGCCGCCGAGGCGGCGATCAGCAACCCGCTGCTGGAAGACACCAGCATGGCCGGCGCGCGCGGCCTGCTGATCAACATCACCGGCGGCGAGGACATGACGCTGTTCGAGGTGGACCAGGCCGCCAACCGCATCCGCGAGGAAGTGGACGAGGAAGCCAACATCATCTTCGGCTCGGCGATCGACGAGTTGCTGACCGGCAAGGTCCGGGTGTCGGTGGTGGCGACCGGCATCGACACGCCGGTGCAGCGGACGGCCGAGCGTCCCCGGCTGGTGGCGGTGGGCGGCGGCGCGGTGGCGCAGGCCAGCGCACCGCAGCCCAGCGTGTCATCGGCCGCCGGCGCCAACGGCGCGCCCCTGGGCATCATGGTCGCCCCGCCGATGGCCATGCGGCCGTCAGGCTCCGGCATGGCGCCGCAGGTGGTGAGCGGTATGGCGGCACAGGCGCGGCTGCAACCCGTCCGCCAGGCGCCGTCCATCGCCCCGTTGCCGCGCATGGTGCCGTCCGCCCCGCTGCAAACCGCGGCACAGGCGGCGGAAGCCGACTATGCCGCCGAGGGCGGGTACGCCGAAGAACAGGCGGAAGCGCCGGCGGCGCTTCACCAGGCGCCCCACCCGGCCAGCCGGGCGGCACAGCAGCCGCCGCTTCGCCCCCACAGCCGCTACAGCGAGGACCAGGCCGCCGGGCCGGCGCCGCAACCGGCCCGCAAGAGCCTGTTCGGCATCGTCACCGGGGCCATCCGCGGCAGCCTGCCGGCGACCCAGGCCAGCGCGCCGGCGCAACCGGTCCGCTCCGAGCCGTCGTTGCATGAGGCGATGCACGACGCGCCGGTGCGGCCGAATGTCCGGCAGGCCGGCGGGGAGGATATGGGCATCGATATCCCGGCTTTCCTGCGCCGCCAGACCTCGGCTTCCTGACCGGCCGGCGACTCGTCGAATACCCCCGGGCGGTGCCCCCACCGCCCGGGGTTGCCTTGTACGGCGTGTAACAGTGGCCGTTTTATGGTCGCCCTTGCAGCGCCGCATTTACTGCAAGTTCAGGCAGTTGGGCTGTAACAGCCGGCAATAATCATTGACTGGCGATAGCGGCATTGCCTGCTAAGGTTTCAAACGGCGGCGCAACCTGGATGCGCCGGCCCGAACCTGGAGCAAGGCCGCGCAGGCCCAAGGGGAAGACCGAGCGATGGATGGGCTGCCACATAATTTGCGCCTGCAGACGATCGATCCGATGATGGCCGGCAATCCGCTGGTGGCCGGCCCGGTGATTGCCGGCCATGGCTTCGGCATGCAGCACACGCTCCGCGCCGCCATCTCCTGCGTTGGCGTCGGCCTGCACAGCGGGCACCGCGTGGCGCTGACCCTGCGCCCGGCCCCCGCCAACAGCGGCATCGTGGTGCGGCGCACCGATCTCGGTGGCCTGGAAATCCCGGCCCGATTCGACCACGTGGTCGACACCCGCCTGTGCACCGTGCTCGCCCGCCCCGGCGCGCCCGAGTCGCGGGTCGGCACCGTGGAGCACGTCATGGCGGCGCTCGCCGGCTGCGGCGTGCACAACGCCGTGCTCGAGGTGGACGGGCCGGAGCTGCCGATTCTCGACGGTTCGGCCAGGGATTTCGTGTTCCTCATCGACTGCGCCGGCATCGTCGGGCAGGACGTGCCGGTCGGGGCGATCGAGGTGGCGCGGGTCGTGCGGGTGTCGCACGGCGAATCGTTTGCCGAACTGCGGCCCGGCCCGCATGGCTTCGACATGTCGGTGTCGATCGACTTCGACGCCGCGGCGATCGGCCGCCAGGCGCTGACGCTGCGACTCGGCGCATCTGTGTTCCGCAACCGGCTCGCGCGGGCACGCACCTTCACCCTCGCCTCCGAGGTGAAATATCTGCGCGAGGCCGGACTGGCGCGCGGCGGCAGCCTGGACAACGCGGTGGTGGTGGATGGTCCCGCGGTGCTGAACCCGGGCGGCCTGCGCATGCCGGACGAGTTCGTCCGCCACAAGCTGCTGGACGCGGTGGGCGACCTGGCGCTTGCCGGGACGGTGCTGCACGGTCGTTACGTGGCGAACCGGCCGAGCCATGCATTGAACAACCGGCTGCTGCGGGCGCTGTTCGACGATGCCGCCAACTGGCGGCTCGCCCCCACGCCCGAATCGGTCGCCGGCTGGCAGACCCGCCTGCCGGCCGCGGCGGCGCCCGTCTGAGCCATGCGGAATGTTTGCAATGGCCCGGCTTTGCGGGCCATTGGTATCGCGTGCGGTGCTGGCGGGGGGGCCGCGCGCGCGGCAGAGGCTGAACCCGGCTTCCATTTATCTCCCCTCGCAGGTCGACATTTTGCGCCTCTGGTGTGATTGCCCGGCCGAAACGCCGTGCGCCGCGGCCTTTCCTTCCCGCCGCCCATGCTATAAGCGCCGGCAGACAGGGTGCTTGGTGGTGGCATTGACGATTCTCCCGACTTCCTTCCTCCGTTGCGCGGCGCTGGCCAGCATGCTGGCGCTTGGCGGCTGCTCCACGATGGACTCGATCAACCCGTTTTCGGGCAAGAGCGAGGACACGGCGCCACCCGAGGACGTCTCCACGCTGCCGGTGGAGGAATTGTACAATCGCGGTGTCGACTCGCTGAACCGCCAGAACTACGCCGAGGCGGTCAAGCAGTTCGACCTGGTCGAGCAGAACTACCCGTATTCGACCTGGGCGGTGAACGCCCAGCTCATGCAGGGTTACACCGAATATCTGCGCAACCATTACACCGACGCGATCGGCGTGCTGGACCGGTTCATCCAGCTCCACCCGCAGCATCGCGATGTCGCCTATGCCTACTACCTGCGCGCCCTGTGCTACTATGAACAGATCGCCGACATCCGGCGCGACCAGAAGGGCACCCAGGAGGCGATGGGCGCGTTGCAGGAGGTGGTGAACCGCTTCCCCGACAGCGCCTATGGGCGGGACGCGAAGCTGAAGATCGACCTTGCCCGCGACCACCTCGCCGGCAAGGAAATGGAAGTCGGGCGTTTCTACCAGCACCAGCGTCTGTATACCGCCGCGATCGGGCGCTTCCAGCGCGTGGTGGACGACTTCCAGACCACCAATCACGTGCCGGAGGCGCTGCACCGGCTGACCGAGATCTACCTCACGCTCGGGCTGGTCGATCAGGCCCGCAAAACCGCCGCGGTGCTTGGCTACAACTACCCGGGCAGTCCCTGGTACGAGGACAGCTACAAGGATCTCGTCGCCGGCGGCGGCACCGGCGAGGGCGTCGCGAAGCCCGAAAAGCCGGGCTTCTTCGGCTCCATCTTCTGAGCCGACATCGCGGAAGGCGCGCTTGCTCACCGCGCTGGCGATCCGCGATGTGGTGCTGATCGAGCGGCTGGACCTGGGGTTCGGGCCCGGCCTGACGGTGCTGACCGGTGAAACCGGCGCCGGCAAGTCGATCCTGCTGGACAGTTTTGGCCTCGCGCTGGGGGCGCGGGCCGATCAGGGGCTGGTGCGCAGGGGCGCCGAGCAGGCCAGCGTGACCGCCGCCTTCCAGCCCGCGCCCGGCCACCCGGTGCTGGCGCTGCTGGCCGAGCAGGGCATCGAAGCCGAGGATGAGGTGGTGCTGCGCCGCGTGCTGGGGCGCGACGGACGCAGCCGGGCCTTCGTCAACGACCAGCCGGTGGGCGCGGCGCTGCTGCGCCGGGTCGGCGCGCTGCTGGTCGAGGTGCAGGGCCAGCACGACCAGATGGGGCTGGCCGATCCCGCCGGCCACGCGGCGCTGCTGGACGCGTTCGGCCTGGCGCCGGAGCTGCGGGAAGTGGTGAACCGCTGCTGGCGCGACTGGCGCGAAGCCGCCGCCGCCCTTGCCGAGGCACGGCAGGCCATGGAAGCGGCGCAGCGCGACGAGGACTGGCTGCGCCATGCGGTGGAGGAACTGGCCCGGCTGCGCCCCCAGCCAGGCGAGGAGGAGCGTCTGGCGGCCGAACGGCAGGCGCTTCAGCAGGGCGAGAAACGCGCCGAGGCGATCGCGGCGACGCTGGCCGAACTGGCGCCGCGCGACCGGCGCAGCCCCGGCCCGGCGGCGGCGCTGCGCTCGGCCGGGCGGGCGCTGCAACGCCTGCTGCCGGCCGCCCCCGCCGCCGCCGACCCGGTGGCGGCGGCGCTGGCCGCCCTGGAGCGGGCCGAGGAATGGCTGGGCGAAGCCGAGACCCTGCTGACCCGGCTCGCCGAGGCGGCGGAGGCCGATCCGCGGCGGCTGGAGCAGGCCGAGGAGCGGCTGTTCGCGCTGCGCGCCGCGGCCCGCAAGCACCAGGTGGCGGTGGCCGACCTCCCTGCCCTGTTCGACACGTTCCTGGCGCGTCTCGCGGCGCTGGAAGATGGGACGGCGCGGCTGGCGGCGTTGACACTCGCGGCCGACTCGGCACGCGCGGCCTATGTCGCCGCCTGCGCGGCGCTGTCGGAGGGGCGGCGGGCGGCGGCGGGCCGGCTGGATCGGGCGGTGGCGACGGAATTGCCGCCGCTGCGGCTGGATCGTGCCCGCTTCGTCACCGCCATCGCCGCGCTGGAGGAATCCGGCTGGGGGCCGGCCGGGGCGGATGCGGTGCGCTTCCTGATCGCCACCAACCCCGGCCAGGAGCCGGGACCACTGGCGCGGGTGGCCTCGGGCGGGGAGCTGTCGCGGCTGATGCTGGCGCTGAAGGTGGTGCTGGCGGGCACCTCCCCGGTGCCGACGCTGGTGTTCGACGAGGTCGATTCGGGGGTTGGCGGCGCCACCGCGGCAGCGGTGGGCGAACGGCTGGCCAGGGTGGCGGAGCGCGTGCAGGTACTGCTGGTGACGCACAGCCCGCAGGTGGCGGCGCGCGGGGCGGCGCATCTGCGGGTGGCCAAGCTGACCGGGCAGGCGCGGGCGGAAACGCGGGTGGACACGCTGGACGGCGCGGCGCGGCGGGAGGAGATCGCGCGCATGCTGGCCGGCGAGAGGGTGACCGAGGCGGCACGGGCAGCGGCGGACAGCCTGCTGGGGGCGGAGCCAACCGGCCAGCAATAAGGGTCAAGGGGGCCACCGCCCCCTGGCGGGTCCAGGGCAGCGCCCTGGCCTTCCTTCTCTGCCTTTATTGTCGCCTTACCGACGGCATGCGTTGCCGGCATGCATAAATCGATGCATCGCGGGGCCATTATGGCTTGCGCCCCCCCCCTTTTTTCATCATGTTCCGCCGCCTTGGCCCCCGGGGGCGCGTGCACGCGGCCGCGTCCCTTCAGGCTGTCTGCTGGTTATGGAGGGATGCGCGATGAACGCACTCACGCAACTGGGGATGGTCTCGGATTTCCCGAGCGAGAACCAGACGACTGCACTTCGTTCGGCGGGCGCCGAAGACGAACGCAAGGACTATTTCGTTGAACGTGACGGCATGCGCTTCGCCGGCACGCATCTGCTGGTGGATTTGTGGGGCGCCAGCAGGCTCGACGAGCCGGACCACATCGACGCCGCCCTGCGCGAAGCGGCGCTGGCGGCCGGTGCGACGATTCTGCACAGCCATTTCCACCACTTCACGCCGAATGGCGGCGTGTCGGGCGTGGTGGTGCTGGCGGAAAGCCACATCTCCATCCACACATGGCCGGAACGCGACTTCGCCGCGATCGATGTGTTCATGTGCGGCGCGTGCGACCCCTACCTGTCGGTGCCGGTGCTGCAGCGTGCGTTTACGCCCGGCACCGTGCAGGTCGACGAACAGCGCCGCGGGCGCACCAGCTGATCCCAGCCGACTCGGGGACAAGCGCAGGCGGGTGCCGGACGGCGCCCGCCGACGCCGTGCGAGGACAGGTGCGATGACAACCGATTCGTGGGTGAACGAAACGCTGTACCCCGCCTGGGGCCAGCGCTTCCGGGTCTGGCATGAACTGGCCCGCGTGCAGAGCGCCTTTCAGGACATCATGATCTTCGAGAGCGAGACCCATGGGCGGGTCATGCTGCTCGACGGCGTGGTGCAGATCACCGAAGGTGATGAGTTCGTCTATCAGGAAATGATCACGCATCCGCCGCTGCTGGCGCACGGCGCGGCGGAGCGGGTGCTGATCATCGGCGCCGGCGATGGCGGCGTGCTGAAGCGCGTGCTGCAGCACCGCAACGTGACGCGCGCAGTGATGGTGGAGATCGACGGCGAAGTGATCCGCCTGGCGAAGCAATTCCTGCCCGGCATCGGCGGCACCGCCTGGACCGACCCGCGCGCCGAGGTGATCGTGGGCGACGGCATCGACTATGTGCAGCGGGCGCCGGATGCGGCGTTCGACGTCCTCATCGTCGATTCCACCGACCCGATCGGCGTCGGCGAGGCGCTGTTCACCGATGATTTCTACGCCAACGCCGCCCGCATCCTCGCACCCGGCGGGCTGATCGTGAACCAGTGCGGCGTGCCCTTCATGCAGGCCGACGAGCTGGGCGACACCAGCCTGCGGCGGGCCAAGTTCTTCCCGCATGTCGGCGCCTATGTCGCCGCCGTGCCGACCTATGTGGGCGGCTTCATGACGCTCGGCTTCGCCGCCAAGGTGCCGGGCCTCGATGCCGTGCCGGTGGCCACCATCCGCGCCCGCGCCGAGGCGGCGGGCATGCTTGGCACCACCCGGTACTGGACCCCGGAAGTGCACTGGTCCGCCTTCCAGTTGCCGCCCTACATCGCCCGCCACCTGCCGCCCCGCGGCTGACAGCCCCGAGGCTTCAGAGCCGGCCGTTCGGCACGTCCCGCCCGAGCGTGCGGCCGATGAAGGCGCCCAGTTCGCTGGCCACCGCCGCCCCGTCCCGCACCTTGATGGTGCACTGGGCGGTGGCGATCCAGATGTACGCATAGCTCGTCGTGTCCACCAGATGCGCCATCAGGTTGACGGTGCTGGCGTTGACATCGACCAGTGACCCGCCCTGATCGGCCCAGGTGAAGTTGTTGTAGACGGTGCCCTGCAACGGACCGGAGGCCGGGGTGGCAACCGTGAACACCATGTCCAGCCGGAGCGGCGAAGTCTGGTCGATCTGCGCCCCGGCGTAACGCAGCCCGGCGATGAACTGGTTGGCCAGGCCGGGGTTCACCGGCGCTTCCGCCAGGGCGATGGTGACCGGCAGCGGCACCTCCTGCAGCAGCGATGTCGAGTAGGTGCCGGTGCAGGCATCCCCCGCCAGCGCAGCCCCGCCGGATGACGCCAGCATTCCTGCCGCCAGCAGGAGGCAGGCAGGACGGCCGATCAGGTGAAGCGTTCGCTTTCTCATGGCATCTGCTCCGTCTTGGCCGCGCCGGGCGGTGCGGTCCCGCGTGATTCAGACACGGCCTCGTTCCGACTGCAAGCAAGGCCGCACCCGCGGCAATAAACTTGCTGTTGCATTGCACCATCGACCTCGGCTAGGAAGGCGTCGGGTCACGCCCCCCCACCGGGGCGCTTCTCTTCTGTAAGGGAGAGCGATCATGACGATCGCCGCTACCAGGCCGGACCTCCGGCCATCCAACCCCCAATTCTCATCTGGTCCTTGCACGAAACGACCCGGCTGGTCGGTCGCCGCGCTGGAAGGTGCGCTGCTCGGCCGCAGCCACCGCGCCAAGGACCCCAAGGCACGGCTCGCGGACGTCATCGAACGTTCGCGCCGCATCCTCGGCATCCCCGCCGACTGGCGCCTGGGCATCGTCCCCGCTTCCGATACCGGCGCGGTGGAAATGGCCCTGTGGTCGCTGCTCGGCGCCCGCCCGGTCGATGTGCTGGCGCATGAGAGCTTCTCCGAAACCTGGGCCACCGATGTCGTCAAGCAGTTGAAGCTGCCGGACGCGCGGGTGCTGAAGGCGCCGTACGGGCAACTGCCCGACCTCGCCCAGGTCGATTTCAGCCATGACGTCGTGCTGGCCTGGAACGGCACCACCTCCGGCGTCCGCTTCACCGACGGCGACTGGATTCCCGCCGACCACGCCGGGCTGGTGATTGTCGACGCCACCTCGGCCGCCTTCGCCCAGGCGCTGCCATGGGACAAGGTCGACGTCGTCACCTGGTCCTGGCAGAAGGTGCTCGGCGGCGAAGCGGCGCACGGCATGCTGGCGATCTCGCCACGCACGGTCGAGCGCCTGCTGACCTACAAGCCGGCCTGGCCGCTGCCGAAGATTTTCCGCCTCACCAGCGGCGGCAAGCTCGCCGAGGGCATCTTCAAGGGCGAAACCATCAACACGCCGAGCATGCTGGCGGTCGAGGACGCGATCGACGGCCTGCGCTGGGCCGAAGCCATCGGCGGCCTGCCCGCCCTGCGCGCCCGCGCCGATGCCAGCCTCGCCGCCATCGCCGCCTGGGTGGAACAATCCGACTGGGCCGCGTTCCTCGCCGAGGTTCCGGCCACCCGCTCCAACACCTCGGTCTGCCTGAAGATCGTCGCCCCCTGGTTCACCGCGCTCGACGCGGCCGGTCAGGCGGAGGCCGCCAAGAAGCTCGCTTCGCTGCTGGAGAAGGAAAAAGTCGCCTACGACATCGGCGCCTACCGCGACGCCCCGCCGGGCCTGCGCATCTGGACCGGCGCCACGGTGGAACCCGACGACGTCCGCGCCCTGCTCCCCTGGCTCGACTGGGCTTTTGTCCGCCTCGCCGCCGAATACGCACCCCAGCCCGCAGAGTAACTGCCATGCCCAAAGTTCTGATCTCGGACAAGCTGTCGCCGGCGTCCGTCGAAATCTTCCGCGCGCGCGGCATCGAGGTGGACGTCAAGACCGGCCTTACCCCCGCCGAACTGCGCGCCATCATCGGCGAGTACGACGGCCTGGCCATCCGCTCCGCCACCAAGGTGACGAAGGAAGTGCTGGAGGCCGCGACCAACCTCAAAGTGGTTGGCCGCGCCGGCATCGGCGTCGACAATGTCGACATCAAATCGGCCACCGCGCGCGGCGTGGTGGTGATGAACACCCCCAACGGCAACGCCATCACCACCGCCGAGCACGCCATCGCCATGATGTTCGCGCTCGCCCGCCAGCTTCCCGAAGCCTCCGCCTCCACCAAGGCCGGCAAATGGGAAAAGAACCGCTTCATGGGCGTGGAGCTGTACGCTAAGACGCTCGGCCTGATCGGCTGCGGCAATATCGGCTCCATCGTCGCCGACCGCGCGGTCGGCCTGAAGATGCGGGTCATCGCCTACGACCCGTACCTCACCGAGAAGCGCGCGCTCGACCTCGGCGTGGACAAGGTGGAACTCGACGAACTGCTGGCCCGCGCCGACATCATCACCCTGCACGCGCCGCTGACCGAGCAGACCCGCAACATCCTCTCGCGCGAGGCGATCGCCCGCACCCGCAAGGGCGTGCGCATCGTCAACTGCGCCCGCGGCGGCCTGGTGGATGAGGCGGCGCTGGCCGAGGCGCTGCAATCCGGCCACGTCGCCGGTGCCGCGCTCGACGTGTTCGAGGTCGAGCCGGCCAAGGACAGCCCGCTGTTCGGGCTGGAGAACGTGGTGTGCACGCCGCATCTCGGCGCCTCCACGGCGGAGGCGCAGGAGAACGTGGCGCTGCAGGTGGCCGAACAGATCAGCGACTTCCTGCTGACCGGCGCGGTGACCAACGCCATCAACATGCCCTCGGTGAGCGCCGAGGACGCGCCGCGGCTGAAGCCCTACATGGAGTTGTGCCGCCTGCTCGGCTCGTTCGCCGGCCAGCTTACGGCGACGCAGGACGGCGAGTTGAAGGCGGTGGCGATCGAGTATGAAGGCGCCGCCGCGAAGCTCAACCATCGCCCGCTGACCGCGGCGGCGCTGGCCGGGCTGCTCGGGCCGATGATGGCCGGCGCCAACATGGTCAACGCCCCGCTGCTGGCGCGCGAACGCGGCATCGAAGTGGCCGAGACCGTGCACGACCGGCCGAGCGAGTACCAGACGCTGGTGCGCATTACCGTCACCACCAACAAGCAGGTGCGCACCCTCGCCGGCACGCTGTTCGCCGGCAGCAAGCCGCGGCTGGTGGACCTGAAGGGCATTCCGGTCGAGGCGGATTTCGCCCGGTTCATGCTGTATGTGACCAACCAGGACAAACCCGGCTTCATCGGCCGCTTCGGCGCGACGCTGTCGGATGCCGGCATCAACATCGCAACGTTCCACCTCGGCCGCGCCGAAGCCGGCGGCGATGCGATCTGCCTGGTGAGCGTGGACGAGCCGGTGGGCGAAGACGTGCTGGCCGCGGTGCGCAGGCTGCCGTTGGTGGTGCAGGCGACGGCGCTGTCGTTCTGAAGCAGGGCCAGGGCGCTGCCGCTGGACCGCCCCAGCGCGCAGCGCGCCTTCGGCACGACGGGGCGGTGCCCCCCCTTGTGACCCCATTCGTCAGGGACGCCAGCCTGGCGGGGCCAGTTCGAACCCTTCAAAGCGGAACGCCGGTGACACGGTACATGTCACCAGGGTCCAGGCGCCGCGGCTGCGCGCGGATTGCCAGGCCCCCGGCGGCACCAATCCCTGCAGCGCCTGTCCCTCGCCGAGCAACGGACCGAGCGTAACCGCCGGCACATCCCCGGACACCTCAAGCAGCAGCGGCGCGCCGGCCTGCCAGATCCACAACTCGGCCGCGTCCACCCGGTGCCAGTGGCTGACCTCGCCCTCGGCCAGCAGGAACAGGATGGCGGTGCCGGCACCGCGCCCCCCATCCGCCGGCCGGTCGCGCCACGTCTCGCGATAATGGCCGCCCTCGGGATGCGCCAGCAGACCGAGCGCCGCCACCACCGCCTGCGCCGGAATCGCCGGGTCGCGCAGGTCCATCCGTCAGAACCTGTCCTTGCGGGCGCGCAAATCCGCGAAACGCGCCACATCGGGGGCGCGCAGGAACGGGTTGGCGGCACGCTCGTCGGCCAGCCGACTCGGCACGCTCGGCCGGCCCGCCGCGCGCAGCACGCGGACCTGTTCGGCATAGGCGCGCAGCGCCGCATTGCCAGGATCGGCGTGCAGCGCGAAGCGGGCGTTGCTCTCGGTGTATTCATGGCCGCAGCACACCAGCGTCTCCGCCGGCAAGGCGGCGAGGCGCTGCAACGAGGCGAACATCTCCGCCGCACTGCCTTCCAGCAGCCGGCCGCAGCCCAGGCTGAACAGTGTGTCGCCGCAGATCAGCACGCCGCCATCCGGGAAATGGAAGGCGACCTGGCCGTGCGTGTGGCCCGGCGTGTCGATCACCCGGCCCTGCGATTCACCGAGCGTCACGCTGTCACCCTCCCCCACCGGCTGGTCCAGCCTGGGCAGGCGGTGGGCGTCGGCGCGGGCGCCGACCACGCGCGCGCCATAGCGGGCGCGGATCGCGTCGGTGCCGGCGATGTGATCGCCGTGATGATGGGTCAGCAGGATCAGGTCGAGCCGCCCGCCGGCGGCGTCGATCGCCGCCGCAACCGGTTCCGGCTCCGCCGGATCGACGATGGCGGTGGCGCCGGTTGCGCTGTCGCGCAGCAGCCAGGCGTAGTTGTCCTGCAGGATGGCGACGGGCCGGGCGGTGATCATGCGACCACTCTAACGCCGCCCCTTCCGGCCGCAACCCGCGAAGCCGTGCGCGCCCGGCATCGCTTCATGCAGTCACATCCCGCGCCGCCATGCTATATGGCCGGCATGGCAACCGACGCGCTCGCAGCCCAGGATTTCTACGCGACGGCCCGCGGGGCAATGGTCGCGCGCCTGTTGCGCGACCGGCTGAGCGTGCTCTGGCCGTCGCTGCCCGGCCATTCCGTGCTCGGGCTGGGCTACGCCGCGCCCTATTTGCCGCTTTGGCGCACCCAGGCCAGGCGCTGCATCGCGCTGACGCCGGCCCAGGCCGGGGCGACACGATGGCCGGCCGGCGGCCTGCCCAACCTTTCCTGCACCGCCGCGGAAGACGCCCTGCCCTTCCCCGATCTGTGCTTCGACCGCATCCTGCTGGTGCACGGGCTGGAAGCGGCCGACCACGCCCGCCGCCTGCTGCGCGAGGTCTGGCGCGTGCTGAAGGACGACGGTCACCTGATGGTGGTGGCGCCGAACCGGCGCGGGGTGTGGGCGTATGTGGAAAGCACGCCGTTCGGGCATGGCCAGCCCTATTCAGCGGGGCAGATCGGCCGGCTGCTCGCCGCCGCTCTGTTCCGGGTGGAACGCCGCGACGCCGCCCTGTTCATGCCGCCGCTGCACCTGCGCCCCGCCCTGCTGTGGGAAAGCGGCGCCCGCCGGCTGCTGCCCCCCGGCATCGCCGGTTTGACCATCACCGAAGCGGTGAAGGATATGTACGCGGCCGTGCCGGTCGCGGCGAAGGCACCGGTGCACGCGACCTTTGCGAAGGCGGCTTAGAGCAGCATCGGCCAGACCGGCGACAGCCGGCCGATAAAGTTGCTCGCCAAAACAAAGAGCTAGAGCGCGCTGACCGTTTACGGTCAGCCTGAAAGCGCTCTAGGGTTCCGATCGCGACAGATCCTTCCGCGCCGGCGTGGTGGTGGTGACCAACCGTTCACGGGTGCTGCGTTTCGTGCGGCGATAGTGGGTAACGGGGAGAAAGGAAGATGAACGGAATTCTTCTGGTCGCGCTGCTGAGCCTCGCTTCCGCCACGGCGCAGGCCAGTTCAACCTCCAGTTCAAGTTGCTCGGTGGCGAACAACCACGGCAGCTGCAATATCACCTGCACCAACGGCCGGGCGGCCATCTGCCGATTCCCGGACGATGCCGCTGCGCCGAAATGTTATTGCGCGACGCCCCCCGATGATTCGGATGCGCGCCCCGGTGGTGGCTGAGGCAGCGACGGCAGGGAATTGCCCGACCGGACTTCTTCCGGCGCCTCCGCGGGCGCCATCTGGAATCTTCACCCGATTCCGCTGGAACCAGGCACTTCGTCCGGACCCAGACTGAACACCAGGCCCGGGGGCAGCGACTCGTCGCACAGGCTGGCGCGGTCGGAGCGTCCGATCGGCATGAACGACCTGATCTTCGCGGTCCGCAGCGGCGCGACACCGGATTTCTCCAGCCTCGCGGCAATCTGCTCGCGCAGCTTCTGGGGCACGTCCAGGCTGCGGTCGCCGACGACGCGCGCGGCCCGCAGAAACAGCGTCTGCATTTCCAGCAGTTCCGGCCTGGCCCAATCGAGGCCGCGGAACGCCGCGTAGGCCTGCTCGACCTGGCCGGGCGACACCACCGTCTCCGGCCCGGCATGCAGCGGCGCCCGATTGAGCAGGTGGCCGAGCGCCGCGAGATAGGGCGCGCAGTGCTGCCCGGCGCGCGCCAGCCGCACCGCGGCGTCGATGAAATCCCTGACGAGCCCGGCCTTGGTTTCGAGCGCGAGCAGTTCCAGCGATCCCGCCAGACGCACCAGTTCGCCGGGCGCCCTGTCGCTGCGCAGCCGGTCGGTTTCTCCGGCCAGAAGTTCGTGCTGGCGGGCGCGCGACAGCCCGCCGGCCACGCGGCGCCAGAGCAGATATTCCTGGGTCCGGATGCGGCGGCCCGGAAAGCATGGGCCGGTTTCGTGCACCCGCCACAGGCCGTCCATGCGCTGCGCGTCGCCGGCCACGCCGAAGCCCGGCCGCAGCAGGAAGCCGGCCAGGGTCAGCCAGGCTTCCTCATGCTCCACCGACAGCTTCCGTCCGTCCAGCCGGTCGAACAGGGCCGGCCAGAGCGCGCGCAGCAGCAGCGCATTCCAGCCGGCGCGGGGTGACCCCAGGATGCGCTCCAGGTTCCGGAACAGCGCGCCGGCGGTCGGTTTTTCGCCTGCGCCGGCGGGGCCGGCAAACGCGCGGCCCAGGAGGCTGCGCGCGGTGGCTATCGCTTCCGGCGCGGCGTTCGGCTCGACCTGGGTGGCCGCTTCGCGCGGCCCCGCGTCAGCCTGCATTGCCGGGCCGCTCTGCTCGTGCGGGCGGAGGTTGAATTCCAGCGGCCAGGATTGCTGCATCGCCGGGTCGGCGCTGACGCAGGAGACCTGCAACAGGCCAAGCTCGTTCATGCTGGCGACCAGATGGACGGGCACCGTGCCGCCGCCCGGGCGGGGCGGCTCGGCCGTCCTGACGATGGTCTGCAGCGGCGGCAGCGCATGGAAATCGCCTTCCCGCCAGGCCAGGATGTCGCCGGCCCGGCTGCCGCGGTGACGGCTCGATGACCAGGCCTGAAAGCGCACCATCTGATCGGTGCGCAGGTCAAGCGCCGGCTCGGCGATCTCGAAGGACTGCCCGGGCGTGGCCCCGCGCGGCAGCACACACACCAGCACGGGCGGCGCCGCCGCACCATCTGTCGTTGCGGCGCCATGCACCTCGAGGAAGATCGCATGGCCGGCGCCGGCGGCAATGCAACCCGTCCGGCGGTGCCGCAAGGCACCGAACCGGGCCGCACCGCGTGCCACGGCAAGCTCCGGTTCGGCATTCTCCAGCACCAGCGGCGCGGCGCCGTCCTGCCATGCGCCGATCTGGGCGCGCAGCCGTTGCCGCAGCAGCGGCGGATGCACCGAGCCGCCGTTGAACAGGACCGCATCGGCAAGCGGGCGATCCCGCAGGAAATCGGCGAGATGGCGGGTGACCGCGCTGTCGGCGGCATAGGGCAGCCCCCATTCGCGCAGCGCCGCCCGGGTGCGGTGGGGCCGTGCCGCGGCGCTGCACGCGGGAAAGAACCCGTCGAGCAGGACGGCTTCGATCTCCGCCCGGGTCACCGTCGCCACCGCCAGCCCGGCCAGCAGCCCCGACCCGCGACCGGGCAGGGCCACGGTGAACCGCTCATCCGGTGGGCCTTCGTTCGCCAGCGCCTGCTCCTTCAGGTCGCGGCAGGCGGCGACGAGGTGGTCCCACTGGGCGCCGGAAACCCGGCCGCCTTCGCCGGCCAGCCGCGGTTCCACCAGATGGGCGATGGCGAGATCGATATTGTCGCCACCGAGCAGGATATGCTCGCTCACCGCCACCCGCCGGATGTCGGGAGCAGCGCCTGCCGCCGCCCCGCGCAGCGCGAACAGGCTGAAATCCGAGGTGCCGCCGCCGATGTCGATGACCAGCACGTGCAATGGCCCGGCCGCGCGATCGGCCGGCTCCGGCCAGAGTTCCCGCATGGCGTCGTGACGTTCCAGCCAGCAATAGAACGCCGCCTGCGGCTCCTCGAGCAGGCGCACGCCGGCGGGGAAGCCCGCTTCGCCGGCCGCTTCGAGCGTCAGCCGCTGCGCCGCCGCGTCGAACGACGCCGGGACGGTGACGCAGATGTCCTGGTCATCGAAGGCGAAGCCGGCCGCGGCGAAGCGGCCGTTCCAGGCGCCGCGCAGGTAATTGAGAATGAGCGCCGAGGCGCGCACCGGCGAGATCTTCTGCCCGGGCGCCAGCGCCGCCGATCCCCACGGCAGGAAGGGCGCCGACCGGTCCGCCGCGTGATGGCCGAGCCAGGACTTGGCGGAATGCACCACCCGTCCGGGCGTCTCGGCCGCCTTGCTGCGCGCCAGCCGGCCGACCACCCACGCGCCGGCGCCCGCGGCGCGGTCCCGCAGCTGCGCGGCCACCGCCTCCTCCGGCAGATAAAGGAAGGACGGCAGGGTCGGCGCCTCCACCAGCGCGGTCAGGCTCGCCCATTGCGGGATGGCAAGCACCTCCGGCGTCGCCGCGCCGGCCAGCGGCGCGTAGGCAAGCGCGGAATTGGTGGTGCCGAGATCGATGCCGATGGAAAAGCGGGGCTGGGCCATTGGCGGCGGCCCCCTATTCGGTGCGGACCTGGAACTCCACCTTCCAGCGGCGGTCGGAGTTGGTGTGCCGCATCCACAGTTCGAGCACGCCAAGCTCGGTCACGCAGGCGTTGATGCGCACCGGCACCCCCTGTCCCGGCGGCACATCGTCGAACGCCGGCAGATCGATTTCGAGCAGGGCGGTTTCCTCCAGCTCCCGCTCGGCGTCCGGCAGGATCTGCCCCGGAATGTCGCCGCTGCGCACCGCGGAGGAGAAGAACCGGAACTCCGCCGCGCGGCCGGTGGCGAGAGCGAATTCGCGGCCCTCGATCAGCAGCTCCGTGCCTTCCTGCATGCCCTGCGGCACGACGCACAGCGCCTTCACCGGCGGCTTGAAGCCCGGCACGGCAAGCATGGAGGTCTCCAGCCCGATGTAATAGGAGCGCGACGTGCCGGCCCTGATGCGGATGCCCTGGCCGGTGGCGCGGTGCCGCCCATAGATCGCGGCGCCGCGCGCCACCGCGAGGTCGGGCTCGAAGCCCTGCAGTTCGCGCACGCCCCGCCCGCCGTTCCAGGACGCCAGCAGGTCGAGCACGCGGGCGCGGATCGGCGCCGCCTTGAACACCCCGCCGTTGAACAGCACCGCGGTCGGCAGCAGCGCCGCCATCCCCTCCCGTTTCCCGACCAGCGCGGCGAGCTTGTCGCTCGCGCGCACGTTCTGCAGGCTGCGCGCGAGGAACCGCGCGAGGTGCTTGCTGACCACCGGATCGGATGCATAGGGCAGGCCGAATTCCTGCAACCCGCCCCGGCGGTTTTCCGCCGGCAGGTCGTCGATTTCGGTGCACGGAAAGAAGCCGTCGAGCACCACCCGCTCGAGCGTGGCGCGGTCGAGCACGGTGGAGAGCGTCTTCGCGAACAGGCTGGCGCCGCGCGCGGGCACCGCGATGGGCGCCTCCGCCAGCGTGCCGTCCTCGAAAAGGGTGATCTTGGCTTTCGCCGCGGCATGCACCAGCGCCAGGAACTGCCAGGAATCGAGCGACTTGCCCGCGGCTTCCAGGCTGGCCTGCAACGTGTAGGCGAGCGCCAGGTCCATGTTGTCGCCGCCGAGCAGGATGTGCTCGCCAACGCTGATGCGCTCCAGTTCCAGGCTGCCGGCGACATCGGTGACGGCGATCAGGCTGAAATCGGCGGTGCCGCCGCCGATATCGCATACCAGCACGATGTCGCCGGGCGCGACCAGATCGCGCCATGCCCGGCCGGCCTGTGCCGTCCAGGCATAGAAGGCGGCGAGCGGTTCCTCCAGCAGGGTCACGTCGCCCAGCCCCGCCTCCCTGGCGGCTTCTGCGGTCAGGCTGCGCGCCACCTCGTCGAAGGAGGCGGGAACGGTGACGACGATCTGGCCTGCCGCAAGGTCGCGCGCACTGTTCTGCACCTGTTCGGCGAACAGGAACGCCGCGCGCAGGTGATGCAGATAGCGGCGCGAGCAGTCCACCGGCGACAGCTTCGTCTCGGCGCTCTCGGAACGCCAGGGCAGGATGGGCTGCCGCGGATCGATATGCGGGTTGGACAGCCACGATTTCGCCGACGTCACCAGCCGGTCGGGCACCAGCGCGCCATGGTCACGGGCGAACTGGCCGACCACCGCCGTCTCCCCGGCGGCGTCCCAGGGCAGCGGGAACGCCCCCGCCGGGAATTCCTCGGGGTGCGGCAGATACAGCACCGAGGGCAAGGTCGGCAGTTCGCCGATCAGGTTGGGGCCGAGGACCTGGGTAACCTCGGTGATCCGGGTCTGGTCGGTGTCCAGATCGGCGACCGCGATCGCGCTGTTGCTGGTGCCGAGATCGATACCGAGACTGAAACGAGCGGTCATGGGTTCGGGTCCTGGTTGCGCGCTGCCGAAGCCGGGTGCGCAGCGCACGGCGTGAAGGTCGGCGGTGCCCGGGCTACTTCAGCTCCACCTCGGCCGGCGCGATCGTCGGCAGCCGGTCGGTGGAGCCGCGCAGGATGCGGGGCAGCTTCACCTGGTCGGTCCGCCAGCCGTGGTGCACCAGCACGCCGGAGAACGGCGCCGGACCGCTGATCTTGCCGAGCAGGCGGTACTCGTCCGCCGCATAGCCGGCCGGAACCTGCACGGTCGCGCCCTCGGTTTCCGGACGCACCGGGGCGATGCGGAAGTGCTCGTGCAGCGCCGCCCTGCATCCGGCATGCACAACGCGCGCGGCGGCGCCGACCTGGGCGTCGGTGAAGGCGTTGATGTCGTCCATGAGGAAATCGACCAGCCGCCCCTTGGCCTGCAGGGTCGCCAGGAAGCTGACGATTTCAGCCTCGGCCTGGTTTGCCGGCGGCGTGGCGGGCAGCGGCTGGGCTGCCTCCGCAATGGCGCGTCCGGCATCGGGTTGCGGCCGGCGTGTGGCCGCGACGCTGACCAGCGCGACGATGCCGAACCCCAGTGCGGCACATAGCAGTTGGAGCTGGTATGCGTTCGCCGCAGGCACCAGCGCACCGAACGACAGGACATGCTGATATGCCTCCGCCGCCGGCAGCAACGCCAACGCGTTCGCCGCGACCGCGAGCACGACGGCAATGATCGACACCACTTTCATCGCGGGCATCCTGACAGTTACCGTTCCAGCGTTACACCACGGCCGGGGGGCCGTGAAGGTTCCACGCGAGGCGCCCGCCGCCGGGTTGCCGGTGCGAGCTTGCCGCGTGTGAGCTTGCCGCCCCGAGAGCCCCGGCCGCCCGACAAGCGGTCCTTCCGGGCCGGCTCAGACAGACCGGGACGACGTCCCCCTTTCCAAACTCCTCCGGACTGCCTTGAAGTGCGATTTCCCTGAGGAGTCCCGGGGTCGGGTTGCGGCGACCGGGCGGATCGGCTATCGCCCGGCTCGCCATGACGTTTGCCATTCAACATCGCGCGAGCCCGGTCTGCACCCTGGACCTCACGCCGGACGTCTCCTTCGCCGCGCGCAACCGCATGGCGCTGCGCGATCTGGCGGAAACCGCGCGGCTGTGGCGGCTGTGCTGGACGCTGGCCTGGCTCGACATCAGGCTGCGCTATCGCGGCTCGATGCTCGGCCCGTTCTGGCTGACCCTGTCCACCACCGCCATGGTGGCCTCGATGGGCGTGATCTACGCAATCCTGTTCCATATGGGGCTGCGCGACTACCTGCCCTTTCTGGCGCTTTCGCTGGTGCTGTGGGGCTATCTCAGCGCATTGGTGACCGACGGGTGCACGTCGTACACCCAGGTCGAAGGCATGGTCCGCTCGGTGCGCATGCCGCTGTCGCTGTATGCGGCGCGCGTGGTGGTGCGCAACCTGCTGGTGCTGGCCCACAACGTGGTGGTGATCGTGGCCGTGTATGCCCTGCTGCAGGTCTGGCCGGGGGCGCAGGTGCTGTTCGCCCTGCCCGGGCTGGCGCTGTGGCTGATCGACAGCCTGGCGGTCTGCCTGCTGCTGGGCGCGGTCTGCGCCCGCTTCCGCGACATCCCGCCGATCATCGGCAGCATCATGCAGATGGCGTTCTTCATCAGCGCGGTCATCTGGAAGCCCAGCCAGTTGCACGCGCAGGCCTGGATGCTGGCGTTCAATCCGTTCTTCGCGATGCTGGAGATCGTGCGCGCGCCGCTGCTGGGCGAACTGCCGGAGCTGGCCACCTGGGCCGCCGCGCTGGGCTTTTCCGCCGCGCTGTGCGGCGCCAGTTGGCTGCTGTTCGCGCGCGTGCGCAACCGCATCGCCTTCTGGGTCTAGCGGCAGCATGGACACCGTCCCCGAGGCCGTTATCGAAGCTTCCACCGCGGCCAGGATCGACGCCGAGCACGTCAACGTCGATTTTCCGCTGTATCACGGCAATGCGCGCAGCCTGAAGCGGATGGTGTTCCGCACCGTCGCCGGGCGGGTGGCGACCGACCCCAAGCACCGCGTGGTGGTGCAGGCATTGCGCGATATCAGCTTCAGCCTCCGCCGCGGCGACCGCCTTGGGCTGATCGGCGGCAACGGCGCGGGGAAAACCACGCTGCTGCGCACGCTGGCCGGCATCTACGAGCCGCAGGCCGGCAGGGTGCACGTGCGGGGCAGCCTGAGCGCGCTGCTCGACCCCAATCTCGGCATGAACCTGGACCTCACCGGTCGCGAGAACATCGTGCTGCGCGCCATGTACAGCCGCCTGGAGCGCCCGGCGATCCGCCAGCTGGAGGAGGACGTCGCCGCCTTCGCCGACCTGGGCGAATTCCTCGACATGCCGGTGCGGGTGTACAGTTCGGGCATGGTGGTGCGGCTGGGCTTCGCGCTGGCCACCGCCATCCGCCCGCAGGTGCTGCTGATGGACGAATGGTTCCTGGCCGGCGACGCCAGCTTCATGGAAAAGGCGCGGGTGCGCCTGGAGGATATGGTGCGCGGCGCCGAAATCCTGGTGCTGTCAACGCATCTGACCGAGGTGGTGCTGAGCTGGTGCACCCGGGTGATCTGGCTCGACCAGGGGCGGGTGCGCGCCGACGGGCCGGCCGAGGCGGTGCTGTCGGAATATCTCGGCCATCCGGTCAGCCGGCAGGCCTGAGGCCGCCGCTGCGGCCGACCGGCGGCCGATCAAATTATCCGCAAGAAACAAACCGCAGCGTGCCGACCGTTTGCGGTCGGCACGCTGCGGTGCAGAGACGGTTCAGAACTGCAGGATGAAATCGCTGGCGAAGGTGACGTTGCCGTTCGACTTGCCGTACCAGGTGCCGGTCGAGGTGTTGTACGCCGGGCTGAACGCGGCCGGCCCGCCCAGGGTCTGGTCGAAGCGGATCTCGGGCCGGATCATCAGGCCGCTGATCGCCGACGGCAGTCCGGCGGGCTTCCAGGTGGCGCCCACGGTGAGTTCGCCGTAGGTGGAGTGCGGCCCGGAAACCGAGGTGTTGTACTTGCCATACTGCGCATTGACGAAGTCGGTATTGCCCGGGAACCAGGCCACGTAGAAGCCCTTGCCATCGCGGAACACTTCCCCGCGGACGTTCAGGGTGACCGTATCGGTCAGCGTATAGGCCAGGTAGCCCGCGACGCCCCAGGCTTCGGGAGCCTTTGCCGACCCTGAGCTGGAAACGAGATCCGGGTTCTCGTCTTTGATGTAGTTGAGTTCAAGGGTTGTCGAGAGCTTGTCATTCCACTTGTAGGTAATATTGGCATCGTTCTCGTAGCGCCAGTAATGGTTGGCGTTGCTATAACCCCATGGCTGGCTGCTTCCGAGCGACGCGTTCTCCGGACCGAAATGCGACAACGCAACGCCGGTCAGGTTGCCGCCGAGGGCGGTGAACCCGAAGCCGAACAGCCCGCCGATCGCGCCGTTGTTGTCACCGGCCTGGTTGCCGAAGGTGGTGTTCACGCCGGTGTCGATGCCGCCATAGACGTCGAGGGAACTCGTGGCGTGCAGCACCCCAAGGATGCCGGTGTGCTTCAGCGGGATGCCGAAGTTGAAGATGTAGGAATGCGAGTAGAAGGGATTGAGCGACGGGTCGATATACTCAAACCCGAGCGGGGTCGGATACAACCCGGCCTTCACGTCCAGCCCCACCAGCAGCGGCGCGTGCACCGAGACGCTGGCCTCGGTGATGTCGAACTGGTAGCGGGAATTCGGCAGCGCGTAGTCGAATATGCCGAGGAAATGGGTATAGCGCGCATCGGAGCCGTAGAGGCCCTGGAACTTGAAGCCGTAATCCCAGGTGCTGGCATCCTTCGGGATGTCACGCTCGATGGACAGTGCCATCTGGTTCAGCGTCGCCTGGTTAGGGTGGTCGGTGAACAGCTGGCCCGAATTGGTCTTCGGGGCCGACGGATTGAAGGACACGCCGCCTTCGATCTGCAGGCCGCACTTGATGCCCAGGACCATGGTGAAGCAGGTGTCGGGTGCGGCGGCGGCCGGAGCCGCCGGAGCCGCGGGGACGGTCTGGGCATATGCGGGGGCCGCCAGCAGTCCCGCCGCGAACAGCGCGGTGGTGGCTGAAAGCAGAAAACGTTTTGTCGTCATTGGTTTGTCCTTGCGGCCCGGCCGGGCGTCGCTGCCGTGCCCGGCCATTGCCGTCGTTAGGATTGTCATAGAAACGACGGCGCCAGGCATTGCCGCCCGGCGCCGCATGCGTTAGCCCAGCCGCTCGCCGTGCAGCACGACGTCGAGGCCTTCGCGTTCCTCTTCCTGCGTCACCCGCAGGCCGAACACAAGGCCGACCACCAGCAGAATGATCAGGGTGGCCACCGCCGTGTAGGCGATGGTGGCGCCGACACCGACCGCCTGGTGCTGCACCTGTTCCCAGCCGCCGATATAGATGCCGTTC
>CAIVPZ010000124.1 GCA_903907955.1 uncultured Acetobacteraceae bacterium | reverse complement strand
TATCCGAAGGGCATCAAGGTCTCGGACGAGGAGTTCGCGAGCCTCAACCTCAAAGGGGACGATTTCCATCCGGACTGGAACTATACCATCTCGCCAAGAGAACAAAAGGTGGAGCGGTAATTTCTGGGAGTCTCCTAAGGCACCCTTCCATAAGGCGCGATAAGGGTTTTCTGTCCGAAATCTGTTCGGTTGCGATATGTCCGGGAAGCGAGATTTCCGGAGGGAATGAATATTCTCGGACAAAGTGGAAATTTCCGGACAGAACGCGCGTGACAGGCGATGCTGTAGCGGAGTCCGGCGCCAGCGGTCGGTGGCAGGCGCCCGGAGCGGGCTGGGCAGCAGGGGAGGGGAGGCATGGACGACGTCGTGGCGGTCACGGAGGGCGGCGCCCCGGCGGCGTTGGGCCAGGAGGCGGACGCCGCGCGCGGCTATGCCGCCGCCAGCCGCGCCGCTTCTACCCGGCTGATCTACGACGCCGACTGGCAGCGCTTTCAGACCTGGTGCGCCGCGCGCGGCGTGCCGCCGCTCCCCGCCGATCCGGGGATGGTGGCGCGGTTCTGTGCCGGCGAGGCCGAAGCCGGACGCGCCCCGTCCACTATCACCCGCCGGCTGGCCGCCATCGGCTGGGCGCACAAGCGTGCCGGGCACAAGCCGCCGCAGCGCGCCGACGGGAGCGGGGCGGTCGCCGAGGTCATGGCCGGCATCCGGCGGTCGCGTGCCGCGCCGCCGGCGCAAAAGGCCGCCGCCGATGCCGATGTACTCGCCAAGCTGATCGACCTGCCGGCTGTCTCAAAGCAGCTACGGGGCACGCCATAGAACGCACGAATAAGGAACTTCTTGACGCCTGGGAAAGAAAAAAGGTGTCGTCCGGTCAATGGCACCGAACCTGAGGATAGTTCACGAAATCGCAAACCCGAACGAAGCGCGGCAGCACGACGGTGACAACCTCTTCCGAGTCGCGATAGGTGCAGCCCAGCGTAGAAGGAGGGAAACGCTGCCACGACGATCGAGGCCTGTAAGGAACGACGAAGCGTCCAGGTTCGGGTACCACCTCCATCTTATTCTCGGGCGGGCCATCGAACAGTTGGACGTCTTTGAGATTCTTCCCGTTGTGCGTCGGCGGACATCCTATATCGGCATCGGCAGTATGCATTGCAACACTGCTGAGCAGTAAGGCGACAAAAGAGCGTGCAGTTATCTCCTTACTGAACAACACGATAGAATTCTCCGCGGTCGATGCGGGCGCGGTTTGGATCGTCTAAAGACAGGATTCGCTCGTGTGGAGGTTGTTGCCCGACGATGTGGCCTTGCGAGTCCCGAATGTTCCATTGATCGATCACATGAATCCCGTGCTCGTCCTGCCCGACGTAGATTGCCGCATGCCCTGCGTAGCGGCCATTGCTGTCAAACGTGGCGATGGCCGTTCCTGGCCGGATTGTGGCGTTACCCTGGACCGAGACGCCGGGCTGCCATTCCCTCGTCAACGGCGCTCCGGTTGCTGCCTGGACCAAGGCCACGCACTCCCCCGTGCCGACGGATTGCCGCCCGATCCATTGCTCAGGATTGTTGCCCACATAACGGCCTGGGGCGGCCTCTGATGCAGGGCCACCGCCTGGGTTTGCGTCAGTTGCGGTATTCGGCGTCGCCACCTGCACCAGCACAACGTTGCCCTGCACCGCCCCGTACGCATCGGCTCGCTCGGCCGCGTCGTTCAGAAACGCGGGCCATCTTTCCAGGCCGATATCCTGCATCGCGCTAGCGAGGTCGGCCGAGGCCTGAGCCAAATCCTTGTTCGTCGCGGCCGTCCTCACCCACTCGGCAACTGCCCGCAGTTTCCCGATGGCCGCGCTGCTCGTCGCCGGGTCAATGAGGCGCTCCTCGAACGCAGCGTTACTCAGCGCCCGCGCGCCGATCCACGCCGTAATAGCCGTGCGTAGACGCTCCAGCCGTTGCCGATTGAAGGAAACGACGTCGCGGTGCCAATCTGCACGCGGCATGTGCGCAAGCGCTGAATGGACAATTGCGTCGATACGCGGCTCGAAGTTGCCGGGATTGAACATGCCGTCGGCGCCAGCCTCCGAAGGTTTGTCCCTCGGCGGAGCTGTACCGTGACCGAACCACATGTGATACTGCCGACCCTGATCCTCCCAACTCATCCGACACCACCCATGCCGTCCTAGGTTGATATTCCTAGAACAAACAGTGATCGATGTCAACATTGGAAACGGCCCGTCGGACGCGCGCGCCGCTCGACGGGAAACCGCACCACGTTAGCGGTGCCTGGCAGAATTTCGATTCGCATCGCCAGCCCTCCATTTGCGTTGCAGTATCGCAGGTGACGCTAGCGCCGTCAAGGTTACTACATTGAAATTGCGGCTTTTTATTCCTGGCAGCGTGGCAGCGGCCGCGCCCTGCCGCCATGGCCGGACGCCGTTTTCTCCCGCCAGCGCATCGGGACCCGGGATACCGGCGCGGCGCGCAGAAACCTTCTGGCCACAGACCCAGCCGCACCGTTTCGCACGACAGGCCGCCCACCACGCGCCGCTGTGACGCGCCGGCCTGTCCGTTGACATCGTCGCGCAACCTGACGCGGGATCATTTCCCGTCTGCCTCTCCCGGCACAAATCGTCCCGGCTGAACCTCCGGTGGTTGTGATCGCCGCGCCTGGTACCGGGCAGCGTACCGGCGGGACCGTGCCGGTGAAGCAACAGCGTCCATGGCTGATGCCGGTGACGCGGGTCGGTCGCCGCGCAAGGCCACGACGATCCCTTCCCATGACACGTCACGGAACTCCGCCTCGAACCTCTGGCCGGCATTCCCCCTCGGATGCGCGCGGTCTGGGCCGGGCGCCGGGCGCTGCAACCCCCGCTCCGCCGTCCGGCCGCGCTTGCGCGGCCGCTGTGACGGGCGGAGCGCCTGCGGTTCGGACGGCACCGTGTCGCTGCGCTCCCGCACCACTGCCGTCCTCAGGGGTTTCCGCGCCCGCCTGGCCCGGCCTCAGCAGACCGCACCCGAGGGGGAAAAGCCGGCACAGGGCCGGCGGACCTCCCCGGGATGTCAGAGATGGATCACGATCATGGCCACCAGGCACAGCAACAAGCTCGTCGCCTCCACCCGCAGCACCCAGACCAGCCAGGCCGCCGTCACCTTCACTCTCGCCGCCAGCGTCTGCCCGAACGAGCAGGTCGCCGCCGCCATCGCCAACCGCTTCGCCCTCAACCCGGTCGACTACGCCGCCCTCCGCGAGGCCGCCGAGGAAATGATCGGCAGCCACGCCAGGCTGCTCGCCGACACCGTCAACGAGAAGGCCATGGCGATCCACCTGCAGCGCCTCGTCGGCGCCCTGGTCGGCTCCGCCCACAGCGCCGGCCGGTTCTACAGCCAGAAGGTCACCGAGGCCCGCGACCTCACCTCCCGCCTCGCCAATGACGCCCGCGACGAAGACCGCGACGGCCCCCTTGGCTTCGACAGCAAGGCCCAGCGCGCCCGCCAGTTCGCCGCCGAACTCGGCCTGCAGGCCTACACCTTCCTGGCCGCCGCCGAAGGTGCGGTCGATGCCTTCGCAGCCGTCACCGGCGAGGACTGGAAGCCCTACCAGCGGGCGCCGATGAACGCCGACACCGTCAGCAGCCAGTCCGCCACCGCCGAACTTGCGGCCTTCGGAGGCTGAGCCGACCGGGCGGGGGCTTCGGCTCCCGCCTGTTTCTTCCGTGTTCAGCACGGCCGGCGCCCGGCAGAAAGCGACCCCGCCAAAACCTTCGATCACGACGAGAACGCACCAGCCGGCTCGGGAACCGCAGAAGACGGCCGGACCGGCGCCTGCCGGCTTCGATGCCGACCAGCACGGCACCTCCGTCCCGCTCAAAGAGAGCAAGAAAGCGCATCTGCTGCCGTCCCATGGTCACGCCGGCCACGGTCGGGACGGTTCAATCCCGCCTTCGGCGCCGCGCAAGATCGCGCGGCTTCGGCATGCAACCTACAGCGGGGCCGGGCCGCGTCAGACGCAGAGCCAGGTGCGTGCACGCTGCCAGCGCTGATCATCATCCCCAGAATCTCGGTGCACTCTGGCTCCGCGCCTGCCGCAGCCCGGCCCCGCCCGGTTGCATGCCTCAGGGATTGAGCCGTCCCGAAGGCCGGCGTGCGCCGCTCCCGTCAGCAATCGGCTGGCATCACACAAGGGAGCATATGATGACAACCATCCGCACCAGCCTGAACCTGAGCAAGTACGACGCGCGCCGTCTGATCAGGGATGGTTACGAAATCCAGCACATCGAAACCCGCCACCGCGACACGGGCGACGAAAGTTCCATCGTCTGGACCCGGCCCGCACGCCCCAACGACATTCCGGAACACGAATTACCGTTCTGACGAGGAACACACCAGGCCGGGTTCCCAGAGGGGCCCGGCCTTTGGGCTGTACACAACCGGAGGACAACCCAGGCGCCAATCCGTGAAGCAGGCCATATGGTGCTGGTGTCGCACCGGATGCTTTCAGCCGTTCATGCTCTGGCCGGGAAGATGCAGTCCCATGCTGGGACCGCGTCCATAATCTCGAAATCCAGTTCGACGCAGGGCGCATTCGACCCATCTGCAGCCTACGAATTTGGCGGCAGGAGGTCATGTCTCACGGATGAAGCAGCCACTTGCTCTTTGGTGGAACGGCTGACAGCTTCGTGCCGCTGGCGGTCATCCGGTCGGCCTCGAAAGCGGACATGCCCAACGCCGATGACAGCAAAAGCGGTTGGGGCCGATGTCGTCAGCCGCTCCCGTTCAATCGCTCCCCGGGGAGGAGAACCGCACCCGATCAAAACTCCTGCCGAGTCGGCCGGAACAGGATCTCGTTCACATCGACGTCCTCCGGCTGGCTCATGGCGAAGGCCACCATGCGGGCGAAAGAGTCGGCCGGGATCGCGGTGGCTTCATAGAAGTCGCGCATTCCCTGGGCGATGTCCGCCTCGGTGAGGCTCCCCGGCAGTTCGCTCTCGACGGCGCCGGGCGAGATGACCGTGGTGCGGATGTTGTAGGGCTTCACCTCCTGGCGCAACCCCTCCGAGATCACCCGCACCGCGTGCTTGGTGGCGGCATACACCGCCCCTCCCGGCCGCACCTTGTGCCCTGCCACCGACGAGACATTGATGATGTGGCCGCCGCGCTGCGCCTTCATGTGCGGCAGGGCGGCGGCGATACCGTAGAGCACGCCTTTGATGTTGACGTCGATCATGCGGTCCCAGTCGGCCACCTTCAGCCGCTCCAGCGGCGACGACGGCATCAGACCGGCGTTGTTGATGATGACGTCGAGACGGCCATGCAGCCCGACCGCATGGTCCACCAACAGCCGCACCTCGTCGCAGCTGGTGACGTCGGTCCGTACCGCGGCGTCTTCGCACAGGCCCAGTTCGCTCGTCAGCGCCCGCAACCGGTCCAGCCGCCGCGCGCCGAGCACCAGCCTGGCACCATGCGCCGCGAGATGGCGCGCCACCGCCTCGCCCAGCCCGCTGCTGGCACCGGTGATGACCACCACCTTTCCGGCAATGCCTTCGGTCATGTCAGGGACCTCCTTCGTGTGGACTGTTTGCATGCCGCGCCGCGGCGTGGCCGGAGTAGGGTACGCCGCCGGCTATGCGGCAGTGACCTCGTCGATCGCCCGCAGCCCGTTGAGCGTGCGCGGGTAGCCGATGAACGGCAAGAGTTGCGTCAGCACATCAATCAGCCGGGCGCGGTCGTTGCCAACTCTGAGGTTCGCGGCGACGTGACCCTTGACCTGGGCATCGCAACCGCCGAGGGCCACGAGCATGCTGAGGGTCAGCAACTCCCGGGTCGGCAGGTCGATGCCGCTCCGGCTGACGTGGTCGCCGAAGCAGTTCGCCGACAGAAAGTGCTCGATGTGCAGTTGGTCGGCCGACGCGGCGGCATAGCGCCGTTCCACCATTTCGGGGCCGATGATCTGCCCCTGGACCGCGCGTCCCGTCTCCGCGCGGGTCTCCGGGCTCGTCGTGGATTGCCCCGGAAGTGGCAAGGCGATCCCTCGCTCGGTGAGCTCCTCGTTGGTGGCATGGAGGAACTCGAACATTTTCGCCATGCCGACATAGGGCACCGCCTGGTAGACGATTTCCTTGACCTCGACCGGCGAGACCCCGGCCGTGAAGGCGGCGCCGAGCATGACGCGGTACTCGCGCACCGCCTGGCAGGCGATGATCGCCGCGAGCTGAACCATCAGCCGCGTCCGCACATCCAGGCGGCTGTGTCGGAGCACCTCGTCGAAGGCAAAATTGTCGAAAATCTCGACCAGTTCGGGATCGGTCTTCGACAGGGTGGAGACGTGGCCGGGAAAGAGCGCGTCGTGGACCTGTCGTGCGCGTTCGTTGGGCGCCATCGTGGTTTCCTTGCAGCCGGCAGGTGCCGCCGTCGGGGTTGTTCGCTGCCGAAGACGGCCGCAGCCGGAAATTGCCGCATCAGCGGTCGATCATGCGCTGCTGCGCTTCGGCGTAGCGGTCGCCGACCAGCGGGATCTTCGCCGCCGCTTCGTCGATTTCCTGCAACTCCGCGGCCGAGAGGGTCACAGCGGCGGCGCCGACATTCTCTTCGAGGCGATGCAGCTTCGTCGTGCCCGGGATCGGCACGATCCACGGCCTGCGGGCCAGCAGCCAGGCGAGCGCGATCTGCGCCGGCGTCGCCTGCTTCGTCGCGGCGATGCCGCTGACCAGCTCCACCACCGCCATGTTCGTTTTGCGGAATTCGGGCGAGAAGCGCGGCACGATGTTGCGGAAGTCGCCCTCGTCGAACCGCGTCGTCTCGTCGATCTTGCCGGTCAGGAAGCCCTTGCCGAGCGGACTGAACGGGACGAAGCCGATGCCGAGTTCCTCCAGCGCGGGCATGATCGTCGCCTCGGGTTCGCGCCAGAACAGCGAGTATTCACTCTGCAACGCCGTCACTTTCTGCACCGCGTGGGCGCGGCGGATGGTGCGCACGCCCGCCTCGGACAGGCCGAAATGCTTCACCTTGCCGGCGGCGATCAACCCCTTCACCGCGCCGGCGACGTCCTCGATCGGCACCTGCGGATCGACCCGGTGCTGGTAGAGCAGGTCGATGCGGTCGGTGCGCAGGCGCTTCAGCGACGCCTCGACGACCTCCCGGATATGCTCGGGGCGGCTGTTGAGCGCGGTCGCATACCCGGTGCCGATGTTGAAGCCGAACTTGGTGGCGATCACCACCTGGTCGCGCACCGGCGCGAGCGCCTCGCCCACCACCTCCTCGTTGGTGAACGGCCCGTAGACCTCGGCGGTGTCGAAGAACGTCACGCCCAGTTCGACCGCCCGCCGGATCAGCGCCACCGCGTCCGTCGTCGCCGTGGGCGGGCCGTAGCCGAAGTTCAGCCCCATGCAGCCGAGGCCGAGGGCGGACACCTTGAGGCCGCTCTTGCCGAGTTCACGCTGTTCCATGGCTCATCTCCGTTCGGGATCGCGGGTCGTTCCCCGCCTGGCGGGGCCAGAAAATAGCGCGGGCGACTTGCCTGGATTAGACACTAAAAGCGGCAAAGACCTATATCAGAGGTTCATCAATGCGTCGGGAGGAACTGGCCGACCTCAATGCCTTCCTGGCGGTGGCCGAGGAGCAGAGCTTCACCCGGGCGGCGGCCAAACTCGGCACGTCGCAGTCGGCGCTGAGCTACACCTTGCGCCGTCTGGAAACGCGGCTCGGGGTGCGTCTGCTCACCCGCACCACCCGCCGCGTCTCGGCCACCGAAGCCGGTGAGCGGCTGCTGCGGACACTCCGCCCGGCGCTCGATGCCATCGCGGGCGAACTGGCCTCGCTCGGCGATATGCGCGAGAAACCCGCCGGCGCGATCCGCATCAGCACCTCAGCGCATGCAGCATCGCACGTGCTGTGGCCGACGCTGGAACGTCTGCTGCCGCACTATCCGGACATCCAGGTCGAACTGAATATCGAATCCCGCCTGACCGACATTGTCGCCGAGCGCTACGACGCCGGCGTGCGGCTCGGCGAACATCTGGCCCGCGACATGGTGGCGGTGCGCATCGGGCCTGATCTGCGCATGGCCGTGGTCGGGGCGCCAGCCTACCTTGCGACACATCCGGCGCCGCGCACACCGCAGGACCTCGCCGAGCACCGCTGCATCAACCTGCGCCAGCAGACGCTGGGCGGCCTCTACGCCTGGGAACTGGAACGCAACGGCCGCGAGGTGAAAGTCCGGGTGGAGGGGCAGCTGATCTTCAACGACGTCCCGATGGTGCTGCGGGCGGCAGCTTCTGGCTTCGGCCTTGCCTGCTTGCTGGAGGACCATGTCCAGGCCGACCTGGCGACAGGGCGCCTGGTGCGGGTGCTGGAGGAATGGTGCCCGCCGTTCAGCGGCTACCACCTCTACTATCCGAGCCGGCGCCAGGCATCGGCGGCGTTTGCGCTGCTGGTCGAGGCGTTGCGATATCGCGGGTACCGACCTTCTGCGTCAGGCCGCGTGCAAGATGCTGACAGCGGTGCTGTCGTGCCGGAGAATCCGTTGCAATAGTGGTCCGTCTGCGCGGATCGCCGGCGCGGCGGCCAAGTGCGTGTACAGGGTAGGCAAAGGCGTGTACGATGGCGGCCGAGCCCAAGGAGGTGACCGCCATGGCCGCAACCCCGCCGCCGCTCACGCTGGATACGCCCGCCGTTGACTTCCGGCTTCCCGCCACGGACGGGCGGAGTTATTCGCTCGACGACGTCGCCGGCAAGAACGGGACAGTGCTTGTCTTCATCTGCAATCACTGCCCCTACGTGAAGGCGATGATCGACCGGCTCGCCACCGACGCGCGGACGCTCATGGCCGAAGGCGTCGGGTTCGCCGCGATCTGCTCCAACGACGCCGAGGCCTATCCCGAGGACTCCTTTCCGGCCATGCAGCGCTTCGCCCGGGCGCACGCGCTGCCGTTTCCCTATCTGCACGACGAAGACCAGTCGGTCGCGCGGGCCTATGGCGCCGTCTGCACCCCGGACTATTTCGGCTATGATGGGAACCGTCGGCTCAAATACCGTGGCCGCCTCGATGAAGGCCGCACCAGTCCGCCGCCGCCCGGCGCACGGCGGGAACTGGTGGAGGCCATGCGCGCCATAGCGGCGACCGGCGTGGCGCCGTCCGGGCAAGTGGCGTCAATCGGCTGTTCCATCAAATGGAAGCCGGGGGCGTGAGACCGGCGTGACCGGTGACCGGCCAAATAACCCGTTGAGAAACAACAGAGGTTACACCACAGGCGCGGCGGGAACCGCCGCCCCTTGCCCTGCTCCCGCCAGCCATTCCCGAAGCTTCGACCAGCGTCGGCGGCCGCCCTGGTTGCGCGCCAGATGCGGCGGCTCAACCAGTGTTCGGTGAAGCGCCTGGAAGGGTCCAGAAATCGGTATCGACTGGAACCTGAAGAATACGAAAGCCGTCAGGCCAGCCGCAGAACCCCAGCTTGTCCTTGACGCGCATACGAGCCGCAATGGCTTTCTCCAAGCTCGTGTATGTGCCGATCTGCTTGGGATCGCATGTCGGATCAACGACGTCGAACGGTTCTTTTGTGCCAATTTTGAGGTGCCAGAGTTCGTAGAGGATTTTTGTCATTGTTAGGGACTTTCAATTGGCGTGGCAGCCCTAGAGCGGCCAAATGGATCGTTCAACCCTCATCAGGC
Source organism: uncultured Acetobacteraceae bacterium (assembly GCA_903907955.1). Lineage (GTDB taxonomy): Bacteria > Pseudomonadota > Alphaproteobacteria > Acetobacterales > Acetobacteraceae > Rhodovastum. The sequence continues at coordinate 1,698 of CAIVPZ010000124.1, read as the reverse complement.
AGGTACTCGACGACGAAACCGTCGACCCAACTGTCATTGTCAAGAAAGCATTCGCAGATGCGAAATCCGTCAGGCCATTGGGCGAACTCCGGTCTCTCGTGCAGTCGCTCAACTGCGGCTTGTGCATTTTGTTCACTAGAATATACACCAAGCCTTTGCGGCGCTTGTTTTTTATTATCCCAATCAAAATCTTCAATTTCTGAGATCCGAAAGTGCCAAACCTGATAAATTTTCTCCATTTCTATGATCTCCTTTGTGTCATAGATTCATGTTTCAGGCTCGCCCGGTTCAGCGCCAGGAGTGAATGATGTTGGGTCGCGGAACCCGCGTTGACCAAATTTCTTTATCTTATTGAATTCAGGGTTATTCTTGCTCCATTTTCCTGGCCCGTATTTGTCGTCCATGAGCCGTTGAGCGTAGTCGTTGGGCGTTTCACCGACCCGGCGTGGAATGCCGCGCGCCCAGCTGGGCGTATCGCTCGCCGCGTCCTTTCCGCTCTGGCGAGGGATACGTTCCATCAACCGCGGGATCAAACCCTTGGGCGGATCCGCGAAGAAAAACGGCGGTTTTGGCGTCAGCAAAGGCGCAAACCATTGCGCCTTCACCACCCCTGCCGGAACCGATGACACGCTCCCTGCTGGTGGAACGTTTGCCGCGCGCTCTTGTGCGTCGGCAACAAAGCGGGGCCACTGATCGAGGCCGGTCGCCTTGATCGCATCAGCCAGCTTCTCAGTGGCTTCCCGCATTTCCGCTTGGCTTGTCGCTGACGCCGCGCCGAGGGCGGCGTCGCGCAAGTCGCGGACAACAGGATCACTGGGAGCGCGGCCAAAAAACCGGTCTGCAAAGCTCGCCTGATCGAGGCGGCCGCCGCGGACCCAGGCCGTCATCGTTTCGGTCAAACGGGACAAGGTTGCGCCTCGATACTGCGCTTCTGCCTGCCGGCGCAACGCCGGCGGAAGTGCCCCGATCGCACCATGCGCGAGCGCCAACAGACGCTGATCGAGACTTCCGGCAACCTCGTCACGCGCGTTCACTTCATCGGGCTGCCTGGGCGCCGTCCCGTGACCGAACCACCCATGCTCCTGCCGCCCCTGGTCCTGCCAACTCATGCCCTGCTACCGCCATGATAGGCTCATATTCCTAGAACAAATGGTGATCGGAGTCAACGACCGATAATGATCGCCAAACTGATCTGTTCTGCCAGGGCGCCCAATGGCGGGCGGCATCGAGCGCCCGGCCAACGTCACCTCGTCCATGGCCTCGGCGAGCGCGTAGCTGATGCCGGCGCGCACGCGGATCGAGGCCGTCTTCTCGATGCCGAGCCTGGCGGCGATCTGGTCGGCGGTGCGGAAACCGATGCCGCGGATATCGCGTGCGAGCCGGTACGGGTTCTCGGTCATCACCTGCACGGCGTCATTGCCGTACGTCTTATAGACGCGCACCGCCCGCGCTGTGCCGACGCCGTGGGCGTGCAGGAACAACATGATCTCGCGCACTGCCTTCTGCTCGGCCCAGCCGGCGACGATACGCGCCGCCCGGCGCTCGCCGATGCCGGACACTATAGCGCGACAGCTCGGATGGCCGGTCAGCGACAGCAAGGATGGCCGGTCGCTGCGTGGTGGAGAGATGGCGTGGCTGACGGTGCGGGGCAAGGGTTGTGTCGCGGAGCACGTCAGATCGGCAGTGTGGTGATGACCT
>CAIVPZ010000123.1 GCA_903907955.1 uncultured Acetobacteraceae bacterium | reverse complement strand
TGCACGCCGACGCCCTGGGGGGGCAGGCCGGGACGAAGAAACGGCCCCTAGCAGCCGAACCAAGAAACGCCAGGAAGTAGGAAGCACGGGCTGCACGAACAAGGGGCGGTCGTGACTGGCCATCCCAGACAGCGAGGAGGCCTCGATAACGTGCGGCTCAATACCGATGCGCTCCATGTGGGTAGCCATTGACCGGCGAAGGTCGTGGACGACCCACGATGCCACGTCGCCATTTTTCTTGTCATCCAGCATGCGGTCGAGTCTTTTCTTCGCTTTGCTAAATCCGGAAACCGGGGTCGCTCCACCGTCGCTAGAAAATAGGAACTCGCCGGTCTTGCCTCGCGGTAGAGCCGCCACGATTCCCTGCGCCTGCGCACTCAACGGCACGACCTGCACCTTTCCGGTCTTGTATTCCGAAGCGGGAATCTCCAGGCGACTGAGATCGGCATCCAGCCAATTCCACTTGGCCCGTGCCCACTCACCCCTTCGATCCCCCGTGAGCATGATCAGTCTGTAGTACGGCCCCCAAGGATAGCCCAGCAAGCTGCATGCACTCCAGATGCGAGCCAATTCGTTCATTGATAAAATACGATTGCAATGCCTCAAAGCGAGGCGACACTCGAGCCACGCAGTCACACAGTGTCGGTTTCGACCGTGTCGAAGCGTAGTCCGCAGGAGGCAAGACCACGGCCGGCGTGCTTGCAGCGGCCGATCCACAAGACGGGTTGGCCCTCGGCGGACCGCGCGAAGCGGTAGCGTCGCTCCACGACGATGGCCTCTGCCCGGATTTCTTCTTCGCGTACCCGCATCGCTTGTCCTGGTTGCAGCACCCGTCCCCACGGCTGCAGTCCTTCAATGGAACCGCTCGCCGTCATCCGTGGGGTCGCTCCCCTGAGCCAGAACGCCGCATCGTCCCTGGCCGGCAACAGCGGACTCCAGAACGAAGGCACCACCGACCCCAACCGGTAGCTGCGTTGCGCCGCGCCTGCCGGCGCTGCACCGGCCGCCGCAAGGCTCCGGGCGTATTGTTCCGCCCGGTCCACCGGCAGCCCGATGGCACTCTCCACCACCGCCTCGACCGCCCAGCCGAGATTGGCCACCTCGTCGCGCGCCAGTTGCACCTGCTCGACGGCGGCACTCTCCAGCACCTGCCCGGCCGGTGTCGGCGCGAGGAACACATCCGCGAACGCCCCGCTCACTCCCGACAACGCGTACATGCGCCACGTTTCGCCCGCCACCGCGACCGTCGCGCCGATCGCCCAGCGTTCGCCGAAATTCGTCGTCACCATCAGGTTGCGGATGCGCGATACCGAGCCGATCGGCAGTGGAAGGGGCGCGGAGAACCAGTCATTGCCATACCGCAGCGCGAAATCCACCAGCAGCCGGCTGGCCGCGTCGTCGCGCGCCTGCTCCAGCCGTGGCAGGCTGACGCGGCCGTCCTCCAATTCCCAGAAGCGCGGCCGCGGCATGCCGGCAAACCGCACCGGCGAAGGCAGGAAGGCAAACACCCGCTGCACCGCCGTGCCGGCCGCGCCCAGCCGCCGCGACGCATCGCGCGAGTACGAATACCAGTCGGTCACGCCTTCCGCGTGGTCATCGACCGCGAGCGTCACCTCGTCCCCGCCAAGCCGCGCGCTCACGGCGAAACCGTATTCCAGACGCTCCGCCTGCCAGGCCTCGGCCTCGCCATGCGCCGCCGCCGTGCTCACCCCGCCCGGTGAGAAGGTCGCACATTCGGTCAGCCAGGCGTCAAGAACCCGTGCCACCGCGCCGGTGTCCTCATGCACCTGGTTCAGCGGCGCCTCGCCGAACGCCGCCACCAGCCGTCCCTGCGCCTGCAGCGGCTGAAGATACCTGTACAGCCGCATCCCGTCCGGCACGCGCCCGGCCATCAAGGCGACGTACCGCGCGCTCGCCGCATCGCCCGCCGTCCCCGCATCCAGGGGCAACGGATAGCTCACCCGCAGCAGCGCCACCGTCCCCGGCAGGCCCGCCGCGACGAGCCGCTGCTGCAGCCCAAGCCCGGTCTCAGCCGCCAGCCGCGCATGCGGATGCGTCGAAGTGTCCCAGCACTCGGCCTCGACCAGCGCCTCGACCGGCTGCGCGCCCGCCCGCAGCCCCCGCGCCGTCGCCGCCCCCGGCTGCCAGCGCTCCAGCATGGCCGCCTCCACCGCCATGCGCACCCCAACCGGCGAGCCGCTGTCCTTGCCGTCAAGTTCGCCGGTCTGCCACTGCCGCGCCAGCATCCACAGCGGGTCGAGCACACGCGCCGCCTCGCCCTCGGCGGTATCGCTGGCCAGGTCGCCGATGACGAACTGCAATGGGGATGTCATGGCCGTCCTCCGCCCGGTGCCGGGCTACAGCTCGAGAATGTTCGACCGCGCCGGGCGTGATACCCCGGCCGGTCCCCAGGCGGCGCTGCCCTCGAACAGGACGAAGGCCATACCGGTCACTTCCTTGCCGGTCAGCCCGACGGCTTCCACCGGCACCTCCAGCCGCACCCAGCGTCCCCAGTTCTCGGGCGGCGGACGCCCGCCCATCCAGCGCAGGCTCTCCTCGCCCAGCTTGCCCCAGATGAACTCCGCCGGCCGCTCCTGCGGTCCCCACAAGGCGCGGTGTTCCCAGTCGCCGCCCACCACCCATTGCAGCATCAGCGCCATCGGCATGTCGGTGGGGGTGACGTTGACATAGGCGAACAGCACATCCCCGGCCGCCAGCGCCAGGGTTTCCGTGGCGCCGGTGAAATAGTGCTGATGCATACCATTCTGTGACGGCGTGACGTGGCACGACCGCACCGCCTCGCCGGTGCCGAACGGCGCTGGCCGGTCGGTGGTCCACTGCCAGGCGCGGCCCGGATAGTCGGAGGCCAGCGCCGCCCCCGCCGGCGGACGGTCTCCGAACCACACCTCGTCGTTGCGGAGGCCGCTCCAGGCGCCGGCGGCGCCTGCCAGCCGCCCCGCCGCCCCCCAGGTCGCGCCGCCGTCGATCACCCCGAACGCCAGGCCGCACAGCTCGCGCCCTTCCAGATCGAGCGGCCGCGCCGGCACCTCCAGCCGCACCCAGCTTCCCGGCGATGGCAGATCGCCGGCGTGGAACCGGCTTGCCGTGCCCGGCGTGCCCCAGGAAAACTGCGCGTCCCACAGGTCGCCGTCGGCCAGCACCGCGGCGTCGCACCACACGGCGCGATGTTCCCAGTCCAGCGCGCCCGACGGCGACAGGCAGACCCACTGCACGATCAGCGCCGCCGGCGGCGTCCCGGCATCGAGGTAGACATGCACGGTCAGACTTTCGCCGCTGCCCACCCGCAGTCGCGCTTCCGGTACGACGCCGAAAAAATAATGCTGGTGAAAACCCGGCCCGGCCAGATCGCGATGGACGATCCGCCCGGCCGGCGGCGGCGGCGCATCGGTGGTCCATTGCCACAAGCCGCCCGGATAGTCGGCGTGTTCCGCCGCCCCCGGCGGCAGGCTGTCGGTGAACCACAACAGCTCGGCGCGTCCGTCCGCCGGCGCGCTCCGCGCCACCGCCAGATCGAGTGCGTCGCCCACCGTCCGCTGCAGCAGGTCGAGGTGCCAGGCCGGCGTGTCCTCCGTCACCGCCAGCAGCCCCAGGTTCGGCGCCGCCGCGACCGGCGCATCGAAATGGAATGCCACGCCGGTGATCTCGGTGGCGACCGGCCCGTCGCCGCTGTCCCACACGCCCAGGCGCTGCCCGCACGGCACGAACTCCACCCACTCGTCGTGCAGCAGCCCCTTGCACGGCGCCTGCGCCGGCCCGAGCGGCCGGTGCGCCACCACCGAGACACGCCCCCCCGCCAGCGGACGGTCGGGCAACGGCGCCAGCCCCACCCAGCGATCGCCGGCGGCGAAGGGGAACTGACCGATTTCGAGCCTGGCCGCTGCCGTTAACCCGAGCGCACCCAGATAGAGGCTCACCCGCTGCAGCCGTCCGGCCCCCTCGCGCACATAGGCCATCCGCCGCAACCAGGCCGGCGCGATGCTCTCCACCGGCCCCGTCCCCAACAATCCGGCCGATGGCTGCCCGGCCGATGGCTGCATCGTCGCCAGACACGCATCCACCGCCGCGCCGGAGCCGATCACCGGCAGCACCTGTGCGTCGGCGCCCAGCAACGCGCGCGCCCGGTCGTACAGGCCCGCCAGGGTCACGCCCGCCGTCGCCAGCGCCTGCTCGCGCGCCAGCCGCGTCTCCAGCTCCGCGGCGACCGCCCGCGCCTGGGCGAACACGTCGGCGGCGGGGCGGCCGCGCACCGGCGTCCCCCCGGTGACCCGCCACGCCGTGGTGCGCAGCAACAGCGCGTTCAGCGCCGCGATGTCCGGCGCCGCCGTCCCGGTCGCCTGCCGCAAATCCGCCAGCAACGCGGCGGCCCGGCCGCGGACCCCGGCGATCCGCCCCGCCAGCTCGCCCAGGTCGGCGCTCGCGTCGGCCGCCCCGAAGTCGCGCGCATCCACCGGACGCGCGCTCGCCATCAGGGCGTGCAAGGCATCGCCGAGTTCGATCGCATCGGCCAGCGGCACCAGACCGGCGGCCAGCCCGGAAGGTGCCGGCGAGGTCAGCCGCAGCGCCGTGCCCTCGGCCCATTCGGGGTGCCGCGACCTCAGCAGGAACGCCAGCCGCCCTCCCAGTTCGGTGGCCGCGGGGTCGGCTGCCCCCTCGACGCTCGCCGCCGCGGCGGCGACGAAGTCGAGCGCCGCCATGCCGAGCAGGGTCGCGTCGGCGCGTCCGCCGCCCACCTGCTTGCCCTGCGCGTCCAGCACCTGCCAGTCGCAGACGATCGCCTGCGGCGGCGGCAGCAGCGCCGCCGCGCAGGCTTCCAGGGCCGGCTCGGCGATCGCCCGCACGGCGTCCCCGCCGCCGGCCCAGGCGTCGCCCGCCGCCGCCGCCGGCAGCAGCGACACCACCCGGTGGGTGAGGGCGAGGCCGGTGCGCGGGGTGCGGATCACCTCGTATTCGGCGGGCGGCGGGGCGCCGTCGGCCGCGATCACGTCGAGCGCCGCCGCCGCGCGGGCGGGATTGCCGCTGACCAGCTGGAAGGTGGCCTCGGCCAGGGTGAGGTCGCCGACCGCGTCGACATCGTCGGCCAGCGCCGTGAACAACCCCTGCAGCGCCGTGAATTCGGCCGAGCCGGCGGCGGGAAAGCCCAGCGTCGCCTCGCCGAAGGGGATGGTGTCGATGGTCCACACCGGCGCCTGCGGGTTCGCCGTCGCTTTCTGCCAGCGCCGCTGCAGCGCCAGCCCGTCGACGCCGCGATACGCCAGGGAGGTCGAGGCCGCCTGTTTCCAGGATGCCACCACCGCATCGCGCAGGGCGTCGCGGGCCACACGCAACGCCGTCTCCGCCGTGGAGGTTGCCGGCGGCGCCGGTCCGAGCTTGTTCTGCGCATCGTGCAGGTTCGCTGCGGCGGTAACCCACGCCTTGGGCGGCGGCTCCTTCTCCGACAGGTTGAACTGTGCCGCCGCCACCGCCAGGGCGGCGGCGGCGGCGCGGTCGCCCGCCTGGGTCAGCGTCGCCCGCGCCGCCGCCACCGCGCCGTTCAGCGCTGCTTGCTCCGCCGACCAGCGTTCGAACTCGCCGGTTTCGGGCACCTCGATGTGCAGCGGCGGTTTCTGCCTAGGATCATAGTTGCCGGTCTTGCCGACGGGTCGTTTCCCCGCATGGACATTGGCCGGCGTGACGGCGGCATCGAGCGCGGCCTGCGCCGCCTGCTGGGCCTGCCCGGCCGCCCGGTCTTCGGCCGACGCCGCGCCCAGGTAGGTCTGCCACCCCGTCCGCACGGCGTTGGCGTCGTCGTAAGTCTTCTGCAGCGCCGCCACCCCGGCCGCCGCCGCGTTGTAGACGTCCCATTGTCGCTGCAGCGCCGCCAGTGCCGCCTCGGCGGTCGTCACCCGCGCCTCGGCCTTGCCGATGGCATCGTCCGCGCCGATCGCGGCGAGCGTGCGGAACGGCGCCACGTAGCGGCCCAGCCCGCCCTCCTGCAGCCCCCGCTCGAAGCGGTAGCCGAGGATGGCGCCGAGCGGTTGTCCCTGCCGCACCGCGTCGAGCAATTGCTTCGCCCGCCGCACCCGCGCCGAGGAGAGATCGACCGCCGCCGCGGCACCGCCCGCCCGGTAGCCGCTGCGCAGAACGGCGGCGGTGGCGGCGTGGGTCAGCGATGGGGTCTGCAGGTAGCCGAGATTGTCGGGCGCGGTGAACGCCGCCGGGCCGGAGCCGCCGTCCGGCGCCGCCACCGGGCGCGGCGCCGGACGCAGTCCTTCAACGCAGCCCCAGGCGCCGATCCGCACCCCCGCCGGCCGCGCGCCGCGCAGCGTGGCGAGGCGCTGCGCCGCCGTGGCGCTGACCCAGACATCGGGCCGCCGCGCCACCGCGTCCACGGCATCGCGTTGCCGTGCCTCTGGCAGACCGGCCGGCCAGTTGACCCGCCCCAGCAGCGCGGCGCGCGCCACGGCGGCGGCGGCGGGTTGGTTCGGCCCGGGGAGAGCCAGGTATCCCGATCCCGACCCGGTCTGCCGCATCAGCGCCACGATGTCGGCACCGCCCCGGAATCCCCGCGCCGCGGCGCCGGCCTGCCACAGCTCCGCCCGCAGGGCGTCGGCCGCCGGCAGCCGGTCGCCGGTGGCGGCCACGGCGTCGCCGGGCCGGGCCGCGCCGGTCACCGGCAGGACGGCGTAAGGTTGGTCGCCCAGCCGCAGCGCCGGCACCACCCCCGCGGGCGCCGCCCAGGGCTGCCTGGCCGCCGGGTTGGCGCGACCGGCGCCGATCCGGCGCAGCAGCGGCGAATCCGCCTGCGGCAGCAGTGCGCCGAGCGCCGCCAGACCCTGGGCGACGTCGCGGTTGGCCGCATACGCCGCCCGCGCGAAGGTGCCGGCGGAGATCCCCAGCGCCCAGGCGATCCAGTGGCCGTCACGGCGCTCCTGCACGCCCGCCGGCACCATCGCCGGGTCGATCTGCGGCGCGCCGCGCTCCAGCGCATAGACGTGCTCGGCGTCACCCGCCGCCGGATCGTCGGCCGCGCCCGCCGAGGCAGCGAGGGTGTTGTTGGTGGGCGTATCGGCCGGCAGCAAGTTGAGCCCGCCGGTGAAGCGATGCGCAGCCAGCAGCGCCTCCAGCTGGGCCGCCGCCGCCGCGCCGTCCAGGGCGCCGACCACGCCCACCACTACCAGGCGGTCGATCGCCGCCGCACCGGGGGCGGCGGCGCCATCGGCATCGAGCGGCAGCCGCAGCGCCATGCCGGCGGCGAGGGCGGCATCGTAGTCGATCATCCAGAACAGCCCGGCGTCCACCGCCGGCTGGCCGTCGGCGGGCGACACCGACGGCAGGCCGGGCGAGGGCAAGAGGGGCGAGGGGCTGACCGCAGGCCCCGCCGCCACCGGCGCGCTGACCGCCGCCGCCACGATGTGGCCGTTGCGGAAGGCCAGCGCCAGCCAGCGCCCGGGCAGCAGCCGCGCCTGTGCCGCGCGGGTCCACGAGGTCTGCCGTGTCCCCGGCCGCGACGTCGCGGCGGGGTCGGTGGCCAGCGCGATCCAGGCCGCGCGCCGGGCGCCGAACCGGGTGGCGAGCTGCCGCCAGCCGGCGCGGTCGTCCGCCGATCCGGCGGCGCCGCGGCGGCTCCAGTAGGCGGCGCCCCAGCCCTGTTCGTCGGCGGTCAGGGCGGGTTCGTGGGCGTCGACGTGGATGTCGTCGGGATAGACGCGGACCCGCACCGCCTGCGGCGCGGTGGCGTCCCCGGCGTATTCGAAGCGCGTCTCCAGCCGCACCGGCAGCAGCAGCAGCGGCAGCTCGGTGGTGACGTTGCCGAGCCAGGCGGCGCTGACGCCGCGCAGCGCGTCGCGGATATCGGCCAGCCGGGCCTTGGCCGTCGCCAGTTGCGACGCGGCGGCGTCGGCCAAGGCGCGGGCGCGGACGACCCGGCTCGGCTGCCCCAAGGTGAGGTCGATCAGTTCGTGGTTGGTGGCGTCGAGATCGGCCTGGAACGACGCCAGCACCTGGTCGGGCGTGCCGGCGCGGCCGCGGCGCGCGCCGTCCAGCGTATCGTTCGCCGCCGTCGCGACGCCCTGCAGGGCGGAAAGCTCGTCGGTCCATTTCTTGATGAGTGCCTGCGGCACTTTCGCCAGCACGTTGCCGTCGACATTGACCGTGCGCATCAACGGTTTCCTTCAGAGGTCCGGCTTGGGCGGGTCCGCCACCTTGTCGTTCACCGCTTTTTCCGCCGCCGCGGCGGCGGTCCGGGCGGCGGTGAACCCGTCGATCCAGGATTTCAGCTCGGTGCCGCGGCGGCGCAGCTCGTCGGCCCGGTTGGCGATGTGGAAGGCGGCGGCCTCGGTCCGCCGCGCCGTCTCGGCGGCGGCGCGGGCCTCGGTTTCGGCCTGCCGCAGACGGCGGATCAGTTCGAGCATCACCTCGGTGCGGGTGGTGTCGTCGCCGCTTCCCGCGACGACATTGATCCAGCTGATGATCTTCGCCAGCGCCGCCTGGGCCGGCGGCAGCGCGGCGGCGGCGGCGGCGACGCGGGCATCGGCGCCGGCGATCGGCCCGTCCAGGGCCTGAATCTGCGCCGCGATGACCCGCAGCGCGGTATTGGCGGCATCGAGGTCGCCCTGGGCGCGACCGGTCGCCGCCACGGCTGCGTCACGCGCGGTCTGCGCCTGCGCCCGGGCGGCGTTCAAGCCGTCCATCCGGGTCTGCCAGGGCGGGTGATCAGGGTTCGGCACCACGATGGTGGTTGGCGGGGGGGAGTGCGTGAGGACATCGAGGTCCCCCTGGTCAGCGCCCAGCGCCTTGCGCGCGGCGTCGGCATCGGCGTTGGCCTTGTCGAGCGCCGCCTTCAGCTTGGCCATGGCGACTTCCCAGTCGTGATGGCGGGGATTGGGGTGGCGGCCGATATTTTGCTCCGGCTCCCGGTCGGCCAGGTCGGCATAAGCGACCTGCGCCGTGTCGACCGCCGCCTGGCAGGCCGAGACACGGTCGCTGTCGGCGGCCACCTGCGCCCGCAGGTCGCTGACCTGCTTCTGCCAGGTGGGATAGAGCGGATTGGGCCCGGCGATCGTCGGCGGCGGCTCCTGCCTGGCCCACGCCGGTATCTGAACGACGACGGCGGCGAGCGCGTCCTCCGCCTGACGCTGCGTCGTGGTTGCCCCGTCGAGCGTCCTCTGCAACTGCGGCAGGAGCGCGGTCTGCGCGGCCGACTGTCCGGCCAGGGCGGCGCGCTGGTTACGCAGCGCCTGTTGCGAGGTGGTTGCCGCCGAATACGCGGCGTTGGCGGCATTCAGCGCCTGCTCGGCCGCCGCCCGTTCCGCGTCGAAGACCCCCATGTCCTGTTCCCCGTTACGGCGTCAGCTGGTTCCATCCGGGGTCTGCCAAGCCTGGTTGTCCGGGTTTGGCGCCTCGATGGTGACGGGCGGTGGCGTGCGCGAGGTGGTTGAAATACGCCTACGCAACGTCCAGCGCCTTGCGCGCCACATCGGCAGCAGCCCTGGCCTGATCGATTGCTGCTTGCAGCTTCGCCATCGCCGTTTTCCAGGCGACATAGGCGGGGTTCGGCTTTCTGCCGATCTTCTCGGGCGGTTCCTGGTCGGTGGCGGCGTCAAGGCAAGCCTGCGCCCCGTCGACCGCCGCCTTGCCCGTCGCCAGCGCATCGGCCAGCGCGTTCCGTGCCGTATCGGCAGCAGCCTTGGCCCCGTCGAGCGCCGCTTGCAGCTTCGCCATGGCCCTTTGCCAGGCGGCATGGGCGGGGTTCGGCCTGCTGCCGATCGTCTCGGGCGGTTCCTTCCCGGCCTCGGCGTCATGGGCAGCCTGCGCCCGGTCGACCGCCGCCCGGCACGTCGCCAGCTGGCCGCCGGCCAACGTCAGCGCGGCAGTGGCGGCGTTCAAGGCGTACTCCTGCTTGTCGAAGTCTCCCATGTCCGGTCCTCCTTCCCCCTTACGGATTCGGCGTGGCGGTGGTGTCGAACCAGACGCGGCCGTGAACGGCGATCTGGAAGGGCAGCCGGCGGGTGATCAGCGCCATGTCGGCGGCGGAACTGGCCCAGGCGGCTGAGGCATCGGCGGTGGCGGCGGGCACGGCGTGGTCGGCGCGCGCGCCCGCCAGCGGCAGCCAGCGCAACGCCTGCAGTGCCGCCGCATCCGCCGCGACATGGCTCCAGGAGAGGGCGCGCCAGGTCGCCGGCTGGCCGCCGAACGCCATCCCGGCGGCTTCGAGCCCGAAGCGCGGCGCCCCCGGCAACTCCTGCAACACGAAGAACCAGCCGGCGGCGCCGCCGGGCGCGGCGGCGCCGGGAATGTCGGCCGGCGGGATGTCGAAGGCGACCAGCACGATGTCGGGCGGCAGCGACATCAGGAACAGCGGTGCCCGCTGCGGCCCGCCGCGGGCGGGGAGTCCGTCCTTCCAGACCGCCTGCTCGGCGTAGACCGCCGCGCCGGGGAAACGCTTCAGCAGGTCGCCGCGCAGCAGCAGGAGGGTGGGGGTGCCGTCCTGGCGCAGATGCGTCCCCAGCCGCGTCGCCGCCCCCCACTCGGCGACCGGCGGCAGGTCGGGGGCGCCGTCGCCCCAGGCGTGGCGGTCCCAGAAGTTGCGGAACACCGTGCCGCGCGGGTCGGCGGGATAGCCTCGCCAGCGCAGCTCGCGGCCCATCTCGTGGTTGAGGCCAAGCATGAACGCCTCGACGAATCCGGCGTTCACCCCGAGCAGGGCGATCGTGTTGGCGTGAATGTCGCCGGTCCCGGGGAGGAAGAACTCCGGGAAGTAGTCGTAGAGCAGGCCGCTCACCGGGGTGACGAAATCGGGCGTGAAGGTGGGCGGGGCGGCGGCGGTGTCCACCGCGGCGGCGATGGCGCCGATGGCGGTGGCCATGGTGTCGGCCGGCGCGGCGGGGCCGGGTGGCGTCCTCTCCGGCGTCATCGCCAGCGCCTGATCCAGCTGGGCGCGCACATGCGGCGCAGAGGTCTCCGCGCCGGCGTTGCGCGTCAGGCGGCGCAGGGTGGCGCTCGGCGGCGCTGCCGTCTCCGGCAGCAGGGCCGCCAATGCGGCCGCCATCGGGGTCGGGCGGCCGGCGCGCGTCATGCCGGCGGTCACCGTTTCGGCGAGTTGCTGATGGGCCTGCTGCCCGCCGACGAACAGCGCCGGCAGTTGCTCCCAGGCGGCCGCCATGAGCGATTCCTGCTCGAAGCGCACCGCCAGCGCCCCGAGCCCGGCGGCGATGCGGTTTTCGACGCGCAGGTTGGCGTCGGTCAGCCAGGGCGGGGCGGTGGCCTCGTCGATCCGGTCAAGCTGTGGATAAGCCTGCCCGTACAGCGGCGGTCCGAGCAGGGGTGTTGCCCCGGTCGCGCCCGGCATCTGCGCCTCGCTGTTGAGCACCTTGACCAGTTGTTGGCGGAACGCCGAGGTCGCCTCCCAGGCGGTCGCCGATACCGGCAGCGGTTGCAGCAGGCCGGGGAGCGGCAACGGGTGGTCGGCGGCCGGGGGCGTGGTCCATCCCGGTGCGGAAACGTCGATGGTCAGGGTTCCCACGGTGGGTGGCAGCTGCCGCGGCCGCATGGCCCGTGCCAGCGATGCGAAGTCGCCGCCCTGGCCGGTGGTGAAATTCCATTGAAAATAGACCGGCAGCGTCACCGTCTCCGGCGCGCCCTGGCTGCCGGGGGCGGGCCAGGCCGGGTCCTGCGCCTGGGCCTGCAGGTCGGCGGCGGCGATGGTCTCGCCCAGCCCGGCGCGGCAGCCAAGACGATATGTCGGCACGACGCAGGCGAGATACCGGGTGTTCGGGTCGAGCCGACGGGCGGCGACCAGACGCGACAAGGTGGCGGTGTCGCGTCGCAGGGCGGCGTCCAGCGGCCCCGCGGTGCCACCCTGGACCACCTGGGCATGCGCCCAGGCCCAGGCTTCGGCGAGCGGCGGCAGTTCTGCCAGAGGGCATTCGACGGTCGGCAATGGCCGGGTGGTGTCGGTGGCGGGGCGCAGCGTCGCCGCGGCGGTGGGCACCACGATCAGGGTGATCCAGGGCGGCCAGTGGCCCGCCGCATCGGGCGGCGCCGGGGCGAACAGCCAGGGCAGGTCCGGCCGGTCGAACTCGATGTGCGGGAACAGGCTGGGCTCGAAATCGGCGGCCTCGGCCACCGGCACGGTGCGGAGGATCTGGCGCGGATCGATCGCCGCCACGTCCGCCGGACCGTGCAGGCGCATCGCCGGGACGCCCTCGACCGTCGCGGCGGTGGAATCTGCGGCAGTGGCGCCGGCGGCGAGCCGCAACCGCACGGTCAGGCGCATCCGCCCAGCTTCGGCGGCGGCGGCGTTCTGCGCCAGCATCCAGCCGCCCAGCCCCTCGCGCAGCCAGGATAGGAAGGCGAGGTTGCCGGCGGGGAGCGGTCGGGAAGTATCGAGCGTGTCCATCGCCGGATGTCTCCTCAGGCCGCCTGGCGGGGGCGGTAACGCGCCTTGCCGGCGGCGCGGACCGGCGCGCGGGCGGCGGCGCCGATGGCGATCAGCCCGTTCAGCAGGCGCGGATCGGGCTCCCCGGGCGGTGCGGCGGCGAGGACCACGAGCGCCTCCGCGCGCAGGGATTCCGTGGCCGCGGAGGCAGCCGGGGCCGCCGGGGTGCCGGCCAGCACGGTGGCGGTGCTGAACTGCGTCACCGGCGTGATCTTTAGCGCCGGGGAGGCGACGAGCGCGTCGGACCCGAAGGACAGCCCGGCTTTGCGCGGCTCGAACGAGGGCGCCGCCAGCTTGTCGCCATCGGCCATGGTGCGGAACTGCGCCAGGGCGAATTGTTCGGCGGCGTCGGCGGCCTGCACCCCGGGGGGCGGCTGCAGGTCGAACCAGCGGTCATCGCCGAGCGGCGCGGTGCCGAAGCGGTCGAGCTGGGTGGCAAGCGGCACCACCCGCTGGCGCACGGCGAGCGTGCCGAGCGGATGCAGCAGGATCGTGGCACTCGTGGCATCGCTGCCGGCCGGGCGCAGGCTGACCACGCCGGCGGCGGCGTCGCCGACTATCGCCTGCCAGTTGCGCGCATCCTGCACCGCCGCGACCAGCAGGGCGCGGACATCGACCGGCGGGGGCAGGGGCGGCGGAGTGGCGTTGTCGTCGCTGTGCCATTCGATCGGCACCCGCACCTGGATGCCCAGGAAGGCGAAGCGCGCCTGGCCGGAGAGGTGCCACGGGGCCGGCCCGGTGACCGTCAGTTCGAGGTCGGCGCCGAGCAGCATCACGCCGTTGAAGGAGATGGCGACCACCGCCGCCAACTCGGCCTCCAGCGTCAGCGGCGGCCAGTGCAGCAGCGCGTCGAAGCCGAGCATGGCGTAGATCTCGACGCCGAGCGCCTTGAAATAGAGATCGATGCGGGCGCCGAACTGGGCGGTGTTGGAGGTCAGGGCGAGGTAGCATTCGAGGCGCACGCGGGCGACCACGCCGTCCCGGTCGAAATCGACCAGGACGATGGCGAGGCGCGCCAGTTTCGGCAGGCCGGGCGGGGCGGCAAAATGGGGGTGCACGCCGCCGACGCTGAGCAGGAAGTTCGGGTTCGCTCCCCACGACAGGCGCAGCGCCATGTCGCCGGTGAGGGTCAGCGCCAGGATGCGGGAATCGTAGAGGGTGGCGTCGAGCGAAAACTCGCAGCGGGCGAAGTCGAGCACGCCCAGCGCATCCATGCGGATCCGGATCACGGCGTGCGGCTCGTCGGGCAGCACCACCTTGAGGCGGCCGAGGATGAGCAGCCGCACCGGGTCCGGCACTTCCAGGATCAGTGCCAGGTCGAGGGTGAGGATGGTCGGCGATCCCCAGCCGATGCGCGCCATCGGCCCGAACACGTGCCGCCCCGGCGTGACCGGGAACACCGCGCCCAGCGTTTGCAACAGCGCCGGCACGTGGGCGAGCGGATCGGGCGGGAAAAGAATGGAATCGATCACGCCGCTGCGCAGGCCGGCGCGGATGACGTCGGTTTTGACGATGCGGTTGATGCCGACCAGGCCGCCGACGCCGTTGAGGGTGAAGCCGAGGCCGAGCGGCAGCGGCGGAAACTCGCCGGTGATGATGAGCAGCAGCGAAAACCCGGAGCTGCCGTCGGGCAGCTTCGCGTTGAGGATGCCGATCGCTTTCAGGTCGATGGTGTTCTGAACCCGGAGTTGAACGATGCCGCTGTATTGCTGGCGTCCGGTATCGAACACCAGCGAGCCGCCACCGCTGACGGCGGGGCTTTGCACCGACAGCGCCACCCCGTCGGGGGGTTTCAGCCCGACCGTGACATGCGCACCTCCGGCTGCCCCGCTGCCCGGAGTTTTCAGTTCGGCGAACATCCCGAGGCGCAACACGGTGGCGACGATCGGGCCCAGCGAAACGATCGCGTCGAGCGAAAGCTCCGCCTCCACTCCATGGTTGTTGCCGCGCAGGGCGGCGTGCCAGCCCGCCACCTTCAGCGGGCCGATGTCGATGTTGACGACCGCCCCGGTTTCGAGGCCGGCGGTGCCGCCCAGCGAGAGCCCCTTGGCGTGGTCCCAGCCCAGCGCGAGGTCGAACTGTGCGCGTGCCCCCTTGGGCAGGACGGCGCTGAGGAAGCCGTCGCTGGCGCCGGCCACCAGGCTGATGCCGGTGAGTGTGACGGCCGCGCCGATGTCGGGCGGCAGGGCGCCGCCGCCGGGTGCGGTGGCGAAGCCGGCATGAAAGCCGAGCCCGACCGCCGCGATGTCGAGGTGGGGGCCGTCCGGCGCGCCGAACCGGACCGCCGGCACGTCGCTGGCCGCGCGGGCCAGGCCGACGTCCAGCCGCAAGGCGTCGCCGCCGCGCAGGAACCGCACGCCGTCGCTGCGGATGGCGAGGGGCGAAACGGCTCCGGTGAGCGCGGCCCGGGCCTGCCACGCGCCGGCCAACCAGTCCCAGGCCAGGCCGCCGGTTGGCGCCACCACCAGTTCCCGGCCGTCGGCGGCGTCGCGCAAGGTGATCGCGACATCGAGGTCGGCGACCTCGTCGCTCCCCACCGAGGAGGCAAGGCCGGCCTCCCAGGCGATCCAGAGCACCCGGGAAATCTGCTCCCGCTGCGCCGGCGTCAGGGTGCCGGCCGGACCCGGCTGGCCGTACCAGGCCGGCAGGCCGATGGCGCGGAACAGGTCGGCCAGTGCGGGGAACACCGCATCGGCCACCTCGGACGCGCTGGCCGGCGTGGGGCGCCGCAAGCCGAAACGGTCGGCCAGCGCGCCGGGCGGGTCGCTGACGAAACGGCCGAGCGCGCCGGGATCGAGGCGCGGCCGCTGTTGCGCCTTGCGCACCTCGCCGCCGCCCGGCCTGGTGATGGCGTCGTGCTGCGGGAAATCGAGCAGGCCGATGATTTCGGCCAACGGGCGGGCGGCCGAGCCCATGGCGCCGAGCACGATGGCGGCGAGGAAGCCGAGGATGTCTTCCAGCAGCCGCAGCGGCAGGTCGGGCGGCAGGCCGTCGGCGTGTGCGGTCTTGTCGGCAAAGCGCTGCACCGCGGCGCCGGCGGCGGCCAGCCGTGCGAGGAGGGATGCCAGCTGGTCGAGCGGCAGCGGGCCGGCGTGGTCCTGCAGCAGGCGGGCGACATCCTCGGCGGCGGCGCGTCCCTCGGCCGCGGCGGCGACCAGATCGGCGAGGGGGAGGCCGTCGGCGTCGGTGATGTCCCATCCGAGCGCCTGGGCCATCGCCGCGGCGGTCTCGGGCGTTTCGAGCAGGTCCAGGAGGGTCTGCTGGACCGCCAGCGCGAAGGTGCTGAGGGTGCGGCCGAGATCGGGGGCGTCGGTCATGATAGCACGAGACGGATGGAAGGTTGCTCAGTCATTGCGGTCACCATGACGTGCCACCGAGGTATTCATCATAGGCCAACAGGAAGTAGGACAACAGGAAGAAGGACGAGCTCGTCGGCTATTTCAATCGCGGCAGCGTCTTCCGCGATTGCTTCCAAAACTTCGGATATAAACAGAATCCATCGAAGGTTCTTGGTTGGATCGGGCTGGTCCGTGCGTTTCCAGGACCTGACTGTCGCCTCGATTTCTTTTGTTGATGATTTTTTTTTATCTTTCTTGTCCTTCCACTCCTTCCAAATTCTCTCGTCGTTTTTCCCCCTATCTTCGTATTCATCGGCTGTTCCGGGATATTTCTTTTTGTAATCTTCCTCCTTCACCTCGACATATACGTAGATAATAGCGCCCGGCTCTGGGCTGCAATAGGCGAAATATCCGCCAGGCATCGGTATGGGACCGGCGGGGCCGGTTCCTTCGCCGCCAGACGGTCCCGGCAATGCGGGGAGCTGCGGGACGCCAATGAACCTGATGGCGACCGCATAATTATCAGCCTCCTGTGTGGCTTCCTTGAGCTGCTTGTGGGATTTTATTTCGTACACCCAGCCTCGATGCCTATAAGTGTATTCGTAGATATCTGGCATGCATGTGGCCATCCAAGCGAACCACGGATACTTCATATAAGGCGACAAACGATACATACCAAAAAATGAACGAAAGTTGCTGAAAATCTTCAATATACTATCTGCATTATAGTTGATGAAGCCTTCTCCCCTATGAATTTCATGGTACGCAGCGTAAAGATAAGCGATCTTATTATGGATTTCTGTCCCTCGGTAGAAATAGGAAATCGAGTTCTTATTCTTCCACTCCTCGAAGTCAAGATCGCCGGGGATCTTTATTAATTTGTTCCTCAGATCCACCAGCCAGGAGGGATCCGGTTCCGGAGCGGCGGCGGGCGGAGCGGCGGCAAGTGCGGCGAAGGGCCTGGCCGGTGAACTGCCGGAAGGCTCTGCGGCGAGCCATTCGGGGTTGGCAGCGAGAATCTCATCGAAGAACTCGACAACGAATGGGGATACCCCGAACACCGTGACCAGGATTTCGGCCAGAGCATCGCTATCGAGACTGTCCATCAGGGTCGCGAACCGACTGGCGTTCGTCGGGCCGAGGCTGAGGCTTCCCCCGCTGGAGGTCATAACCACCCAAACGGCCGCCTCAATCGCCGGGTCGCGGCCCGGCAGAGTCTGCAGCGCGCTATCGAGGCGCGCAAGGTAGGTGCCGCCACCCAACCCGAAATCTTTGCGTTTGAGCCGGTCGATCACCTCCCACCGCTGCGGCCACGCGAGTTGCTTCAGCATATCGACGCCTTGCGAGGGGGGCGCGCTCGTGAGCAGTGCGTCTTCAATGGCTGTGAAGACCTGATCCACCGTGAAGGGCGACTTGTTCAGGCTCGCCTCAGCTCTTGCCAGAAGCGCATCGATGTCGTCGGAGGTCGGCGGCCGCATGGGCGGCATCACGACATAAGGCGAGGCCCAGTACGGACCGAATGCCTCGATAGCTCCAAGGTTGTCAGTGAGAACCTTTTTGGCCGAAACGGGGCTGGGAGCGAATCGATGGCGTTTGACTTGACCAATGACATTCAGCAACGATTCAAGATCGTCATCGGCCATTGTCCCCCCCTTTTTGGTCGCAATCAGCCTATGGCTGACTGTTGCCTCATGTCAACATCCGATGGGCTACCGAAATCGCTCATCCCATGACGCGGTGTGGATCATGGGTTTTCCCGCCTACCCGCTGCCGGTGACCGCAGCGCCGCGCAGCGTCCGGGCTTCCCCACCGACGGCAGTGACCGTGATGTTGCCGCGGAAGCGGATTACGTTGTCGAACTTCAACTCCTCGGTCAGCAGCTGATACAGTTTCTGATCGCCGAAGCCGCGGTCAGCCACGATGCAGACACGGACGCCGGCGGGCAACACCTCGGCAAGACGCCTCAGGACCTGATCCTCGTAGCCGTTGCGCC